>NZ_JBVHFT010000013.1:245999-270413 GCF_055562215.1 Kribbella sp. NPDC020701 | reverse complement strand
CTCGGTCGCCCCGATTTTCAGGCTGTATACGCTCAGTACAAGCGCCAGGACACCGAGCGATCCCATCAGTACGGCGGGATGCCGTTTGGCCAGCGACGTACGCCGTACGTGCTGCGCGACGATCGTCGTGCTGGTCATGAGGTCACCTTCTGTCGACGAGCCAGGTAGACGAAGATCGGTGCACCGATCAGGGCCGTGACCACACCGGCGGGGACTTCGAACGGCGGCTTGACGTAGCGCGACACGATGTCGGCGTACAGCACCAGCACACCGCCGCCCACCGCACACAACGGCAACAACACTGTGTAGCTGGAACCGACCACGCGCCGCATGATGTGCGGCACGATCAGGCCGATGAAGGCGACCGGACCGGCCACCGACACCGCCGCACCGCACAGCACGATCACCAGCGCCGAACCCAGCATCCGCGTCCGCTCGACGTTCTGGCCGAGACCGCGAGCCATGTCGTCACCCAGCGCCAGCAGGTTCAGCGGGCGCGCCATCGCGAACGCACCGAGGAGACCCAGCACCAACCAGGGCAGCAGGTTGCGCACGTCCTGCCAGCCGGCGAAGTTCACACCGCCGACCAGCCAGAACAACACGCTGTCGGTGGAGTTCTCGTCGAAGATGATCAGCACCTGGGTCAGCGAGATCAGCAGGCTGCTCGCGGTCACACCGGCCAGCGCCAGTCGCACCGGACTGACCCGGCCTCGCCCAGAACCCGCCAGCAGCATTACCGAGACACCCGCCGCGGCCGCGCCGCCGAACGACAGCAGGATCGTCGGCGCACCCGACAGCGACGGCACGATCGTGATCGCGAGTACGACGACAAACACCGCGCCGGCGTTGACACCCATGATCTCCGGTGCCGCCAGCGGGTTGGCCGCGACGGCCTGCATCAGTGCGCCGGCTACCGCCAGGGCGGCGCCGACGCAGAGCGCCAGCACCACCCGCGGCATCCGGATGGACTGCAGGATCAACTCATCCGGCTCGTCCGCCTTGAAGATCGCACCGGGCAGCCGCGACAACGAGATGTGCTGACTGCCGATCGACAGGCCCCACACGATCCCCGCGACGACCAGCACCAGCAGCACCAGCGACACCCAGGTGACGCGCTGCTTGTTGGTGACGATCTTCGGACGCTTGTGGGCCGCGTCCTCAGTAGGTTTGGGCGCAGTGCCCACGGACAGGGTCATGGGGCCTCCCGGCCTGGACTGAGGAGCGCAGGGAGCGAAGCGACTGGAGCGACGAGGGAAGGCCGGGAGTAAAGCCCCATGACCCGCCGAGCCGGAGGCGAGGCCAAAAGCACTGTCATGTCACTTCCCGTAGAGCAGCTTGACGGCTTCCTGGGCGACCACCTCGGAGGCGATCAGGCCGCGCGACCGGGACCATTCGTTCGGGTCGACGTCGTAGCTCGCGTTGTTCTTCACGGCCGGAACCTCTTTCCACAACGGACTCTTCTGCCACTGGTCCCGCAGGGTCGGACCCTCGTTGGGGGCAATGAACATCACGTCCGGCTTGGTGGCGACGAGCGTCTCGAGGGTGAGCGAGACCGAGGCGTCGCTCGAGCTGTCCGGCAGCGCCGAGTTGATGCCGATGGCGGACAGGACGCCCGGCGTGTAGGCCTTCGGCGGGAACCCGGTGAAGCCCTTCTCCGACGCACGGACGAAGAGCGCCTTGCGGTTCTCGTCAGCGGGTGCCTTGGCTTTCAGATCGGCCATCATCGTGGCGTGCTCGGCCAGCCGGGTCTTCATCTGGTCGCACTTGTTCAGCGCGATGGCGGTGGACATCTCGCTGTCCAGCACTTGCTGGTAGTTGCCGTTCAGGCTCGGGTACGCGATCGTCGGCGCGATCTTCGACAGCTGCGCGTAGATCGCCTTGTGCCGGCCGCTGTCGGCCACGATCAGGTCCGGCTTGAGTGCGGTGATCACCTGGATGTTCGGCGTCGCCCGCAGGCCGACCGACTTGTACTCGCCGACCTTGTCGCGCAGCGCCGGAATGATCCGCTTCGGCTGGTCGTCGTCGGCCACACCGACCGGCGACATCCCGACCGCGACGAGCGCGTCGACGAACGAGTACTCCAGCGCCACCACCCTGGTCGGGGTGCCGGTGACCGTGGTGGTGCCGAGGTCGTGCTTGACCGTGCGGCTGTCTTTACCGCACTGGTCCAGGTTGACGTCCGGGCTGACGCCTTGGGCGGCGGCCGCACGGTCGGCGTTCGGAGCCGCACCGGTGGAGGGCGAGGAGGCGGAGCCGCCGCAGCCGGACAGGGCGACCGCGGCGGCGGTCAGGGTAACGGCGACGGCGATACGCCGCAACCTCGAGATTCGGTGGGACATGGCATTCGCTCCTGATGTCGACAATGCCTTGCAGGGGTGGGATTCAGCCGGCCACGGCGAGGGACAGCGCCGGGTCGTCGACGTCCGGGCGGTCGGAAAGACCGGGGCCGTCGTAGAGGTTCCAGGGCGCCTGCTGGTAGCTGTTGCTGCAGGGCAGGCCGGGAGTCAGCCGATAGATGCCAGTGGTCAGATCGACCAGGCTGGACACGATCGTGGCGTAGCGGTTGAGCTCGTGCCGGCGCGGATCGACGTGCTGGCAGACGGCGTTGGGATGACTGAAGTGGTCGCTCATCGTGGTCTGCACGATGGTCTCGACCGCCTTCTCGGTGGTGCCGTCGCGGCGGACCTGAC
This sequence comes from Kribbella sp. NPDC020701, assembly GCF_055562215.1. Taxonomy (NCBI): domain Bacteria; kingdom Bacillati; phylum Actinomycetota; class Actinomycetes; order Propionibacteriales; family Kribbellaceae; genus Kribbella; species Kribbella sp. NPDC020701. Next base: position 267,723 of record NZ_JBVHFT010000013.1, on the reverse strand, counting down.
GCAGGCCCTCCTCGACGCGCGGCACCCGGTAGAGCGAATCCACCGAGAACGGCCGGTAGGTGTCGTTGATCTGGGGCGGGACGAACGCCTGGAAGTGATTGCCGTGGACCAGCAGTCCGTCGGTCGGGTACATCCAGCCGTGCCGTCCGGGCGTGGTCTCGACGTCGATGGCGAAACCGTCGCGGTGGGTGAGAAGCAGGTTGCTCGACAGGTTCTGGCGGGCTCCGAAGACGACTTGCAGGGCGTCGTACATATCCCAGCTCTCCAGGACCATCCGGCGTACGAACGTGCCGGGGACGGCGAGTCCGCGGCCGAAGCCGGCGCCCAGTCCGTTCGCGTTCAGGGACAGACCCGCCGAGTTCGCGCCGTGCCGGGCGAGCTGGCCCGCCTCGACGTGGCCGATCACCGTCGGCTTGCCCGGCTGGGAGACCCGCAGCAGGACGATGGTGTCGGCCACCCCGGCCCACAGGTCCCAGTTCTGTCCGGACCAGACGTGGCCGAGCGGGTTGCTCTGCGGCAGCAGCGCGAACGAGGTGCAACCGTCGTCACGCTGTCCGGCCGGACCGGATTCGGCGTCGTCGTCGGCGAACGGGTTGCCCCGGGTCAGCTCGCCGCGGCTATTCAGCGCGAGGATCTCGGCGAAGGTACGACCGGATCCCTCCGCGATGCCGCGGACCTCGTCCAGCAGTTCGGGGGCGTGCGGCTCGATCACGGGAACCCAGTGCGGCGCGCGCTCCAGCACCTCCGTCCAGGCCAGTCCGGTGGCGCGGGGCACGGACTCGGCGTAGAACGCCAGTGAGCGCTCGATCAGTTCCCGCGCGGCCTCGCCGTACTGGCGGCCGCGATCGCGGGCGTCGGCGCCGGAGATCTCGATGGTCGGAAGCTGGGACACGGAAGTCGCTCCAGGGAGTGGACGGATACTGGACTCGCACCGTTCGTTGTGTTCACTACGAATATTCGTATGACGGTAGTGATTGCTACAATCCCTGTCAACGGGTCGCGGCATCGTTTACCTGGCGGTGACAAAGCGGACCGGATGACATGATCTGCGTACTGGTAGGTACGACTGCGAGCCGGAGGAGCCGACGTGACCAAGACCAAGGCACCCACCCTGCCGGAGCGGGTGGCGAGCCGGATCGACTCGCTGACCGCGACCGAGCGGAAGATCGCCGAGTACCTGTCGGCGCATCCCCAGGAGGCCGCGTTCTCCTCCGCCGAGGAGCTCGGCAAGGCCACCGGCACCAGCGACGCCAGCGTGGTCCGCACCGCCAAGGCACTGGGCTTCGACGGCCTGCCGGGTCTGAAGCGTTCGCTACAGGGTGAGCTGCAGGCGCTGCTCAGCCCGGCGAACCGGCTCAGCAACAGCCTCGCGTCGTTCGAGGACGGCGCCGAGGGCATCCTCACCGCGACCCTGCGCGATCACATCGAGCGGCTCCAGCAGGCCGAACGGTCCATCGACCCCCAGGCCTTCGAGCACGCGGTCGAGCTGATCGACCAGGCCCGGGAGACGGTCATCTGCGGCTTCGCCGGCCTGGACGGGATCTCGTCGTACACCGCGACCCACCTGAACCGGATCGGACGCCGGGCCCGCACCGCGTCCAGCACCGGCTACCAACTGGCCGACCGGCTGCTGATGCTCGGTCCGGAGGACGTGGTGATCGTGATCGCCCACAACCGGATCATCGTGGAGACCCGCGTCATCCTCGACCTCTGCGCCGAGGTCGGCGCCCGCGCGGTGCTGATCACCGACACTCTCGGCGAGGCTCTGCGCGACCAGGTCGACGCGGTGCTGTCGGCCCCGACGAGCCGTCCGGGGACGTTCACCAGCCAGGCGACCGTGCTGATCCTGCTCGAGGCTCTGGTGATCGCGGTGGCGGCGCGGAACCAGGACCGCTCGCTGGAGACGACCGACCGGATGAACCAGTTGCGGGAAGAGCTGATGGGCTTCTCCCGCGCCGACGAGATGGCACTGAACCTGCCGGCCGCGAAGCGCCGCCGCAATCGCGCCACCCGGACCGAGAGCGCCTAGGCCGGCCACTGACACCCGGAGCGCCCGGCCCAGCTGTCAGACCGTGCCCTCGGTGCGTTCGTAGACGTCCGCCTCGAACTCCTCCAGCAGCCGTTCACAGTCGGCCACCTTGGTCCGGGCCAGGTCCTTGCCATCGGCATCCATCCAGTCCCGGTCCTCCACCTTGGCGAGCCAGCGGCGGAGCTTCTCCAGGTCCTGGCGGATCTCCTCGGCCTCCTCGAAGGTGTAGTTCTCCCGGAACCGCTCGAACTCGATCTCCTTGACGAACTTGGTGTCGCACTCCTCGACGATCTCGGCGTACTCCTTCGCGGACTGGCCGCGGAAGCCCTCCACGAACTGCTCCCGGGCGTCGTCGTCGACATCGGTCAGCGTGAGGAAGACGCTGGAGCCACCGAGCTCGGTGACCCGCTCCCGCACCTTCTCCATGCCGGCGCGCAACTCCGCGCGATCCGGTAGCACGCACACGGCCTGCTGCACGTAGAACCCGCCGAGGCGCTTGAGCTCCCGCCACACCGCCACCCGGGCCCGGGAGGACTCGCTGGGCACCTTGTAGATGAGCAGCAGCCAGCTCTCCTGGGTCTTGGTCTTGGTCCGTCGGGTCGCCATGGCGGACAGGTTATCCGCTGACACGACTGCGCAGCCCATCGACGAGGTACGGCATCACCTCCTGCCAGTCCGCGACGAGGCCGACATCGCAGTGCGCGAAGACCTCGGCCGCCGGGTCGGTGTTGATCGCCAGCACGGTCCCGGCCCGGCTCGCGCCGGCCAGGTGGTTCAGGTTGCCGGACAGCCCGACCGCGAAGTACATCCGCGGTGCGACGCTGCGACCAGTGATGCCGATCTGCCGGCCGTGCGGCAGCCAGCCCTCGTCCGTCACCTTGCGGGTAGCGGCCAGCTCGGCTCCGAGGAGGACGCGCATCGGCTCCAGTTCGGCATACTTCTCCGGCGGCACCCCACGACCGACGCCGATCACTACCTCGGCCCGGTCCAGCGCATCACCTTCGTTGCCGGTACGGCGTTCCGCCCGGCTGATCGCGGTATCCGCGGCCACGGACAGCACGTCCTCGTCGAGCGACCGGTCGTCCCGTGGTGTGCGGAGTGGGAGCAGGCCGGTCCGCAAGGTCGCGATCTGGGGAGAGCCGTGACTGATGATCTCTGCGAGAGTGCCGCCGCCGGACGGCTTCAGTCCGGCCAGGCGTGGCGTCGTACCCGGTCTCACACTGAGGCTGACCAGGTCGGACATCAGACCGGCACCGGATGCCACCGCCAGGCGCGCAAGAACTTCGCGGTCCCAGGGCAAGGCTGCTCCGAGGACAGCCCACGGCGAGCGTTCGGCCACCCAGGTGGCGAGCGCAGCCGCGGTCGGCCGCGGCTCGTCGCCGCTGAGCGTCACGATGCGGTCGGCTCCCCAGCGCGCGAGGTCGTCATCGCTGTTGACTGTTCTTACTGCGGTGACCGTGCCGCCGATCTCGGTCGCGAGCGTGGCGGCGGCTCCCAACAGGGCATGGATGCCTGCCACCGGCCCTGGACCGATCAGGGCGACGACCTCGGGGCCGGTAGCCGGCGGGGTGGGCACCGCCTCGGCCGACTGAACTGCGGGCGGCTCGAAGCAACCGCGGGCGAGGAGCTCGGCGATGGCTCGGGTCGCTTGGGTTTGGGGGCGGCCGCGGAAGATGATCGGGTCCCTGGTCAGGGGTGCGGGGTGGACCTGGGCGACCTTGGTCGGGCTCCCGGGTAGACCCCATTGGCCGGCCGCGAGGTCGGCTGTGGTCACGCGACGCACACCGTCGGCAGGCGGCCAGGACTCGATCGGCACCTTGCACGGCGGGCACGAGCGTTCGGCTACGGCCACGACTGCGGGCAGGTCGACGACCACAGACTCGGTGCCGGTGTCGTGCTGGACGGTAGTTCGCAGGCGGGTGTCGCCGGCCTCTGGTTCGAGCGACAACACCGGGCCGGTGAAGGGCAGGCCGAGGAGTTCGGCCAGCATCGCGCCGACCGCGCCCGTACTGCCGTCGACGGAACTGGCGCCGACCAGGATCAGGTCCGGCGGGTCGTCCATCAGCGCGATCGTGGACGCGAGGGCGCGCGCGGTGACGAGACAGTCCGATCCGGCCAGCGCGGCATCCGTCAGGTGAAGAGCGTCGTCGACACCCCACGCGAGGGCTTCGCGCAGTACGTCGACAGCCGCGGGCGGTCCCATGGTGATCGCCGTACTGCGACCACCCGTCTCCCCCGCCAGCCGGACGGCCTGAGCCACGGCCCGGCGGCACCACGGGTTCATCTCGGCGACCGCGCCGGCCCGATCGAGCCGTCCGTCAGCGTCGAGACGTCCACTGTGGTCACCCTTCGGCACCTGCTTCACCAGGGTCGTGACCAGAAGGTTCATGACAACCCGGTCCCCACTGCCAGGCCGATCGCGAACGTGACCGCGGCCGACAGACCACCGAGGAGCAGTTGGCGGCCACCGCCGTACCAGAACGGGCGGGCGGTGATCTTGCCGACGATCCCGCCGGTGATGACCAGGCCGAGCGCGCTCAGCACCAGCGCCGGCAGCACACTCGCGGCGCCGAAGAGGAACGGGATCAGGGGAACCAGCGCACCGATCGCGAAGGCGGCGAACGACGAGCCGGCCGCCAGCCACGGCGACGGAAGGTCGTTGGGGTCGACGCCGAGCTCCTCGCGCACGTGCACGTCGAGCGCGACGTCCGCGTTCACGGTCAGCTCACGCGCGACCTGGGCGGCCAGCTCCGGGCGCAGGCCCTTCGCCTCGTACATCATCGCGAGCTCGCGCTCTTCTTCCTCGGGGTGAATCCGCAGCTCGCGCCGCTCGACCTCGATCTCGGCCTTCATCAGCTCGGTCTGCGACGAGACCGAGGTGAACTCGCCCGACGCCATCGAGCAGGCACCTGCCACCAGGCCGGCCAAACCGGTCATGATCACGACCTTGCCGGTCGCACCGCCGCCAACCACACCGGCGACGAGGGCGAAGTTCGACACCAGGCCGTCCATCACGCCGAAGGTGGCCGGTCGCAGCCAGCCGCCGGTGACGTCTCGGTGGGAGTGGTGGATCTCGGACTGCTCCGCAACTTCCGCGGTCATCTGACTACTTCCTTCCGACTGAGGTGAGCGTAACCTTAGTTCAATTGCATCACCTGTTACATCAGTATATTGGTTACTTTGCTGACGCGCCAACAGCTCCGCGGTCCGCGGCCGACAGGTGGGCCACCGTCACCCCCGTGGCCGTCATCGTCCGGGTCACCGCGCGGCCGCCGTAGACCCAGTAGATGGTCAGCTCGCCGTCGCCGCGGTTGATGAACTGGTGCGGCACCCCGGCCGGCACCCAGGTCGCGTCCCCGGCCTCGAGGTCGACCCGCTCCCCGTCGATCACCGCGGTCGCCCGGCCGGAGAAGATCAGCACCGACTCCTCCACGTTGTGCGAGTGCAGCGGGATCTGCGTGCCGGGCGCGAAGACCGTCGTACCGGTGGTGATCTTGTTCGACTCGTTGTTCCACGCACCGACGTACGGAATCGTCCGTACGCCGCTGCCACGGTCGAAGACCTCGACCTCGTCCGGCCGGATCACCAGCCGGGGCGCCGGGTCGGCCGAGTGCACGGTCTTGAGGTTCATGAACTCGCGCATGCCATACACACCGAGCTCACGCCCGTAGCCGGACTGCTTGATCCCGCCGAACGGCAGCCGCGGATCCGAGGCCACCATCGCGTTCACGAACACCGCGCCGGCATCCAGGCGCCGGATCAGCTCGGGAGCTCGATCCTGCGTGGTCCACAGCGAGGCAGCCAGCCCGAACTCGGTCTGGTTGGCGAGTCGGAGCGCCTCGTCGGCGTCGCGCACCCGGGTGATCGCCGCGACCGGCCCGAACGTCTCCTCGTCGAAGGCCGCCATCCCGGGTACGACGTGGTCGAGCACGGTCGGCTGGTAGTAGAAGCCGGCCCGGTCGGCCACCTCGCCGCCGCGCACGAGCGTCGCGCCGGCGTCGACGGTACGGCGTACTTGATCGTGCAGGGTGTCACGGAGACCGGCCCGGGCCAGCGGCCCGATCGTGGTGCCGGCGTCGACCGGATCACCGAGGACCAACCGGTCGACCGCCGCGGTGAACCGGGTGACGAACTCGTCGGCAACGGATTCCTCGACGATGAACCGCTTGGCATTGACGCAGCTCTGGCCGGTGTTGAGGAAGCGCGCGGTCACCGCGGTGGTCGCGGCAGCCTCCAGATCGGCATCGGCGAGGACAACGAACGGGTCCGAGCCACCGAGCTCGAGCACCTGCTTCTTCAGCGCCCGCCCGGCCTGCTCCCCGATGATCCGGCCGACCTCGGTCGATCCCGTGAAGGTCACTGCCGCGATCCGGTCGTCCGCGATCAGTCCGGCCACCTGGTCGCTCTCGACCAGGACCACGCCGACCAGACCGTCCGGCACTCCGGCCTCGCGCAGCACAGACTCGATCGCCAGCGCACAGCGCGGGACGGAGTTGGCGTGCTTCAGGATCCCGCCGTTGCCGGCGGCCAGCGCCGGCGCGGCGAACCGGAAGAACTGCCAGAACGGGTAGTTCCACGGCATCACCGCGAGCACGACACCCAGCGGCTCGACCTCGATCCGGCCCTGCGCCGTGACGTGTTCCGCGGCGAGGAATCCCTCGGCGTTGGTCGCGTAGTACTCGCAGGTGACCGCGCACTTCTCGATCTCGGCGGCCGCCTCGGCCAGCGGCTTGCCCATCTCGCTCGTGATCAGCGCGGCGAGCTCTGCCTTGCGGTCCCGGAGCGTCGCAGCCAGGGACTGCAGCAGCTCGGCGCGCTGCCGGACCTCCGACCACCGCCAGTTGCTCTGGGCAACCACTGCGGCCGTGACCAGGTGGCCGACGCGATCGGAGTCATAAGGGTCGAAGGTGGCGAGTTCCTCGCCGGTGGCGGGGTTGATCGAGGCGATCACTGAGTCTGCCCTTCGCTGAGGCGGTGCAGCACGTACGGCAGCACACCGCCATGCCGGTAGTAGTCGTGTTCGCGGGGGGTGTCGAGGCGGATCCGCAGCCGGTAGGTCTTCCCCGCGGAGCGCGCTGTGGCGAAGCCGTCGTCGCCCAACTCGATGTCGATCGGCTCCTCGCCGGTGAGGTCCTCGCCTTCTCCGGGCTGGAACTCCAGCGGCAGGATGCCGAGGCCGACCAGGTTGGACCGATGGATGCGTTCGTACGACTGCGCGAGTACTGCACGCACACCGAGCAATGCCGGACCCTTGGCCGCCCAGTCCCGCGACGAACCGGTGCCGTACTCCTTACCCGCCACCACGACGATCGGTACGCCGGCCGCCCGGTAGGCCTCGGCCGCGTCGTAGATCGAGGTGATCGCGCCGTCGGGTCCGCGGGTGACCGGACCTTCGATGCCGTGGGCAAGCTCGTTCCGCAGCCGGACGTTGCCGAAGGCACCACGCATCATCACCAGGTGGTTGCCCCGGCGGGACGCATAGGTGTTCAGGTCGCGGCGGTCGACCCCTCGGTCGATCAGGTACTTGCCGGCCACGCTGTCCGGTGGGATCGCGCCCGCGGGTGAGATGTGGTCGGTCGTGATCGAGTCGCCGAGCCGCAGCAGGGCCCGCGCACCGATCAGGTCACTGGGTGGCTTCGACAGGAACTGCGGCTGCTGCAGGTACGTCGAGTCGCCCCAGGCGAACGTCTCACCGTCGGGTGCGTCGAGCTGCTGCCAGCGGTCGTCGCCCGCGAACAGGTCGTCGTACGCGTGCTCGAAGAGTTCCGGCTTCAGCGTCTGGCTGATCACCGCGTCGATGTCGGCCGGATGCGGCCAGAGATCGGCGAGGTAGACCGGGTCGCCGGTGGAGTTGAGCGGCTCGGTGAGCAGGTCGATGTCGATCCGGCCAGCGAGGGCGTAGGCGATCACCAGTGGCGGCGACGCCAGGTAGTTCAGCTTGACGTCGGACTGGATCCGGCCTTCGAAGTTCCGGTTGCCCGACAGCACAGCCGCGACGGTCAGGTCCGCTGAGCGAACGGCCTCGGCGACGTCGTCGATCAGCGCACCGGACGCCCCGATACAGGTCATGCAGCCGAACCCGGCCAGGTAGAAGCCGAGCTTCTCCAGGTACGGCGTGAGCCCGGCGGCGCCGAGGTAGTCCATCACCACCCGCGATCCCGGCGACAACGTGGTCTTCACCCACGGCTTGCTGACCAGGCCGCGCTCGACGGCGTTCTTCGCCAGCAGGCCGGCGGCGACCATCACCGCGGGGTTCGACGTGTTGGTGCAGGAGGTGATCGCCGCGACGACGACCGCGCCATGTCCCGGGCTGTCGGTTGTCCGAGGTCCTGAGGGAAGCTCGGCGTCGGCCGCCGGTTTCGCGGCGGCCAACGACACGCGCTGCTGCGGTCGACGGGGTCCCGCGATCGAGGGGACCACGGTGGCCAGGTCGATGTCGACGTACTCGTCGTACGTCAGCTCTACCGACGGGTCATGCCACAGGCCCTGGGTTCGCGCGTAGGACTCGACCAGAGCGACCTTCTCGGGTGGGCGGCCGGTGAAGCGGAGGTAGTCGAGGGTGCGCGGGTCGATCGGGAAGTAGGCAGCGGTCGAGCCGAACTCGGGGCTCATGTTGGCGATCGTCGCGCGGTCGGGGACGGGCAGGTCGGCCAGCGCGGGTCCGGTGAACTCGACCAGCTTGCCGACCACTCCGTGCGTACGGAGGGTCTCGGTGATGGTGAGGACCAGGTCGGTCGCGGTCGTCCCGACGGGCAGTGCGCCGGTCAGCCGGACACCGACCACCGGTGGCAGCAGCATCGACACCGACTGCCCGAGCATGGCCGCCTCGGCCTCGATCCCCCCGATCCCCCAGCCGAGCACGCCCAGTCCGTTGACCATCGTGGTGTGCGAATCCGTGCCCAGGCAGAGATCCGGGAACACCCACCCGTCGCGCTCCTCGACCACCCGGGCCAGATTCTCGAGGTTGATCTGATGCATGATCCCGGATCCGGGCGGCACGACCTTCAACTGGCGGAACGTCTGCTGTCCCCAGCGCAGGAAGCGGTACCGCTCGGCGTTGCGCTCGTACTCGCGGACCACGTTCAACCGCAGCGCGTCCGGCCGGCCGAACACGTCCGCGATCACCGAGTGATCGACGACCAGCTCGGCCGGGATGACCGGATCGACCAGCCCCGGATCCTTGCCGCGCGCAACCATGGCGTCCCGCATCGCGGCCAGGTCCGCCAGCACCGGTACGCCGTTCGTGTCGTGCAGGAACACCCTGGACGGGTACACCTCCAGCTCACCGACCGCGCCGGGCTCCCAGTTCCGCAGTACGTCGCTCGCCGTGCCGTGCCGGAGCGCGTTCTCCAGCAGGATCCGCAGAGTCCGGGGCAGGTGATCGGGGGCGATCCCCTGCAGCGACTGGAGACGGCTCATGTCAGGCCGTTGATCGACTCGACGACGGCCGCGGTGAACTCCGCCGTACCGGCCGTTCCGCCGAGGTCCGCCGTACGCACGCCTTGGGCCACCGTTGCGCGCAGACCGCGATCGACCAGGGCGGCGGCCGGTTGCAGGCCGAGCCAGTCGAGCAGCATCGCGCCGGAGGAGATCATCGCGGTCGGGTTGGCCAGGCCCCGGCCGGCGATGTCCGGCGCCGAGCCGTGAGCGGCCTGGGCCATCGCCCGGTCGTGCGAGGCGTTGATCGACGGCGCGATGCCGAGCGAGCCGGCCAGTTCGCCGGTCAGGTCGGACAGGATGTCGCCGAACATGTTCTCGGTCACCAGGACGTCGAAGTCCGCACCGTGCCGGACCAGGTGGACGGTCATCGCGTCGATGTGGAAGTCGTCGACCTCGACGCCGGGATAGTCGGCGGCGATCTCGCGGCAGATCTCCAGGAAGAAGCCGGTCGTGGTCCGCAGCACGTTGGCCTTGTGCACGATCGTCAGGTGCCGGCGGCGGCCGAGCGCCAGCTCGAACGCCTGCCGGGCGACGCGCTCGATCGCCGGACGGGTGAAGATCCCCATCGCGATCGCCACGTCCTTGGTCGGCATGAACTCGCCGGTGCCGCGGTAGGTACTGCGATCGGCGTAGAAGCCCTCGGTGTTCTCCCGCACCACGACCAGGTCGAGCCCTGGGACCATCGCCGGCGTCCCTTCGAAGGCCTTCGCCGGCCGGATGTTCGCGAACAGGTCGAAGTGCTTGCGCAGGAACCCGCTCGGGTTGAGCTGGGCCCGATGCTCTTCCGGGTACGACGCGCTGTCGTGCGGACCGAGCAGCCAGCCGTCGAGCTTGTCCAGCGTCTCGACCGTGACGTCGGGAAGCGCACTGCCGTGGGTCTCGATCGCCGAGGCGCCCACCGGAAGCGGCACCCACTCGACGGACGCCGCGCCGGTCGCGGCCAGCGCCGCGTCGAGCACCTGAACCGTGGCGGGCACGATCTCGGGCCCGATGCCGTCGCCGTCCAGTACGCCCAGTCGATAGTCATCAGCCATGCCAAGGAGTGTGAGTCGTTATAACGACTCACGTCAAGAGATGGCCAGATATCGTCTCAAGGCATGATCTCAAGGTATTCTCGGGCGATCGGTTGTTATAACTGTGCGGAGGATCCTGTGACCAAGGCCGAGAGCGCCTACGAACTGGTGCGTGAGCAGGTCCTGCGCGGCGACCTCGTGCCCGGAGCCGTCATCGCGCAGGCGACGCTGGCCCGAGAGCTCGGGATCAGCACGACCCCGCTGCGTGAGGCCCTGCGCCGGCTGATGACCGAAGGACTCGTCGAGCTGGACGCGCACCGCGACGCGCGCGTCACCCGGCTGACCGCCGAGGAGGCCCGGGACCTGATCGAGATCCGCCGGTCGCTCGACCCATTGGCGGCCGGCCTCGCGGCGGAACGGCGTACCCGGGAGGATCTCGCGGAGATCCGGTCGACGGCCGCCGAGCTGCTGCCGCTGCGGACCGACCCCGGGACGGCCGAGCTGCTCACCCATCGGCGGTTCCACGTGGCGATCTACTCGGCCTCGCACAACCAGATGCTCGTCCAGACCCTGGACGGACTGTGGGACAAAGCCGACCGGTACCGCAGGCTTGCTCTCGAGAACGGCCGGACCGAGGAGGACCTGGACCGCACCCACACCGAACACCGGGCGCTGGTCGAGGCGATCGCGGCCGGGGACGCCGACACCGCCGCCGCGGTCATGCTCGCCCACGTCGACGCCAGTCTCGGTGCGCGCGCGGTCGCCCGCCTCACGTCCGCCGCCGCACAACCCGTCGCCCGCTCACTCCGGGGCATCAGAGGAGGGCGATCATGAGCGACGCCTTGTGGACCGGCTTCCAGCACCAGGAGGTCGATGCGGACGGCTGGACGACGTTCTGGCGGCTCGATCCGCGCGGCCAGGATCTCCACCTGGCCGACTGGACCGGCTATTCGGACCGCGAGGGTCACCGACTGTGGGACCGCGCCGCGACGCCCGCCGGCGTGCGCGGAGCCTGGCGTACGGCGGCCACCTCGGTCGGACTGGAGATCCGGGCAGCGCTCGGCATCTACAGCAAGATCGCGCCGGTCGACGTCCTGGTCGACGGCGAACTGCACCAGCGCTGTGTGGTGCTGGAGGGTGAGCAACGGCTGACCGTCGACCTGCCGGGCCGTCCGGTCGAGGTCGAGATCTGGCTACCGCAGGCCGGGATGATCGGGATCCGGGAGCTGACCTTCGACGGTGCTGCCGAGCCGGTCGCGCCGGCCGGGCCACGGTGGATCACCTACGGCAGCTCGATCACCCAAGCCGGTGGCGCGTACGGCCCGTCGGAGACCTGGCCGGCACTGGTCGCGCGGCAGCACGGGTGGACCTGTGTGTCCCTCGGGTTCGCCGGCGAGTGCCACCTCGATCCGGTCGCGGCCCGCACCATCCGGGACCTCCCGGCCCGGTTGATCTCGTTGTGTCTCGGCGTCAACATCCACGGCAACGGGACCTTCAGCGGTCGTACGCTTCCCGGCCAGATCGAGGCCTTCGTCTCCACGGTCCGCGCGGGCCATCCCAAGACCCCGATCGTCGTGATCACCCCCCTGCTCGCGCCGAACCGCGAAGGCAAACCGAACGCGGTCGGCCTCACGCTGGACGACGTACGGGCGTGTGTGGAGCTGGGCGCCCGGACCGACCCGGCTGTGCAGCTGATCGACGGTCGCACGATCCTCAGCGAGGACGAAGCTCGGGCCCTGTACGCGGATGATGTGCATCCAGGGCCCGATGGCTACCGGCTGATCGGCGAACGCCTCGCCGGACTGCTCACTCTGCCGGCGTAAGGCTCGTCCCGAGTGCCTGCCAGTCCAGGACCGGGGCAGCCAGTCCGCTGATCGTGGCCAGCAGGCCGAGCCGGGCAGCCCGCAGGTCCGGGTCCTCGGCCATCACCAGGATCTCGTCGAAGAACATCGTGACCGGCTCGACCAGGACCGACGCGGCACTGACGAAGTCGGCCAGCGCGGTCGGAGCCTGACCGACCTTCTGGACGGCCTCGTGCAGGACGACCTCGGCAGGCTCGGTCAGCTTGCTCGCGTCGTACGACGGCTCGGTCCCCTCCGGGACGATCCGGCGTACCCGCTGCAGGACCGCGACCAGCTCGGCGAAGTCGGGGTTGCCGACCAGCTCCTGCAGCGACTTCAGCGTCTCGTCCGCGACCGCCGGAGCCGTTGCCAGCGGCAACACCGCGGCGACCTGGAGGTGGTCGTCACCCCGGTCGATCAGCTGCTGCTCGTAGCGCCGGACGGTGAACTCGGCGACCTCGTCGAGCGAGTCCGCTGGTACGTCGATGCCCTGCGCGCCGATCTCCGCCGCGGCGGCCTGCAGACCGGTGTCGAGGGTGATCGCCCGCAGCTCCGGGTGCTCACGCAGGATCGCCACCACACCGGCGGCCGCGCGACGCAACGCGAACGGGTCGGAACTACCGGTCGGCTTCGCGCCGATGCCGAACAGCCCGGCCAGCAGGTCGAACCGATCCGCCAGCGCGAGCAGCGCGCCCGGCGTCGTCGACGGGACCGGGTCACCGGCGGACCGCGGCAGCTCCATGTCGAACAGCGCCTGCGCGACCGCCTCCGTCTCACCGGCCCGGCGCGCGTACTCGCGGGCCATCGTGCCGGCCAGACTGGTCAGCTCGACCACCATCTGCGACCCGAGGTCGAACTTGGCCAGCTCCGCCGCCCTCGTCAGCGTGGTCAGCTCGTCGTCACTGAGCTCGACCTTCGACGCCAGGCTGACCGCGATCCGGCCGATCCGGCCGGCCCGGTCCGCCATCGAGCCGAGCCGCTCCTCGAAGGCCAGCTTGTCCAGCTCGCTCTTCATGTCCTCGAGCGAGGTCTCCAGGTCGGCCCGCCAGAAGAACGCCGCGTCCTCGTAGCGTGCCCGCAGCACCGCCTCGTTACCGCCGCGGACCACGTCCTCCTCGACCGAACCGTTGGCCACGGCAACGAAATGCGGCTGCAGCTTGCCGTCGGTGTCACGCACCGGCAGGTAGCGCTGGTGCTTGCGCATGACGGTGGTGAGGATCTCGCCCGGCAGGTCCAGGTAGCCGGCCTCGAAGCTGCCGAGGATCGCGGTCGGCTCCTCGACCAGGTTCACGATCTGGTCGATCAGTGCGGCCTCGCCGTCGACGTCGATCGTGCCGCCGGCCTCGGTGGCCAGTCGCTGCGCGGCCTCGACGATCTGCGCCCGCCGCTTGGCCGGGTCGGCCTCGATGCCGTGGATCCGGAGCAGGTCCAGGTACCCCTCGGCGGCGGCGATCTCGACCTGCGGCTGCGCTGCCGTCCGGTGGACGCGCGTCGTACGACCGGAGGCCAGGCTCGACACCGACACCGGGACGACCTGGTCGCCGAGCAGCGCGACCAGCCAGCGGATCGGCCGGGTGAACGACAGCTTGGCGTCGTTCCAGCGCATGTTCTTGTCCGACCGCAGCCCGGTGACGATCTCGCTCAGTACGCCGCTCAGCACCTCGGCGGCCCCGCGACCCGGGTCCGGTTTGGTCACCGCGACGTACTCGACACCGTCGACGTCCAGGTCGTGCAGCTCGCTGACGTCGACACCCTGACCGCGGGCGAACCCGGCGGCGGCCTTCGTCACGTTGCCGTCGCCGTCGTACGCGGCCGACTTCCGCGGGCCGCGCACCACGCGCTCGGCGTCCGGCTCGCCGGCCTGCACGCCGGCGACGAACGCGACCACCCGGCGCGGCGTCGCGTACGTCGTGATGTCACCGTGTGCGAGGCGCGTCGCGGCCAGCTTCTCGGTGAGGGCGGTCTGCACCGCGGCGGCCGTCTTGGTGACCTCGGACGGCGGCATCTCCTCGGTGCCGATCTCGAAGGTCAGCTGCCGGGTCCCGCTGACCGCCGGGAACTCGGTCGGCTCGGGCGCCGCCGCGGGCAGCTCGGCGATGCCCAGCGGGTGCTCGAGCTCGGTCCGGCGCTCGGCCCACAGGCGCGAGACCTCGCGGGCCAGGGTCCGCATCCGGCCGAAGGCCTTGGCGCGTTCCGTCGTACTCACGGCGCCGCGGGCGTCGAGCACGTTGAACGCGTGCGAGCAGCGCAGCACCATGATGTGCGCGGGCACCGGGAGGCGGTCGTCGATCATCCGGCGGGCCTCGTTCGCGTACTCCTCGAACAGGCGCTTCTGACTCTCGACGTCGGCGTCGTCCAGGTAGTACCGGCTCATCTCGTACTCGGCCTGGCCGAACGCCTCGCCGTACGAGATCCCCGGGGCGTAGGCGATGTCCTTGAAGTGCGAGACGCCCTGCAGCGCCATCATGATCCGCTCGATGCCGTAGGTGATCTCCACCGACACCGGGTCCAGCGTCATGCCGCCGGCCTGCTGGAAGTAGGTGAACTGGGTGATCTCCAGGCCGTCCAGCCAGACCTCCCAGCCCAGGCCCCAGGACCCGGTCGCCGGGTTGGCCCAGTTGTCCTCGACGAACCGGACGTCGTGGGCGTGGATGTCGACGCCGAGGGCCTCGAGGCTGGACAGGAACAGCTCCTGCGGGTTGCCCGGGTCCGGCTTGAGCACCACCTGGAACTGGGTGTGCGTCTGCAGCCGGTTCGGGTTCTCGCCGTAACGGCTGTCGTCGGGCCGGACACTCGGCTCGACGTACGCGACCCGCCACGGCTCGGGACCGAGCACCCGCAGGATGGTCGCCGGGTTCAGCGTCCCGGCCCCGACCTCGGTGTTGAACGGCTGCACGACCATGCAGCCCCGGTCGGTCCAGTACTTCGTCAGCGCGAGCAGCGCATCCTGCATGGTGAGCACAACAAACCTCGAGCGATCTTCCGGAGGGGCGTTCAGAGCGCAAAGTCTATTAGCCCCCGCCTGTCCATCCAGCCTTCGGTCGTTCGTGGAGGGGGTATGAACAAGACATTGGTGGTTCCTGAGGCGGAGTTGTACTACGAAGTGCGCGGGGCCGGGCCGTTGGTGGTCCTGGTCGGTGCACCGATGAATGCGGACTCGTTCGCGCCCCTGGCCGACTTGCTGGCGGGCGACTACACGGTGCTGACCACGGACCCGCGGGGCGTGAAGCGGAGCAAGCTACGCGACGGTGGTACGTCGACACCCGGGCAGCGGGCCGACGACCTGGCCCGGCTGATCCGGCACGTCGACGCGGGTCCCGCGATTGCGCTCGGGTCGAGCGGCGGAGCGGTCACCGTGCTGGCGTTGGCGCAGGCTCATCCGGAGCTGGTGAGCACGGTGATCGCTCACGAGCCGCCGCTGGACCGGCTGGTCGAGGACGGCGACGAGCTGCTCGCGGCGTCCGAGCGGATGATGGCCGACTACCTGGCCGGAGACGTGATCGGCGCCTGGAAGCAGTTCTTCGCGATCGCGAACATCCAGGTGCCGGACGGCGTGATCGAGGCGATGTTCGGCGGCGAGCGGGATCCGCAGCAGGTCGCCGACGAGCGGTTCTGGTTCGCCCGCGAGCTGCGGGAGTCGGTCAGCTGGCTCCCGGACGTGGGCACCCTGCGCGACAGCGGCGTACGAATCGTCGTCGGCATCGGCGAGGAGTCGACCGGTCAACTCTGCGACCGAACCTCGACCGCCCTGGCGAAGCGCCTCGGCATCAACCCCACCCGGTTCCCCGGCGACCACACCGGCTTCGCCGACCAACCAGAGCCGTTCGCCGCCGCACTCCGGGCGGTCCTCACCGCGAGGTGAGACTCCCCCGTGGGTCGTGCGGAGGAGTATGTGAAGCTGGGGGTGTCCGGTGCGTGCGCCTGTGTCAAAGCGGTCGCATCGGGCACCGGTCGGAGGTGCCGCCTGGCCCGTTCCACAGCGTGGCGTCTTGACCTCAACCGTGGTTGAAGTTTCAAGCTGGTGCCGCTGACACAGGACATCGGAGATATCGGCCCGGTCCGGGCCCCGACGAAGGAGCAGAGTTGACCACGTACACGCTTCCCGACCTCCCCTACGACTACAGCGCGCTGGCGCCGAGCATCGCCGGTGAGATCATGGAGCTGCACCACGACAAGCACCATGCGACCTACGTGAAGGGTCTGAACGACACCCTGGACAAGCTGGCCGAGGCCCGCGACAAGGGTGACTTCGGCTCGATCGTCGGGCTGGAGAAGACGCTCGCCTTCAACCTCGGCGGGCACGTGAACCACTCGATCTTCTGGAAGAACCTGTCCCCGGACGGCGGCGACAAGCCCGACGGCGAGCTGGGTGCCGCGATCGACGAGTACTTCGGCTCGTTCGACGGCTTCCAGGCCAACTTCACCGCCAGTGCCACCACGATCCAGGGCTCCGGCTGGGCGATCCTCGGCTGGGACGCGCTCGCCGGCCAGCTGCTCGTGCACCAGCTGTACGACCAGCAGGGCAACCTGCCGGCCGGCCAGATCCCGATCGTGATGCTGGACATGTGGGAGCACGCGTTCTACCTGCAGTACAAGAACGTGAAGCCGGACTACGTGAAGGCCTGGTGGAACGTGGTGAACTGGGCCGACGCGCAGGCTCGCTTCGACGCGGCCCGCGGCGCTTCCGGTCTGATCGCCGGGGCCTGACAGCGTTCCGGGGTCCGGCGAGCCATCGGTTGGCCGGACCCCGCGTGCTCAGCTCGTGAAGAACCCGGTCAGGACCGGGGCGATCGCGGTCGCCTTGATCAGGTGGTTCTGACCGGGGACCTCGCGGTGCTCCGCACCCGGTACGGCGCCGGCGAGCGCGCGGACCGAGGTCTTCATCCAGGCCGGGCTCTTGCCGCCGTTGACCACCAGTACCGGGATCTCGATCGCCGCCCACTGGGATGCGTCCAGCGGCTTGCCGGCCACATTGCCGCCGACCACCCGGGCGTCGTACGGCAGCGTCGGGGCCATCGCCTTCAGGTGCTTCCAGGCCGGCATCAGCCTCATCATCGCGACGACCGGACCGGGCAGGCCGATCACCTTCGTCATGAAGTACTTCACCGCATCCGCCGGACCGCGGGCCTCGAGGTCCTCGACCCAGGTCGCCGGAATCGGCGTACGGCTGTCGTCCACCACGAACGGCGGCTCGAACGCGACCACCTTCTCGATCGGCACCCCCACCGCCGCGGCCCGCAGCGCCAGCGCCGCACCCGACGACGAGCCATAGACGTACGCCGAACCGCCCGCGGCCTCGATCACGGCGGCCAGATCCTCGATCTCGCGATCCACCTCATAGGCGTCCGTGTCGCCGGAACCACCCCGGCCGCGCCGGTCGTAGTTGTAGACGGTGAAGCTCGACGCGAGGGTCTCGGCAAGGTCGGGCATGGGTCCTTGGGCTCGCCCGCACAGAGCGCCGTCGACCAGGACCACCGCGGGCCCGTCGCCACGCGTGTCGTACGCGATCGTCGTACCGTCCTTGGAAACCACTGTGTTCATCCGAAGAACTCCTTCACGAACGGCGCCAAAGCTGCCGGGTCCACATTGTGCTGCTGGTCGGGGACAACGCGGGCGGTGGCGTTCGGGATCGCGTCCACCACGGCCTGGTTGCCGAGCTTCATCCACTCCTCCGACGCGCCGCCGGTGAACACGCGGGTCGGCACGGTCACCGATCCGGTCGCGGCCGGGATCGAGTAGTCGCCCATCACGGTCGCGTCGTACGCGAGCGTGTGCGCGATCGCCTCCTGCGCCGGCCACCACGGCGACTCCTTCGCCATCGCGACGAAGTCGGCCGGCAGCCCGACCACCTCGGCCATGAAGTACTCGGCCGCCTGGTCCCGGCGGCCCTCGGCGACGAACGCGCGGTAGATCGACGCGGTGTCGGCCGGCGGCCGCTTCCGGGTGCCATCGAGGATGTACGGCGGTTCCCAGAGCGCAAGCTTGGTCACCGGGCGACCGGCCGCGGACGCCAGCAGGGCGAGTGCGGCACCGGACGACGTCCCGTACAGATGGGCCGCGCCGCCGACCGCCGCAAAGATCGCGTCCAGGTCCTCGAACTCGCGCTCGATCGCGTACTCGGCGCCGTCGCCGGAGTCGCCGCGGCCACGACGGTCGTAGTTGTAGACGGTGTAGTCCTGCGCCAGCAGCGCAGCCAGCGGGGCGTTGGACATCCGGTCCACCGAGCCGCCACAAACGAGGACCACCGCAGGCCCTTCGCCAAGCCGGTCGTACGCAATGGCGGTGCCGTCCGCCGAAATGACCTTCTCCATGATCTTCCTCCTGAATTGAGCTCTCACCCACGGCGTCGTACGACGGCACCCACGATCGACCGCGTGTGACGCAGATCACTGGGCGGTTCTCTTTGTACCGGGGTGGTTGCGTAGCGTCGCCGTGGCCGGGTACGGGACACGGCGGCCGCGCTCGGCGTCTGTGCCGTTGTCTGGAAGATCAGCGGGAACAAGGTGCGTCAGCAGGCGGCCGCGCGCTCCAGCAGCAGAGTGCGCTCGCGTTCGTTGCGGGTGAGGGTGGCAGCCTTCTCGAACTCGATCCTGGCCTCGTCGAGGCGGCCGAGTTTGAAGAGGAGGTCGCCGCGAACACTCGGGAGCAGGTGGTAGTCCTTCAGGGATGGATCGTCGGCGAGGGCGTCGACGGCGTCCAGACCGCGCTGCGGGCCGAACGCCATCGAGATCGCGACCGCCTGGTTCAGCTCGACG
Organism: Kribbella sp. NPDC020701; assembly: GCF_055562215.1. Lineage (NCBI taxonomy): Bacteria > Bacillati > Actinomycetota > Actinomycetes > Propionibacteriales > Kribbellaceae > Kribbella > Kribbella sp. NPDC020701. The sequence goes on along the minus strand of NZ_JBVHFT010000013.1, from coordinate 248,645 downwards.
ACCGGTGACGGCGTGACCTGCGCGAGGATGGCGTACAGCCCGGCAATGCGGGCCCAATCCGTGTCCTCGGCGTCGGCGGCGCGGGCGTGACAGGCGGCGATCGCGGCTTGCAGCAGATACGGGCCGGGCGGTTTCTCCAGGGTCCACGCGCGGTCGAGGCCTTCCAGGCCGCGGCTGATCAGCAGGCGATCCCAGCGGCGGCGGTTCTGCTCGAGGAGGAGGACCGGTTCGCCTTCGGGGCCGATGCGTGCGTTCGCGCGCGACGATTGCAACTCCATCAGGGCGAGCAGGCCGAGGACCTCGGGTTCGTCGGGCATGAGCTCCGCGAGCAGCCGGCCGAGGCGCATCGCCTCGTTGCAGAGCGCCGGACGCATCCAGTCGTCCCCGGCGGTCGCGGAGTACCCCTCGTTGTAGATCAGGTAGACAACCTCGAGTACGGACGACAGCCGCTCGAGCAACTCGTCCCCGGCCGGCACCTCGAACTGCACGTTCGCCTTCGCGAGGTTGCGCTTGGCCCGGACGATCCGCTGCGCGATCGTCGCCTCCGGGGCGAGGAACGCCCGCGCGATCTCATCGGTCTTCAGGCCGCCGAGCAGCCGCAGTGTCAGCGTGACCCGCGCGTCCATCGTGAGTACCGGGTGGCAGGCGGTGAACACCAGCCGGAGCAGGTCGTCCTCGATGTGGTCCTCGAGGATCGCCTCCACGTCGTCCTCGACGCTCTCACCGTCGATCTCCAGCTCGTGACCCATCTCGGCGAGCTTGCGCTGGTAGGTCTCCTTACGCCGGATCAGGTCGATCGCGCGCCGCTTGGCGATCGCCATCAGCCAGGCGCCCGGGTTGTTCGGTACGCCGGACTCCGGCCACTGCTCCAACGCCGCCACCAGCGCGTCCTGAGCCAGCTCCTCGGCCAGCCCCACGTCCCGCACGATCCGGGCGACACCCGCGATGATCCGGGCCGACTCGATCCGCCAGACCGCGTCGACCGCCCCCGCCGCCTCCGTAACTGTCACCCGCCGATAGAACAACACCCCCGCCCCAACATCAACCCACCCCACCTCCCGCAGCCGCGCGCACAACCCCCAACTCAGTGGGCCGCCCCCCTCGTGGCACAACCCTCCAACTCAGTGGGCAGCCCCCCTCGCGCACAACCCCCCAACTCAGTAGGCAGCCCCCGTCGTGGCACAACCCTCCAACTCAGCGGGCAAGCCCCGTCGTGGCACAACCCTCCAACTCAGTGGGCAGCCCCCGAGCTGGAGGGTTGCCCACTGAGAATCTGACCGGGGCAACCCTCCAGCCGAGGGGGCAAGGTCAGCCCAGGTAGAGGTCGGAGTTCGGGTCGAAGTCGGCTTCCTCGACTACTCGGCGGACCTCGACCTCGTTGCCGAGGGCCTCGGCCAGGCGGGCGGCCCACTCGACGGCCTCGTCGCGGTAGCGGACCTCGACGACGATCACGCCGCCGATCAGCTCCTTGGTCTCGGCGAACGGGCCGTCGGTGACCGTGCGCCTGCCGTCCTCGACCTTCACCCGAGCGCCCAGCGAGCTGCGGTGCACGCCCTCCGCGAACAGCAGGACACCGGCTTTCGCCAGATCCTCGACGACCTTGCCGACGCCCTCGGCCACCTCCGGCGCCGGGAACTTGCCTGCCTCGCTGTCGGCGTCCGCCTTGTTGATGATCATGTAGCGCATCGCACCCGCTCCTCGTCGTGTCGGTCGATCCTTACTCTCACGTCGATCGCCCCACCACCAGATCGACACCCAACTCAGATCAATCGCGGGGTGAGAACCCCGCCGAGATCCGCGCGACCGTCCGCAGCGGCTGCGGGAGGTGGTTCGTCCCTCCCTTCGGGTACGGCGGCAGTAAGTCCGTCCCGCCTCTCCAGGCAGTACGGCGGCATCGCGCAAGAACTGCTCACCCCGCGCCGGCGTGCTGCCGATCACGGTCACCCGCGCTCGGCTGCTGGAGTGTTCGCGACTCCGGCTCGCCCGGGACGGGTACGACGGAACGAGCGTGCGCGACGTGGCTGGCGACGTCGGCGTGGATCCGGCGCTGGTGTTCCGCTACATCGGTTCCAAGTCCGCCCTGTTCACCGAGGCGATGGCCGACTCGACGGCTCCCGTCGTACTGCCGGACGGGTCGGTGGAGGAGCTACCGGCGAAGCTGCTGCACCAGTCGGTGTTCGGGCCCTGGCTGCCCGGGATCGGCATCCTGCGGACCGCCGTGGGTACGCCGACGTTGTCCAAGGCAACCGAAGAAGAGCTCAGGCCGCACCTGGCCGCGGCCGCCAAAGCCCCGTTCGACCGCCAGATCCCCACCTCCACCCCCGTCGACTGAGGTGACCTTGAACAACAACCGCTGCCCATGAACAAGCAATAACCTGTCCAAGGCCCCCACACCCCCGCCTCGACGACCCACATCTCCCCCGAGGTCCCCGGTCCCTGTCCAAGGCCTCGACAACCTGTTCAACCGCCCGACCCCGGGACTCCGCAACTGTCGGCCGTGGTGGGTTCGGAGAGTCACCGGTGGCCGTGAACAAGCAATAACCTGTTCAAGGCCCCGGGTCCCCGTCACAGGTCCCCGGTTCCTGTCCAAGGCCCCGACAACCTGTTCAACCGCCCGACCCCGGGACTCCGCAACTGTCGGCCGTG
>NZ_JBVHFT010000013.1:72071-245903 GCF_055562215.1 Kribbella sp. NPDC020701 | reverse complement strand
CGTGGTGGGTTCAGAGAGTCACCGGTGGCCGTGAACAAGCAATAACCTGTTCAAGGCCCCGAGTCCCCGCCACAGGTCCCCGGTTCCTGTCCAAGGCCCCGACAACCTGTTCAACCGCCCGACCCCGGGACTCCGCAACTGTCGGCCGTGGTGGGTTCAGAGAGTCACCGGTGGCCGTGAACAAGCAATAACCTGTTCAAGGCCCCGAGTCCCCGCCACAGGTCCCCGGTTCCTGTCCAAGATCCCCGGTTCTCGCCCGAGGCCCCCGAGCCCTGTCCGAGGTCCGGTTCCCGCCCACGGCTCCCGGTCCCCGCCCAAGGGCTCCCGGTTCCTGTCCGAGGTCCGGTTCCCGCCCACGGCTCCCGGTCCCCGCCCAAGGGCTCCCGGTTCCTGTCCGAGGTCCCCGGTTCCCACACCCAAGGCACCCAGGCCCTGGCCGCGGGCCCGGCGCCGGTTGTTAGTTCGGTTGGTCGCCGTTTGGGTGGTAGGCGCAGGCGTCTACGAGGTTCTGGGTGGGGCCTGGCGGCGTGGCCGGCGGGGCGACGGGATTGCGGGTTGTCTTCGTGGAGGGCGTCGTCGGCGGGGTGGCTGGGGCCGGGTCGGATTCGAGGGCGTTCTCGACGGTGTCGCGCAAGGCGTCGTAGTCGGGGTGCAGGTACTTGAGCCGCAGCTTCGCCACGTCGAGGGTGACGTTGGAGACGGTCCCCGACTTGACCTTCAGCGCGAGCTCGACCAGCGCGGGCAGGAGTTCCTGCGGGATATCGGTGCGCAGCAGGTGCTGACCGGCTTTGGCGATCGCCTTGTACTTCGTCACCAGCGTCTGCGGGTTCGCCGCGTCGACGATGCCCTTGATCGCGCACCGCTGCCGGATCTGCCGCTGGTCGTCGTCGGCGCCGTACCGGCCGCGGGCGAACCACAGTGCGTGCCGGCCGTCCAGGTGCTGGTCCGGTCCAGGCTCGATCCACTCCGACGGCGGGATGTGCGAGCTGCTGATCCCGCCCATCGCGACCCGCTCGTTGACGTTCACGGTGATCCCGCCGATCGCGTCGACGAGCTCCGGGAAGCCCTGCAGGTTGACCTGCAGGTAGTAGTCGAGCTTCAGCCCGACCGCCTCACCGACCGACTGCTTCAGGACGTCCGCGCCCTCGTTGTCGGACGGGCCGAGGATGCCGGGATGCGCGTCCGGCACGTTCTGGTACATCGCTGTCAGCATCCACTCCAGCCGGTCTTCGAGACTGAGGCCCTCCTCGCCGAAGCCGTTCGGGTAGTACTTGGACAGCGGCGAGTCCTTCGGGAACGGCATGAAGGTGAGGTTCCGCGGCAGCGAGATCAGCGCGGTGTCGCCGGTCCGGGTGTCGATACTCGCGACGATCACGGTGTCGGTCCGGACGCCTTCCCGGCTCGGCGCGTCGTCGCCGCCGAGCAGCAGCAGGTTCAGCCGCGGCTTGTCCTCCCACGGGTCCTCGACGTTGACCGTCGACGGCCGGGTCGCGCTCTTGCTCTCCGCCTGCGCCTGGAACACGTCCTGCACGAGGGTGCGCTGTGCGAGCGCGCTCTGTACGCCGATCGCCGCCGGTGCCGCGATCGCGAAGCAGAGCACCCCGACGAACATCGCCCCGACCACGCGGCCACCGACCCCACCTGTTGCCGGGCGCAACGACCGGTGCGAGGCGACGATCACCACGATCCAGAGGAATCCCAGGACCCCGATCGCCACCGAGGTCATCAGCAGCCGGCTCGGTACGACGGCCGCCGCGAGGATCTCGTCCCGCCGGGTCAGAGCGACGTACACACCCAGGCCGACCAGGCCCAGGCTGAGGGTGAGGATGAACGCACCGATCCGCCGGCGACCGCCGGCGATCAGGCCGAGTCCGGGCAACAGTGCGCCGAGTAGCGTCAGACTCAGCAGGTTCGGCATCGACCGTGGTCGCTTGCCTGCCTCGTGCGCACGTCTCCCCATGGCTCCCCTGTCGCCGTCCCCAGATCCAGTGTGCGTCAAGTACCCGCACCTGTACCTCCTCAGACGTGTTACAGGGCCAATCGGTTGTCAAACGGTCAGATGAGCACCAGCGAACCCGTCGACCTCGACCAGGGTCCGGATGACGGTGGCGATCCGGGCCGGCGGGGTCCATTTGGTGGTGTCGGCCTTCGGGCGCGCGGCCCGGTTGGCGGGGGTGTCGATGGTGCCGGGGATGATCGTGTTCACCCGGATGCCCTCATGCGCGTACTCAGCGTGCAGCGCGTCGGCGAACGCGATCACGCCGGCCTTCGCGGTGATGTACCCGGCCGCCCCGGAGAACGGGCGCTGCGCCGCGCCACTCGACGTACACACGATCGCTCCACCACCCGCGGCGAGCAGGTGCGGGAGGACCCCCTGAGTGATCAGGTACGTCGGGCGCAGGTTGAGCCGGAGTTGTTCCTCGAAGTCCTCGATCGGGGTCTCGTGCACTCGCGCGCCGGAGGCGAACCCACCGACCAGGTTGACCAGCGCGGTCAGCGGCGCGGCCTCGTCGGAGGCGGCCAGCGCGACGACGTCCGCCGTACCGACTGGATCGAACGGATCGGCGAGCACTGGGTTCAGCGCCGGGTCCGTGCCGAGCCGGGCCAGGGACTTCTCGGTCCGGCCGGGTACGACGACGCGCCAGCCGGATCGCAGGAACTCCGCGGTCACCGCGACGCCCAGCGCGCCGGTGCCACCGGCAACCACAACCGTGTTGGTCATGGCGGCAGCCTAATCCGCTCGCGACGGACGGGCCGCCGGGACTAGGTTGGGCGGTTGTGCGGATTCTGATGCTGGGCGGGAACGGATTTGTCGGGCGGGCGGCCATGGCCGACGCGCTGGCACATGGCGCGGAGGTCGCGTCTTTCAGTCGGGGCAAGAGCGGCACTGACCTGCCGCCAGAGGTGACGCAGCTCGTCGGGGACCGGGACACCGGCGACTACGAGGCACTGCGGACCGGTGAGTGGGATGCCGTTGTCGATCTGAGCGGCTACCAGAGCAAGCAGGTCGACGAGACGATGGACGTGCTCGGCGATCGGGTCGGGCGGTACCTGTTCGTCTCGAGCCACGCGGTCTACGTACGCGACCTCCCGGCGGGCACCGACGAGACCGCACTCCGGCGCCCGCCGATGCGCGCGGCCGACGTCCTCACCAACGAGACCTACGGCCCGTGCAAGGTCGCCTGCGAGGACGACGTGCTCGATCGGTACGGCGATCGCGCGACGATCGTCCGGCCTGGTCGGGTGACCGGTCCCGGTGACACTGCGAGCACGGTCCTCTACTGGGTACGACGTGGCGCGCGGGGCGGCCGGGTTGCGTTGCCGACGAAGGCGGAGCAACCGCTGCAGCTGACGGACAGCCGCGACCTCGGGCGACTCATCGTGCAACTGATCACGGACGAGCGGTCCGGTGCATTCAACGCGGTCGGTCCGTTCACCACGATCGCCGAGCTGATCGAACTCTCGGCCGACCTGGCCGGCACCACCGTCGAGCTGGTCCAGGTCCCGACGGACGCCGTACCGCCGCGCTTCCCGTTGGTGGAACCCGAGACCGAGTGGGGCGAGCGCCGGCGCAACCCAGCCAAGGCCCGAGCCGCCGGCCTGCCGGTCACCCCAGTTCGCCAAACCATCGCCGATCTCCGCACCTGGGACCAAGCCCGCGGCGAACCCGACCTCGGCTTCGGCCTGTCCCAAGACGACGAAGAGCGCTTGCTTCAGGACAGGTAAGACCTACTCCGGGAGGGCTAGGGTGCGGCCGGCGTCTCGGGCGGCGTTGATGGTTCTGGTGAGGGTGTCTTTGAGGGCGGTGGCTTCGTCGGTGAAGCCCTGGACGACCGACGTGTCGCCGGCCGGTTCGGTGCGGGCGAGGAGCTCGATGTAGCGGTCGCCGTCCTCCAACGCCGCCTCGGCGCGGAGGGCCGCGTCGGCGGACCGGACTCGGTCGGCATACCGGTCGAGCAGGTCGACCTTGCGTTTGATCGCCTCCACGGACAGGGCGAGCGCCCGGCGCTGCGGCCCGAGCACGGCCTCGAGCTCGGCGGTCTCCATCCCGCGCGCCACCTCGCGCTGCCGGGCCCGCAACGCGGTCTGCTCCCGCAGCACCTGCGCGATATCCCAGAGCTGTTCGGGCAGCACCAGCTCGTTCTTCACGTCATCGAGCAGTCCGCGCCGGGTAACTGTTGCCTCAAGCACCGTTTTCACCGCGCGCTGCGCCCGCCCGAGCAACCGCCCCGCAGCCTCGTCGAAGTCCACGGGCAGCAGGTACTTGCTGTGCTGCAGCCGGACCGACTTGTGCCCGCCGTCCTCGAGCATCGTCTTCACCACGACCCCGCCGGTCGCCACCACCGCGATCCCCGCCAGCGCCAGCGCGGACCAGGCGGCGACCTCCGCCGGCAGTGTCGACGCCATGACGATCAGCGCCAGGATCCACCCGCCGACGCAGACCGCGATCCACACCAGCAACGTGCCGAACGTGTTCGCCGGCGCGACCGACCACGAGGTCTCCCGCTTCGGCCGCGGCGCGTCCGCCGGGACGAACAGCTCGGGCCGGCGTTCGTACAACCGCCGTACGCCGGCCGGCACGTCAGGCGCGAACACGGGCTCCATCGCCACCTCCGCCTCGGTCGAATCCCTCGACACTCAGCGTAGCCGGGTGAAGCGTCTCTCCAGGCCGTCCAGGATGAGTTCGAGACCGAACTCGAACAGTCGGTCCAGGTCGTACTCGAAGTCGAAGTCGTCCGCGAGCAGGTCGCGGAACCCGGTCAGGTTCCCCGCGGTGACGAGCGCGGCCAGCTGATCGCCCTGCCGGTCGACCCACTCGTCCGCGGTCAGCCCGGTGTCCTGCTCGGCGTACGCCTCGGACTCCACCGCCAGCGCGACCCCGCGGACGTACGCGAACAGACTGATCGCGGCGTACAGCGCGTCGGTCTTTTCGACCCGGCCGAGCGCGCGCAGGACGGCATCGGTGTGCGGGAGCAGGTTCGGCAGCAGCTGCGGCCGGCCGAGGCTGATCGCACTCGCCAGCCAGAGATGCCGCCGGTACGCCGCCCACTGTGCCCGCGCGACCGCGGCGACCCCGTCCCGCCAGCCGGTCGGCTGCTTGCGCGGCAGCGGGTACTCCGCGATCGCGGTGTCGACCATCTGCAGCACCAGCGCGTCCTTGCCGCCGACGTACCGGTACAGCGCCATCGTCGACACCCCGAGCTCGGCTGCGATCCGCCGCATCGACAACGCGCCCAGCCCTTCGGCGTCCGCAATCGCGATGCCCATCCGGACGACCTCGGCCCGCTGGAGATCCAGACCGCCGCCGTCCAGCTGCGCCGCGCGTTGCGGGGCAGCACCTGGCCGGTTCGCGCGCGGAGGTGGACCGACCACCGTCCCGACTCCCGGACTCGGGTGCACAAGCCGCTCCTGCTGCAGCGCCTGCAACGCCTTCGTCGCGGTCGCCATCGCGACCCCGAAGTCGCGCACCAGCGCCCGGGTCGACGGCACCCGATCCCCCGGCCGCAGCTCCCCCGCCTCGATCCGCCGCCGGATCTCCGCCGCGATCAGCTGGTACGGCGCCTCGCCCATCAACCCTCCCGAGCTAGTACGCATACATCGTACGCGCACTAGTCGAGAACCCTGAACCTGACATGTCAGGTTAGGTAAGGCTATCCTCCTCCACATGCAGGAAACGGTGGGGCTGACGGGCGACGACCTGCGGCTCGGTTATCACGGCCACCTCGTGGTCGACGGCGCCTCGCTGCACATCGAGGCGGCCAGTGTGACCGCACTGGTCGGCCCCAACGGCAGCGGCAAGTCGACGCTGCTGCGTGCGCTCGCCCGCCTCCATCAGCCCGATGCCGGCCGGATCAGCTTCCCCGACGGCGGCAACGCCCTCGACCTGTCGGCGAAGGAGTTCGCGCGCAAGGTCACCCTGCTCTCCCAGTCGCGACCGACGCCCAACGGGGTCAGCGTTCGCGACGTCGTCGGGTACGGGCGGCACCCGCATCGCAGCCGCTGGCGCAACGACGACGCGGACGGCCCACGGGCGATCGCACACGCGATGGCCGTCACCGGCGTCACCTCGATGGCCGAGCGGGCCGTCGACGAACTGTCCGGCGGCGAACTGCAGCGCGTGTGGCTCGCGACCTGCCTCGCTCAGGACACCGGCGTCGTGTTGCTCGACGAGCCGACCACATTCCTCGACCTGCGGTACCAGATCGAGATCCTCGACCTGATGCGCGACCTCGCGGACGAGCACGGGGTCGCGGTCGGCGTCGTACTGCACGACCTGAACCAGGCCGCCGCGGTGGCGGATCGGATCGCACTCCTCGATCGGGGGCGAGTGCGTGCGACCGGGACGCCGGAGGAGGTCCTGCGCGCCGACGCACTGACCGAGACGTACGGCATCCCCATCGAGGTCGGCACCGACCCGGCCACCGGCCTGGTCACCACCCGCCCCATCGGCAAACACCTGTCCCGCGCCACGACTATCTGAGGTCAACTGATGAGACGAACCACTGCCCTGATCGCTGCTGCCCTGATCGTGCTGACGGCGTGCGGGACCAGCGAGCCCGCCGCGTCGAGCGACACCAGTGAGGCCGCCGCCCAACCGGTGTCGCTGACCGACGCGCGTAACAAGAAGCTCGACCTCAAGGCGCCGGCGACCAAGATCGTCGCGCTCGAGCGGGGCGCGGCCGAGAACATGGTCAGCCTCGGGGTGATGCCGGTCGGCGTCGCCGACACCAAGGGCTACACGAACTGGGTCACCGCAGCCAAGCTCGACCCGTCGGTCAAGGACGTCGGCACCCGGGGCGAAGCCAGCGTCGACGCGATCGTTGCCCTCAACCCCGACCTCGTCATCACCACCACCGACGAGGCCGCGAACACGATCGCGCAGATCGAGAAGGCCGCGCCGGTGCTCGTCATCCGCGGCGCGGACGCGGCCAACGCGATCCCGCAGATGAAGACCAACCTCGAGCTGATCGGCTCGGCGATCGGCAAGGCGGACCAGGCCCAGCAGGTCAACGCCGACTTCGACAAGGCGCTTGCCGACGGCAAGCAGAAGATCGCGGACGCGGGCAAGGCCGGCGAGGGCTTCACGATGGCCGACGGTTACAAGCAGGGCAGCACGATCTCGATCCGGATGTACACCACCGGCTCGCTGCTCGGCGCGGTCACCACCGAGCTGGGGCTGAAGAACGGCTGGGCCGGGGCCGGCGACAAGGACTACGGGCTCGCGCAGACCGACCTCGAGGGGCTGACCAAGCTCAAGGACGGCAGCTTCCTCTACATCGCCAACAAGAACGACGGTGGTGACGTGTTCGGCGGGGATCTGGCCGGGAACGCGATCTGGAAGAACCTTCCGTTCGTGAAGAGCGGCAGCGTGCACCGCCTGCCGGACGGCATCTGGATGTTCGGAGGCCCCAAGTCCACCGAGCAGTACATCGACGCCGCCGTCCAGGCAGTCACCTCTTGACCCAGGTCACCACCGCCCCGGCTGCGGTCGTACAACAGCCTGTACGGCGGGTTCGTGTTGCCGGGGTCTTCTTGCTTGCGGCGATCGCGATCGTCGTCTTGGCCGCGATCCATCTCACGCAGGGCACGTCGTCGGTGAATGCCGGCGACCTGCTCCGGCTGCTGGTCGGGCGTGGGTCCGACGACGCGGCCAACGTACTGGTCGCATCCCGGCTTCCCCGACTGCTGGCCGGCGTACTCGTCGGTGTGGCGCTCGGGGTGGCCGGCGCCGGTCTGCAGTCGCTGGCCCGCAACCCGCTCGCCTCGCCCGACACGTTGGGGGTCAATGCAGGGGCGTACCTGGCGGTCGTGGTGGTGGCCGCGTTCGGGATCTCGTTGCCCGTGCTACCGGCCGGCGGAGTCGCCTTCGTCGGCGGGCTGGCGGCTGCTGTTCTGGTACTGGCGTTGTCCGCGGGCGGCTCGTCCGGACCGACCCGGCTGATCCTGGCCGGGTCGGCGGTCGCGATGGCGCTGGCCGGCGTGACCACGTTGCTGCTGTTGCTGTACCGCGAGGAGACGATCGGCACGTTCGCCTGGGGTGCGGGCACGCTGGTCCAGACCGACCTGAACGCGGTCACCCAGATGGCACCCGTCGTTGCCGTCGGCATCATCGCGTCGTTGCTGCTGGCCTCGAAGCTCGACATCCTTGCCCTGGGCGACGACACCGCGTCGGTGCTCGGCGTGAACGTACGACGGGTTCGCGTGCTGATCACCCTGGTCACGGTACTGCTGGCCGCGGCCGCGGTCACGGTCGCCGGACCGGTCGGCTTCGTCGGTCTGGTCGCGCCGGTGCTCGTGCGGCTGATCGCTCCCCTGATCCCGGGGCTCCTGCGGCATCGGGTCCTGCTGCCCCTGTCCGGGCTGGCCGGCGTACTGATCGTCCTCGCGTCCGATGTCGTCCTGCGGGCGGCCTTCGGCGGTCAGGCCGGCGTCGAGATCCCGACCGGGATCATGACGATGGTGGTCGGCGCGGCCGTCCTGATCTGGCTGGCTCAACGGTTCCGCGACTCCGGACCGAGCCGCTCCCCCGGCGGTGCGGGCTCGGGGCTGCGCAGCCGCCGTACGTTCTGGATCGTGACGGCAGCGCTCGTCGTGCTGCTGGCCCTCGCTGCCGTCGGAGCAATGCTGGCCGGTGACGCGTTGCTGCGCACCGGTGACGTCGTCAACTGGGTCAACGGCCGCTCCGGGCGCGCGATCACCTACGTCCTCGACCAGCGCTTCCCGCGGGTCGTGTCGGCCGTTCTGTGTGGCGCCGCGCTCGCGATCGCCGGTACGACGGTGCAGGCGGTGTGCCGGAATCCGCTCGCCGAGCCGGGCATCCTGGGCATCACCGGTGGCGCCGGGGTCGGCGCCATCGCCACGCTCATCCTTTTGCCGTCGGCAAGCATCTGGTTGCTGTCCGGCATGGCCGCGCTCGCCGCGCTGGTCACCTTCGCCCTGGTCTATCTCGTTTCCTGGCGAGGTGGGCTGAGCTCGGACCGGCTGGTCCTGATCGGCGTCGGCGTCTCGTCCGCGGCGACCGCAGTCATCACGCTGCTGATCGTCGCGACCGACCCATGGAACCTCAGCCTGGCGATGACCTGGCTGTCCGGGAGCACGTACGGGCGAACGCTGCCGCAGGTCGCACCGGTCGCGATCGCGCTGCTCGTCCTCACCCCGTTGATCGTCCATGCCCGGCGCGAACTCGATCTGCTCGCGCTCGACGACGACGTACCGCGGATCCTCGGCGTACGCCTCGAACGGACTCGCCTGGCCGCATTGGTCTGTGCCGCGTTGCTGACCGCGGCCGCTGTCTCGGCAATCGGGGTGGTCGGCTTCGTCGGACTGGTCGCACCGCATGCGGCCCGCGCGCTGGTCGGCGGGCGACATGCCCGGATCCTGCCGGTCGCGGCACTGCTCGGCGCGATTCTGGTCAGCCTCGCGGACAGCCTCGGCCGGACCCTGCTGGCCCCGGCCCAGATCCCGGCCGGACTGCTCACCGCCCTGATCGGAGCGCCGTACTTCGTCTATTTGTTGTGGCGGACCCGGGTCCCGGCCCGCTGACTTCGTGTCAAGATGGGCGCCATGCTGCGCGAACTGCACCTCACCGGCAACCCGGACGCCGACAAGTTGCTCAACGACGACCCGTTCGCTCTGCTCGTCGGGATGCTCCTGGACCAGCAGTACCCGATGGAGCACGCGTTCTCGGGTCCGCTGAAGATCGCCAACCGGATGGACGGCTTCGACCTGCACAAGATCGCCGCCACCGACCTCGACACCTTCGTCGAGCTCTGTGTGACCCCACCGGCCATCCACCGGTACGGCGGATCGATGGCCCGGCGGGTCCACGCACTCGCCCAGCACATCATCGAGAACTACGACGGTGACACCGCGGGGATCTGGACCGCCGGCCGCCCCAAGCCCGACGGGCCCGAGGTGCTGAAGCGGCTGAAGGCGCTCCCGGGGTTCGGTGAGCAGAAGGCCAAGATCTTCCTCGCGCTGCTCGGCAAGCAGCGCGGGATCCAGCCCAAGGGCTGGCGCGAAGCGGCCGGCAGCTACGGCGACCGCGGCTCCCGCCGCTCGATCGCCGACGTCACCGACGCCGCCTCCCTCGGCCAGGTCCGCTCCTTCAAGAAGGCCGCCAAAGCAGCCGCCGCCGGGACGGCCTGACACCGCGCGGGTTGTCCCTTGTGCTCACCCGGGGTCCTGCCGAATCAGCTGCGAGCAGCCTATGCTCACTGAGGCGGCAGGCGGGTTACGGGAGGAGCGCGGATGGACATCCGGGATCTGGATCGGCGGGCCGGCGCGGTGCTCGGCGAGGTGGTCATGCAGGTACGGCCCGAGCACATGTGGTTCCCCACGCCGTGCCCGGACTGGACCGTCCGTGGTCTGCTCCGCCACATCGTCAGTGAGAACGAGGGTTTCGCGGCCGCGGCGGTGAATGGCACGGCGCCCACCCAGACCTGGAACGGCGGCCGGCTCGGGGACAACCCGGCCGGGGCCTACCGGCGGTCGAACGTGGGGGTCGCGGACGCGTTCGCCGACGGTGGCGCGCTGGACCGGCTGATGGAGGTCCGCGAGTTCGGCTCGTTCCCGCGCCGGATCGCGCTGACCTTCCACCAGCTCGACTGCGTCGTGCACGCCTGGGACCTGGCCAAGGCCATCGACGTCTCGTACGACGCACCGCCTGACATGGTCGAGATGGCGCTCGATCTGGCCCGCCGGATCCCGGACACCGACTCCACCCGCGGCCCGGGCGCGGCCTTCGAGCGCAGCGTCAAGGTGCCCGGCGACGCCTCCGACTTCGACCAGCTACTCGGCCTGCTCGGCCGCACTCCGGACTGGGTCTCCCCGCTCGACTGAGTAATCCGGCAGTTCGATGGCGTCCGGCTGACCGATGGCCATCTTGGCCAGCAGTCCGGCGAACAGTCGTGACGTCATCAGCCGGGTCGACGTGTCGCGCAGCCGGATGCCGAGTGCGCTCAGCGGCATCGCCATCTTGACCCCACCGGGCGGCAGTTCCATCCGCTGCTCGACGTACGCCTGCATCCGGGCCTGGTACGCCGGGAACGCGCGGACGTGATCGCCGTCCGCGGCAGCCAGCTCGCCCGCGAGGACATATGCCCCGACGAGCGACAGCGCCGTACCGTGTCCTGCCAGCGGTGAACCGCAGTACCCGGCGTCCCCGACCAGCGCGATCCGGCCGCGCGACCACTCCGGTACGACGACACGGCTGATGCTGTCGAAGTAGAAGTCGTCCGCGGCGCGGAGGTCGGCGAGGATGCGTTCGGTGTGCCAGCCGAGTCCCTTGAACCGCTCGACCAGCAAGGCCTTCTGCGCCGCGACGTCGTGTCGGTCATAGTTGATGACCGGTGAGCGGAAGCTCAGCAGGGCCTTCGCGGAGCGCGGGTCGTGATCGGGCCGCAGCCCGACCCAACGGCCGCCGGGAGCGGAGTGGATCTTCATCCAGTGGTTCAGCGACTCCGGGGCCTCGACAGTGAAGTACGACGTGTAGCCGCCGAGATGCCGGACGAACTGCTCCTCCGGTCCGAAGGCGAGCCGGCGGGTCCGCGAGTGCACGCCGTCGGCCCCGACCACCAGGTCGAATCGCCGCCGCGTCCCGCTCGCGAACGTCACCTGCACGCCGCTCGGATCCTGGTCCAGCTCGGTGATCGAGTCGCCGTACAGATATTCGACGTCGGTTGTCGCATCGGCCAGGATCGCGGCCAGGTCGCCACGGAGGATCTCGATCTCGGCGACCGGGCCGGCGCCGTCGAGCAACTCGGCCGGCATCGCGGCGGCCCGGCGCCCGTTCGCCCGGACGTACTCGAGACCGCGTTCGTGCAACTGCCGCTCGGCGACCGCGGGCAGCAGACCCATCCGGTCGGCCACGACCCGGGAGATCCCGCGAAGGTCCACGGTCTGCCCGCCGGGTCGCGGTGCGGGCGCGATCTCGACGATCGTCGGCGTGAACCCGTGCCGCCGCAACCAGAACGCCAGCGCCGGCCCGGCGATCCCGGCCCCGGAGATCAGAACAGTCTTCATGGTCCACCTCTCATCAGACTAGTGCGCGTACGCCGTACACGGTGCACTGCACTGCCCGCCTGAGGCCAGCGCGTACTAGAGCACTACGGTCTGGTGCTCTAGTACGCGTTCGGTCAGAGGGTGAGGGCGAGCCGGGTGGCCTGGTCGATGGCTCGTTCGGCATCGAGCTCGGCGGCAACGTCGGCGCCGCCGATGAGATGGACGGGCCGGCCGCTCGCCCGCAGCGCGTCGGCGAGATCGCGGACAGGTTCCTGGCCGGCGCAGACCACGATCGTGTCGACGGCGAGAACGCGCGGCTTCTCGCGCTGCGGCCCGAAGCTCAGGTGCAGGCCTTCGTCGTCGATGCGTTCGTAGTTGACGCCGCGGAGTTGCTCGACCTGCTTGTTCTTCAGCGCGGCGCGATGCACCCACCCAGTGGTCTTGCCCAGACCCGCACCGATCTTGCCGGGCTTGCGCTGCAGCAGATACACCTTGCGCGGCGAGGGCTCCGGTTGCGGCTTGGTCAGTCCGCCAGCCGTGATCGTCGGATCCGCGACACCCCACTCGGCCTTCCACGCGGCCAGGTCGAGCGCGGGAGACGCCTCGGTGGTCAGGAACTCGCTGACATCCACACCGATCCCGCCGGCACCGATCACGGCGACCGTGGTCCCGACAGGCTTCCGCTCACGGACGACCTCGACGTACGACAGCACCTTCGGGTGGTCGATGCCGGGAATGGCCGGGACCCGCGGTACGACGCCGGTCGCGAGCACGACCTCGTCGAAGCCGGCCAACTCCTCGGCGGTGGCGCGGCGGCCGAGATGCAGTTTCACGCCGGTCAGTTCGAGCCGGCGCCGGTAGTACCGGATCGTCTCGGCGAACTCCTCCTTACCGGGGATCTGCTGGGCGATCCCGAACTGGCCGCCGATCTCCGCATCGGCCTCGAACAGCTCGACCCGGTGCCCACGCTCGGCAGCCGTCACCGCCGCCGCCAGCCCGGCCGGTCCGGCACCCACTACTGCAATGTCCTTGGTACGCCGAGTCGGCAGCAACTGGAGCTCGGTCTCGCGGGCAGCGCGCGGGTTGACCATACAGCTGGCTTTCCGCTTGGCGAACACGTGATCCAGGCAGGCCTGGTTGCAGGCGATGCAGACGTTGATCTCGTCGGCCCGATCGGTCATTGCCTTGAGCACCCACTCCGGATCGGCCAGGAACGGGCGCGCCATGCTGACCAGGTCGGCGTCGCCGCGGGCCAGCACCTCCTCGGCGACCTGCGGCAGGTTGATCCGGTTCGAGGTGACCACCGGGATGCTGACGTGCGGTTTGAACGCGGCGGTCACGCTCGTGAACGCCGCGCGCGGCACGGACGTCACGATCGTCGGCACCCGGGCCTCGTGCCAGCCGATACCGGTGTTGATGATCGATGCGCCGGCCGCTTCGATCTCCTTGCCCAGCGCAACCACGTCGTCCCAGGTCTGGCCGCCTTCGACCAGGTCGGCCATCGAGAGGCGGTAGATGATCAGGAAGTCGTCGCCGACGCGTTCGCGAGTCTGACGGACGATCTCGACCGCGAGGCGGCGGCGGTTCTCCGGGCTGCCACCCCAGCGGTCGGTGCGCTTGTTCGTGCGCTCGGACAGGAACTGGTTGATGAAGTACCCCTCGGAGCCCATGATCTCGACGCCGTCGTACCCGGCTTCGCGGGCGAGCGCCGCGCAGTCGACGTACGCCTTGATCTGTTGGCGGACCCCGCGGTCGGAGAGGGCTCGGGGCTTGAACGGGTTGATCGGAGCTTTGAGGGCTGACGCGGAGACGCTGAAGGGGTGGTAGGAGTAGCGGCCGGCGTGCAGGATCTGCAACGCGATGCGGCCGCCCTCGGCATGGACGGCGTCGGTGAGCAGGCGATGCTTGCGGGCTTGGCGACGGCTGGTCAGCTTGGACCCGAACGGCGTGAGCCAGCCGGTGCGATTCGGGGCGTAGCCGCCGGTCACCATCAGGCCCACGCCGCCACGCGCCCGCTCCGCGAAGTACGCCGCCAGCTTCGGCAGATCTCTCAGCCGGTCCTCGAGGCCGGTGTGCATCGAGCCCATGATCACCCGGTTGGGGAGGACAACGTGGCCAAGGTCCAACGGTTCGAGCAAGTGCGGGTACGCGGTCATGGGGCCTCCCGGCCTGGACTGAGGAGCGGAGGGAGCGAAGCGACCGGAGCGACGAGGGAAGGCCGGGAGCCAAGGCCCCATGACCACGCCGGCGCCGAAGGCCCGGCCAAAAGCACTGTCATCGGTGGTCCTTCCGGAGGGCTTCGATCACTTCGTCACACCAGTCCACGAACGACTCCTCGGCCCGGATCCCGCCGCGGAGTACGAGGTACTGATGCAGGTCGCGGTCCTGCAGTTTGGCCGGCTTCGGGAAGTCCCGTCGCTGGATCCCCCGGTACACCTCGAGCCGCGTCGCATGCTCCGCCCGGTGCCGCTCGACCTCCTTCAGTACGATGCCTGGGTCGCCGAGCGACGCACCACGGAGCTTCACCCCGAGCCCATCCCGCAGTACGGCGGGATCGGCCGGCTCGGCCAGCCAGCGGGAGAGCTCGTCCCGGCCCGCCGCGGACACTCGATAGACCTTCTTGTCCGGGCGGCCCTCCTGGGCGATCTCCGTGTGCTTGACCCAGCCGGCCTCGTCCATCCGGCGCAGCACCCGGTAGATCTGCTGGTGCGTGGCCGGCCAGAAGTAGCCGATCGACCGGTCGAACCGCCGGGCCAGCTCGTATCCGGACCCGGCCCGCTCGCTCAACGCCACCAAGATCGCGTGCTCCAACGCCATACCTGGCACTGTACCTATGCAACTCGATGCAGTGCACCTGAGTGCATGACAAGTCACAGCACTCCCCTGGCGGACCAGGGAAGGGTGCCAGATCACATCCAGCGACCGGACCGGCTGTTCGGAGTTTGAGAGAATGGTTGCAGACGCCAGCTATCGCGGATCGAGGAATCATGGACCAGCAGGCCCACCCGACCAAGACGACGTTGCCCGGGATCGGCACCCGGTACGACCTGATCACCGACGGCGGCAAGCACGTCTCGGTGGTGGTGCACAACGACGGCCGGCGCTTCCTCGGCTTCCACGATCCCGATGACGACGACAACTGCAAGGACTCGGTCCCGCTCGGCTCCGCGGAGGCGGCCGCGCTCGCTCAGTTGCTGATCCCCACGCCACTCGACCCGGTGCGCGGCGAGATCGAGATCGACCTGGTCACCGAGCACATCCCGATCGCCGCCAAGTCGCCGTACTCGGGGCGCACCCTCGGGGACACCCAGGCCCGCAGCCGGACCGGTGCGTCGATCGTCGCGGTGCTGCGGCGGACCGGCGCGACCCCGTCGCCGACGCCGGACTTCCGGTTCGCGACCGGTGACACGCTCGTCGTGGTCGGTACCCGCGAGGGCGTGGACGCCGTCGCCGATCTGATCGCGGGTGGGTGACCGATGCATGAGAACATCACCGCCCTGCTGATCGAGCTCGGCGCGGTCATCCTTGCCCTCGGCATCCTCGGGCGGATCGCCGGGCGCCTCGGGTTCTCCCCCATTCCGCTCTACCTGCTCGCCGGCCTCGCCTTCGGACACGGTGGGTTGTTGCCGTTGGCAGCCAGTGAGGAGTTCGTTGCCACCGGCGCCGAGATCGGCGTGATCCTGCTGCTGTTGCTGCTCGGACTGGAGTACACCGCATCGGATCTGGTCGGCACGCTGAAGACGCAGTACGTATCCGGTGCGGTCGACTTCGTGCTGAACGCCGTACCCGGTGCCGCCGTCGCTTTGCTGCTCGGTTGGGGTCCGGTCGCCGCGGTCGCGCTGGCCGGCGTCACCTGGATCTCGTCGTCCGGCGTGATCGCGAAGGTGGTCGGCGATCTCGGCCGGCTCGGCAACCGCGAAACCCCCGTGGTGCTGGGGATCCTGGTCCTCGAGGATCTGTCGATGGCGGTCTACCTGCCGATCCTGACCGCGCTGCTCGCCGGCGCCGGACTGGCCGGTGGCAGCATGACGCTGCTGATCTCGCTTGGCACGGTCAGTGTCGTTCTGTTCGTTGCCTTGCGCTACGGGCGCGTGATCAGCCGGGCGGTGTCCTCGGGCAACCCGGAGATGTTGCTGCTCGTCGTCCTCGGGCTGACGCTGCTCGTGGCCGGGATCGCGCAGCACCTGCAGGTGTCGGCGGCAGTCGGCGCGTTCCTGGTCGGGATCGCGTTGTCGGGCGAGGTCGCGCACGGTGCGAGGAACCTGCTCAGCCCGCTCCGCGACCTGTTCGCCGCGGTCTTCTTCGTGTTCTTCGGGTTGAGCACCGACCCGGCCAAGATCCCGCCGGTGCTGGCGATCGCTCTCGGCCTCGCCGTACTCACCGGACTCACCAAGATCGCCACCGGCTGGTACGCCGCCCGCCGGGCCGGCGTGGGCACGGCCGGCCGCTGGCGAGCCGGCGGCACCCTCGTCGCCCGCGGCGAGTTCTCCATCGTCATCGCCGGCCTCGCCGTGGGGGTCGAACCCAAGCTGGGCCCGCTCGCAACGGCGTACGTCCTCATCCTGGTCATCCTCGGCCCCATAGCCGCCCGCTACACCGAGCCGATCGCCCGCCGCCTGACCAACCGCAAGACGCCAGGCGCGGACGCACCAGCCGCCGAACGCCTGGACACCACCGCCAACACCCCCACCTGACAACTACCCGGGCGCCCGGCGCCGAGCAGCTCCACAACCAGCGCCCACCTGACCCCACCCTGCTCACCCCACCTGTCGGGGCCTGACCCGCGCGCCCGGGACGTTGAACAGGTTATTTCCTGTGCCAGGCCCCCGGTTCCTGTTCAAGCCCCCGGCGGGTGCCGGGGTTGGCGGGGTGGTTGGCGCGGTGGTTGTGGGCGGCTTGGGTGACTGTTTGGTTGATGCGGCCGGCGCGGGTTTCCGGGCGTTTGGCGAGGGTTATCCACTCGAGGATTGTGCGGCGGGCTGAGGGTGGGAAGGCTTGGAAGTGCTTGTCTGCCAGGGGGTTCTCCGCCAGGGCGGTGGCTAGGTCGGCGGGGACGATCAGGTTCTGGGCGTCGGCGAGCAGGTCCCAGGTGCCGGTACGGCGGGCGTGGTCGATCAACTCCTGGCCGGGCTCTTCCATCAGACCGGCCGCCGTCAGGCGCTCGACGCGTTCGCGGTTGACCTTGCTCCAGGTGCTGCGCGGGTTCCGGGGTGTGAAGCACTGGTACGTCGTACGGTCGTCGCGCTTCACCGTCTTGCTGTCGATCCAGCCGAAGCACAACGCGTGCTCGACCGCGGTCGCGAGGTCGACCCCGGCCGCGTCGCGCCGGACGATCAGCCAGACCGACCCCCCGCTCCGCCCGTTCGCCGCCAGCCAGGCTCGCCATGCGTCCGCTGAACCGCAGTCCAGTGCCACCGTGTCGTCGATCATGGCTCGAGCATGCGCCGGATAAGTGCTCACCGAGTGAGCACTTAAAACAGGGCGTCGCCGCGTTCGTGGTCGAGGAGGGCCTGCTTGCGTTCGAGGCCGCCGCCGTACCCGGTCAGGCTGCCGGTCGAACCGACGACGCGATGACAGGGCACGATGATGCTGATCGGGTTCTTGCCGTTGGCCAGTCCGACCGCCCGGGACGCACCCGGCACGAGGCCGAGGGTTCGGGCGAGTTCACCGTACGTCGTGGTCTCGCCGTACGGGATGTCCCGGAGTGCCGTCCAGACCTGCTGCTGGAACGGCGTGCCGGCCAGGTGCAGTGGTACGTCGAACGTCGTCCGATCGTGCTCGAAGTACTCGGTGAGTTGCTCGGCGACCGTGGACAGAACGGAGTCGTCGCGGTGGCCGAAGGTCTCCATCGCCGGACGGTGCCGATGCTCGGCCATGTACAGCCCGGCTAGCTCGTCGGCGTCAGTCGCCACCAGCGTGAGCGGGCCGAGTGGGCTGTCCATCACGGCGTACGTCACTGCGTCGTCTCGCACTGCGCACGGCTGATCCGGTAGAGGACGTGCCGCTGCAACCGGTGACCGGCCGGCAGGCGGACGTGGTCGAAGTCGCCGGCCTCGTCGTGCGTCATCCCGATCCGCTGCATCACCCGTTGCGACGGCAGGTTGGTGGTCGCGGTGAACGAGACGATCTCATCCAGCCCGGCCGGGCCGAAGCCGTGCGCCAGTGCCGCCCGGGCCGCCTCGCTGGCATAACCATTGCCCCAGGCCCCTTTCGCCAACCGCCAGCCGATCTCGACCGCCGGCATGAAGTGCGCCTCGAAGCTCGGCACCGACAACCCGGTGAAGCCGATGAACTCACCGGTGTCGCGCACCTCCAGCGCCCACAGGCCCCAGCCACGCCCGTCGATCTCGGGAATGTTCCGGTCGATCAGCCCATCGCTCTGCTCACGCGTCTGCGGCGCCGGGAAGTGCTCCATCACCGCCGGGTCCGCGTTCAGGGCCGCGAACGGCTCCCGGTCGGACTCCCGCCACTGGCGCAGCAGAAGACGATCGGTGGACAACTCAGTCATGCTCACTCACTCCGGGATCTTGTTGATGGGGTGGTCACCGGTGGCCCACAGGTACTGAACGGCGTACGCACGCCAGGGCCGCCACGCGCGTGCGTGGTCGGTCAATGGTTTGGGGGCCTCCGGCAAGCCTAGGTCACGCGCGGCGTACCGGACACCTAAATCACTGGCCACGAACGCGTCCGGATCACCGAGCGCTCGCATCGCGATCGACTCCACCGTCCACGGCCCGATCCCCGGCAGTGCGGCCAGTTGCTCGCGCGCCTTGTCCCAGTCCGCACCGGCACCGAGGTCGATCTCCCCGGCCGCCAGCGTGGCGATCAACGTCGTCAGCGTCGTACGCCGGGACTTCGGGAACGCCAGCGTCTCCGGATCGAGCCCGGCCAGCGCCTGCATCGTCGGGAACAGGTGCGTCAGCCCACCGGCCGCGTCCTCGATCGGCTCGCCGTGCTGCAGCACCAGCCGATGCGCGTGCGTCCGCGCCGCGGCCGTCGACACCTGCTGCCCGAGCACAGCCCGTACGGCGAACTCCTCGCCGTCGACCGTGTGCGGAACCCGGCGCCCCGGGGCCTTCGCGATCAGCGGCGCGAGCACCGGATCCGTACTGAGCAGATCGTCGACCGCGACCGGGTCGGCGTCGAGGTCGAGCATCCGGCGGCAGCGGCTGATCGCGATCGCCAGGTCGCGCTGGTCGGTGAGCGAGAGCTGGCAGGCGATGTGGTCCGGCATCGGCCGCAACGCGACCACACCATGGCCGTGAGGAAACCGGAGCGTGCGCCGGTAGTGACCGTCGCGCCACTCCTCCACGCCCGGTACGCCGGTCGCGATCAGGTGACCGAACAGGTTGTCCGGGGTGAGCGGTGCGCGGAACGGCAGGCGCAGCGAGATCGTGCCCGGCGCGGAGGTCGCCGTACCTCGTCTGGCTCGGCGACGTAGCTCGGTCGGCTTGAGCGCGAAGACCTCCTGCACGGTCTCGTTGAACGTCCGCACGCTGGAGAAGCCCGCGGCGAACGCAACGTCGGCCATCTGCAGGTCACTGGTCTCGATCAGCAGTCGAGCGGTCTGTGCGCGCTGGGCTCGAGCGAGGGCGAGCGGTCCGGCGCCGAGCTCGGCCTGCAGCTGGCGTTGCACCTGGCGAACGCTGTAGCCGAGCTGTCCGGCCAGTCCTGGCACGCCGTCGCGGTCGACCACACCGTCCGCGATCAAGCGCATCGACCGGGCGACCAGGTCGGCGCGGTCGTTCCACTCCGGCGAGCCCGGGCTGGCGTCGGGACGGCAGCGCTTGCAGGCGCGGAATCCGGCCTGTTGCGCGGCCGCGGCGCTCGGGTAGAACCGCATGTTCTCGACCTTCGGCGGCACCACCGGACAGCTCGGCCGGCAGTAGATCTTCGTGGTCAGCACCGCGGTGAAGAACCAGCCGTCGAACCGCGCGTCCTTCGACTGGACCGCCCGGATGCATCGCTCCCTGCACTCGTACATGTGCTCCAGCATCCCTGCCGCCACCGACAGTCTCCAGCGATTTTGCGCCATCGAGGTATCGCGAGAATACGACGCGAGGATCTGCGGTCGGATTTCCGCCAGCTTCGCCGCACGCACCCCGGTGGACTTGAACACATGAACGAACTACAGGACCTGAAGGCACTGGTCACCGGCGGCACCCGCGGGATCGGGGCAGCCACGGCGATCGCATTGGCCGAGCGCGGCGCGGATGTGGCGCTCACCTACAACAACTCAGCAGATGCTGCCGCGAAGGTAGTGAAGGAGATCGAGGCGCTCGGGCGGCGAGCGTTCGCCCTCGCGGTCGATGCAGCGGACGCAGTAGCGGTCGCGGACGGCGTTCAGCGGGCTGCAGACCAGCTCGGCGGGCTGGACATCCTGGTGAACAACGCCGGCGTCGGCGCGATCGGCCCGATCACCGAGCTCACACTGGCCGACCTCGATCGCGTGCTCGCGGTCAACGTCCGCGGGGTGTACGCCGCCACGCAGGCCGCCGTACCGCTGCTGTCGGACGGCGGACGGGTGATCCACCTCGGGAGCTGTGCCGCGGGGCGCGTGACCAGCCCGGGGATGACGCTGTACGCGATGAGCAAGGCCGCGCTGGTCGGGCTCAGCAAGGGACTGGCCCGTGAACTCGGATCGCGTGGCATCACCTCGAACGTCGTCCAGCCCGGTCCGATCGACACCGACATGAACCCGGCCGACGGCCCGTTCGCGGCGGCTCAGATCGGCGACCTCGCCCTCGACCGCTTCGGCAAGCCAGCCGAGGTCGCCGCGGCGATCGCCCACCTGGCCGGGCCGCACGGCGCCTACGTGACCGGCACGGAGCTGACGATCGACGGCGGCCACACCGCCTGATTGTCGGTACCCGCCGCTAGCGTCACCGGCATGAAGTTCTCGGTGACAGTTGGCGCGGTGGGAGCGGGACGTGGCCCGCGCGGGCTCGCCGAGCTCGCGCGGGCTGTCGAGGACTGCGGCTGGGACGCGCTGTTCCTGGAGGACTATCTCGTCTATCAGGGCGACGCGTCCGAGCCGACGTACGACCCGTGGATCTGCCTCGCGGCGATGGCCGTGGCCACGTCGCGGATCAGGATCGGTACGACGGTGACCCCACTGCCTCGGCGACATCCCTGGAAGGTCGCGGCCGAGGCGGTGGCGCTGGATCACCTGTCCGACGGGAGAGTCATCCTCGGGGTAGGCATCGGTGATCCTGGGGATCCGTTCCTGCCGGCGCAGCCGCCTAAGGTGCTGGCGGAGATGCTCGATGAGGGGCTCGACGTGATCGACCGGCTGTGGACCGGGCAGCAGGTCAGCTTTGCCGGCGAGCACTACCAGCTCGACGGAGCTCAGCTGACCGCTCGACCGGTGCAGAGGCCCCGGATCCCGATCTGGGTGGGCGGCAACCTGCTGGTGCCGGCGGTGCGACGCCGGATCCTGCGGTGGGACGGCTCGTGCGCCTACAAGGGCAGTACCGACGCACCACAGCAGCTCCTCCCGGACGACGTACGAGGACTGCTCGCAGAGCGGGGTGACTTCACCGTGAAGGTCAGTGGCCGCGACCCGGCCGCGTTTGCCGCCGCCGGCGCCGCCTGGTGGGGTCGCTGGATTCCTCCGCTTCCGGCGGACGAGACGCTGGCGATCGTCAGGCAGGGACCGCCGACACTCTGAGCCGTTGACACGGCGCAGGTCGCAGGAGAGACTGCCGGTGTTTTTAACGTTCAAAACACCTGTGGGAGGTCGCGTGGCCACGTTGAAGCAGGTCGCCGCCCACGCCGAGGTGTCGGTGCAGACGGTGTCGAACGCGTTGAACGCGCCGCACCGGCTCCGGCCGGACACGCTCCAGCGGGTCAACCGCTCGATCGAACTGCTCAACTACCGGCCCAATCGTAACGCCCGCAGCCTGCGTACCAGCGCGGTCGAACTGATCGGGTACTGCGTCCCCGACTGGCCGAACCAGACCCACCTGGTGATGGACCAGTTCCTGCACGCCCTGTGCGCGGCGGCCGAGCGTACAGGCCGCCACATCCTGCTGTTCACCGCACCGCCCGGCGTCGACGGCATGCCTGTGTACGACGACCTGCACGCGCGCCGCCTGGTCGACGGGTTCGTCCTCTCGCAGACCGAGACCCACGATCCACGGCACGCCTGGCTGAAGGACGAGAAGATCCCGTTCGTCTCGTTCGGCCGGGTCTGGAAGGAGACCACCCAGCCCGGTCCGTGGGTCGACGTCGACGGTGCGGCCGGATCCGCGCTGGCGGTCCGGCACCTGCACGAGACCGGCCGGCGGCGGATCGCCTTTCTCGGCTGGCCGAAGTCGTCCGGGCTGGCCGAGGACCGCCTCGGCGGCTGGCGGACGCAGTGCCAGGAGCTCGGACTGCCCACCACCGGCCTGGTCGTGCGCTGCAGCGAGGACAGCATCGACGAAGGCGCCCGGGTCACCGCGGAACTCCTCGACTCCGGCAGGGCGCCGGACGGAATCGTTGCCCTGAGCGACATTCTCGCCCTGGGCGCGCTCCGCGAGCTCGGCCGCCGCGGCCTCACCCCCGGCCGCGACGTCAGCGTGACCGGCTTCGACGACTCACCCCTCGCCGACGTCGTCTCCCCCGGCCTGACCAGCCTCAAGCAACCGATGGACCGGATCGCCGCCGAGCTGATCGCGATCCTGACCGACCCGGCCGGCCTGGCCGACCCGTCGACCGAACGCCTGCTGCAACCCGAGCTCGTGATCAGGGGCAGCTCAGCCCCTGGCTGATCCGGCGCATCCCCCGAGCGCCGCGAGAAGGAGGAACCGCCAATGACTCCCTATCCCATCGTCCGACGCAGCACCGCTCCACCACGCCGATCCAGACCAGGACGCCGTACGGTCGGCATCGCCTTGCTGGCCACGGCCACCGTCCTGGCCGGCTCGGCCTCCGCGATCGCCGGCCCGACCACCGCCGGCTCGACCTCTACCGGTGCGGCCACCGCCGCTCGGGCCGCCGGATCATCCGAGCTGTCCGAGACCACCCGCCTGGCTGACCGGCGGTCGCTCGTCGTCGGTGATCGCGCCTACGCGATGGGCGACGAGAGCGGGCTCTACCCCGCCTCCGGCTGGCACATCCGCGGTGAGATGGGCGGCTTCTGGACCCAGCCGATCAAGCTGCTCGACGGTCTGTGGTTCGGCCTCGACGGCAACTGGCTCGGCAAGGACGTCGCGGCCGCGAAGTACACGAGCGGCCACGGCTACAGCCGGATCGACTACTCCGGTTCCGTCAACGTCCGCCGTACCGACTTCGTCCCCGACGGCATCCGCGCAACGCTCGTCGGCCTGACGCTCAGCTCGAGTACGGCGAAGACGGTCAAGCTCGCCGTGGACGCGCACTCCGAACTGATGCAGTCGTACCCGTGGGGCTGGACCACTCCCGGCGCGGCCGACGCCAACCTGCCGGACACCGGCGCCTACGCGAACGGTGCGCTGGGGTTCCGCGAGCAGGGCACACCGTCGTACCCGAACGCGACCGCTCACGACTACGCCGCGTTCGTCGGATCGTCCCTGCGTCCGACGAGCCACGCGCTCGGCCCGAACCACCGCGGCCCGCAGGACCCGGCAGTGATCTGCCCGGCCGACGGTACGACGCCCGCACGCTGTGACGACTCGCTCGTCGGCAAGGGCACGGGCGGACAGCTCACGTACGACGTCAACCTCGCACCGGGTCAGTCGAAGACCATCTGGTTCGCCGTGGCCGGATCGGACCAGGGCACGTCGGCCGCACAACGCGAGTACGGCAAGGCCCTGAGCAACCCGGACAAGTTGCTGAAGGCAAAGAGCGCCGAACGCGAGCAGATCGACGAGCAGTCCGCGGTGGACCTTCCTGGTGATCGTCTGCTGCAGCAGAGCGTCGAATGGAGCAAGCAGAACCTCGCCGACTCCGTCCAAGAGGCGCACAACCTGAAGATCCGGGACGTCAACGAGGGCAAGGATTACCCGGCCCCGGTTGGCACGGTCGACACCGCACGCTGGTTCGGCGCCGGCTTCCCGGACTACCCGTGGCTGTTCGCGACCGACGGTGAGTACACGGCGTACGCCGCTGTCGCCGCCGGCCAGTTCGACACGGTGAAGGAGCACCTCCGCGCACTGCGCGATGTCAGCGACATCCTGAACAACCGCAGCGGCAAGGTCGCCCACGAAGTGACACCGACTGGTGACGTGTACTTCGGCTCCAACCAGAGTGCGGGGAACACGGACGAGACGGTGAAGTTCCCGAGCACCGTCGCGCTGCTGTGGCGGTGGACCGGTGACGACAGGTTCCGCGACGAGATGTACGACTTCAGCGTCCGCAACCTGCAGTACGTCTACCGCGAACTGGACAAGGACGGCGACGGCTGGCCGGAAGGCCTCGCGAACGTCGAACGCGCCGGGATGGGCGTGGAGAAACTCGACAGCACCGTCTACCTCGCCCGTGGGCTGCGCGACCTGGCCGACCTGGCCGCGTCCAAGCACGACACCACCGTCCAGCAATGGGCGACCGCCCGCGCGACCGACCTCGAGTCCCGCTTCGAGGCGCAGTGGTGGGTACCGCAGGCCATGGGGTACGCCGACTCCGTCGACAACGCGGCGGACCCGGCGAACGACAACACGCCGATCTTCCAGCGGCACTGGATCGGTGTCACACCGATGGAGGCAGTCCTGGTCCGGCCGGGTCAGCCGAACTCGCCGCTCGCGTCCACCGAGCACGCGAAGACCGCTCTCGACCAGCGCGAAAAGCCTTGCTACACAGGAGAATTCGGCCTTTACCACACGGGCACCGGCCCGACCTCGGACCCGGCCGGCAACCCCGGTCCGTCCTGTGACCCGGTCGTGTCCCAGGTGAAGAGCGAGCGCGCCATCTTCGGCCTGAACACCTCGATCATGGCGGTTGCCGAAGGCAACTTCGGGCGGCTGGGTACGAGCCAGCAGCAGGTCTACACGACCGGCAACGCCCGGATCCAGCTCGACCCGACCGTGTGGGAGACGCCGGGCGCGATGCCGGAGATCGCTCCCTCACCCGACTCACCGGCGAACATCGGCCGGCCGTTCTACGACCGTTCGATGGCGCTGCAGGCGTGGGGCGCGTACGGCATCCTCTGGCCGGTGATCCACCAGCAGCTCGGCGTCGACCCGGATCTCGGGCACGGTCGGGTCACGGTGGTCCCGCAGCTCCCGCAAGGCCAGCAGAAGGTGGCCGGGAGCAACATCCGGGTCGGTCGCGGATCGGTCGATGTCTCCGCACGCCTTGCAGGTAAGGAATTGCGGACCGATGTCACCGTGAAGGGTGTCGGGGCAACAATCACGATCGGTGCTGTTCTGCCGACCGGCGCGAAGGTGAACAGTGTCACCCTCGACGGCCGGGCGGCGGCGTACCAGCTCGTCACGACGACACGCGGAGTGGAGGTGCGGGTGCCGGCGCACGGCGCGTCCTCGGCACTGAAGATCACTCTCGCCTGAGACCCCGGGGTCGTGGCCGGTACGGCACGGCCCCGGATCGCCGGTCGGTGCACATCCGTTCTGTGCGCCGGCCGGCTTTCAGTTGCCCGATCTCTCCGTTTGCCGGATCTTTCCGTTCCCGGACACGCTGTTATCGATACCTCGAAGTGTCGTTAGAGGACACAAGTGCCGGGTGCCGACGTGAGGCGGGCCCCTCCGAGTATGAGTCGGAGGGGCCCGCACTAGCTGAAGGAAGGTGACGTCTCCAGCTTCCCGAAACGGGTCCGTAGGCGCCGGCAGACCCCGTCACCGGTCTACCTCGGTGGGGATCCCCACCGCTAGGGGCCTCGGTATCCGCTCGACCCGCCCTCCCTTTTTCAGAAGTAGCGTGTCGATATTTCTACCGCCGAGGGCCACGGTCGCACAAGCCCTTCCTGCCAACAGTTTCCGCCACTTCGCGACCTCGCGCGCGTCGTCCACAGTGACCGCGCAACCATCCACAGAAATGGCCTGACTTATACACACCCCCTGTGTATAAGTCGGCCCGTTGTCAGTTCAGTCAAGCGTTCATCCTTTGGCTGGTTTCAGTGCCATCGGTCGCAGTACGAGATAGCCGGCGTACAGACCGAGAGCGCTGACCACGAGAACGGAAGGCACGGCGACGGCCAGTGGTGGACGGTTATAGCCGAGGCCGTTCAGGACGTCGGCGAGCCACTGCGCGACGAGCAGGAACTCGGCGGCGACGGCCGGGATCACGGACAGCGGCAGCAGCAGCACGCCACGCCAGAATCCGAACCGGACGAACGTGATGCCGAGCAACCAGCCGGCCACCTCGTGCGACAGGATCAGCAGGAAGAACTCCGCGAAGATCAGACCCACCTGCGAGGTCTTGGTGAACAGGTGCGGGTTGGCGAAGGTCTGTGTCCAGCCCTGCCAGCTGTAGATCACATTCTCGACCTGGTAGACCAGCACCCACAGCAGCGCGGTCGCCGCCGCGGCGCCGGTCAGATAGATGCTCGCGGCAACGGACATCATCCGCCGGGTGATGCCCTGGGCGACCAGCAGGGAGAGGAATGCCGGAGTGACCGTGATGCCGATCGCCATCGAGAAGTACTTCGGCGACTGGGTGCCGTAATCCCAGGTGCTGTGGTCGATCCCGCCGGTCACAGCCTTCACCGCGATGCCGACGACGAGGAACCCGACCAGCATCACGAGCCAATAGCCGACCAGCATCGGCCGCAGGCCGATCACCAGCGCAAGCACGATCCGCCGCAACCGCTGCCCGGACGTCACGCCACGCGGCAAGGTCGCCGAAGCGCTCGCCCGTGACACCTGCTCGGTCCTGTCGTCAACAGCGGTGCTCATCCACGTCCTCGCTTCGCTCCGGGCGCGGATGAGACACGATGCGCGCGGTGCTTTCTGATGAACTCGCTGCGCTCGTTCATGAAGACGCTCCCTTCGTCGAGGCGGTCAGGTGGACGAAGAGTTCCTGCAGGCCGACCGGCGGCCGGGCCGACGATCGAGACACCGCGGCCGCGCAGCGCGTCCACCGGGGACTGGGTGACCAGGCGTCCGTTGTCGAGGATGACGATCTCCTCGAGCAGTGTGCTGACTTCGCTGACCAGATGGGTGGACAACACGATCGTGCGCGGCACCTCGGTGTAGTCGGCGAGCAGCGCGTCGTAGAAGAGATTGCGGGACGGGACATCCATACCCAGGTAGCTCTCGTCGAAGATCGTCAACGGCGCCCGGCCGGCGAGACCGAGCACGACCCCGAGCGCGGATTTCTTACCACGAGACAGCTTCTGGATCTTCTTGTTCAACGGGATCTCGAAGCGGTCCAGCAGATCACCGGCCACATCCTCGTCCCAGTACCGGCGCAAGCTCGCGGCGAGACCGATCGCATGCCGGACCGGGGCCTGCTCGACCAGGTCACCGGACTCGCGGATCAGGCAGACCCGGCTCGTCACGACCGCGTTCTCGTACGGCTCCTGCGCCGTACCGAGGTCGCCGCCCTCGATCAGTACCCGACCCTCGTCCGGCCGCCGAAAGCCCGCCAGAACCGCCGCCAGGGTGCTCTTACCGGACCCGTTGCGGCCGAGCAGGCCGTGGATCTTGCCCGGCGCCAGCCGCAGGTCGAGCCGGTCGAGCGCCGGCACCCCCGCGAACCGGACCGACAGGTTCTCGGTGTGGACTGTCAGGGCGTTTTCTTCCAGGGTCCTCATCACGAGTCTCCGTAGGTGCGGATGTGCTGGATGACGTCCTTGAGGGGTACGCCGATCGCCTTGGCTTCCCGGATCATCGGGTCGACCACATCGGCGATGAACGAGTCCCGCCGGCCGGCGCGGAGCAAGTCACGGGCATTCGGGCTGACGAACATCCCGATCCCGCGCTTCTTGTACAGCACGCCCTCGTCGACCAGTTGCGCGAACCCCTTGGCCGCGGTCGCCGGGTTGATCCGGTAGAAGGCGGCGTACTGGTTCGTCGACATCACCTGCTCGTCCTCGGCGAGCGCGCCGGTGACGATGTCGTTCTTGATCTGCTCCGCGATCTGCAGGTAGATCGGACTCCGGTCGTCGAACACCACGCCACCCCCTCACCGGTTCCTTGGTTAGCTACTTGAGTAACGAACCATAGCACCCGGCGGTGTCAGGCCGTCTAGCCGCCGGCCGAGTACTGGGACTACTGGAGGGACTTCTTCAGCGCGGGCACGGTTGGCCCGACGCGGACGGCGAGCTGGGCCAGGCGGTCCTTGTGACGAGTGCGCTGATCCTTGGTGACGACCGTGCGGAAGTCCGCGGTCGACGCGAGTACGACGACCGCCGCGTCGCGCAGGTCCACCCGGGAGACCAGCCGGGACGGCCGGAGAGTGTCACGTACGCTCTGCAGGATCTGGCGCCGTACGAGCGGTTGCCGCAGGGTGATGCGGTCGGCGGGGATCAGGCCGAGGATCCGGTGCGGCTCGACCCTGATCAGGTGCGCGCGCTCGAGGTCGTCGCGGACCGCGCGGATGATCGCGCGCGGCCGCCGATCGATCCAGCGCCGCCACTTGCGCGGACCGACGGCGCGGATGTCCTCGAGGACACCGGCCAGCACCGGATCGTACGGCGCGGGCGCCATCGTCAGCCGGGCCCGGCCGTTGTCATCGGCAAGGTTTCCGGTCAGTTGCAGGTCGGTCAGCGCCGCGGCCCGCAGGACCTTCCCGAGCTTCGAGCGAGCCGTCAGCCGGCCGCGCTGCGGATCGTAGGCGAGCAGGAAAAGCCTTGCAAGCAAGGCGTCCGGGGCCTTCACGTTGCCGAGCGCAACAGCCTTCCGGCGTCGGGGCGCCGACGGCCTCCGGAGCGGGGTCACCACTGTCTTACTCATCGTCTTCCTCCTTGGCCGGTCGGCCCGGGCGACGCATCTTACCGACTCCGGTGGGCAGCCGGCCCGCCTCGGCCAGCGCCCGCCGGAGCAGGAACTCGATCTGAGCGTTGGTGCTGCGCAGGTCGTCGGCCGCCCACCGGGCCAGCGCGTCGTGCACCACGGGATCCAGCCGGAGCAGGATCTTCTTGCGTTCGACGGCCACGACAGCCGCTCACTGATAGAGGGAGCCGGCGTTGACCACCGGCTGGGCGTCTCGATCGCCGCACAGCACGACCAGCAGGTTGCTCACCATGGTCGCCTTGCGCTCCTCGTCGAGCTCGACGACCTCGTGCTCGGACAGCCGGTCCAGCGCGAGCTCGACCATGCCGACCGCACCCTCGACGATCCGCTGCCGGGCCGCCACCACCGCACCGGCCTGCTGACGACGCAGCATCGCCTGGGCGATCTCAGGGGCGTAGGCGAGGTGCGTGATGCGCGACTCGATCACGTGTACGCCGGCCGCCTGTACCCGGGCCGCGATCTCGGCGGACAAGGTCTCGGTGATCTCGTCGGTGCTGTCCCGTAGCGACAGGCCGCCGTCGTCGGTGTGGACGTCGTACGGATAGCTGTTCGCGATGTGCCGGACCGCGGTCTCGGTCTGGATCGCCACGAACTCGACGAAGTCGTCGACCTCGAACATCGCCTGCGCGGTGTCCTCGACCTGCCAGACCACCACCGCGGCGATCTCGATCGGGTTGCCGTCGGCATCGTTGACCTTGGCAACGGCCGTCTCGTGGTTGCGGATCCGGGTCGAGACTTCCCGGCGGGTGGAGATCGGGTTGACCCAGCGAAGACCGTCGGTCCGGATCGTCCCGGCGTACCGCCCGAGGATCTGCAACACCCGCGCCCGCCCCGGCGAGACCGGAGTCAGCCCGGCCGCGACGATCACCCCGACGACGAACAGGACGCTCCCCAGCGCGATCATCCCGCCCTCCCCGTGCGCGACGCCGACGCTGAACTGCACCACGCCCGCCACCAGCAACACGAACGCCACCAGCGCCACCGGCCACCCGTTGACCTGCCAAGCCACCCGCTCAGTCACCTTCGGCTTCGGCATCTCCACCGCAACATCCATCTCCACCGTCACCACTCCCTTTCGCTATCCCCAAGCTATC
This sequence comes from Kribbella sp. NPDC020701, assembly GCF_055562215.1. NCBI lineage: Bacteria > Bacillati > Actinomycetota > Actinomycetes > Propionibacteriales > Kribbellaceae > Kribbella > Kribbella sp. NPDC020701. Next base: position 215,935 of record NZ_JBVHFT010000013.1, on the reverse strand, counting down.
AAACTGATATCACTTTAACAAGCCGAAGCTGCCGGCACCCGGCCGAGTCAAGCGGCGTACGGCGCACGCCGGGCTCGGGGGGTAGCGGGGACGGGGCGAGGTGTATGGGCGGGGGTCTTAGAGGGGGGTGGCCAGGGAATCCAGGTGGGATTGCCAGGGGGTGGAGTGGGAGTTGGGGAGGGGGTCTATGGGGGAGTCGGACCAGGCGTGGATGGGGCGGATGCCGTGGAGGGCGTTGACGAGCCAGGCCTCGGTGGTGGATTGGAGGTCGGTGGGGGTGATGGCGTGCTCGACGACGGGTACGCCTTGGGTGGTGGCGATGCGGCGGAGGAGTTGGGCGGTGACGGACGGGAGGAGGGGGCGGTCGGAGGGCGGGAAGCAGAGGGTGTCGTCTTCCCACCAGGCGAGGGCCGAGTACGCCGCCTCGAGCACGGTGCCGTCGTGGTCGAGGAGGAGGATCTCGTCCGCGCGATGGGGAGCGGATTCCTTCAGCTTCCCGAGGAGCTCGAGATCGGGACCCTTCACCCGCGGTGCCGTCCGTGGATCCGGCCCGTCGTGGACGGCGACGCGGACGCGCCCGCCGATCGGAGGCGCCGGCCGGAGCTGGACCGCCAGCTCGCCGGACATCCGCAGCTCGAACCGCGGGAACCATCGGCCGAACCCGGGCAACCGCCCGGCCTGGTCGTCCCAGAACGCCTCGGCGGACACCCCGACTGCCGCACACGACCGTACGAACCGCTCCCGGTGCAGCTCGATCCCACGGACCTTCCCGCCCGCCACCAGAAACGAATCCGCCACCTGCAACTCACTCATTTCCCCCACCCTTCGGCCGCGGCGGTTGCGCCTACGGCTGCTGTTGCCTTTAGCACCATTTCGTCGTACTCCGCGACCGGCTCGGAGTCGAGCACGATCGCACCCCCCGCTCCGATCATGGTCTCGTCCGGCGTGAGGACCGCCGTCCGGATCACCACGCTGAGGTCCGCGCGTCCGTCCACGGTCAGGTAGCCGAGCGCGCCCGAGTAGACCCCGCGCGCGCTCCACTCGAGCGAGTCGAGGATCTCCATCGTGCGGATCTTCGGCGCGCCCGTCATCGACCCCGGCGGGAAGCACGCGCGGACCGCGTCGACCGCGGATACCCCGGACCGCAGCCGGCCGCGGACCGTGGTGACCAGCTGATGCACGGTCCGGTAGGTCTCGACCTCCATCAGCTGCGGAACGTGCACCGTGCCCGGTTCACTCACCCGGCCGAGGTCGTTGCGGATCAGGTCGACGATCATCAGGTTCTCGGCCCGGGTCTTCTCGTCCTCGGCCAGCGCCTTCGCGGCCAACTGATCCTGCGCCGGGTCCGGCTCGCGCGGCGCAGTCCCCTTGATCGGCCGGCACTCGGCCCACCCGTCCCCGTCAACGGTGAGGAACCGCTCCGGCGACGAGCTCGCCACCGCGAGATCGCCGTACCGCAAGAAGGCGGCGTACGGCGCTGGGTTCGTGGCCCGCTGCCAGCGGAAGAACTCGAACGGGTCGGGCACCGCCGGCAGCCGGACCCGGTTCGTCAGGCAGACCTCGTACGTCTCGCCCGCCTCGAGCTCGGCGATGCACGCGGCGATGCCGGCCAGGTACGTCGACCGGTCCTGCTCCAGATGCGCTTCGAGATCGAGTTTCGCGATCGCCGGAATCTCGACGCTGCCCATCCACCAGTCGGACGCGGCCAGCTCGGCGCGCTCGAGCCAGTCCTCACCCGCGCCGGGTTCGTCCACCGCGACGAGGTAGGTGAGGTCGTTGTCGTGATCGATGACGACGAACCGGTTCGCCCAGATCCACAGCGCGTCCGGCGCCGGCGACTCGTGCGCCGCCACTCCCCCGGTCAACGCCTTCAACTCGTACCCGAAGTACCCGACATAGCCACCGCTGAACAGCCCGTCCAGCTCAGCCGGTACGTCGGCCACCCGCGCACCCAGCAACCCGTTCAACTCGGCGAACACGTCACCGTCGGAGACCTCCCGTACGACGACCTCCGCCTGCGGACCCAGCGTCGTACCGAGGACGGAGACGCGGCGGATCGCCCGGTCCGTCAGGCTGCCGTCGAGCCAGAACGCGACCGGTTCACCGGCCAGCAGCTCGCGGTAGACCGTCTCACCGTCGAGCGCCCGGTCGACCGTCCGGACGGACCAGCTCAGCGCACCCACAGGCACACGGTACAGACCGTGGAGGCTGGTGCCACCCAGTGATCAGGAACCAGTCAGAGCGAGCTTGGTGCGCATCGCGGTGATCCGGCGGATCGGGATCGCGACCTCGAGGCCGTCCTTGGACTCGGCCCGGTCCGCGAGCCACCCGGCGGCGGTGTTCCGGCGGACGTCCGGCGTACCGGGAAGGTAGAGCGCGTTGACCAGCCGGCAGGCGTCGTCGCGGCTGTGGATCGTGTACACGTACCGCTCCCGCTGGCTCTCCATCACGTCGAAACCGGCGTGGTGCAGCTGGTCCTTGAGCTCGGTGATCTCGCCACCGGCCGGGAACTGCGGGGTCGACCGCAGCCGCGTGGTCAGCCCGCTCAGCGTGCGGATGTCACCGCGTCGCAGCGGTCGCACGGCCGGCACGATCGCAGCCAGTACGCCGCCTCGCCGCAGCACCCTGGCCGCCTCAGCAAGTACGTCGGGCAGTGGCTGCAGCACCATCAGGCCCATCGAGCAGGTGACGACGTCGAAGACCTCGTTGGCGAACGGCAGGTGCAGCGCGTCCGCCTGAACCTTCGGCCCCGGCGCACCGGCCAGCTGAGCCTGGTTGTTGTCGACACCCACGACCCACCGGCCGTGCAGCTCGCGGGAGACCGGGCCGTTGCCGCATGCGAGGTCGAGGACCCGGCGGGCCTCCCCCGAGACAGCACGGGTCAGCCAGCGGTACGGCGTATGGTCGCCTGCCACCGCCCTGGACAGCAGGGCTTCGGTGCTGCCCGGAGCCGCGGTGTGGAACTCCCGCAGATACTCCGGCCAGTCGATCGCGTTCTCAGACATTGCGGTCAGACGCTACCTGGTGCACACACGCCGTACAGCATCGAGCGCTCTCCGTACGAGGTCTTAATGGAAGCTTGAACGTCAGACCCGGCTCACGAAGATGTGCCCGGCCGTCTCGTCACTGATCACGCCGCCGGCCTCGCGGCTACCCACCAGCACGCCCTCGGCGTCCAGCGTCGAGTCGACCTCGCGGCCCGGCAGCGCACCGGCCTTGCGCAGCACCGCCATCGCGCCGTCGTCGCTCTGCACCGGTTCGGCGATCCGGCGGACCAGCACCCGGACGCTCTCCCCGGTGGCCTGGTCGAGCACCTGGTCCAGCGCCTCGACGCCGATCCGGAAGTCCTCGGTCGCACTCGCGTGGCCGTCGTTCTGCAGCTCCTCCAGGCCCGGGATCGGGTTTCCGTACGGCGACTCGGTCGGGTTGCCGAGGATCTTGAGCAGCCGCAGCTCGACGGCGTCACTCATCACGTGCTCCCAGCGGCAGGCCTCCGCGTGCACGTCCTCCCACTCCAGCCCGATCACGTCGACCAGCAGCCGCTCGGCCAGCCGGTGCTTGCGCATCACCCGGGTCGCCTGCTTGCGGCCGACATCGGTGAGCTCGAGGTGCCGGTCGCCTTCCACCTTGATCAAGCCGTCGCGTTCCATCCGGGCGACCGTCTGGCTGACCGTCGGCCCGGACTGGTGCAGCCGCTCGGCAATACGAGCGCGCAGCGGGAGGATGCCTTCTTCTTCCAGCTCGTACACGGTCCGCAAGTACATCTCGGTGGTATCGATCAGCTCGCTCACGACAACCATTCTCACCTATGCAGGCAAGCCTTACCCAATCGCCGTGGGTACAGGCGGAGGATGCGACCCGTGACAGCGATGATGTGGTTTCGACGGGATCTCCGACTGGCCGACAACCCAGCGCTGCTCGACGCGGTCGCTGCGGGTGACGGGCGGGTGGTCGGGGTCTTCGTGCTGGACCCTTTGTTATGGGACCGATCCGGCACTCCACGTCGCGAGCACCTCGCCGCCTCGCTGCACCGCTTGTCCACGTCCATGGGCGGGAGGCTCGTCGTACGGCGGGGTGATCCGGCGGACGTGATCCCGGCTGTCGCCGAGGAGGTCGGGGCGAGCAGCGTGCATGTCAGCGCTGATCACGGTCCTTATGGTCAGCGCCGGGACGGAGAAGTTGAAGCTTCATTGAAGTGTCCGCTGGTGGCGACGGGCTCGCCGTACGCGATCGCGCCCGGGCGGATCCTCAACCAGCAAGGCCGGCCCTATCAGGTGTTCACGCCGTACTTCCGGGCGTGGCTCGAGCACGGCTGGCGGAAGCCCGTCGACGCACCGGCCGACGTTGACTGGGTCAAGGCCGACAGCGAGGACCTGCCGGAGGGTAGTGCGGACGGCGCCGGTGAGCAGGCTGCGCTCAAGCACTGGCGCGCGTACCTCGACGACGTCGCCGGGTACGACGATGAGCGGGATCGACCCGATCTCGACAGCACGTCGCGGATGTCGATTCCACTCAAGTACGGCGAGATCCACCCGCGGACGATGCTGGCCGACCTGGCTCGCAAGCGCAGCGCCGGCGCGGAGGCCTATCGCCGCGAGCTGGCGTGGCGGGAGTTCTGCGCGGATCTGCTCGCGCGCAATCCGCATGCGGCCTGGAAGCCGCTGCGACCGGAGTTCGAGCGGATGCGGTACGACGAACCCGGGGAATTGTTCGACGCCTGGCGCGAAGGCCGGACAGGGTTCCCGCTGGTCGACGCCGGGATGCGACAGCTTGCCGAGACCGGGTTCATGCACAACCGGGTGCGGATGGTGGTGGCGTCGTTCCTGGTCAAGGACCTCCATGTGCACTGGAAGTTCGGCGCGCGCTGGTTCATGCAGTCCCTGCGTGACGGCGACCTGGCCTCGAACTCGCTGAACTGGCAGTGGGTGGCCGGCTGCGGCGCGGACGCCTCGCCGTACTTCCGGATCTTCAACCCGGTCGGGCAGGGCGTGAAGTTCGACCCCGACGGCTCCTACGTCCGCCGTTGGGTGTCCGAACTGCGGCACCTCGACGGCAAGGCCGCCCACGAACCCTGGAAACACGGCGGCGCCGACGGCTACCCGGATCCGGTGGTCGACCATGCCGAGGCCCGCCGCGAGGCCCTCCGCCGGTACGACGCCATCCGCTGATCCCATCGCGACTCTTGACCCAACCTTGTCCCATACCTCTATAGTGCTAGGTAACTAGATGAATGGGGTTACGGATGATCGAGTTCCATCTGGACGGGCGGTCGGGGGTCTCGCCGTACCAGCAGATCGTTCAGCAGGTCCGGAACGCGTTGCGGCTCGGTCTGCTCCGGGAGGGGGACCAGCTGCCGACGGTGAAGGACGTCGTCGCCGCGCTGGCGATCAACCCGAACACGGTGCTCAAGGCGTATCGCGAGCTCGAGCACGAAGGCCTGGTGCAGGCCCGGCCGGGGCGCGGCACGTTCGTCACCCGCACCCTGACCGACAACTCGCTGGCCGCGCACGGCCCCCTGCGGCAGGACCTCCGCCGCTGGCTGGCCAAGGCCCGCAAAGCCGGCCTCGACGACGAGAGCATCGAGGCGTTGTTCCTGACAACCTTTCGGACCGCCTCTGAGGAGGACATAGCTTGACGTCCTCCCCGCCCACCAGGACAGGGATTCCAACCCATCTACGCGGAGGTAGTCAGTTGAGGTTCGCGCTTCAATGCCGACAGAGTTGCAACGGCTCCACGCGCGGTCACGGCACGCCCTGCCGCGATGTTGATGGCTGCATTCACATCGGCGTTCGCGGTGTACCCACAGGACCGGCACAGGAAGACGGCTTGGCTCTCGCGCGCCTCCTTGTCCGTGGTCCGGCAGCGCGAGCACGTCCGCGATGTATTCGCCGCCGGCACCTTCTCGACCCGACCGGCAGCCTTGTCCTCCAATCGCTGGACCAGTCGCCCCCAGCCGCTGGAGAGAATGCCGCGGTTGAGTCCGGCCTTCTGCCGAACATTCCTCCCTGGGACGGCAGCCGTCCCCTTGGCCGAGCGAGTCATGGTCCGGATGTTCAGATCCTCGACCCGGATCACGTCGAACCGACGCGCAAGCGCGGTGGAGGTCTGCTCGACCCAATCCCTGCGCCGATCCGTTTCCCGGGCCTTCAGCTTGGCGATCGCCGTCCTGATCCGGACGCGCCGGTTCGATCCGCGTTGAGCACGTGCGAAACCGCGCTGCAACCGGAGCAAACGAGTCTTCTCACGGCTGGTGAGTCCGGGGCACGACAGGAACTCCCCCGTCGACAAGGCAGCGGACACGACCACGCCTCGATCCACGCCGACAATCTCCCCGGTGCCGGGCGGCGGGATCGGCTCCGGGGCCACAGCGAACGCGAGATGCCACCTGCCTGCGCTGTCGCGGGTCACCCGGTACGACTTCGCCTCGGGCAAGTGGCGGGACAGCCGGAACTTGATCCAGCCGACCTTCGGAACGAGGACCTGTCCCCACTTCCGCGACAATCGTTCGACCCGAGACGCCTGACGACCGACGATTCGGAACCCTTCGTGCCGACCGGCCTTGCGCCAGGTCGGTCGCCGGTGAGTGCCGGCGAAGAACCCGGTCACGGCTTGATCGAAATCCCGCAACGCCTGCTGCTGCACCGTCTGCGACCCAGCGCGCAACCAACCGTTGTCCTCGCGGGCTCCGGTGAGCTGCCGTGCCTGCTCGACGAACCGGGGAGGCTGCGAACGGCGGCCGGTCCGCCACATCGACCACTGCTCGAGCGCAAGGTTCCACACGAACCTGGCGTGTCCGCAATGCTCCAGCAACACCGCAGCTTGAGCAGGCGTTGGAGCGAGGCGGTAACGGGACACGCACAGAAGCCAATCAGACAACACCGACACTTTCCGAAGGGAGGGAGATGGCGTTTCCTCCTCGCTCCGAAGGGCGAGGTTTCCACGCCATCAATCCGATGACCGCGGTGCTGCAAGCCCAGGGGTTGGGGAAGAAGTACGGGCGCCGGTGGGCGTTGACCGACTGCGATTTAGAGGTTCCGGCCGGGCATGTTGTGGGGCTGGTGGGGCCTAACGGGGCCGGTAAGAGCACGTTGCTCAATATGGCTGTTGGGATGCTGACGCCGACTACGGGGTCGGTCAGTGTGCTGGGGGCTCCGGCCGGGACTCAGCAGGCCAAGGTCGGGTACGTCGCTCAGGACACGCCGACATATCAGCGGTTGAGCGTCGCGGATCACCTGAGACTCGGCGCGCGACTCAACCCGGGGTGGGACGAATCCCTTGCTCAGCAACGGATTCAGCACCTCCAGCTCGACCCGAAGCAGCGCGCCGGCAAGCTGTCCGGGGGCCAGCGGGCGCAGCTCGCGCTCACCCTCGGCCTGGCCAAACGTCCCGACCTGCTGGTCCTCGACGAGCCGGTCGCCCCGCTCGATCCGTTGGCCCGCCGGGAGTTCCTGCAGGACCTCATGGCGGCGGTCGCCGAGCAGGAGTTGAGTGTCGTCCTGTCCTCGCACCTCGTCTCCGATGTCGAGCGATCCTGTGACTACCTGATCGTGCTGGTCGGTTCGCGGGTCCAGGTGAGCGGGGAGATCGACACGTTGCTCGCGACGCACTTCCGGCTGATCGGACCGCGGCGCGATCCGAAGGACCTGCCACAGGACCAGCACGTGGTGACCGCGAGCCACACCGACCGGCAGTCGACGTACCTGATCCGGACGGACCGGCCGATCCTCGATCCGGCCTGGAACGTCACCCAACTCACGCTCGAGGACCTGGTGCTGGCCTACATGGGCCGCGACGTCCAGCCCGAGCGTCCGGTCCTGGAGGTGCAGCGATGATCTGGCTGACCTGGCGGCAGTTCCGCGTCCAGTTCCTGGTGGTCGCGGCGGCGATCGTCGCGGCCGCGATCGTCCTCGCGGTGACCGGCCCGAACCTGCTCGACGACTACCACCGCCTCACCGACGACTTCATCAAGAACCTCGGCTTCGAGCGCCTCAACCCGCTGCTCTACATCGTCGGCCAGGTGATGCTGTACGCCGTACCGCCGGTGATCGGCGCGTTCTGGGGCGCACCACTGATCGCCCGCGAACTGGAGACCGGCACCCACCGGCTGGTCTGGAGCCAGAGCATCTCGCGCCGCCGCTGGCTCGCCACCAAGATGGGGATCACCGGGCTGTCCGCGATCGCGATCACCGGCGTGCTGAGCCTCGCGGTGACCTGGTGGTCCGACCCGATCGACGACGCGATCAACGCCGGCCAGGACTCGAACACCTACCTGCCCCGGATGTTCCCACCGATCTTCAGCGCCCGCGGCCTGGTCCCGATCGGGTACGCCGCCTTCGCGTTCGCCCTCGGCGTCGCGATCGGCCTCGTCATCCGTCGAACCCTGGTCGCCCTCGCCGTCACACTGGCCGCGGTGATCCTGGTGCAGATCCTCACACCGTCGCTCATCCGGCCCCATCTGCTCGCACCGACGGACCAGTACATCGTCGCGTCCGCGGAGAACATCCGGGGCTTCATGTTGACGGGCGACACCCAGCCGCCCCAGGTGAAGGCGATCGAAGTGGCGAGCGGATCCGTCGGCGCCTGGAAGCTGTTCGACAAGACCGTGGACAAGAACGGTAAGACTCTGAGCACACTGCCGAGCTGGATGATCGACTGTGAGCCGGGACCGCCGCCAGGTATCGCAACAACACAGCGCGAGACGTCGCCGAAGTCCGCCGCATGCTTCCAACGATTTGCCGACGAAGGCTACCGCCAGCACGTCAAGTACTTCACCGCGGACCGGTTCTGGGCGCTGCAGTGGCGGGAGTTCGGGTTGTTCATGCTGTTGGCGTTCGCGCTGACCGGGTTCAGTTTCTGGCGGATCCGCCGCGACCTGTCCTGACCGCTCGTACGATCAGGGCCAGCGCGAGGAGTCCGGCGGCCACCACCGCGGAGGTCCACGGGAGGGTGACCGCGAGGACGACGCAACCGATCAGGCCGATCACGTTGATGGCGCGAGGCCATCGACGTTGATCGGCCGGTTGCGTGAAGGCGGCCGCGTTCGCGATCGCGTAGTACAGCAGAACGCCGAACGACGAGAACCCGATCACTCCTCGCAGGTCGGTGGTCAGCACCAGCACGCCAACGACTACAGCGAGCGCGACCTCGGCGTGATGCGGCACCTGGAACCGCGGATGTACGGCGGCCAGCCACGCAGGGAGATCGTGGTTGCGCGCCATCGCGAGGGTCGTACGGCCGATGCCCGCGATCAGGGCGAGGAGTGCGCCGAGGCTGGCGAGGGCCGCACCCACCCGCACGACCGGTGAAGCCCAGGCGGCGCCGACGGCGTCGACCGCGTCAGCCAGTGGTGCGGTGCTGGTCGCCGGGTCGAGGACCCGGAGGAGTCCCAGGCCAACGGCGAGATAGATGCCGATGGCAATGACCACGGAGATGCTGATCGCCCGCGGGATGGTCCGGGCGGGGTCGCGGACCTCCTCGCCCATCGTCGCGATCCGCGCGTACCCGGCGAACGCGAAGAACAACAGTCCGGCCGCCTGCAGAACGCCGTACGGCGAGGTGCCCGCGAGCGTCGGCAGGTCACGGTGCGGCCCACCGGTGAACAGCAGGACGAGCACCAAGGCAAGGACGGTCAGGGTGCAGACGACGATGATCCTGGTCAGCCGGGCGGTCCTGGTCACGCCGCGGTAGTTGACCGCGGCAAGGCCGACGACCGCTGCCAACGCGACCAGCCTCTGCAGCCATTCGGCTCCCGGCACCGCGTACGTCGCGAACGTCAACGCCATCGCCGCACACGACGCCGTCTTGCCCACCACGAAACACCAGCCGGCGGCGAACCCCCACCACTGTCCCAGCCGCTCACGCCCGTACACATACGTCCCGCCCGAGACGGGATAGACAGCAGCCAGCTGCGCCGACGAGACCGCGTTGCAGTAGGCAACCACTGCCGCGATCACCAGCCCAATCAGCAGCCCGGACCCGGCGGCCTGCGCGGCCGGCACCCACACCGCGAACACCCCGGCACCGACCATCGACCCCAGCCCGATCAGCACCGCGTCGGTCAAGCCGAGCCGCCGAACCAGACCAGGCTGAGGTGAGATCACGGGGCCTCCCGGCCTGAACTAGTCGTCCGCCGCCATCGCCGCAGCGATCTTCCGTTCGGCATCGGCCACGACCTCCTCGGGCGCCTCGGGCAGCAGGTCCGCCCACAGCGGCAGCATCTCCCGCCTGGCCTCGAGCATGCCCAGCGGGCGGGGGAAGAACCACACGTGGAAGTGAGCCGAACCGTCGCCCCAACGATAGACGTGCACCCGCGCGATGTCGCCGAGGGCCAGGATCGCCCGCTCGACCCGGGCGACGACCGGACCGTAGCTCGCGGCGACCTGGTCGGGCAGATCGGCGAAGGAGTCGTGATGGCCCCGGCTGGCCAGCCAGACCACCCCGGGAATCGTGACGCCGGTGGCCCGGCACAGTGCCCAGTTCTCGTCGACCCAGAGCGGCGGCTGGTGCTCGGACTGCTCGTAGCTCGCCAGCCAGTCACACAGTCCGCATGGATCGCCGCCGGGTTCCCCGACCCGCGGCGGCTCGGGGATCACCCGCGGCTGTGGCTCGAGCCGGGTCAACGGTTCGGCGTAGGGAAGAGTCATGGTGGTCCCTCCAGAGACGTGGTTTCCGTCAGTGAAACATGGCCGTTGCAGAAAATGCAACGGTTATGTTGCATCAGAAGGTGACGACGCCCCGCAGCACGAGGTCGAGGGTGAGCCGGCGCACGCGGGACCGGGACCAGTGGTGCCGCCCGCGCATGTGCACGTAGGTGAAGGCAGCCGAGACCATCACCACCTCGGCGACGTCGCTGATCCGGCCGTGCGGATGCAGCGTGCCGTCCGCCTCGCCCTCCCGCAGGAACCGCTCGAACGGATCGATGAACGACACCGGGCCGTTGCGCGCCTGCTCCTGGTGGAAGACCAGGTCGGACGACAGCATCAGCGGCAGATGCCGGTCGATCACGTCGAACAGCGCCTCCAGCGCCCGCACCAGGCCCTCGCGACCGGTGCCGGAACCGGCCAGCACGGGCCACATCGTGTTCCGGTAGTCCTCGGCCAGGGCATCCAGCAGAGAGTCCAGGAGGGCCTCGACGGTCAGCCCCTGGCGCCACAACGTGACCCGGGACCGGCCGACCTTCTCGGCGACCCGCTCCAGCGTCACGCCGGACCAGCCGTGCTCGGAGAGAACGGCGATGGTCGCCGCACGCAGCGTTTCGTCCACCGCCACCGTCATCGCGATCGACTCCTCACGCGCGAGTCTTGTGCAACATGATCGTTGCACTGCACGATGACTGTATCAAGCGCCGAGGAGGACATCGCGTGGACGCCAGGACCGAGATCTCGCTGCGGTTCACCCCGCAGGAGCAGGCCGGACTGACCGCGCTCGCGGCCGGGCTGCGGGCAGTGGTCGAGTCCGACCTCACCGAGGAGGACGCCGTGGTCGCGGCGATGGAGTTCGCGCTGACCCGGCTGATCGACGACTTCGAGGTGCCCGACCCGACGGCACGCGAGCAGGTCCAGCAGGCGCGGGACGCGCTGCGCGCCCACTGGATCCGCGGCAACGCCTCGTTGATGTAGCCGCGGAACCTCAGACCGCCTTGAGAACGCCGAGCAGGCGGGCGACCTCGGCAGCTACCGCTTCGCGAGCCGGCCCCAGGTACTTGCGGGTGTCGACCAGCTTCGGGTTGTCGGCCAGGACTTGCCGGACCTTGTCGGTGAAGACGTTGTTGAGGTGAGTCGCGATGTTGACCTTCGTCATGCCGGCCTCGACGGCTCGGGTGAGGTCGGGGTCGGCGACACCAGAGGAGCCATGCAGGACAAGCGGGACGGCGACCGCCGCGTGGAGTTCGGCGATGAGGCCGAAGTCGAGGGTGGCGGTGCGTTCGGTCATCGCGTGGGACGAGCCGACCGCGACGGCGAGTGCGTCGACGCCGGTGGCCTCCGCGAAGGCGACCGCCTCGTCCGGACGGGTCCGGGCGCCGGGTGCGTGTACGCCGTCCTTGCCGCCGACCTCACCGATCTCGGCCTCGACGAAGACGCCGTGGTCATGGCAGAACGCCGTCACTTCGCTCGTGGCCGCGACGTTGTCGGCGTACTCGAGTTTGGAGGCGTCGTACATCACCGAGGTGAAGCCGAGCGTGACCGCCTCGGTGACCAGGTCGCGGTCCATCGCGTGATCGAGGTGCACGACCACCGGAACCGACGCGGCGGACGCGGCGGCCAGCGTCGCGACACCGATCGGCTTGAGCGCGCCGTGGTACTTCACCGCGTTCTCGCTGATCTGCAGGATGACCGGTGCGCCGGCCTGCTCGGCACCGGCGATCAGCGCGGTCGCGTGCTCCAGCTGGATCACGTTGAACGCACCGACCCCGCGCCGGGCCTTGGCTGCAGCCAGCACCACCTCGGCCCCAGAAACCAACGGCATGGATCCTCCTTAGTTGACCGTGACCTGCGGTTGCCAGCGCCGGTAGGCGGCCAGATCGATGTCGCCGGCCACCGGTGTCAGCACGGCCGCGGCCGACGCGGCGACAGCAGACTTGAGTACGACGGACCAGTCGGGCTCCGGCGATTCCGCGACGGCCGCCGCGACCACCGCCGTACAGGCATCGCCCGCGCCGGTCGGGTTCCCGCTCACCGTCTCGACCGGGAGCGCCCGCCAGACGCCCTTGGTGCTAGCAGCAACCATCCCGCGGGAGCCGTCGGTGATCACGGCCGCGGTCGCGCCGAGCTCGACCAGTTGCCGGGCGCCGTCCTCGACCGTCGTGTCACCGAGCGCGTCCCGCAGCTCGGCCGCGTTGGACCGCACCACCGCACCGGCCCTCGCGGCCGCGGTCAGGCTGTCACCACCCGCGTCGATCACGGTCAGTACGTCGTGATGCCGTGCGCGGACCGCGAGTTCGGCGTACGCGTCGGCCGGCAGCCCTGGCGGGAGGCTCCCCGAGCAGGCCAGCACACCCAGCCGGCTCCACGGCATCCGATCGCCGAACGCGCGCCACTCGTCTGCGCTCACGGTCGGCCCGGCCTCGTTGAAGATCGTCGCGTCCCCGTCGGCACCGTTGACAATGGCAACCGTACGGCGGGTTTCGCCGGCGATCGGGGTCAGCAGCGCGGTGAGCCCGGCGTCGAACAGCTCCTCGGCGACCAGCTCACCGGTGATCCCGCCGACGAAGCCGAAGACCAGCACCTGATGCCCGAGCGTCGCCGCCACTCGCGCGACGTTCACGCCCTTGCCGCCGGCGCGTCGCCGGATGTGCTCGACCCGATGACTCCCACCGACAACGAGATCGTCGACCTCGTAGGTGACGTCCAGCGCGAGGTTGAGAGTGACGGTCCCGATCAGTCCAGCCACGACCCTGCCCGCATCACCTTCTGGACGGCGTACTCGTCGTCCAGCAGCACCATGTCCGCCCGCTTCCCGACCTCGAGCGAGCCCACGTCGTACCAGCCGAAGGTCTGGGCCGGTGTCGTCGACGCCATCCGGGACGCGTCCACCATCGACACCCCGGCCTTGACCGCGTTGCGGTAGGAGACGTCCATGGTCAAGGTGCTGCCGGCAATCGAGTGCGTGCCGTGGGCAAGCGTCACCAGGCCCTCTTTGACGTCGACCTCGAGGCTGCCGAGCCTGTACCGGCCGTCCGGCATCCCGGTGGCTTCCATCGCGTCGGTGATCAGCGCGATCCGGTTTACGCCGGCGGCCGCGAGCGCGACCCGGACCACCTGCGGATCCAGGTGCAGGCCGTCGTTGATCACCTCGAGCAGCAACCGCTCGTCATTGATCGCGGCGCCGACCGGGCCTGGGTCGCGGTGATGGAACGGCCGCATCCCGTTGAACAGGTGGGTCGCCACGGTCGCGCCGGCGTCGGCGCCCGCGATCATCTGCTCGTACGTCGCATCGGTGTGCCCGAGCGCCGCCACAGCGCCCGCGTCGACCACCTGGCGGATCGCCTCCAGGCCGTTCTCCAGCTCCGGCGCGATCGTCACCATCTTGACCGCGTCACTCAGCACCTTCGCCACGTCGTCCTTCAGCGGCGGCCGCAACAAGGTCGGCTCGTGCGCACCACACCGCGCCTCGGACAGGAACGGGCCCTCGAGGTGGACGCCGGCGATCACGCCATCGGTGATCAGCTCGGCCAGGCAGGCCGTCTGGGCGACCAGGTCGTCGAGCGGCGACGTGACCAGGCTGGCGAGGGTGGTCGTCGTACCGTGCTTGGCGTGGAAGGCCGCGACCTTGCGCGCCTCCTCCGGATCGGTGGTCGAGTACGTCGACCCGCCGCCACCGTGGGTGTGGATGTCGACGAACCCCGGCACCACGGTCACGTTGCCGAGATCCTCGGGCCGCTTGCCGTCGGCGGGCATCCCGTCCGAGCGGCGGCCGAACGCACGGATGTCCTCGTCGACCACCTGAATCCAGGCGCCCTCGAGCACATCGTCCGGCGTCACCAACCGGCCTACGCGATATGTCGTCATTCAGAGCTGCCCTTCTCCTCGGCGGCCACCCGGTCCCATGCCATCAGGGCGGCGCCGAGACAGCCAGCGTCCTCACCCAGCACGGCGGCGACGATCTCCGGCTCGCGCTGGAACGTCAGCCGCGCGTGGATCCCGTCGCGCAGTGGCTGCAGCAGCGTCTCGCCCGCTCCGACCAGTCCGCCGCCGATCGCGATCCGCGTCGGCGCGACCAGGGTGGTGTAGAGGACGAGGGCATCGACCAGCACGGCCAGCGCGTCGTCCCAGACCTGAGCGGCATCCGGATCACCGGCCGCGACCAGCTCCAGCACCTCGCGGGCGCCGTCCACGGTCCGTCCGGTGCGAGCGCCGTACCGGCGGGCCAGCGCGGCAGCGGAGGCGACCGTCTCGAGGCAGCCCCACTGACCGCATGCGCACAGCTCGGCCGTGTCACCGTGGATGAACCTGGTATGGCCGAGCTCGCCGGCGTAGCCGTCGCCGCTGACCAGGGAACCGTCGATCACCATCGCCGCAGCGATCCCGGTGCCGAGCGGCAGGAACATCGAGTTCGTGGTGCCGGCCAGGGCGCCCTGGCGGAGCTCGGCGTACCCGCCGGCCCGGACGTCGTGGGCGAGCACGATCGGTACGTCGTTGCCGACGGCGGCGGTGAGCTCGGCCAGGACCGGCGTACCGACCCAGGCCAGGTTCTCGGCGCCGACGGTGCCGGTGGCGGCGTCGATGACACCGGGGACGACGACGCCGATGGCGCGCACCCGGTGGGCGTCGGCGGTCGCCTTCTGGCCGAGCTCGACGACGGTTTCCAGCAAGGCGTCGAGCACGGCGCGGCCCCCGGCCTCCCGGGGAGTGGGCCTGGTCTCGCGGTGCAGCACGGCACCGTCGGCGGCGACCAGGCCGCACTTCATCCGGGTTCCACCGAGATCGACGGCAACCACGACTTCACAGGGGTCCACGGAGCGCCATTATGCAGCGTTACCCGGCAGTCCGAACATCCGTGAGCAATTCTCGGACAACTCCCGCCAGACCACCGGACAGCTCCGAGCAGACCACTGGACCCTCTGGTTCAGTTGCTTCCGGAATCCGTGGGCAGGGTGCCACGGGTTTCGGACGCCACCGATCAGGGGCGCAGGCCGCGGTCGAAGGCCGCCACCAGGAAGGCGATCAGGTCCTCGGACAGACGGCCGGGATCCTCTGCCAGCGTGACACCGGGTGCCACACCGGATGGACGGGACAGTGCCTGGGACTGGTGCAGGGCCAGCAGGCCGAGCATGTTCACGTACCCGAACCCGACGGCCTCAGGCGTCGCGTGCGGCAGCGCGGCCTGGAGTGCGGCCAGGTAGCGCTTCTCGATGGGATCGGACTCCGCCGCGTACAGCTCGCGGATCCGCTGGCTCGGATCGAACGCGATCCGGCCGATGAAACGTGCGACCACGGCACCACGCTCGCCGCGGCGCATGACCAGCTCCAGTCCGGGCTCGATGAACGCCCGGATCAACTGCTCCTGCGTCGGCCGTCCGGAGGCTTCCAGCTGGTCCAGCCGGCGCCGCCGCTCGGTGTTGACCGGCGCCATCGCCCGCGAGACCGCAGCCCTCAGCAGGGCTTCCTTCGAACCGAAGTGATAGTTGACCGCCGCGATGTTCGCGGCCGCCGCGACCGTGATGGCGCGCAGCGATGTTCCCTCGTAACCCCCTTCTCCGAATCGTTGCTCAGCGACGTTGAGCAACCTCTCCCGGGTCGATTCGACCGATGTCTCCACAGAGTTCTCCTTCCCCCCGGGCCACTGCTCGCTCAGGCACCCCACCTGCTCACTCGCCGTAGCCTGCAGTCAGCATAGTTCAAGCGGTCGTTTGAACTGGAGGGCTCAGCTCTGTTATCTCCGAGAATTCCTCAGATTTCTCTGAAACTGCTTCTTTCCCACCGTGATCGGAACTCACACCTGTGTATTTCGCTCGCCGCCGCGCCCGTGGAAGGCGATGCGGTCGACACTGTGCCGGACGCTTGTTTGGCTACTCTGCGTGGCAAAGTGAGCGACCGAACGTGAGCGGTTGGGGTCCGGTCCTCGATTCTGGTTAGGGTCGTGGCCCATGAGCGTCGTTCGGGTTGAACAGCGGTTTCGGGGACCGGAGCGATCGGGCAACGGCGGCTACGTGGCCGGCCTGGTCGGCGCGGCGTTGGCTGGGCAGCTCGACGGGACCTCCGTGCCGCGCGTGACCCTGCGGATGCCACCGCCACTTGACCGGGACCTCGACCTCGCGGCGAACGCCGACGGGGTGCGGCTGACGGACGGGGACGCGCTGGTGGCGGACGGGTCGCCCGTCGACAGTGCCTTTCTCGCGGACGCGACGATCGACCCGGTGTCGCCGGAGGAGGCTCTGGCGGCGGAGGCGGCGTACCGCGGGCTGAGCAACCACCCGTTCCCGACGTGCTTCGTGTGCGGGCCCGCCAATGCCGGCGGGCTGCAGCTGAAGCCCGGGCCGGTCGGCGACGGGCGTACGGCGTGCACCTGGACGCCGGCCGCGGACCTCGCGAACGGCGACGGACTGGTGGACGAGACTTTCCTGTGGTCCGCGCTGGACTGCCCGGGCGGCTGGGCGATCGACCTGGAGGGCCGGCCGTCGGTCCTCGGCCAGTTGACCGCGTGCGTCGACGCGCGCCCGCCGGCCGGCGAGGAGTGCGTCGCGCTCGGCCGTTACCTCGGCGAGGACGGGCGCAAGACCTTCACCGCCAGCACCCTGTACGACGCCGACGGCCGGGTGCTCGCCCGCGCCCGGCACACCTGGATCATGGTCGACCCAGCTCTGTTCAACTAACGCCCGCGGGCCGCGTGGGCGCGGACCTTCGCGCGATTCCCGCAGGTCGCCATCGAGCACCAGCGGCGGCGGCCGCGCGGATCGAGGAACAGCCATCCGCAGGACGGGCAGACGCGGACGTGCGCCCGGGACGGGCCGGTGACCAACTCACCGGCCAGGAGCGCGAGTTGGTCGAGCGGCTTGGCCAGATCTTCCGGAAGCTCCCAACCGGCTCCCTCGTCGGTCGACACCAGTCGCCGTCGCCCGGAGGCCTTCTCGATCACCCGCGCCACCGCCTCCAAGGAGGTCGCCGCGCCGGTCAGGACGTCGTACAGGTCGGCGCGGAACTCCAGCGTCGTGGCGAGCCGCCGGGACGCCTCGGTCGGTTTCGCCGCGGCCTGCTCGATCAGCCGGAACACGGTCGCCGGCGGCAACAGGCCGACGTACGAGTTCCAGATCAGGAAGGCCTCGTACGACGTCAGCCACTCGGTCCGGGCCGGGCCAGGGGTGGTCCAGTCGGACCGAGTGTTGACGAAGTCGAGCACCGGGTCCGCGCCGATCGGCTTGGGCAGGACGACTCCCTGCACGAGCTCGAGATGTGACGGCAGCGCGGGCACGGTTCGGCTCTCAGCGGGTCGGCTGCGTGGTCGTGGTGGGCGTGGTCGGCACCGGGATGCTGACGTTGCCGTTCTGCGGGATCACCATGAACTGGATCTTGCCCGACTCGATCGCGGTCTTCAGCAGGTAGCCCTGCGCGCCGAGCATCGCGACCTGCTGCTTGACCGACTGCAGCTCGACGTTGACCTGCTGGTTCTTCTGCTCCTGGGTGGCCTTGGCCAGCTCGGCGCGCTGCTTGGCCTCCAGCCCGTCGATGATGCCCTTGTCCAGCGGCGTCGGCTTCTGGATCGTGAACGACAGCTCGCCGCAGTCGTTGTTGCCGTTGTACGACGGTCCGCAGAAGTAGTCACCGCCGACGGCGGCCGGCAGCAGCCGGGTGAACTCCTTGGCCGCTGCGGTCTGGAAGGCGGACTTCTTCGCCTCGTTGTTGTACAGCTCGGCCCAGGCGTAGTTGGTGGCGACCGCGGCCAGCGCCCGGTCGATCTGCGGGCGGAAGTAGGACTGCAGCATGTCGTTCCAGCCGCTCTCCTCGTAGGCCTCGGTCTTCAGGCCGATCCGCTCGTGGAAGGACTTGATCACGTCCTTGTCCCGGTTCAGCGTGAAGTACACCTGGACCCGGACGCCGAGCCGGACGTTGTCCTTGCTGACCACGGTGACCTCGTCGGCCGCATCGGTGTCGGCGCCGTCA
This sequence comes from Kribbella sp. NPDC020701, assembly GCF_055562215.1. Taxonomy (NCBI): domain Bacteria; kingdom Bacillati; phylum Actinomycetota; class Actinomycetes; order Propionibacteriales; family Kribbellaceae; genus Kribbella; species Kribbella sp. NPDC020701. The sequence continues at coordinate 197,339 of NZ_JBVHFT010000013.1, read as the reverse complement.
CCGCCGATGATGTACGAGCGCTGGTCGATCGGGTAGGTGTACAACGTGTCGCCCGGGCCGATCAGCTTGTTCGTCGAACCGGGCGGGATGATCGACTTGAACTTCTTCGCCTCGACCACGCCGCCGCCGTAGTGCAGGCCGATCCGGTTCGTGTCGGTGCTGGCGAAGTTGAAGATGTTGAACAGCACGATGATCAGGATGACGAACAGGACCAGACCGCCGATCACCTTGGCCTTCGTGCCCCCGCCGCGCACCCCCGTCGCGCTCCCCAGTTTTGCCATCAGTCGTCGAGCTCCTTGCTACGGTCCACCAGTCGCCGGATGTCGGCGAGGGTCAGGTCGGCGGTGACCGCGACGTCGCGCGGCACCGACGGATGCGAGGAGAGCGTACGCAAGCCCTGCTCCGCAGCCGCGACCGCCCGTTCCAGCGACCTGACCTCCTGCAGCAGCGCCCGATGCTCGGCGTTGACCGCGGCCAGGGCCCGCTCTGCCTGGGCAGCCCGGCGGTACGACGCCCACGCGAACCAGCCGGTTCCGATCAACAGCAGGATGGCCGGCAGCCCGAGTCTGATCATGGGTTCGATTGTCGTTCATCCCTGGGCGAAAACTGGTTGAACCCCGGGCGCGCGGACAGTAAGTTCGCAGTACACGCGAAGGGAGGTGGTCCAACGCATGAATTGCTATCGGACTCGTGAGGTGGCGGCGGGCTAACCGCCAACCACTGAATAAGTGGGACAAGTGGTCGGCCAATTCAACGCCAGCCACCGGGCCCGCGGGCAGTCAGGTCAGTCCGCCTGACCCAGAGTTCGGCCACCCGGTCGCGTTCTGGAAGTGCCCGCGGGCTTTTTTACGTCTCTGCGGGCGGCGGGCAGTCGAGGCCGAGTGCCTGGCCGATCTCGAAGAGCTGTGCCTCGAAGTAGGCGGAGGCATCCGGCAGCACCCAGTGCAGCTGACCGAAGATCTCCATGCAGATCAGGCCGTAGAGCCTCGTCCAGTAGGTCAGCGACAGATAGATGGCACCGGCCGGCATCCCGCCGAAGTGCTCTGACTCGCAGCTCAGCTGAGCGATCAGCTCGGACCCCAGCGCCTCGTCGGGCGGGTACGGGAACGGCTTCCAGTGCCAGATCTGCGCCACCAGGTCCTTGAACACCGATCCGAAGCGCATCGCGGCCTGATGCGGCGGAGTCTCGTCGTGGTCCTCCGCGTCCGGGCTCGCAACCGCAGTACCGAACAGGAGCGCGAACTCGGCCGGATGCGCCAGTCCCCAGTCCCGCAAGCCGTTGGCCAGCAGGTAGAGGCGCGCCCCCAGATCGACATCCTCGTCGGAACTCTGCAACGCCATCAGCGCCGCGGTCAGTTCGTCGTACAGGTCCGCGATCAGGGCGCCGATGAGGGCCTCGTGGCTCGGGAAGTACCGGTAGAGCGCGGGCGGGGTGAGGCCGAGTTCGCGAGCGACCGCGCGCAGGCCGACCGCGGCCGTACCGCCGCCGACCAGTAGCCGGCGGGCAGCCGCCTTGATCTCGGCCAGCGTCGCCGCTCGCCGCCGGTCCCGCCCGGTCCCACCGAGGTCCACTCGAAAACTCTCCTTGACATGGCTGTAGGGCAGGTGTTTAGAGTTAACACCGTTAACAGTTAACGGTGTTAGCTGAAGCAGCTGCCGCTCAAATCTACCGCCTGGGGAGAGTTCGTGTTCGAGACGCTCGGCCACTTCACGTACCGGCGCCGCCGTCTGGTGCTCGCCCTGACCGGAGTCTTCGTCGCCCTCGGGCTGGCCTGGGGCACCGGCGTGTTCGGCTCACTGGCCAACGGCGGCTTCGACGCGCCGAACACCGAGGCCGCCCGCGCGGTAGCGACGATCGAGCAGAACGTCGGCCGCACCGGAACCGATGTGATCGTGCTCTACCGGAGTTCTTCGCAGACCGTCGCCGACCCGGCCTTCCGGCAGTCCGTCGAGCAGCACCTGTCCACGTTGCCGTCCGCCGAGGTGACCGGCGCGAAGACCTACTGGAACACCAAGTCGCCGGTGTTCGTGTCCAAGGACCAGCACAGCACGTACGCCGTACTGACGCTGACCGGCGCGGATCAGGAGGAACGGCTGGCGACGTTCCATCGGATCGCCGACAAGGTCCGGACCGCCCCGCCCGGACTGGACGCCGAGGTCGGTGGCGAGATCGCGGTGTTCGACGAGGTGAACACCCAGACCGAGCACGACATCGTCCGGGCCGAGACGATCTCGACGCCGATCGTGCTGGTGCTGCTGGTGGTCGTCTTCGGTGGTCTGGTCGCGGCGTCGCTGCCGCTCTTCGTCGGCGCGCTCGCGATCCTGGGCGCCTTCGTGTTGCTGCGCGGGCTGTCCGCGGTCACCGACGTGTCGATCTTCTCGATCAACATCGTCACGATGATCGGGCTCGGGCTGGCGATCGACTACGCGTTGTTCATCGTCACCCGGTTCCGCGAGGAGCTTGCCAAGGGCAATGATGTGGAGACGGCGCTGACCGCGACGATGGCGACGGCCGGGCGGACGGTCGCGTTCTCCGGCGTCACGGTCGGGGTCGCGATCAGCAGCCTGGCACTGTTCCCGGTGATGTTCCTGCGCTCGATGGCGTACGGCGGTGTGGCCGCGGTGGTCGTGGCAATGACGGCGGCGTTGACCGCACTGCCGGCACTACTCGCGGTGCTCGGCCATCGGGTCAACAGTCTGCGGGTCTTCAAGTCCCGTAAGGCTGTCGCCGAGCACGGGGCCTGGTATCGGCTTGCGCACAGTGTGATGCGGCGGCCGGTGCGGTACGTGCTCGTGCTGATCCCGGTGCTGCTGATCCTCGGGATTCCCTTCCTGCAGGCGCAGTTGGGTGGGGTCGACCATCGGGCGTTGCCGTCCGGTGCGACCTCGCGGACCGTGACCGAGACCCTGCAGCGCGACTTCGCCGGCGCCGGTGGGTCGGACATCTTCGTGGCGGTGCGGTTCTCTTCGCCGCCGGCCGACCCGGCTGCCGCGCTGTCGCCGTATCTGGGGTCTCTGCGGCAGATTGCCGATGTCGACGGCGCTCAGCTCGGGGGCTACGAGAACGGCGTCGCGTCGGTGGTCGTGCACACGCATTACACCGCGCAGGAGTTGCCCGCGCGGGACGTCGTACACGGTGTGCGGGCGGTCGCGGCGCCGGGTGGGACCCAGGTCGAGGTCGGTGGTGAGACGGCGGCGGTGATCGACCTCCTTGATGTGTTGAAGCAGCGGGCGCCGTACATGGCCGGGTTCATCGTGCTGGTCACGTTCGTTCTGCTGTTCCTTGCGTTCGGCTCCTTCGTGCTGCCGGCCAAGGCGCTGGTGATGAACGTGCTGTCGCTGTCGGCGGCGTTCGGGGCGATGGTGTGGATCTTCCAGGACGGGCATCTGTCCGGGCTGCTCGACTTCACCCCGGCCGGGTTCCTCGACGCGACCAACCCGGTGCTGCTGTTCGCCGTCCTGTTCGGGCTGTCGATGGACTACGAGGTGTTCCTACTCAGCCGGATCCGGGAGGAGTACGACCGGACCGGCGACAACACGCAGGCGGTCGCGCTCGGGCTGCAGCGGACCGGCGGGATCATCACCAGTGCGGCGTTGCTGCTGATCATCGTGGTCGCGGCGTTCTCCACCTCGGGCATCGTGTTCGTGAAGATGATCGGCGTCGGGCTGGTGATCGCGATCGCGCTGGACGCGACGATCGTGCGCGCGTTGCTGGTGCCGGCGACGATGCGGCTGCTCGGCCGGGCGAACTGGTGGGCGCCGAAGCCGCTGGTGCGGTGGTGGTCGCGGTACGGCTTCCGCGAGGAACCTCAGGGCTCTCAGGGCTCTCAGGGCTGGAGCCTGAGCAACTCCCAGTCGGACGAGTTGGTGCGGCGGTAGGCCAGGCGGTCGTGGAGGCGGCCGGTGCGGCCTTGCCAGAACTCGAACCTCTCCGGCTCGACCAGGTAGCCGCCCCAGAAGTACGGCGTCGAGATCTCGGTGCCCTCCGGCCACTGGCGCTCGTACGACGCGTACTGCAGGTCGAGCTCCTCGCGGGACTCGACCGGCCGGCTCTGCTGCGAGGCCCACGCACCGAGCTGTGAACCGCGCGGGCGGCCGGCGAAGTACTCGTCGACCTCGTCGGTGGGGAGCTTGGTCACGGTGCCTTCGACGCGGACCTGGCGCTCCATCGCGTGCCATGGGAACACGAGCGCGCAGTGCGGGTTCGCCGCGAGGTCCTCGGCCTTGCGGGACTGCTGGTTGGTGTAGAAGACGAGACCGCGCTGATCCAACCGCTTCAGCAGCACAGTCCGCGCCGACGGCCGGCCGTTGTTGTCCGCGGTCGCGAGCACCATGGCGTTCGGCTCCGGCAACCCCGCCTCGGTCGCCTGCGTCAGCCAGGCCTGGAACTGCACGATCGGATCGGAGTCCACCTGACTCTCGAGCAACTCCCCCAGCCCGTACACACGCCGCATCTCCGCAAGATCCACGCTCCGAGCCTACTTACTTGCCGAGGCTCCGCCACCCGCGCCCAACCGCAGTCCCCCGGAACCACCGCCAGAGGCTGGTGTGGGCAAGGGCGCGGATCGCAGGGTTTCGCGCGAGTCGCCGGGCTGGTGGTTTCGGTTGAACCGGCGCAACTGCCTTCAGCCGAACGGGTGGAGGGCTGGTCCCTGGCAAGTGACTGTTGATCTCGGCGAGGTGGTGGTCGAAGGTGGCTCGCCAGAGAGCTTGGCGGAGGGTGGCTTCGCCGGCGGCTGAGCTCGCACCGGCGACGGACGCCACCCACAGCGTGTTGAGTGCTCGGGGATCGAAGCCCTCGACGTCGCCGAGGAGGTCCTCGATCAGCTCGCGGTCGGGCGCGTCGGCCAAGCGCCGGATCCGGGTAGGCGTTCCGCGCGGTGCGCCCTGGGCAGGCTGGAAGAACGGGATGTCGGCCCACTCCGGGACAAGGCGACGTACGAGAGCGCGGTGCAGGGCGTTGTCGACCCGCTCGGACGGATCGAGGGCGAACGCGGCCCGCACGAACGCCGGGATCAGCAACGGCGACACCACCCCACTCCGCTCCCCCGTCGTACCCCACCGCCGCAGCCGCTCGACCACGTAGAAGTAGTCGATCATCGTCGCGTTCTCGATCCCCCCATGCACCGCGTCTCGCAGAACACGCTCGATCTGCTCAGCCACCGCAGCACGCGCTGGTTCGCTCGGCCCCGCGGTGGGCGTCAGCCGAACCTGCAGGCGGTTGCTGAAGGCATGCACCTTGCGCTGCAGCGGCAGCGCATCGAGTTGCAGTACGTCGGCCGGATAGAAGTGGCCGTGGGCAACCTCTCCACCAGCCCCGCCGATCGCCAGATGATCAACCGACGTCAGGCTCTTCGGCGGCGTATGGAACAGATAGCTCGCCGGCCGAAGCCCTTCCGCATACCGATGCCACCGCTGCGCCCGATCCACCAGCTCCAGTGGCTGCGGCTTGACCTGCTGCGGTCGTACCGGCTTCCCCGGAGTCTTACGACTAACGACGTGTTCGACAGCGACTGGCAGCGCACCGACGAGTGACTCCGCCACTTCCAGCTCACCAGGCACTGCCTCGTAGCTGTTGAGTTTGAGATCCACACCGGCGGCCAGGAACGCCGCGGCCACCACTCTGGAGTCCCGGCCGCCACTCAGGTCGACCGTCGGCCGGCCAGGCCACAGGCGTCCCACCGACCTCGCCACGTCCTGCAGTGCTTCGGCCGTCTCCTCCACCGTGTCCGGACTGTCCGTCGACCACACACTGGCTGTCTCGATCCGGCTGACCGTCCGTTGCCGACGGCTGCCATCGGCAAGGATGTGTGTCGCTCCCGGCACGGCCAGCACCCCGTCGTACGGCGTGCTGTCGTCCATGAACCAGCCGCAGGCCGCCGCGAAGTTCCAGCCGCGCGCAGCCGCCGTCGCGGGCTCACCGACGAAGAGCAGCGCTGCGACCGGGCGGTTGCTCCACACCCAGCCGTCGGACAGTCGCAACTGGAACAGACGGCCGACACCGACGGAGTCCGTGAACAGCTCCAGCCGTTCCTCCGCCGCGTCCAGCACGGCCATGGTGAACGGTGGAGCCAGTTCCAGGAAGCTCGCCGGAGTACGCCGTACCGCTCGCGCAAGCTGACCGGGAGCGTCGTACGGCGCGACATCGCCGACGACACGCTGATAGCCGAGTGGCGTGTGCAGACTGGCCACGCGGAGGTCACCGGCGTCATGCCAGGACGGCCAGAAGCAGTGGGCGTCGGGCCTGTCCCAGACGTGCAGTCCGATCGTGCTGCCGTCGTACCCCTGGTGCTTGGCCCGGTGATCCCAGAGGTCGCCGTAGTACGCCTCGACGCGGGCCCGGCCCGCGGCAGCCCGCACCACACCGTCGTGGGAGAAGGCGTAGGCGATCAGCGTCTCCATGCAGAGCCTGATGCAGGCTCCGCGGCGAAAGTTATCGCGGGGGCTGCTGGCCCGGGTATTGCTGTTGCTGCGGCTGGCCCGGGTGCGGCGGTTGTTGCTGCTGGCCCGGGTACCCACCCCACTGCTGCGGCTGCTGTCCCGGAAACATCGGGGGGTAGCCGCCCGTGTCCTGGAGCTGTCCCGGACCCTGGGGTCTCGCAACCCTGGCGTCGGAGATCCAGCGCCCGATGCCGGCGATCAGCAGGACGACCCCGAGCAGCAGCACCGACCCGTCCATCAGCAGGTACGGCGGAATCTTGGAGCCGGGGACCTGGAACAGCGTGAGCAGGTCGGACACCTGACGGATCGGCGCAACCTGAACGGCCAGCCCGGCGAGCGCCATCAGCGTGCCGGCTCCGACCATGACACCGGCACCGATCGTGCGCCCCGCCATCAGCAGGCCGAGCACGGCGGCGATGAGGAGCAACACCGCAAGCCACAGCACCCCGTGCTTGTCGATGCTGTCGAACCTGACCTGGCGGACGATCTGCATCTTGGCACCGGCGTACGAGGCGCCGACGATACCGGCGTAACCGGCGATGATCCCGAGCAGGAGCCCGAGGGCGGGGTTGGGCTTGGCTGCCATATCGGCGAGCGTAGTGGTGGAACGGGTCCACCACGCGACGTGCCGAGCTGGTCACACCTCTGTCCGGAGGTTACCGGCGAGAACTATGCTGCCTGGGCGCCCGGTGCGCGGTTATTGGTGGGCCGCGGACCGACCACGAGGACGAGGGAGTCGCATGTCAGATCCGAGGACCGAGGTGCAGCACGGGCTGGAGGGCGTGGTCGCCTTCGACACGCAGATCGCCGAGCCGGACAAGGAAGGTTCGGCGCTGCGCTACCGCGGCGTGGACATCGAGGACCTGGTCGGCCGGGTGCCGTTCGAGAATGTCTGGGGTCTGCTGGTCGACGGCGCGTTCACCCCGGGCCTCCCGCCGGCCGAGCCGTTCCCGCTGCCGGTCCACACCGGTGACGTGCGCGTCGACGTACAGTCCGCGCTGGCGATGCTCGCACCTGCCTGGGGTCTGCGGCCGCTCTACGACATCGACGACGTACAGGCTCGGGAAGACCTGTCCCGGGCCGCGGTGATGGCTCTGTCGTACGTCGCTCAGGCGGCTCGTGGCATCGGGCAACCGATGGTGCCGCAACGCGAGGTGGACAAGGCGAAGACGATCACCGAGCGGTTCATGATCCGGTGGCGTGGTGAGCCGGATCCCAAGCACGTACAGGCGGTGGACGCGTACTGGACGTCCGCGGCCGAGCACGGGATGAACGCATCCACCTTCACAGCACGGGTGATCGCGTCGACCGGTGCTGATGTCGCCGCGGCCCTGTCCGGTGCGGTCGGCGCGATGTCCGGCCCGTTGCACGGTGGGGCCCCGGCGCGCGTGCTGACGATGATCGAGGGCGTAGAGCGCGGTGGTGACGCCCGCTCGTACGTGAAGGGCTTGCTGGATGCTGGTGAGCGCTTGATGGGTTTCGGGCATCGCGTGTACCGCGCGGAGGACCCACGCGCTCGGGTGCTTCGTCGTACTGCGCGTGAGCTGGCGGCACCGCGCTATGAGGTCGCGGAGGCCCTGGAGCAGGCTGCGCTGGCGGAACTGCGGGAGCGGCGGCCGGATCGGGTGCTGGAGACCAACGTGGAGTTCTGGGCGGCGATCGTCCTGGACTTCGCGGAGGTGCCGCCGCCGATGTTCACATCGATGTTCACCTGTGCACGCACCGCCGGGTGGAGTGCGCACGTACTCGAGCAGAAGCGCACCGGCCGGCTGATCCGCCCGTCCGCGATCTACTCCGGCCCGAGCACCCGCCCGGCCGACTCCATCGTGGGCTGGAACCCGGACTGGGCCTAACGGTCCTGACTTGGTGAGCGGCCGGTGCGTTCCTTGTACTGGCGGCTGAAGTACGGGACGTCTGTGTAGCCGAGGGCGGCAGCGGTCTGGGTGACCGTCATGCCGGTCTCGGTCAGCAGCTCGTGCGCGCGGTCGATCCGCGACTGGATGACGTACTGCGCCGGCGACATCTCGAACTGCGCGACGAACCGGCGGGTGAATTGAGCCCGGGACAACGCCGCCCGGCGGGCCATCTCGGCCACAGTCCAGTCCCGGCCGGGGTCCTGCCGCAACTGCCGGGCGATCTCGTCGACCGCGGTGTCGGTCGCTCGACGGCCCGGGTTGTGTGCGGCGTCCCAGATCAGGCCGATCAGGTGCTCGAGGCACAGCTCGACGTGCCGTCGGCCCAGCGCATCGTCCCGGCGGTACGACGCGTCGCTCGTACGCGCGAGCACCCCGAGGAGCTCGCGGTCCATCACCTCACCCCAGCGCGGCTCGGTCGCCGCGCCCGGGTCGCTGTCGAAATGCATCCCGAAGACCAGCAGCCGCCGATGCGGATCGTGCGTCGCTTTCGGCGCGTCCCCTGGCTGGAACACGGCGCAGACCCCGCGGTGCAGCTCCTGCCGCTCGCCATCCAGTTCCAGCGACCCGCGGCCGTCGAGCACACACCACAACAGGTGGTCGGACAGTACGCGCGACGTCCACGACCAGCTCGGCTCACACCGCCAGAAGGTCGGCGGCGAGCGGATCTCGAGCGTCAGGCGATGCACCAAAAGTTCAACTCCTCGCGTGAATCCTCCGTGGCCGGAGTCCGGATCCGGGCAGGAGAATTGGTGTTCACAGGCAGACTAAGCCAGAGTCGCGGGAGTCGTGCATGAGCGTTTCATACAACATCGAGGAACAGTCCGCGGTGTACCGGGACGAGTTCGAGCGCACCGGGTACACCTTGGTGCGCGGGCTGTTCGGCATCGACGAGGTCGACCAACTGCGGGATCACTACATGGCGCTGCGGCACCGCGGAGCCGATCCCCACGACTTCGCCGGGCACAGCGCGACCGCCCGGGATCCCCTCAAGCGGTACCCGCGGATGGCGCAGATGCACCGGTGGGACGAGGATTCCTTGCGCTGGCTGATCGACCCGCGCATCGACGAGGTGATGACGGCGCTGCTCGGCAGGTCGCCGTACGCGGTGCAGACGATGATCTACTTCAAGCCGCCGGGCTCCCGCGGCCAGGCGCTGCACCAGGACAACTTCTACCTGAAGGCCGAGCCAGGCACCTGCGTGGCCGCGTGGATGGCGCTCGACCGGGTCGATCGTGCGAACGGCTGCCTCGAGGTCGTGCCCGGCAGTCACCGCTGGCCGATCCTGTGCACCGAGAAGGCGGACACCACAGTCAGCTTCACCGACATCACCGTCCCGCTTCCTGACCCGGAGGGCGCCGTACCGGTGGAGATGGAGCCAGGCGACGTGCTGTTCTTCCACGGCGCCCTGGTCCACGGGAGCAACCCGAACGTCACCACCGACCGCTTCCGGCGCGCGCTGATCGGCCACTACATCCAGGGCGACGCGGAGAAGGTGGCGCAGTACTACCACCCGGCGCTGCGGATGGACGGCTCCGAGCTGGAGCTCGACGTCGCCGAGGGTGGCGGCGCGTGTGGCGAGTGGACCGACACTCCGGACGGTCCCGTCGCGCTCATGACCGGCGTCCACAAGCTCACCCGCAAGCACGAGTGACTCCCCCGTCCACGGGTACGTCGCCGTACCCGTGGACGGCCCCGGTGGAGCGGTGGTTGGTGAGACCCGCGCGGGAGCCTGTGGTGGGGTGTGGGAGGATGGGGTGCGCTGACAGCGTCGTCGGCTTTCTGAACGCAGACGACGAAGGGAAAACGCTGGTGACCAGCGAGATTCTGATTCCTGCAGAGCTCAAGCCCGAGGACGGCCGCTTCGGCGCCGGTCCGTCGAAGGTACGCCCGGAGGCCGTCGCCGCGCTGGCGACCGAGGGCGCCAAGCTGCTCGGTACGTCGCACCGGCAAGCGTCGGTGAAGAACCTGGTGGCCCGGGTCCAGCAGGGTGTTTCCGACTTGTTCCAGCTGCCGGACGGCTACCAGGTGGTGCTCGGGAACGGCGGGTCGACCGCGTTCTGGGACATCGCGACGTTCGGGCTGATCCGGGAGAAGAGCCAGCACCTGAGCTTCGGTGAGTTCTCCTCGAAGTTCGCCAAGGCCGCGCAGCTCGCGCCGCACCTGGCCGACCCGACCATCGTGAAGTCCGACCCCGGCACGCGACCCGTCGCGGTCGCCGAAGCCGGCGTCGACCTGTACGCCTGGCCGCACAACGAGACCTCCACCGGCGTCATGGCGCCGGTCAAGCGGGTCGAGGGCGCCGACGAGGGTGCGCTGGTCGCGATCGACGCCACCTCGGGCGCGGGCGGCCTGCCCGTCGACATCAACGAGGTCGACGTCTACTACTTCGCGCCGCAGAAGTGCTTCGCCTCGGACGGCGGTCTGTGGATCGCCGTGATGAGCCCGGCCGCGCTGGCGCGGGTCGAGGAGATCACCGCGGCCGGCCGGTGGATCCCGGCGTTCCTGGACCTGGCGACCGCGGTGGACAACTCCAGCAAGCACCAGACGTACAACACGCCATCGCTGGCCACGCTGTTCCTGATGGCGGAGCAGACCGACTGGATCAACAGCCAGGGCGGCCTGGACTGGAGCGTCGGCCGGACGACCGACTCGAGCACCCGGCTCTACACCTGGGCCGAGAAGTCCGAGTACGCCACGCCGTACGTCGAGGACCCGGACGCCCGCTCGCTCGTCATCGGCACCGTCGATCTCGACGACACGATCGACGCCGCCGCGGTCGCGAAGACGCTGCGCGCCAACGGCATCGTCGACACCGAGCCCTACCGCAAACTCGGCCGCAACCAGCTCCGCGTCGCCATGTTCCCCGCTGTCAACCCCGACGACGTCGAAAAGCTCACCCAAGCCATCGACTACGTAGTCGAACGCCTGAAGTAACCACGCAGTCCCAACAGCCGCTGTCCCTCCCGGGGTGGCGGCTGTTGTCTGTCTGCCGCGTGCTGTGGGGAGGGGTGCCGCTGGTGGGACTAGGCGTGGTGGCGGCGGCGGGGGGTGGTTTGGGATTGGCCGGTGAGGCGGGCGTTCTCGGCCATGCGGTCTTGGCGTTCGCGGCGGCCCGGGGGGAAGGTGAAGATGGTGATGATGAGGGCGAAGAGGGCGGCGCCGATCAGGATCCAGCGCAGGTTGTGACTCTTGCTGGAGCCGGTGCCATTCGCGTCGGCGCCGGCGGCGGGTTTGGGGGTCGCGGTGGCGCCGGCGGGCGGTGGTGAGGCGGCTCGTTTGGCGGGGACCTGGACCTGGTAGACCGCCGAGTTGGGACCCTCGTTGCCGGCCAGGACCGTGTTGTCCGTCTGACCGACGGCGATCGACTCCCCTTGGCCGAACGGAACAGCGCCGCGGGCGACCACCGTCGGGGTGTCACCCCACGCGACGGTAGCGATGTCGACGTACGTCCGGAACACCGCACGCTGCCCGTCCGGGAGGAACGTGCCGTCGGTGATGGCGCCGGACGGCGCCGGGGCGAGTTTGGTCAGCTCGTTCGTACCCTCGCGCGAGGGTGCCGGCGGGGCCGCGTAGATCCCGCCGGTGCCCTTCGTCGTCTTCGTGACGATGTAGAGCTGGTTGGTACCGGGCTCGACCAGCAACGTCTCGGCGTCGTGCGCCCCGTCCGGATACGTGAAGTCGAACCGGTGGTACTTGACGTTGTCGGAATCCTCCAGCGACTCCGGCTCCGGCATCGTGTAGATCTCGACCATGTCCCGGTTGGCCTTGTTGTCGCCGATGTCCGCGACGTAGATCGTGCCGTCGCGACCGACCCCGACCGCCTCGACGTCCTTCACCTGCGCGTTGAACCGCAGGACCGCCTTCACCTTGCCGCTGGTGTCGATGGCGAACGCGCGGGCGATGTCGCTCGAGTCGTTCACGGTCCAGTAGATGCCCGGGTGTTTCTGGCTCTTCGCCAGCCCCGACGACTCCTTGATCCGCGCGTCCCGGATCGTGAACAGCTTCTTCGCCGCCGGCGTCGGATCCGCCGCGGGCAGCAAAGCAGCAGCCTGCGCGGAGTGAGCCGCCGGAGCGGAGTACGCGGCCGGAGCGGAGTGAGCAACCGGAGCGGAGTGAGCAACCGGAGCGGTCGCGGTCGCCGAACCGGTGGCCGAGGCCGCGCTGGGCAGCGCTGCGCCGGCGAGGGCGATCAAGGCCGCGGCCGTCAGGGCCAGCGCAGTCCGGACCGGGGCGGTCAGGGCGGAGGTTGTCCGGAGGTGTCTCAAGGCGTCACCTCGGAGCCGGCCGCCTGATCGGCCGGCGGAAGCAGCAGCTGAGCCAGGCGTGGCGTGACCTGCCACTCGGTGATCAGCGTCTGATACTCGGACTGGAGTTCGGCGGTGGGTTTGGCGCCGGTACGCGCGGCCCGGAGCAGGAGGTTGCGCGGGGTGTGCTGACTGTCCACGAACTGCACGACCTCCACTCGGTATCCCACCTGTCTCAGGACCGCCGCCCGGAGAGAATCCGTCAGGACGTCGGCGAACCGCTCACGAACGATGCCATATCGCGTCATCAGCGCATAAGGCGCCGGTGGTGTGACGCTCTTGAGCTGCTTTTGGATGTCGTGATGACAGCACGGAGCTGCGAGGACGAGCGGAGCCTCCCAGCCGACCGCCCGCGCCAGCGCGTCGTCGGTCGCCGTGTCGCACGCGTGCAGCGCCAGTACGACGTCGGGGCGTACGTCGAGCTCCGCGGCCTGGATGGTCGCGTCGACGAAGCGCAGGTGCTCCTGCCAGCCGAGCGCCTCGACCACCCGGGTGTTCCGTTTCCGGGCCGCCGGATTGTGGTCGATACCGGTCATCCGGACGTCGTGCCCGGCCGCGGCCAGCAGGTGATACGCGGCCAGGGTCAGGTAGGCGTTGCCGCAGCCCAGGTCGACGACCTGCAGCGGTCGACCGGTCGCGATCCGGCCCGCAGCGACCGCCTCGTCCAGCGCAGGCTCGAGCAGCTTGCAGAACTCCTCGATCTGCTTGTACTTCGCCTGCCTCGACGGCTTCACCCGGCCGTGGTGGTCGCTGATGCCCAGCTCGATCAGGAACGGCGCGGCCGGGTCGAGCACGCGTTGTTTCACCCGGTCGTGGCTGGTCTCCTGCTCGCGGCTGTCCTCCTGCCGGTGCAGCAGCTCCTTGCCCTTCTTGGTGTACCGCAGCCGCAGTGTCTCGGCGGTCGTCTCGACGTGCCATGTCCCGTACGGCAGGTCCAGAAGCTCGTCGACGGCCTTCTCGACTTCGGGTCCCGCGACGTTGCGGGTGTGGGCCTGGCGTTCGTCGAACTCGGTGATCTGCAGGTGGCGGTGCCCCTTGAGGTCGACGTACCGCAGCTCGACCCGAAGGTAGTGCGGCGGCTCCAGCCCGCGACGGCGTCCGGACGCGAGCGCCCGGACGAGACCGGTCTGGTCCACCAGCGCCGCGCGAACCACCTCCCACGCGCCAGACTCCCCCGCGCCAGACTCCTTCGCGCCAGACTCCCGCGCGCCGGACTCCTCCTGCGACACCGAGGCGGGACCGCCGGACGTCGCCTGCCCATCCGGGACTGCGCCGACGGGACCCAAGTGCACCTCTGCCTGCATCGCGCCATTGTCGCCGACCGCTCCAACGGATCACAAAGAGGTCTCGCCGACAGACAGTTGTGGATGCCGAACTCATAGCAGCTTCTGGTCTTCGGGGAGGAGGCCGAGGCCTCGGAGGCGGGTAGCGATGCCGCCTTCCTGGCGGCCGAGGGTGGCGACCAGGTCGTCCTTGGTGGCGCCCTTCTGGTACATCTCGGCCAGGGTCTGCTCGTCGTCGGCGGTCCACGGGCGGAACGCGTTCGGGTGGTTCTTGCGGGCGGCCTTGATCTTGCGGGTCATCGAGCGGGGGTCCAGCAGTTCCAGGGAGCGGATCCGGGCCTGGCGGTGCCGGCCGACCTCCTCGCCCTCGCGCCAGAACACCACCGCCCCGTCGTCGAACGTCATCAGGTCGGCGGGGACGTCGCAGTAGTCGGCGTCCTCGAGCATCACTCGCAACATGGGTTGGTCTCTCCGTTTCGTGGCGCGGACCGGCGCGGCCGGTCCCTGTCTCACCGGAGAAGATGCCGCGCTTCCACCCGGCCACAGCGGCCGATTCGGAACCTGTGGACAACCAATCGCAGAACTTGTTTGCAAAAATACTTTGCAAAGAGTCTTTGCAGTCCTACGATCGATGCCATGAGCGAGAAGAACGAGCCCGAGGAAGTGACCCAGCAGGGCGTGGCCGGAAGCAGTGTCCGGCTGGACCGGCATCTGGTCCGGGCGCTGGCGCATCCGATGCGGAATCGGATGCTCGGGCTGCTGCGGATCTACGGGCCGCAGACGGCCACCACGCTGGCGGGACGGCTCGGGGTGAACACCGGCGCCACCAGCTATCACCTCCGGCAGCTGGCCGAGGCGGGGCTGGTGGTCGAGGACGACAGCCGCGGGAACGCGCGGGACCGGTGGTGGAAGTCGGCACACCAGGGGACCGAGTTCGACGCCGCCGAGCTGCTGGATCAGGAGCCCGAGCTGGCGCTGGGGTTCTTGCACGGCATCGGGCAGACGTACGCCGAGAACATGTTCGGCTTCATCGACGCGATGCAGACGCTGCCGCCGGAGTGGCAGGAAGCCAGCATGCTGTCCGACTACATGTTCCATCTGCGGCCGGAGGAGATGGCCGCGATGATGCGCGAGGTCATGGCGGTGTTCGAGAAGTACAAGACACCCGATCTGACCGCACCGCTGCCGGATGGCGCCGAGCAGGTCACGGTGCAGATCCAGGCCTACCCACGCGAGACCCGCTGAGTGCTGCGACCCCAAGAAAGGTGAGGAACATGGGTGATGAGACGCGCTACCGGGCGCCGTTGGTCGCATTCCTGGTGGCGAACGTCGTGTCCATCTGCGGGACCCGGGTCAGCGCCATCGCGATTCCATGGTTCGTCCTGACGACCACGGGATCGCCTGTAAAGACAGGGATCGTCGCACTCGCGGAGATGGGCCCGCTGGTGCTGGTCAAGGCGATCGGCGGCCCGCTGATCGACCGTGTGGGTGCCCGGCGGATCAGCGTGCTCGCGGACATCGCGAGTACCGGAGTAGTTGCCCTGATCCCCTTGCTGCACACGCTGCACATGCTGTCGTTTCCAATCTTGCTCACCCTGGTAGCCATCGCAGGAGCACTCCGGGGACCAGGTGATGCAGCCAAGGGCACGCTGATTCCCGACATCGCGCGGGCAGCAAGGGTCCCGTTGGAGCGCGTGACCGGGCTGGAGAGTACGACGGAACGCCTGGCCAGCTTCTTCGCGTACGCCCTGGCCGGCGGACTCATCACCCTCGTCGGAACGGTCAACGCCCTGTGGATCGACGCCGCGTCCTTCGGCGTCTGCGCCGTACTTATCTACTGCTGGATCCCCCGGCACCACGAGAAGACCGTCAAGACCGAGGACGGGTACGGCGAAAGGCTCCTGGAGGGCTGGCGGTTTCTCCGCAAGGACAAGCTGATGATGCCGCTCGTGGTGATGATCGCCGTGACCAACCTCCTCGATGCGGCCGTCGGCGCCGTACTGCTTCCCGTCTGGATCAAGGACCACGGCTTCGGGCCCGGCCACACCAGCCTGATCCTCACGTCGTTCGGAGTGACCGCCACGTTGTTCGCACTGCTCGCGTCCGCCGTCGGCGAGCGCATCCCGCGCAAACTGGTCTTCACGGTCGCATTCCTGATCTGTGGTGCGCCGCGCTTCGTCGTGATGGCGTTCGACGCTCCGATCTGGGCAGTGATGGCCATCTACGCGGTCGGTGGGATCGGAGCCGGCTTCATCAACCCCGTGCTCGGGGCGCTGTTCATCGAGCGGATCCCCCGCCCGATGCTGGGCCGGGTCAGCTCACTGGCCGACGCAGTCTGCTGGACCGGCGTGCCACTCGGCGGGATCGTGGCGGGCGCTGCGATCGCCGGTATCGGCCTGGCGCCCGCACTGCTCGCAGCCGGCGCGGTCTACCTCGTTGCGACCATGTCACCGGTGCTGATCGGCCGCCACGAGAACTGGAAGGCTACACAGGATCCGACGGGTCCTGCGGAAACGGCGGCTCCGAAGGATCCGGTGGCAGTCGCATCGTCTTAGCCTTGCTGACCTCAGTCTGCTTGCGTCGCAGCCGGTCGCGCTCGGCCTTCAGCAGGCCGAGCAGCACCAGATCGAGGAGCATCCCGAACACCGCGGCGAACTGTGTCCCGGCGAACTGGAACACCTGGGTCACCAACAGCGACGTCAGCACCGCCAGCTCGAACAACCGGACCGCCCGGGCCCGGTTCCCCTTCCGCAGCTGCCATGCACCGCGCGCCGTGAAAGATGCCGACAGCAAGCTCCCGGCTGCCACTCCGAGCACCGGGAAGTCGGTGTACAGACCGTTGTCGAACCGGACCGCGGCCGCGATCGCCGGCGCACCGATCGCCTGGATGACCAGTACGACGACCGCCACCCGAGGCGCGAGTGGATGCGTGGCCAGCCGGTCGAACCCCCGCTGGATGGCCCGCCACCCGGCGTCCACCGGAGCGGCAAGCTCCACCTCGTCGGCGGGGCAGGCCGCCAGCAGCTCACGTGTCTCGCGACGACCGGCCACCTCCGGCCCCACCTGACGGAGCTGCTCCGAGGCCTGCGCGAGCCGGCGCCGGGACAGGCCGCCCGCCACACCCTCGACCGCGTGGTCGATCACGTTCGCGAGCTGCTCGCGCGGATCAATCGGCCGCCGCGTGGTGAGGAACCGGGTCGCGAGCACGATCAGCACGAAGACGACGTACACGATCGCCGCGGTCGGTTGGTAGAAGTAGTCGTTGTCCGAGGTGACGAACTTCCCGACCTCGTCGATGAACAGGCCGAAGCCGACGCCGCCGACCAGTGCGGCCGCGGGTCGTACGACGGGACCGACGTACCCGAGCAGCAGCGAGATCGAGATCAGCATCAGCAGGCCGCCCGGGAGCACGTGGGCGATGTGCAGGCCCTTCCCGCCGATCTGCGGGTAGCCGCTCAGGCTGAGGATCAGCCGGGTGACCAGGACCGTCGCCACGCCGGACACCACGAAGGTGGTCAGGTGCTCCGCCGACCGCACGTTGCGGACCAGACCGGCCCGCATCAGGTATGAGGACCGCGCACTGGAGCTCATGCGCCAGAACCTTAGCGGGGGCTGTGGATTCACGCTGATGAATACGAATCCACTGCGCTCTTGCGCATCCTCCGGAGCCGTCCTACTCTCTCGCGTAGTGGAACACCACTTCCACCAAGTGAGAACTCACACCACCGGCCGGAGCACTTCCAGACACCCGATCTGAAGGCTTCGGCCGATTTTCCAGCCCGTTTCTACATCGGTGAAGAAGGCCCCTGAGAGGAGGCCACCATGAGCATCAGAACCGAGATCTCTGCTCCGGCCGGCCGCGAACGGACAGCCGAAATCCCGGCCGGCGGTACCCCGGCAGCACGGCCGAAACCCCGCAGGCGAACCGATCGCGTCGCCTATCTCTTCCTGCTCCCGTGGTTCGTGGGATTGCTGCTGCTCACGGCCGGTCCCCTGCTCGGGTCCCTGTACCTGTCGTTCACCAAGTTCAACCTCCTGCAGCCACCCGCCTGGAACGGCTTCGGCAACTACGTGAAGATGTTCACCGACGACCCGCGCTACCTGCAGTCGTTGAAGGTCACCTTCATCTACGTCGCCCTGACGGTCCCCCTGCAGCTGGGATTCGCCCTGGCCGTCGCCGTCATGCTGAACCGCCCGTTGCGCGGGATGGCGTGGTACCGGTCGATCTACTACATCCCCTCGCTACTCGGCGGCAGCGTCGCGATCGCGGTGATCTGGGGCCAGCTGTTCGACGACGACGGCGTCCTGAACGCCTTCCTCGCGTTCTTCGGCGTCGCCGGCCGCAGCTGGATCTCCAACCCTGACACGGCCCTCTACACGCTGGTGCTGCTGAACATCTGGCAGTTCGGCTCGCCGATGGTGATCTTCCTGGCCGGGCTCAAACAGATCCCGCAGGAGCTGTACGACGCGGCTTCGGTGGACGGCGCGAACGCCTGGCGGCGGTTCTGGTCGGTCACCGTGCCGCTGCTGACACCGATCATCTTCTTCAACGTGGTGCTGCAGATCATCCAGGCGTTCCAGGCCTTCACCCCGGCGTACGTCGTGAGCGGCGGCAGCGGTGGCCCGTCGGACTCCACGTTGTTCTACACGCTCTACCTGTACCAGCAGGGTTTCACGAACCTCAACATGGGCTACGCCTCCGCGATGGCCTGGGTGCTGCTGCTGATCATCGCCATCTTCACGCTGATCAACTTCGGGCTCGCCCGCCGCTGGGTCTACTACGAGGACCGCTGATGACGACTCTCCAGCACGCTCCCGCAGACCGTCGACGCGGACGGAGGTGGCTGACCCACCTCGCCTTGATCGCCGGAACCCTGGTGATGGTCTATCCGCTGCTCTGGATGGTCGGCGGATCCTTCAAGGACGAGAAGGACATCTTCTCCCAGCTCAACCCGTTCCCCGGTTCGCTGGATCCGCGCAACTACATCGCGGGCTGGACCGCGACCGATCCCACCTTCACCCGGTTCTACTTCAACTCGCTGCTGATCGCGGTACTCGCGGTGGCCGGCAACGTGATCGCCTGCACGCTCACGGCGTACGCGTTCGCCCGGCTGGAGTTCCGCGGCAAGAAGGTGTTCTTCGGCATCATGCTCGGCTCCATCATGCTGCCGGCGCACGCGCTGCTGATCCCGCAGTACGTGCTGTTCTTCCACCTCGGCTGGGTGAACACCTATCTCCCGCTGGTGGTGCCGAAGTTCCTGGCCACCGACGCGTTCTTCATCTTCTTGATGGTCCAGTTCATCCGCACGATCCCGCGCACGCTGGACGAGGCCGCGATGATCGACGGCTGCGGGAAGGTCCGCATCTTCAACCGGATCATCCTGCCGCTGACCGGCCCGGTGCTGATCACCACGATGATCTTCACCTTCATCTGGACCTACAACGACTTCTTCGCCCAGCTGATCTACCTGTCCTACCCCAGCAGCGAGACCGTACCGGTCGCTCTGCGCCGGTTCGTCGACGCGACCGGCGACTCGTCGTACGGGCAACTGCTGGCCATGTCGGTGCTGTCGCTGGTGCCGACCTTCATCGTCTTCCTCCTCGCCCAGCGCCGGATCGTCGAGGGCATCGCCACGACCGGCCTGAAGGGCTAGCCCGAAAGGAACCAAGTCATGACCACACAGCTCAACCGGCGGCGCTTCCTGCAGGCCGGACTCGCGGCCGGCGTACTCGCGCCGCTGCTGTCGGCCTGCAACCTCGACCCCGCGGCCAAGGAGGCGAAGGAGTCGGTCCGGTTCAGCAGCTACGGGGACCCGACCAAGCTCGGCCTGCGCGGCAAGCTCGCGGAGCTGTACACCTCGAGCCATCCGGACGTGAAGATCGTGTTCGAGGGCACCGCGACCGCGGAGTACTGGGACAAGCTCGCCACCCAGATGGCCGGCGGCAACGCTCCCGACGTGATCAACATCGACGCCCCGAGGATCGGCCAGTACGGCGCGGCGGGAGCGCTGCAGTCCCTGCAGAAGTACATCCCGGACACCATCGACACGAAGCCGATCGACCGCAACCTGCTCACCCAGGGACAGCTGAAGGGCGAGCAGTTCGGCATCCCGGTCGCGATGAGCACCTACAGCATGGGGTACGACGTGACCGTGCTCGACCAGCTCGGCCTGGAGCACCCGCGGGAGACGTGGACCTGGTCTGATTTCGCGACCCTGGCCAACCAGATCCGGCAGAAGTCCGGCCAGAAGATCTACGGCGCGGAGGACCCCAGTGGGGACACGGCGTCGTTGCAGATCTTCCTGCGTGGCAAGGGCGAGGACCTGTACAAGGACGGCACGCTCGCCTTCACCGATTCCTCGCTGACCGAGTGGTTCGAGTACTGGGCCGCGCTGCGAGCGACCGGCGGCACGATCCCCGCCGACATCGCGGCTCAGGCCAAGTACGGCGACTGGCCGACCGGGCCGCTGGTCAAGAGGCAGGCGGCGCTCGCGCACATCCAGACGCCCAATCTCAAGGGCGGTTTCCAGGATCTGACCAAGAACACCATCGACATCACCCTGCCACCGCGGCACGCGAAGGGCGGCAAGTGCGGGACCTTCCCGGCACCGAGCAGCTTCCTGTCGCTGAACGCCCGGAGCAAGCGCGCGGACGATGCCGCCGCGTTCATCAACTGGTTCGCCAACGGCGAGGAGGCCGCGAAGACCCTGCGGCTGATCAGCGGACCGCCCGCCTCGGCCGCCGGCCGGGACGTGCTGCTGAAGGGCAGTGATCTGTCGGCGAGCGAGAAGCAGGTGCTGGCCTACACCGACCTGGCGCTGAAGAACTCCTCCGCCCCGCCGCAGGCCAGCCCGGCCGCCTCGACCGCCGTGGGTGATCTGCTGCTGAAGACCAGCCAGGACATCGCTTTCAAGAAGATCTCGATCAAGCAGGGCGTCCCGAAGTTCATCGCCGACGCCCGCAAGACCCTCGACGGCAAGTGATTGGAGTCCTATGCCTGAGTTCGTCATCACCCGGAACGAGAAGAACCCCGTCACCACCGGCCGGATCGCCACCTGGGCGGCAGAGCAGCTCGCCCAAGCCCTGAGTATGACGGCCACCGATGCACTGGTGATCCGGCTGGCCACCCCCGACGAGGTCCCCGCCGCGGACCTCGCCGACGTGCCCGAGTCGTACGCCGTACTCCGCACCGACGGCGAGATCGTTGTCGTCGGCAACGACGAGACCGGCCTCCGGTGCGGGCTGCTCGAGCTCGCGGACCGGGTGGCCGCCGGCGCGGACCTCGCCGGTACGACGCCCTTCGCGGAGCAACCCGCCGTTCCCGTCCGGGGCGTGGTGCGTTCGTTCTCCAGTGTGGACGAGGACCTGTCCTGGTTCCACGACAAGCAGTTCTGGACCGACTACCTGACCTGGCTGGCCGCGTCCCGGTTCAACCGGTTCCACCTCGCGCTCGGCATGCAGTACAACTACGGCGCCGATCGGCACGGCGCCACCGACAACTACCTGTGCCTGGCCTATCCGTTCCTGTTCGACATCGACGGCTACGACGTACGGGCCGAGGGAGTCGGAGCGGACGAGCAGAAGCGCAACCTGGAGACCCTGCGCTTCATCGCCGCCGAGAGCAAGCGCCGGGGATTGAAGTTCCAGCTCGGCCTGTGGAACCACGCCTACGACTACGGCCGGGACTCGGTCCACCGGTATCCGATCACCGGGATCGGCTCGGACAACCACGCGGCGTACTGCAAGGCGGGCATCGCCAAGCTGCTCGCCGAGTGTCCCGACATCGACGGGCTCACGTTCCGGGTGCACTACGAGGGCGGCATCCCCGACCACCAGCACGAGATCTTCTGGCGGGCGGTGTTCGAGGGCGCGAACTCGGCCGGCCGGCCGCTGGAGATCGACATGCACGCCAAGGGTGTCGACCAGGCCCTGCTCGACGCCGTCGACCTGCCGAACCTGTCCGCCGTACTGTCCGCGAAGTACTGGGCCGAGCACGTCGGACTGCCGTACCACCAGGCCTCCATCCGGGCCAAGGAGGCGGCCAAGCCGATCCCTCCGGGCCACGAGATGAAGGGCATCACCGAGTTCTCCCGCCGGTTCACCCGCTACGGGTACGGCGACTTCCTGCGCGAGGACCGGACCGTCGACCTGATGTTCCGGGTCTGGCCGGGAACCCAGAAGCTCCTGGCGTGGGGCGATCCCGCGATCGCGGCCGGGTACGGGCGAATGTCGACGTTCGGTGGATCCCGTGGTGTCGACCTGTGCGAACCCCTGTTCTTCAAGGGACGCAAGGGCAGCGGCGAACCCGGCGCACGCGATCCGTACGTCCGCGACGACCTCCGGC
Organism: Kribbella sp. NPDC020701; assembly: GCF_055562215.1. Taxonomy (NCBI): domain Bacteria; kingdom Bacillati; phylum Actinomycetota; class Actinomycetes; order Propionibacteriales; family Kribbellaceae; genus Kribbella; species Kribbella sp. NPDC020701. The sequence continues at coordinate 175,051 of NZ_JBVHFT010000013.1, read as the reverse complement.
TGCCCGGCAACCGGGAGTGGACCAAGTACCGCTACGGCTACCTGCTGTGGGGACGGCTCCTCTATAACCCCGATGCCGAGCCCGAGACGTGGCGTCGCCATCTGCGTTCGACGTACGGCGAGGCCGCGGCGGCCGTGGAGGACGCCCTGAGCCCGCTCAGCCGGATCCTCCCCCTGGTGACGGTGGTGCACGGTGTCGGCGGATCGAACAACGGCTACTGGCCGGAGGTGTACCTCAACCTTCCGATCTCGTCGCGGGTCCACTCGGATCACTACGCAGGCGACACCGATCCCCCGGCGAACTGGGGTGGCGTCAGCCCGTTCGACCCGACGACCTTCTACGGCATCGACGAGTACGTCGCTGCGCTGGCCGCCGGCGAACTGAAGGCGAAGTACACGCCGCTCGAAGTGGCCTCCTGGATCGAGCAGCTGGTCGACGACGGCCAGCAGGCCCTGGAACGGGCCCAGCAGAGCGCGGACCAGTCGGATCCGCAGGTGCGCCGGGTGCTGATCGATCTGCAGATCCTGGTCCGGATGGGCAGGTTCTTCGCCGGCAAGTTCCGGGCCGCGGTCGACTACTCGATCTACCGGGCCACCGGGGATGCCGGTTCGCTGGAGTCGGCAGTGCGCATCTACCAGGCAGCGCGGGACGCGTACGCCGAGATCCCGGTCATCGTCGACGGCGTCTATCAGCGGGATCTGCGGTTCGGGGTCGAGGCATCCGAGCACGGTCACTGGGCGGATCGGGTCCAGGACATGGACACCGATCTGGCAGCCCTTACCGAGGAACTGCAGGAGGCGGCAAGCACGCAATCAGCAGCCGCGTTGCCTTCGGCACCAGCGCCCCGGCCGGCCACTCCCGGGGTGAACCACACGGTGCCGGAGAGCTTCGACCGGGGCGAACCGGTCACGCTCTCGTTGGAGGTGGTGGACCCGGCCGTGGTCGGCGCGACGCTGCACTACCGGCACGTGGACCAGTCGGAGTCCTGGCAGCAGGTCCCGATGGAACTGGCCGGGCAGACCTTGTCAGGCACGATCGACGGCGACTACACGGCGTCGACGTACCCGCTGATGTACTTCTTCAGCGTGCTGCACCGGGACGGCGGGCAAGCACTCCACCCCGGCCTGGCCGCCGACCTGTCCAACCAGCCGTACGTCGTCCTGGGATCCGCGACCGTCAGCGGATGATCGCCGCGATCACCACGATCGCGACGAGCGCCGCCAAGACGATGGAGGTGACGAGTCGACGGGTCCGGGGGTCCACTGGTTCAGGCTAGTGGACCCCCGTCGCGGTGCCTCACACCAGTGGGTAGTTCAGCGGAGACTGACCAGCGGTCCGGGGCGGTGGACACCGCGCGGGCGGTAGCCGAGTGCGTCCGAGTGTCCGAGGTAGTCCGAGAGCAGCCAGATGATGGCCAGCCACATCTCAGTGCCCTGCAGGCCGGGGATCGAGCGGTCGTCGGTGCCGTCCGGGGCGAACGCGAAGCCGGCGCCGCCGACCCAGCGGTCGAGGATCGCGCGGAGCTGCTGCTCGGCCCACCGGCGACCGTCCTGTTCGCCGTACGACGTCTGTTTGCGAGCCAGCCAGAGTGGGTGGATCACGTCGAGGACGTTGCAGGAGTTGTAGTTGTCACCGGTGAACATCCGGCGGTCATTGCTGTGGGCAAGGACTGTGGTGACGGCCTGCTCCGGGTACGGCAGTGGCAGGCCGAACTGGGCGTACGTGCCGCGGGTCAGCCGGTAGAACCCGTTCACCACCTGCAGCCAGCCGTCGTCGGGATGTGGTTGACCCCAGGCGCCGGTGGTCGGGTCGGCCGCGATGGTGAGCCAGCCCATCAACGCTTCGATCGGTCCGGATTCCTTGTGGTCGTGGAGATTCCGGGCGATGGCGGTACCGAGGCCGTCGATGCTGGAACCGGCCGACCAAGCTCTTCTTGCCCAGGGCAAATTGTCGAGCTCGTCCGGGATGAAGTCGGTACGGATCTTGTGCTCGAAGCTGCTGTCCAGGACCTGGAGTGCGTAGCCGACGCAGAGGATGTGGTAGCTCGCGGGGCCTTCCAGGACGGAGAGTTTCGCGTCCGACGGGAGGTCGAGGCCGGCGTCGGAGAGGTCTCCGGGTGAGACCAGTCCGGTGTCCGGGTCCTGGCGGGCGCGGAGGCGGCGGACGAGGTCGTCGCGGGTGTGGCCGGCGGGGGTACGGCGCAGCAGTAGGTCGGCGATCTCGACGGCATCGCACCACGGGCGGATCGCGGGCTCGTGGTCGAGTCCGGGCCGGTCGACGAACCGTACGCCGTCCCAGCACCGCTGCAGCAGATCATCAACCTGATCCCGCGCCTTGGCAGCAAAGGCAGTAAGCCGCTCCGGCAGCTCCGTGGCAGGGCTTGAGGACGAGGTGGCGGGCGCTGGGGATGAGGTGGGCATTGTGTCTTCCGGGGTGCGGGAGCGGAGGATGCGGGCGGGATTGCCGGCGGCGATGGTGTTGGCGGGGATGTCCCGGGTGACTACGGCGCCGGCGCCGACGATGGTGTGGGGCCCGATGGTGACGCCGTCGAGGATGGTGACGTTGGAGCCGATCCAGACGTCGTCGCCGATCGTGATCCCGAGTGCCGTGTGCGGTTGCTTGAAGATCGGCTGCCCGGGCGCGGTGCCGTGGTTGAAGGCGAGCAGCGACGTGTGCGCGCCGATCCGCACCCCGTCGCCGATCGTGATCCGGCCGCGAACGGTCGTGAACGGGTTGATCGTCGAGTCGGACCCGAGCACGATCTGCCCGGTCACGTACGCGTGCGCCGCGATGTACGAGCGCTCCCCCATCCGGAGCTCGTCGCAGTACACAGCGGCCGACTCCGCGACGTACACGTCGGTGCCGAGCTCGACCGACCCGCCGAGCCGGGCCTGTCGCTCGGTCTGGCGTCCACGCTCCTCCTCCGACGCCTTCCGCGCGTACTCCCAGGGCAGGAAATCCAGCCGCAACGGCTCTCCAGAGGTCATGGGAAAACGCTATCCAAATCCTGGCGAGCCCGCTAGCCCCACGAACCCGCTGCTAATCTCCCGTTTGTGCGGCGAGGCAAGCAACCATGACGACATCCGGGTCCCTGGTCGGCGGTGAGGGCGCGGACGACGATCCGGCGAGCACCAGTGGGCGCCGGAGCCAGCGAGTCACGATCAGCGATCTCGCGCGCCGTCTGCACATCTCCAAGGCCTCGGTTTCGTACGCCCTGAACGGCCGCGCCGGTGTCAGCGAGGAGACTCGCCAGCGGGTTCTCGCCCTGGCCGAAGAGCTGGGTTTCCACCCCAACTCGGCCGCCGTCGCGCTCTCGGCCAGCCGCACCCGGACGATCGGCATCGTGATCGCCCGCGACCCGGCGCTGATCTCGACCGAAGCGTTCTACATGCGGACGCTGGTCGGCATCGAGCAGTACCTGAACGAGGTCGACTCCTCGCTGCTGCTGCGGCTGACGGGCGAGCACGGCGAGGATCTCGACGTACTGCGGAGATGGTCGCGGCAGGGGCGGGTCGACGGGTTCATCCTGTTCGACGAGCACAACGACGACCCGCGGATCCCGATCCTCAAGGAGCTCGGGGTGCCGTGTGTGGTGGTGAGCTCGAACGATCCCGACGACGCCGTCGGCCGGCTGATCAGCTCGCCGGAGGAAACCGTCACGCTACTGCTCGATCACCTGGTCGAGCTCGGTCATCGCGACATCGCGCATATCAGCGGGCCGTTCACGTTCGTCCACGAGCAACTGCGGGTGCGGATGCTGCGCGAGCACGCCGACCGGCACGGCATCACGGTCCGGCACATCGAGGGCAGCTACCGGTACGACGACGGCGCCGAGCTGACCCGCCAGCTCCTGACCGGGCCGAACCCGCCGACCGCGATCGTGCTCGGCAACGACCTGATGGCGGTGGCCGCGCTCCAGGTCGCGATGGACCTCGGTACGGCGGTACCCGGCGAGGTCTCGATCGTCGCCTGGGACGACTCACCCCTGTGCGAACTGGCTCGCCCCGCGATCACCGCGGTCGACCAGAAGACCATGGAACGCGGCCGCGCCGCCGCCGACCTCCTCCTCCGCATCGCGGCCGGCGAACCCGACCTCCACGAACAGGCCCCCGCCGGCGAACTCCGCCCCCGCGACTCCTCCGGCCCGATCGCACAACCCTCCAGCTGAGGGGATAACCCCCCACCTGGAGGGTTGCCCCCTGAGATTCCGAGTGGGCAACCCTCCAACTCGGGGGATAACCCCTCAGCTGGAGGGTTGTGCCCGGTGGGCAGGGAGCGGGAGTGGCCCGCCTGACGTTCGAGGGGGTATCCCGTCCCCTCGCGGGGTGGTGAACCGGTTCGGTCAAGACTCTGTGAAATCGGGTGGTTCCGGAGTGTGTCGGATTGCGCTTGCCGGAGGCCCGCGAGAGGTTGGATGAGTCACGAGGCAATAACGAACTACCGCCAACTGAACCGGTTAGGGTTTCGAAACTTAACCGGTTAGGCCACTATGGGGCCGATCCGCCTCCGCAGGTCCGCGGGGGCTCGACGGGACGAGGGAGTCCGACGTGAGACTGCGTTCGCTGGTAGCCGCGGCAGCGGCGACCGCCTTGGGAATCAGCCTGGCCGCCTGCGGAGGCAGCGGCGACTCGGGCGACTCCTCCGGCGGCGGTTCCGGTGGTGACCAGACGCTGACCTACTGGGCCAGCAACCAGGGCACCAGCCTGGACAACGACAAGGAGGTGCTGACCCCGGTCCTGCAGAAGTTCACCGCTGACACCGGCATCAAGGTCAACCTCGAGGTGATCGGCTGGAACGACCTGCAGACCCGGATCCAGACCGCGACCACCTCTGGTCAAGGTCCGGACGTGGTCAACATCGGCAACACCTGGGCGGCCTCGCTGCAGGCCACCGACGCGTTCCTGCCGTTCGACGGCGACGCGATGACCGCGATCGGCGGGAAGGACAAGTTCGTGCCGACGGCCCTGGCGACCGGCGGCAAGGAAGGCACCGACCCGACGTCGGTCCCGCTCTATGGTCTGGCCTACGGCCTGTACTACAACAAGGCGATGTTCGCCGCGGCCGGCCTGCAGCCGCCGAAGACCTGGGAAGAGATGGTCACCGACGCGCAGAAGCTGACCGACCCGGCGAAGAAGCAGTGGGGCATGGCGCTGGCGGCCGGCAGCTACACCGAGAACGTGCACTTCGCGTTCATCAACGCCGCGCAGAACGGCGCGGACTGGTTCGACAAGGACGGCAAGCCGACCTTCACCAGTGACGGCAACGTCCAGGGCGTGCTGCGGTACCTCGACCTGATGCAGAAGGACAAGGTCGCGAACCCGTCCAACGCGCAGTACGACAACGGCACCAAGTCGGTGAACGACTTCGCCACCAAGAAGGTGGCGATGGTGATCAACCAGAACAACGCCGACTCCTCGATCGTTGCCAACGGCATGAAGGCCGGCGAGTACGGCGTCGTGCCGTTCCCCGCACCGCAGGGCGCGGCGGCCCCGGTCGCCAGCCACGTGGCCGGGATCAACCTGTCGATCTTCAAGAACACCAAGCACAAGGACGCGGCGCTGAAGTTCGTCAAGTACATGACGGACGCGGACACCCAGACCACGCTGGGCAAGCCGTTCGCCTCGCTCCCGGTGCTGAAGGACGCCAAGCCGGTGTTCACCACGGACGCGGAAGAGGCAGCGACGTTCCAGGACGTCTACAACACCAAGTCCAAGCCGCTGCCGCTGGTGCCGGCCGAGGACCAGTTCGAGAGCACTGTCGGCAAGGCGATGAACAGCATGTTCGCCAAGATCGCCACCGGCGGAACGGTGTCGGCCGACGACGTGAAGGCGGCCCTGAAGACCGCAGAGGATCAGGTGGCCGCGGGTAGCTGACGCGGTCCAGATGGCCCGGGCGCAGTGGCGTCCGGGCCATCGATCACGTCAGCCGACCCCACGAATCGAAGGACAGGAGGCGACCACCAGGATGTCCGTCGCCACAACCGAAGCGGCACCGGCGGCCGCGGCCGAGGCCGCGAAGAAGCCCAAGCGCGGTCCCGAACATCGGCCCGGCCTGAGCCGGTGGCTGCCTTACGCACTGCTGGCCCCGGCGGTGCTGCTGGAACTGTTCATCCACATCATCCCGATGGTCGTCGGGATCTGGATGAGCTTCGTCAAACTGACCAAGTTCTTCATCGCGAACTGGTCGGCCGCGCCGTGGGCCGGGCTCGGCAACTACAAGATCGCGCTCGACTTCGACAACGCCGTCGGCGAGGGACTGCTGAAGTCGTTCGGCGTCACGGTCGCCTTCTCACTCCTCACGGTCGCGTTGTCGTGGGTGCTCGGGATGGCCGCGGCCGTCGCGCTGCAGCCGGCGTTCCGCGGCCGGAGCCTGATCCGGACGCTGTTCCTGGTGCCTTACGCGCTGCCGGCGTACGCCGGAATCCTGACCTGGAACTTCATGCTCCAGCGGGACACCGGCGCGGTGAACCACGTGCTGAACCAGCTGCATCTCACCGACGGCGGGACGTTCTGGCTGATCGGCAGCAACGCGCTGGTCTCCCTCATCACGGTCGCGACCTGGAAGCTGTGGACGTTCGCGTTCCTCACGCTGATGGCCGGATTGCAGAGCATCCCGCGCGACATCTACGAGGCCGCGTCGGTGGACGGCGCCGGCAACCTGCGGCAGTGGCGCAACATCACGCTGCCCTCGCTGCGCCCGGTCAACCTGGTGCTCGTGCTGGTCCTGTTCTTGTGGACGTTCAGCGACTTCAACACGCCGTACGTGCTGTTCGGTACGGCGCAGCCGCCGGCCGGCGACCTGATCACGTTCCACATCTACAACGCGTCGTTCCTGACCTGGAACTTCGGCACCGGGGCGGCGATGTCCGTGCTGCTGCTGATCTTCCTGATGATCGTCACCGGCACGTATCTGTTGGTCACCGGAAGGAGGTCACGTCGTGCGTGAGTCTGTGTCAGTGACAAGAGGCTTCAAGATCTACCGCGGTGTCGTGCTGGTCGTGCTCGGGGCGTTCGTCCTGATCCCGCTGTACGTGATGGCGACCTCGTCGCTCAAGCCGCTGAAGGACGTGCAGGGCCCGTTCACCTGGTGGCCGTCGAACCTGACTCTCGCCCCGTTCGTGGACATGTGGAAGACGGTGCCGCTGGCCCGGTACTTCGTGAACAGCACGATCGTCTCGGTGGTCGCGACGGTGTTCTCGGTGGCGATCGCGATCCTGGCGGCGTTCGCGGTCTCGCGGTTCCGGTTCCGGGGCCGGACGGTGTTCACCACCACGGTGCTGTCGACGCAGATGTTCCCCGGTGTGCTGTTCCTGCTGCCGTTGTTCCTGATCTTCGTGAACATCAACAACCAGTTCGGGGTGCAGCTGGTCGGGACGCGGCTCGGGCTGATCATCACGTACCTGACCTTCAGCCTGCCGTTCTCGATCTGGATGCTGGCCGGATACTTCGACAGCATCCCGCGCGAACTGGACGAGGCGGCGCTGGTGGACGGTTGCGGCCCGCTGGGCGCGCTGTGGCGAGTGGTGCTTCCGGCCGCACGGCCCGGTGTCATCGCGGTCGCGATCTACTCGTTCATGACCGCATGGGGTGAGGTGTTGTTCGCCTCGGTGATGACGACCGAAGCCAACCGCACTCTGTCCGTCGGACTGCGCCAGTACTCGACGCAGACCAACATCTACTGGAACCAGATCATGGCCGCCGCCCTGGTGGTCAGCATTCCCGTGGTGATCGGCTTCCTCCTGGCCCAGCGGCACTTCGTCGCCGGCGTGACGGCAGGCGCCGTCAAGTAATCGCAGTACTACGCTCTGCCGACGGCCCCGGCTTCGACCGGGGCCGTCTGCAGGTCTGCACGTCCCGAACCCGTGACGGCCGGGACGAACTCGCGCAGACTCGGAAGCAAGGAGGGGTCGTCGTAACGCCTTGGGAGGGGACATGTTTCGACGTTTCATGATCATCGGCACGGCACTGATCACGGGGTTGAGTCTCGTCGTCCTGCCGGTCGTACCGGCAAGCGCACACGGCACTCGGTGGAGAGTGATCGCGTCCGGCCTGGACAGCCCACGCGGCCTGGGATTCGCTCCGAACGGCACGCTCTACGTCGCCGAGGCAGGTGTGGGCGGGTCGGGGCCTTGCGTCCCGCATCCGCTCGGGCAGATCTGCTACGGCGCCACGGGCGCGGTGACTCAGGTGCAACGAGGACACCAGACGCGTGTCCTCACTGGGCTGCCGTCCTTCGTGCTGCAGGGCACGGAAGAGGTCTTCGGGCCGTCCGACGTCGGACTGCGCGGCAGCGGACAGTTGTACGTGACGCTGGGACTCGGTGACGACCCGGGCTTGCGGACCCAGTTCCCGCCGAACGGGCAACTCGCGGCGACTCTGATTCGCGCGAACCCGGCGAACGGAAAGTTCAAGGTCGTGGCGAATATCGGCGACTACGAACTGTCCGCGAACCCGGACGGGGGACTGCCGGACACCAACCCGCAGGGCCTGCTGCTCACGAAGCACGGTCAGGCCGTCGCGGATGCCGGTGGGAACTCGTTGCTGGGTATCTCGCACGGAAAGATCTCCACGCTCGCGGTGTTCCCGAACCGGCTCGTGCCGAACCCGTTCGGCGGCCCGGACATCCCGATGCAGGCGGTGCCAACGACGGTGACGCGCGGCCCGGACGGCGCGCTCTACGTCGGTCAACTCACCGGGTTCCCGTTCCCGGTCGGCGGCGCGAACGTCTATCGGATCGGGCCGGGCGGACAACCTCAGGTGTTCGCGAGCGGATTCACCAACATCATCGACATCGCCTTCGGTCCGGACCGCGCGCTCTACGTGCTGGAGATCGCGCAGAACGGCCTGTTGTCGGGTGACCCGACTGGTGCACTGATCCGGGTCGGCCAGAACGGCTCGCGGACGGTCATCGCGAGCACAGGCCTGACGATGCCGACCGGCTTGGCGATCAGGAACGGCAAGGCGTACGTCTCCAACTGCGGCGTCTGCGCCGACGTCGGCCAGGTCGTCGCGATCCCGCTGCACTGACCTGGGGATGCGGCGAGCCCGGCACCGGGTCGGGTGCCGGGCTCGTGAGCATGGTCAGGCGAAGAGCTTCTCGCCCCAGTAGGAGCCGGGGGTAACGCCGGGTGGGCAGGCGAAGATGCCGGAGCCGACGTGGTGGATGTACTCGTTCATCGTGTCGCTGCGGGCCAGCTGGTTCTGGATCGGGATGAACTGCTTGCGCGGATCACGCTGGTAGGCAAGGAAGAACAGCCCGGCGTCCAGCCGTCCGAGACCATCCGAGCCGTCGACGAAGTTGTAGCCGCGGCGTAGCAGTTCGGCGCCGTTGTTGAACTGCGGGTGGGCCAGCCGGACGTGCGAGTCCATCGGGACCTTCGCCTCGCCGTCGGAGTTCTTCGCGGTGAAGTCGATCGTGTCGAACTCGTCCGCCTTGCCCAGTGGCGCGCCGGTGCCCTTGCCCCGGCCGATGATGGTCTCCTGCTCGCCGAGCGACGTACGGTCCCAGATCTCGATGTTCATCCGGATCCGCCGCGACACCAGGTAGGAACCGCCGGTCATCCAGTCCGAGCCGTCCTCGGGTTGCACCCAGACCTGCTGCTCGAGCTTGTCCGCGTCCTCCAGCTTCAGGTTGTTCGTGCCGTCCTTGAAGCCGAACAGGTTCCGCGGAGTGGCCTGCGCGCGCGACGTCGACGACGTCCGGCCGAAGCCCAGCTGGGAGTAGCGAACCGCGACCCGGCCGAAGCCGATCCGGGCCAGGTTGCGGATCGCGTGCACCGCCACCTGCGGATCGTCCGAGCAAGCCTGTACGGCGATGTCGCCGCCGGACCGCGATGGGTCCAGGTCGTCGCCGATGAAGTGCGGCAGGTCGACCAAGGCCTTCGGGCGCTTGGATGCGAGTCCGAAACGCTTATCGAACAGCGATGCGCCGAACCCGACGGTCACCGTCAGCCGGGCCGGCGGCAGACCGACCGCCTCGCCGGTGTCCTCCGGCGGAGCCTCGTCCGGCCCGTTCACTGCGCCGTACTGACCGATGTCTCGGCCGGCCGTGAGCAGCGCGGCCGCGGCGGTCCACTCCTTCAGCAGGGCGATCAGGTCGTCCCGCTTCGTCGTGGTGACGTCGAACGCGGCGAAGTGCAGCCGGTCCTGGACCGGCGTGACGATCCCGGCCTGGTGCGGTCCGTGGAACTCGACCGGACCGTTGTTGTCCGCGGCCTGCGACGGCTCGCTGGACAACGCCGAGTGGGCGGCGTAGCCGGCGACGCCGGTCGCGACGGCGGCTCCGGCCGCGCCGAACAGGCCGCGGCGGGAGAGGCCCCGCCTGGCCGGGGTAGGAGTAGGTGTGTTGTCGGTCATTTCTTCGCAATCACTCCGGCGACCTTGCTGACCGGCTCGGCCAGCCCGTCCACGACCTGGCTGAGCTGCTTCTTCTCCGCCTCGCTGACCAGGTACGGCTTGAAGCCGTCGCCTACGCGGTACTTGTCGACCGCGGCGAAGACCGCCTTGAAATTGGTGTCCAGCGCGGTGACGAGCGCCGCGTCACGCGCCTGCAGGGCCGGTCGCAGCGCCTGGACCGCGGCCTGAGATCCCTCGACGTTGGCCTGGAAATCCCACAGGTCGGTGTGCGAGTAGCGGTCTTCCTCACCGGTGATCTTGCCTGTCGCGACCTCGTCGAGCAGCTCCTTGGCGCCGTTGGCCAGCTGCAACGGGTTGAGTTTGACGACCTTGGCCTTCGCCACGACCGTCTTCACGTCGATCAGCAGCTGGTCGGCGTACTTCTCCATGCCCTTGGTGGTGTTGGAGACCCAGAGCGCCTGCTCGATCCGGTGGTACCCGGTCCACTCGGTGCCCGGCTCGACGTCGTTGACCCGGGCGTCGATCTTCGGGTCGAGGTCGCCGAACGACTCCGCGACCGGCTCGATCCGCTCCCAGTACGTGCGCGACACCGGGAACAGCTCCTTGGCCTTGGCCACGTCGCCGGCCTTGACCGCGGTGACGAACTCGGTGGTCTTCTGCTCCAGCGCGAGGGCCTGCGAGTTCACGTACCGCTGGTAGCTCTCGGTGGCCTGCTTGAGCAGCGTGTCCTCGTCCACCTGCGCGGGCACGTCGCCAGTGACCGTGAGGTCGCCGCGGATGCCGTCGCCGACCATGCCCGGTTTGCAGACCGCCTGGTACTTGCCGGTCGGCAGCTCCACGATCAGGTCGCGCTTCAGGCCCGGGCCGATGTTCTCGACCTCACCCATCACCCGGTCGCCGTCGGCGTACACGTAGAACTCGGTCACCTTGCTGCCGCTGTTGGAGACGGAGAAGGTGCTGGTACCGGACTTGACGTCGCGGCGGCTGAGCGAGCAGTCGGAGTCGGTCGCCTTGACGGTGACCGGGCCGGTGCCGTCATCGGACGTGGCGACCGGCTTGTCGTCGGCGCACGCGGTCAGGGTGGCGAGGCCGAGGACGGCACCGAGCACAGAAGCCCGGCGGACCGTGGTCGTGAACATGATTCTCCTGGACGGGTGAGGGGTGGATCAGGCCGCTTCTTCAGCGGTCTTCGCCGGAACGGCGGGTGGCGTGCTGCTCTTGACCGGGCGGAAGTAGAGCACCATCACGGGAACGAGGTAGAGGAGCCAGGCGGTCGCCTCGACGACGGTCGGGGCCGGGTTGAAGTTGAAGATGCCCTTGAGCAGCACGCCGTACCAGCTGTCCGGCGGGATGACGTGCGAGATGTCGAAGGCCAGGTTCTGCAGGCCGGGCAGGATGCCGGCCTCCTGCAGGTCGTGGAAGCCGTAGGCGAAGATGCCGGCCGCGACCAGGATCAGCACCGCGCCGGTCCACTTGAAGAACACGGCCAGGTTGACCTTGACCGCGCCCTTGTAGATCGCGATGCCGAGCAGCACCGACGTCGCCAGACCGAGCAGGACGCCGACGAACGGTACGGCGGTGGTCGCGGTGGCGGCCGATGCGTACACGATGAACGCGGTCTCGATGCTCTCCCGGAACACCGCCAGGAACGCGAGGATCGCGACCGCCCGGGAACCGACCTCGAGCGCCTGCCCCATCCGCTCGCGCAACTCTCTGGCGATGCTGCGTGACGCCTTGCGCATCCAGAAGATCATCCAGGTGACGAAGCCGACCGCGAGGATCGACATCACCCCGCCGATGGTCTCCTGGGCGGTGAACGAGCGGGCGGTCAGCGCGGTGACGAACTGCAGCAGCCCCCAGGCGGCGGCTGCCACGGCCAGTGCCGCGCCGACTCCGATCCAGACCAGTTTGAGTCGATCTCGATGCCCTGATTTGACCAGGAAGGTGGCGAGGATGCTGACGACCAGCGAGGCCTCGAGACCTTCACGGAGTCCGATCAGATAGTTCGCGAGCATGGCGGGACTCTTTCATGACATTAGGTACGGCTAACCTTCCTGAGGTTAACCTAAGAAGTCCCATTCGCCCACAGTGGTGTACGCCGCACTGTGTCCCGGGCCCTCACCAAGCCGGGACTCGATCAGCTGCAGGCTTCCTGCGGTCCAGACCGGACCGTCGTACGTGTCGAAGATCCTGACCCACCGAGTGACGTCGACCGGCCGCCGCAACCGGGCCAGGGTGACGTGCGGGGTGAATTTCCTTCCCTCCACCGGGACGCCGGCGCGACTCGCTGCCGCCCGGGTCGTCATCGCCAGATGCTTGAGCGACTCGGTCTCGTCGCGCACCCCGGCGTACAGGACGCGCGCTTCGGGCACGCCCGGGAACGCGCCCGCTCCGATCAGTTGCAGTTCGAAGGGCGCCTGCCGCTTGGCGGCCCGCTCGAGCCGCTCCCCCAGTTCCTCGGTCTTCCAGTCCGGCACGTCGCCCAGGAAGGCCAGCGTGATGTGCCAGTGCTCGTCCGAGGCCCACCGGATGTCGTCATCCGGATGCTCCCGCCGCGGCTCCACGAACTCGCCCAGATCCTCCAGTACCTCGAGAGGTGGCACCACGGCCACGAACAATCGCATCCCAAAACTCTATCTGTGGTGGAAACTCGCCTCATGGAGGATCGCAGCATGGATGAGCGGAAGTTGCCGTCGCCCTGCGTCGTGGTGCTGGTGGGGCCTGGGGCGTCGGGGAAGTCGGCCTGGGCGGCGGAGCGGTTCGGGGCGGAGCTGATCGTGTCGAGTGATCGGCTGCGGGCACTCGTCGGGGCCGGGGAGGACGACATCGCCGCCAGTACGGACGCGTTCGCGTTGCTGGAAGAGGTGGTGCGGCAACGGATCGGTCGGCACCTGACGACGGTGATCGACACGCTCGGGCTGGATCGGGACCGGCGGATGCGGTGGCTCGGGTTGGCGCGCGAGGCCGGAATGCCTTGTGTGGCAGTCGGTTTCGACACCCCGGCCGCCGAGTGCCGGCGACGGAACCGCTCACGGTCGAAGCGGATACCGGCCGACGTGCTGACCGCGCAACTGCGCACGTGGAACGCGGTGAAGAAGGAGTTGCCGGACGAGGGGTACGACGATGTGCTGCAGCCGACCGCGCTGCGCGTCGTACCTTCGACCTTCGTCGAGTCTGGTGCGGCGGCCGCCCGACAGGTCGAGACGCCGACCGGGTTGCGGTTCGGGTTGCAGTTGAGCAGCTACACGCACAAGGCCGGCCGGACCGGGACCGCTACCTGGATCCGCGAGGTGGCTACGCGTGCTGAGGCGGTGGGATTCGACGCGATCTACGTGATGGATCATTTCCGGCAGATCCCGCAGGTGGGGCGGGCCTGGGACGACTTCCTGGAGAGCTGGACGACGCTCGGATATCTCGCTGCCTGCACCACACGGATGCGCCTTGGCACTCTGGTCTCCGGCATCACCTACCGGAACGTTGCGCACCTCGGGAAGATCGCCGCAACTCTCGACGTCTTGAGCGGTGGCCGAGCTGTCTGTGGTGTGGGGCTGGCTTGGTTCGAGGCCGAGCACAAGGCTTATGGCTGGCCCTTTCCATCGGTGGGCGAACGCTACGCATTGCTCGAGGACGCGTTGCAGTTGCTGCCGGTTTTATGGGGACCAGGCAACAAACCGTTCCGTGGCAAGGTGCTCGACATTCCGGACACGACGTGCTATCCGCGACCTTTACAGGAGCACTTGCCTGTACTGGTTGGCGGCAGCGGTCCGCGGACCTTGCGCCTGGCCGCCCAGTATGCCGATGCGGTCAACGTCTTCGGTGACGTCGCTCAGGTACGCAAGCGTGCCTCCTACCTGTCTGGAAAGGTCGAGCTCACGCATCTGTCCACAACCCTTGTGGGTAAGGATTCTCGCGAGCTCGAGGCATTGGTGAACGGTCTGCGGCCGCGCAATGTGAACCCGGCCCGGTACGCCGCTTCGGTCAACGCGGGCACGGTCGACGACCAGATCGGCCGCTTCCGGGAACTCTCCGAGGCCGGTGTCGCAGAGGTGATGATCAGCCTGCCCGACCTCGACACCCTGGACGCGGTCGGCGACGTGATCTCAGCCTTCCGGGTCTAGCTTGATCTTCAGCAGGGCGTTCTCGATCAACTCGGACAGGGCCGGGTGGATCCAGTACTGGTTGCGCGCCATCGAGACCGCGTCGAGGCCGAAGCTCATCGCCTGGATGACGGGCTGGATCACCGCGGACGCCTGCGGTCCGATGATGTGGCAGCCGATGATCTGTGCGGTCTTCGGGTCGGCCAGGATCTTCGCGAAACCGGTGGTGTCCTCCATCGCCCAGCCGTACGCGATGTCGGCGTACTGCTCGACGCCTGCCACATAAGGGATTCCGCGGTCGCGGGCCTCCTGCTCGGTGAGGCCGACCGCGGCGATCTGCGGCGAGCTGAACACGGCGTGCGGGACGAAACGGTGGTCGGCCTTGATCCGGTCGTCGGGGTTGAGCAGGTTGTGCTTCACCACGCGGGCCTCGTGGTTCGCGACGTGCTTCAGCTGGTGCGGCGTGGTCACGTCACCGAGCGCATAGATGCCGTCGACGGTGGTCTGCTGGTACTCGTCGACCACCACGCGGCCTTCCTTGTCGACCTCGACCCCGGTCGCGTCCAGGTTGAGTACGTCGGAGTTCGGCGTACGACCGACTGCGACCAGGAGCTCGTCGACCACGATCTCGTCGGCGCCGTCCGGGTCCAGCGTCTTGATCAGAATCGTCCCGTCGTGCTGCCGCGTGACCCGGATCGTCTCGTGGTTGAAGCGTACGTCGTACTTGCCGCGAGCGATCTCGGTGAAGCGTTCGGCCACGTCGGTGTCCTCGTGACGCAGTAGCAGCTTCGAGCGCGCGATCAGCGTGACGTCGACGCCGTACGACGAGAAGACGTGGGCGAACTCGGCGGCCACGAAGCCGCTGCCGATGATGCCGAGCCGGCGCGGCAGCTGCTCGATCCGCATGATCGTGTTCGAGGTGTGGTAGCCGACGTCCTCGAGGCCGGGGATGGACGGCTCGATCGGCCGGCTACCGGCGGCCAGCACGAACCGGTCCGCGCTGAACACGCTCGTCGTCCCGTCCTTGTTGTCGACGGTCAGTTCCTTGACGCCGGTGAACCGGCCGGTGCCGTCGTACACCGTGACGTTGGCGTTGTCGGCGTGGTGGTGCCGGTACTCCGAACCACTCGCCGCGATCGGGTCGATCCGGCCGAAGATCCGGTCCCGGACCTCCGGCCAGCGGACGCCGAGCAGTTGCTCGTCGACGCCGTACCGGGAGCTCACCGACGGCGTGGCAGCCAGGTCGGCGGTGTGCACGAACATCTTGGTCGGGATGCAGCCCACGTTCAGGCAGGTGCCGCCGAACGTGCCGCGCTCGACGATCGCCACCTTCCAGTCGGCGAACCGGTGGTTCACGATCGTGTTCCCGGAACCAGTCCCGATGATGACGAGATCGTAGTGAGTCACACCCCATTGTCAGGGTCGGGTGCAAGCACCTGACGGTGACCCGGCTCAACGGGGATCATGGGAAGGTGGCGGTGGGTGAGCTGAAGAGCACGAACGGGACGATCGGCTGGGACGGAGCGGGCACGCTCCGGGTGCAGTACGACGGACCGCGCAACGGACTGGACAAGCTGAGCAGTTCGTTGCGGACGCGGCTCGGTGAGCGGGTTGTGCCGGTCGAGGCTCTGAAGAGCATCGAGGTGAGTTCGGACCCTCCGATGCTTCGGCTGGTGCTGCGTGAACACGCCGATCCGCTCCAGTCGATCACTGGCGGCTACTTCGACGCCCTGATCACCCCGTACGACTTCCCGGTCGCCGATCGAGCCCTCGCGGAGAGTCTGGCCACCGACATCCGGACGATGCTCGTACGGCGGGATGTGCCGGCGACACCCGCCGTACGGTGGCTGGTCGCGCCTCCGGCGGCACCGGACCGGCTCGAGGGCCGGGACGCGACGGTGTCGGTGGAGACCGGGCGGCTGGTGTTCGCGTACAAGCGGAGGGCGCGGCGGAAGAAGCGGGCCGATGGTAACCCGTGGTCGGTGCCGCTGGGGGACATCATCGACGTCGAGTGGACCCCGAACCAGAGCCGGCTCGGCATCGGCGGCTTCCTCCGGATCAGCACGGCCCGGACGCCGCTGGAGCGCCCGAAGCCACGGCACGACCCGGCCGCGATGATGACCGAACGCCGGACCGACGTCGACGCGCTGTTCTTCGCGGCGCGTCTGCTGACCCGGATCCGGCCCTAGGCGACCTGCGGACCCACGTCCTTCGCCGCGGGCCTGCTCCCGGCTTCTTGCGGAGCGGCTTCGTGTGGGGCGGCTTCGTGTGAGGCGGCATCGTGTGGGGCGGCAGCGACCACGGCCTTCTCGCCGAGGAGCTCGGTCTGCGGGAACACCTCGAGGCGCGGGCGGGGCAGCAGCCGCGGCCGGATCGCGAGGCCGCGCCGGCGGCTGAAGTAGAGCACCGACCCGACCGTCCCGAGCACGGTCATTCCACCACCGACGATCAGCGAGTACCGGGCGCCGAACTCCTGCCCGACCCAGCCGATGAACGGCGACCCGATCGGCGTACCGCCCATCAGAACCGTCATGTACAACGCCATCACCCGGCCGCGCATCGTCGGCTCGATGCTCAGCTGCATGGTCGCGTTCGCCGAGGTCAGCATGGTCAGTGAGGCCAGTCCGACCAGCGGCAGGACCACCGCGAAGGTCAGGTACGTCGGCATCACGGCACTGACGATCTCGAACACACCGAACGCCAGGGCCGCGCCGATCACCAGCCGGCTGCGGATCCGGACCCGGCGGGCGGCCAGCAGCGCACCGGCGAGTGAGCCGATCGCCAGCACCGAGCCGAGGATGCCGTACTCCCCCGCGCCCTTGTGGAACACCTCGGTCGCCATCAGGGCCGACGTCAGCTGGAAGTTCAGCCCGAAGGTGCCCGCGAAGAACACCGCCACCAGCACCATCATCAAGTCCGGCCGGCGCCACAGGTAGCGCATGCCGTCGCGGATCATGCCCTTGTCCCGGGCCGCGGGCTTGGGCGTGTGCAACTCGGAGACCCGCATCAGTCGCAGCGACACGATGACGGCGGCGTAGGTGAATCCGTTGATCAGGATCACCGGACCGGTGCCGATCCAGTTGATCAGCAGGCCGGCCAGCGCCGGGCCGAGCAGCCGGGCCGCGTTGAACGACGCGGAGTTCAGCCCGACCGCGTTGGAGAGCTCTTCGCGACCGACCATCTCGACCACGAAGGCCTGCCGGGTCGGGGCGTCGAACGCGGTGCCGACACCGAACAACAGGGCCAGCAGATACACGTGCCAGGGCTGGACCACTCCGGCGATCGTCAGACCACCGAGGACCAGGGCGACGGTGGCCATCGCGATCTGGGTGCACGTCAGCACCAGCCGCTTCGGGAAGCGGTCGGCGATCAGACCGGCGTACGGGCCGAACAGAAGGGCCGGGAGGAACTGCAGTCCGGTGACGATGCCGAGCGCCGTACCGGAGTGGGTCAGCTCGAGTACCAGCCAGTCCTGGGCGACCCGCTGCATCCAGGTGCCGACGTTCGAGACGATCGCACCGGAGGCGTAGAGACGGAAGTTACGAACTTTGAACGCGCGGAAAGTGGGGCTCACCTGGCCGCCAGGCGTTCGAGAACAGGGGCTGCTTTGCGCAGGATGTCGCGCTCCTCGGGAGTCAGTTCTTTGAGTTTCGTCTGCAGCCACTCGTCGCGGCGCCGGCGGTTCGCCGTGATCAGCTCGTCCGCGTGCGCGGTGAGCTCGACCATGATCTGGCGCTTGTCGGTCGGGTGCGGGCGGCGGACGACCAGGTCCGCCTCCTCCATGTTGGTCACGATCCGCGTCATCGACGGCGGCTTGACCTGCTCGTGAGCGGCCAGCTCGCCGATCGTCATCGCCTCGTGCTTGGACAGCGCGCCGAGCACGCTGAGCTGGTTGGCGGTGAGGTCGTGACCAGGCTCACGCTGTCGCCGGATCTGCCGGGACAACCGCAACGTGGACGACCTCAGGGCACTCGCCAGCCCGACGTCACTCTTCACCTGCTGCGCTACGACTTCGGGCATACCGTTACCTTAACTCATTACCTTTGCTAACGAAAACAAGTTACCGAGGCGTGGTATTCCCCGGAAGTGCCCTCCGGCGACCGGCGCCGCCGGATGGCATCGCCCGACGTCGGCCGACTAGGGTCGCGGGCATGGGGACGAGTGCTGAGCTCGAGCGCTACGAGCAGCGGTTCCGGCGAGCGGGGCTGCCGTTGTTCATCGAGGACTTCTCGCCGACGCACGACATCTTCACCCGGGCCACACCACTGCTCGTGCTGGTATTCCTCGCCGAGATGATCGGCGCCACCTCCTTGGACTGGCGGTGGTGGCAGAACCTGCTGGCCTCGGTGGCCGCCCTGATCGTGCTGATCGGCGCGTTCGGAGCGCTGAACAAGCTGCGCGGCCGCCCGTTCTGGTCGTTGCCGACTCGATTCGGCATCCCTGAACTGGCGGTCTTCGTGCTCGTGCCGGCGCTGTTCCCGCTGGTCACCCAGGGACACGTCCGGCAGTTCTTCGGGATTGCCTTCGGCAACCTCCTGCTCCTCGGCGCGGTGTACGTCGTGGTCGGTTACGGCTTGATCGCGACGACGTACTGGGGCCTGCGCCGGCTGGCCGGCGAGCTGGCCAACTCGGTCGCGAGCCTGGTCCGGGCGCTGCCGTTGCTGCTGGTGTTCTCACTGGTGCTGTTCGTGAACACCGAGATGTGGCAGGTGTTCGCGGGCATGCCGGTCGCGTTCATCGTCTTCTCGGTGATCGCCTTCACCGCGCTCAGCACGCTGTTCCTGCTGATCCGGCTGCCCCGCGAGGTCGACGCGATCGAACGCGACGCCGGCTCCGGCCCGCCGCTGCGCCGGATCCAGCGGCTGAACATCAGCATCAGCCTGGTGATCCGGCAATGGATGCAGGTACTCGTGGTCAGCGCCGGCGTCGGGCTGTTCTTCGTTGCCTTCGGCATGCTCGCGATCAGCGCGCACATCTACGGCCAGTGGGGCGTCGAGCCCGGCTCCTGGTCGTACGACATCACCCTGCTGAACCACGAGCTGCTGATCAGCGCGTCACTGGTGAAGGTTGCCGTCGGCATCGCCAACTTCACCGGTCTGTACTACTCGATCGCGCTGCTGACCGATTCGACGTACCGGACCGAGTTCCTCGACAACGTCAGCGCCGAACTGCGTGACCTCTTCACGGCCAGAGCGGCGTACCTCGAATTGCGTCAGGTGAGCCAGTCGCCGAGCGGGCCGATGGCGAAGTAGACGACGAACAGCGCGGCCACCACCCACATCAGCGGGTGGATCCGGCGGGCCTTGCCGAGGACCACCTTGAGGATCACGAAGGCGACGAACCCGGCGCCGATGCCGGCCGAGATCGAGTACGTGAACGGCATCAGGATGATCGTCAGGAACGCCGGGAACGCGACCTCGAGATCGTCGAAGTCGATCCCCTTCACCTGCGTCATCATCAGGAACCCGACCAGGATCAGCGCCGGCGTCGCCGCCTCGTACGGCACCAGGGTGACCAGGGGCGCGACCACCATCGAGATCAGGAAGCAGATCCCGGTCACCACGCTCGCCAGCCCGGTCCGCGCACCCTCACCGACACCTGAGGCCGACTCGATGTACGACGTGTTGCTCGAGACCGATGCGGCACCACCGGCGGCGGCCGCGACCGAGTCGACGATCAGGATGCGCTGCGCGTTCGGCGGGTTGCCGTCCTTGTCGAGGAGGCCCGCCTCGGCGCCGATCGCGGTCATCGTGCCCATCGTGTCGAAGAAGTCGGCCAGCATCAGCGTGAAGATCAGCAGCAGCGCGGACACCATGCCGACCCGCTCGAAGGATCCGAACAGACTGAACTCGCCGATCGTGTCGAGGTTGGGTTTGGTGAACCAGTCGTCCGGCAGCTTCGGCACGCTCAGACCCCAGCCGCCGGGGTTGTCCGCGGTCCGGGCGCCGACCTTCGTGACCGCCTCGATGACGATCGCGAGGACGGTGGCGGCCAGGATGCCGATCAGGATCGCACCTTTCACCTTCCGCGCGTACAGCGTGACGATCAGGATCAGGCCGACCACGAACACCAGCACCGGCCAGCCGCGAAGGTTGCCGCCGACACCCAGTTCGACCGGTGGACCGCCGGCCGCGGCGGGACGCCGGACGAAACCTGCGTCGACGAAGCCGATGAACGCGATGAACAGGCCGATGCCGACGCTGATCGCGATCTTCAGCTGCAGCGGCACCGCCTCGAACACCGCCTTGCGGAACCCGGTCAGCACCAGGACCAGGATGATCAGGCCCTCCAGCACCACCAGGCCCATCGCGTCGGCCCAGGTCATCTTGGTCGCCACCGAGAACGCGATGAACGCGTTCAGGCCGAGGCCGGTCGCCAGCGCGAGCGGGAAGTTCGCCACCACGCCCATCAGGATCGTGACCACGCCGGCCACCAGCGCGGTCGCGACGGCGATCTTCGCGATCGACGCGGCCGGGTCGGTACCGCCACCGACGAACTGGCCGGTGCCGTCCTTGACGGTGCCGATGATCAGTGGGTTCAGCACGACGATGTAGGCCATCGTGAAGAACGTCACCAGCCCGCCGCGGATCTCCCGGCTGACGGTGGATCCACGTTCACTGATCTTGAAGAAGGACTCGAGAAAACCTGATTCGGAGCGGGCCGTCGCGGCCTGGGGCGAGCTCATGAGCGCATCGTGCCAGGTCCCACCGACAGGTTGCGAGCACTGACGACAAGCTGTTATCTGCGCGCAGGCTAAGGTTGGGGCGTGACGGAGGAGCAGGCGGCGCCCAAGAAGCGCAACGACCCGACGAGTCAGCTCGCCCGCGGCGAACTGGTCCACGCCGAGGTGAAGCCGCTCGACCTGTCCGGCATCCCCAGCGTGATCGTCGGCATCATCGGCTGGGCGATCGCCTTCGTCGTCGTCCTGATCTTCCGCGACGAGCTCAAGAAAGACGGCCTCGAGTGGTGGCTCTGGGTCACCGTCGCCGGCTTCGGCCTGGGCCTCATCGGCCTCTGGTACTGCGTACGCCGCTGGAACGCCATCAAAGCAGGCCACCGCCCCGAAACCGAAGACTAACTCGGACACCGCCTACTGATGTCACGGGCGGATGTGATCGGCGGTTAGTACAGGTGTGAGTTCCACCCCGACCTATTCACCGAGTCGTGAAAAGGCGTCGTAGATCTCCCGAGAACCAGCCGAAATCCACGACCGGCCGAGAACTCAGCCGCGTGAGGCAGCCAAGAGAACCTTTACTGGCGGAGGCGGAGTTGCTTAGGCCTCGTTTGGCTCGGGGTCGGCAGGGGCTTCGGCGAGCTGGGGAGTCTCCGGGGCTCGGGCGATTTCTTCGGCGGCTGCTTCGGTTACGTCTACCTCGGGTTCGACGGCTTCGGCTTCGAGGGCGTCGGCCTTGGCCGCTTGGGCCAGCTCGAGGGTGTCGTAGCCGGTGGTGTCGAAGGCGTGTTCGGCGGAGGGCTGGTCGGGGAGGTCGATGACGGCGTCGGAGTGTGCGCCGCAGCCGTAGTCGTACGCGACGACGCGACCCTCACCCGGTGCCATCTCGTTGGTGCACGCTCCGAACGCCTGCCCGAGGCTGTCGGCCAGGCGGATCCAATACCCGCACGAGTGGCACTTGTACGGCACCGCCTGCGCGATCGCGGACGTCGGCCCGAAGTCCCCGCCGTACCAGCGTTCGGCCGCGTCCTCCCGCCCGTACGGCGAAAGCACGCGCTCGCGGCCGAGTCCGAGCTCCTCGACGACGGTCAGCACGTCCTCGGGAGCGCCCGTGTCGGTGAACCCGGGCTCGAGGCGCGGGTCGTCCGGATGCGTCGGGAACAGGTCGCCGGGGCGCAGATCGCCGGGCTGGACCCGGTCCGACCACGGCACCCACTCCGGCGCGACGATCGCCTCGTCGCCGGGCAGCATGACGACCTCGTTGACGGTGACCGTCTTCGCCCGGGAGGCGCGGGTCAGCGTGACCGCCCAGCGCCAGCCGCGGTACCCGGGGTGGGTGGAGGCGAAGTAGTGGGTGACGAGGCGCTCGCCCTCGACCAGGTGACCGAGGTGCTCCCCGATGTGAGCGGCGCCGGCCTCGGCGATCGCGGCCTCCCGGGCCGGTTCGACGGCCGCGACACAGACGGCGTCGGCCTTGGCACGCGCGAGTTCCGGACTTCTGACGGGGGTCACAATCGCCCATTCTCGCACGCCCCACCCAATGGTTCGAACCCCCGTCGGCGGTCCACAATCCACAGCCGGTACGCGCGGTGACTGCGGTCTGTCCCTGGTACGAGGCAGGATGGTTCCATGCACTCCCCGGATCCCGCCGACCCGAAGGCGACGCCCGGCGGCAAGTCCGCCGGCGAGCAGTCGCGCGGTGGCGCGGGAGGCGGTGCAGAGCGCCCCCGTAGCACGGGGGCCGACGGGAAGTCCGCGGGCGAGCGCATCGCCGGGGCGCGGGACAAGCTCGGGAGTGCGAGTAAGAAGGTCGGGCACGCGTCGAAGGTCGGTGCGACTGGTTTCGCGTCGGCCTCGAAGAAGACGGCCGAGGCCGGTGGCAAGGTCGGCAAGGCGACCGGGCGGCGGATCCGCGGCCTGACGGGTGCGCAAGGCGCCCGGGAGTCGGGCCTGTCCCGGCTGATCGAGCTGGGGGCGGTGAACGCCGCAGGTGACACCGCCTTCGCCGTCTCGCTGGCCGGGACCGTCTTCTTCACGGTGCCGAGCGACCAGGCTCGCGACCGGGTTGCGTTGTTCTTGCTACTGACGATGGCGCCGTTCGCGTTGATGGCGCCGCTGATCGGCCCGGTCCTGGACCGGTTCCGGCACGGTCGCCGCTGGGCGATCGGCGCGACGCTCGGGCTGCGCGGGTTCCTGGTCTGGAGCCTGGCTGCTTCCATCTCCACCCACAACTCGGCCTGGCTGTACCCGGCCGCCCTCGGCTGCCTGGTCGCGTCCAAGGCGTACGGCGTCACCCGCGCCTCCGCCGTACCACGGCTGCTGCCCAAAGAGATCACCCTCGTCACGGCCAACTCCCGGATCTCGCTGGCCGGTGTCGCCGGTGCGACGATCGGTGCGGTGCTCGCGGGCGCCTTCGCCGCGATCGGTCCGGAGTGGTCGCTGCGCTGGGCCGCGCTGGTCTACACGATCGGCCTGATCCTCGCGATCCGGCTGCCGAGCGCGGTGGACTCTCCGGCCGGCGAAGAGGTGACGGGTACGGCGGGACGCGACGCGAGGCGGCGCGCGATCACGGCGGCGGTGGCGCGCGGGATCCGGTGCAACATCGGCCTGCGGTTCGTGTCCGGCTTCCTGACCATGTACTTGGCCTTCCTGCTCCGGGACAAACCGATCAGCGGGGTCGACGGCGCGATCGCGGTCGCCGCAGTGATCGCGGCGGCCGGCATCGGCAACAGCCTCGGCACCTTGGTCGGATCCTTGCTCAAGGCCCGAAAACCCGAGACGGTCGTCCTGGTCGTGCTGTTCGCGGATGCGGCGGTCGCGATCGGGGTGGCGGTGCTCTACGGCTTCCCAGTGCTGATCGCCCTCGGCCTGATCGCGGGCCTCTGCAGCTCGCTCGGCAAGCTGTCGCTGGACGCGATGATCCAGCGCGACGTTCCGGAGTCCGTGCGTACGTCGGTCTTCGCGCGCTCGGAGACGGTGCTCCAACTGGCGTGGGTGATCGGCGGCGGCTGCGGGATCGTCCTGCCCCTCATCCCCCGCCTGGGCTTCGGCTTCCTCGCCGGCGTATTGCTCGTGGTCGTCTTCTTCGTGATCCGGATGCGCCCGACACCTCAGCCGGCCGCCGGCCCCCTCAAGCCAGGCGGCGTCGGCGGCCCGCGCGCCGGCGGATCCCACCACCCGCACGACGCCGAGGGTCGCCGCTCCGAGAGCACGACGCGAACCATCCTCACCACCAGCGTCGCCGAACAACGCGCCAACCGCTCCCAACGCTCCAGCACCCACGACGAACCCACCGTCGAGTGGAAGGCAGACGAGCACAACCCGCGCCCGAACGGCGCGGCTCCACAGAACCCGCGGTCGGGTGGTTCGGGTTCACCCGAACCGCGGCAGGGCGGATCGGCCTCGCAGGAGCCGCGGCGGGGTGGGGGGTCTGCGCGACCGGACGGCTCGGCTTCGCAGGAGCCGCGGCGGGGTGGGGGGTCTGCGCGACCGGATCAGCCGGTTGGGCGGTGGTGGAGTGGTCAGCCGGAGGATGACGCCGACGACACGGTCGAGGACCGCAAGTCGTGGGCCGAGGAGCCCACCGTCGAGCGCGGACGCGACCGCGGACTGTTCCGCCGGCGCCCGGGTGGGGACACCCGCCGGCCGCCGCGCTGACCACAACCATCCACCCGAACTCCTCCACATCTTGCGGGGTGGGACAGCTTCTGGGGCCTTCAGACAGGTTGTGCCATGTCTGAAGGCCCCAGTTGTTGTCCTAGGTCCCGCTGAGAGGTCAGGTGGTCAGTTGGAGCTGATCAGTGGCGGTGGAGGTTCCCGAGGAGGCGGGGGCTCCCGAGGAGGTGGGGGCGCCCGAGGAAGTCGGGTCGTCCGCGGAGGTCGGGTCGTCCGTGGAAGTGGAGTCGTCGGTGGGGGTGGGGTGCGGTGGGGTGGTGCCGCGGAGGGTGAGGGTGGCTGCTACTGCGGTGATGAGGAGGAGTAGGCAGCCGACTACGGCGACCACGTTCATGCTGTGGGTGAAGGCGTGGCGGGCGGTGGTGAGGACGGTCTCGGCCACCTGGGAGGGGAGGTGGGCGGCTGCGGCGGTGGCGGCGGGAAGGCCTTCGCGGATCGGAGCCGCGACGTCGGCGGGGAGGTCGGACGGGAGGTCGGCGCGGTAGGCCGCCGTACCGATGGAGCCCAGGACGGCGATCCCCAGGGCGCCGCCGAACTCCGCGCAGGTTTCCATCACCGCGGAGGCCGTGCCGGCGCGTTCGGGAGCGACCGATCCGACGACCGCCTCGGTGACCAGCGACATCACCATGACGAGCCCGGCCGCGAGCAGACCGGCACCGGTGAGTGGCACCGCCAGCGACGAGTCGGCGTGCACCTGAGTCAGTACGCCGTACCCGGAAGCGGCCAGGATGAACGCGCCACCGATCACGTACGCGCGGTCCATCTTCCCCGCGAGTACCGTCGCGAGCGGAGCGGCACCACCGACCAGGACGGACGGCGCGAGTGACCAGAGCGCCGCCTTGAACGGGCTCAGCCCGTGCACCAACTGCAGGTACTGGGTGAGGAAGACCGCGTTACCGACCAGCGCCAGCGTGCCGACCGTGTTGGCCGCGAGCGAACCGCTGAACGCGCGGTTGCGGAACATCGACAGCTCGAGCATCGGGTACGCCGCGGTCCGCTGCCGCTCGACGAACAGCACCCCGAAGACCACGCCGGCCACGATCGCGACCACCGGCAACGCGGACGCGCCGTGCGCCGCGAGCTCCTTGATCCCCCAGATCACCGGCAGTACGGCGGCCAGCGACAACCCCGACCCGATCAGGTCGAACCGCCCAGCCCGAGGCGTCTTGAACTCCGGCAGCAGCAAAGGCGCCAGGATCAGCAGCAGCACCATCGCCGGGGTGTTGATCAGGAACACCGAACCCCACCAGAAGTGCTCCAGCAGGAACCCGCCGAGCACCGGGCCGAGTGTGATCCCGCCCATCATCACCGCGCTCCAGAACGCGATCGCCTTCGACCGCTGCGCCGGGTCGTGGAACATGTTCCGGATCAGCGCCAGCGTCGACGGCATCAGGGTCGCGCCGCCGATGCCGAGCACCGCGCGGGCCGCGATCAGTTGTTCCGGGCTCCGTGCGTACGCCGCCGCGACCGACGCCAGCCCGAACCCGACCGCGCCGAGGACCAGCAGCCGGCGCCGCCCGATCCGGTCACCGAGCGAGCCCATCGTGATCAGCAGGCCGGCCAGCACGAAGCCGTAGATGTCGAAGATCCACAGCTGCTCGGTGGCCGAGACGCCCAGGTCCGCGCTGATGAACGGGACCGCGAAGTACAGCACCGAGACGTCCATCGAGACCAGCAGCAGCGGCAGTGCGAGCACGCCGAGCGCGATCCACTCCTTGCGTCCCGCCCGTTGCGTCGTACCCATGACACCCCTCCGGATTATCTGTCTACGCCGCACACTGTGTGCGCCATACACAGACCATACACAAGACTGTCTATGCTGTAAACAGATAGAGTGCGGACATGGACGAGACGGAACTGCCGCGGGTGCTGCAACAGTTGTGGGGGATCGAGGGGCGGCAGCGGCCGGGGCCGAAGCCGGCGTTTCATATCAGTGATATCGGGCGGGCGGCGATCAAGCTGGCCGACGCGGGCGGGCTGGCCGCGGTCTCGATGAGCAAGGTGGCGGCCGAGCTCGGCTTCACCACGATGTCGCTCTACCGATACGTCGACGCCAAGGACGACCTGTACGTCGTGATGCTCGACCACGCGTTCGGCGCGCCCCCGGACCTGGACGCGCACACCGGCTGGCGGGACCGGATCACCGCGTGGGCCGAGGCGTTCCGCGACGGGTTGCGGCAGCATCCGTGGATCCTGCAGATCCCGGTGTTCGAACCACCGCTGTCACCGAACCAGCTGACCTGGATGGAGTCGGCACTGCACGCGTTCGACGGTACGCCGCTGTCGCCGCAGGACCGGTTGTCGTCGATGCTCCTGGTGAACATCTACGTCCGCGGTACGGCGCAGCTCACCGCACACATGGACTCCGAGCCGGACGCGGCCCGCGAGGCCGACCGGCTCTACACCGAGCGGCTCACCATGCTCGCCACCCCGGACCGCTTCCCGGGGATCGCGGCCACCCTCGAGCAACCACCGCCCGAGGGCTACGCCGGCGACTTCGACGCGGCCGAGTTCACCTTCGGCCTGACCACCGTCCTGGACGGCATCCAGTCCCTGATCGACCGCCGGACCTAGATGTCCAGCTTGTCGGCTACTCCGCGCAGGACCGTGGCGACCTGGCGGGCGGCCTTGCCGTCGGGCTGGCGGCCGCGGCGGTAGCCCTCGCCGAGGTTGTCGAGGAGCTTGATCAGGTCCTCGATGACGAGCTGCATCTCCTCCGGCTTCGGACGCATCGCCTTGGCCACCGACGGCGGCGGGTCGATCAGCCGGACCTGCAGGGCCTGCTCACCTTTGCGTCCCTCGACGACACCGAACTCGACCTTCTGGCCCGGCTTGAGGTTGGTCACTCCCGCGGGCAGCGCCTCGGCGCGGACGTAAACGTCCCCGCCTTCCTCCTTGCTGAGGAAGCCGAACCCCTTGTCGGAGTCGTACCACTTCACCTTGCCAACGGGCACGGGAACCTCTTCGCGTCAATCGTCGGAACAAGATCGGGCAGGCGGCCCGACCGGGAACCCAGCGTACGTGAACCAGCGCCGCGGCGCCTCCGGGAAATTACCTGAACCGGATCCGATTCGCCCGATACCTCATCGGTACTTGTCCGGCTCCTTCAATCGTTCGTTCATCGAGCCGGACCGGAAGCCGCGCGGGTCGAGCTTGGCGGCCGGGAAACCTTCGGCCATGACCGCATCAACAAGCGCTTGCTGGTCCACCTGATCCAGCAGGTGCTTGTCGATCTCGATGCTCGCCGTCTCGCCGACATCACGGACGCGGACGTTCTGGACGCCGTACGCCGCGAGCCGTGAGCGGACCGCTTGCTCGGCCCGGTCGACCCGGGCCAGCAGGTTCGGCGTGATCCGGATGCCGTACGCGATCCGGCTGGACAGGCACGCGGCGGCCGGCTTGTCCGAGGTCTCGAGCCCCCAACTGCGGGACGCCGCGCGGATCTGCGCCTTGGTCAGTCGCGCGTCCTTCAGCGGCGTGAGCGCACCCCGCTCGAACGCGGCCCGGATCCCCGGCCGGAACCCGGCGATCGCGTCATCGGCGTTGGTCCCGGTCGCTATCGCGGTGATGTCGAACTCGTCCGCGATCGGCTGCAGTGTCTCCACCAGTTCGGCCTTGCAGAAGTAACACCGGTCGCCCGCGTTGGCCTGGTACCCCTCGCGGTCCATCTCGTGCGTATGCGGGGTGACGTGCCGCACGCCGAGACCGTCCGCGAACCGTGCCGCCGGCTCCAGCTCCGCCACCGGCAACGAAGGCGAGACCGCGGTCGCCGCGACCACGTTGGCCGGACCGATCGCCCGGGCCGCGGCCGCGAGCAGGAACGCCGAGTCGGCGCCGCCACTGAAGGCGACGACCAGCTTGTCGTAGCTCGACAACCGCCGCATCAACGCTTCCAGCCGCTGCTCGAGCACATACGCATCGAGCCACGCGGGGAACTCGGTCAAGTCGTTCAGTACGACGTCAGCGCCGTACGCACGCAACTCGTCGGCGGTGAACGGGCCGGTCGCGACCGACACGGCCACCGCACCGGCCGCATGCGCGCCGTCGATGTCGGCGGTGTGATCGCCGACGTAGATCGTGGCATGGTGCTCGCGGAGCGCCGTACCCTTCTCGGCTCCGTGCAGGTCACCGACCGGCTCGTCGACGTCCAGGCCGAGGTGTTCGAGGTGCAGCCGCACCGACGGGGTGTACTTCGCCGACACGACCATCGTCCGTCCGCGCAGCGCCCGGATCGCGGCCAGCGACTCGGCCACCCCCTGCAGCGGCAGGCTGCCGGTGATCGCGTGCGCCGGGTAGTGCTCGCGGTACCGCGAGACCATCGCGTCGACCTGCTCCGGCGGGAACCAGTTGGCCATCTCCCAGGTCAGCGGCGGCCCGAGCCGGCTCACCACCAGATCGGTGTCGATCGCTACGCCGGTCTCCGCGGCGAGCAGATCCCAGACGGCCTGGATCCCCGGCCGGGAGTCGATCAGCGTCATGTCGAGGTCGAAACCGACCACCAGTTCCGGCACATCGGCGGTGGCGGGGGTGGGCTGGATCGCGGCGGTTGACACGTCCCCAACCCTACGTCGTCCGCCTGCCCACCCGGTCTCGCATCCCGAAACGGCGACGCGGCGCACTTCTCCGCACTTGACAACTGAAGCCACTCTGTCCGAGCACTTGACATCTGAAGGGAAAATGTAAACCCTCGTCTGCATGGACTCGTTCGCCGACCGGACCAAGCGCCGCCTGCGGGACGAGCTGCTGGACGCCGCGTACGACGCGATCGTCGCGGGCGGGTACGACGGACTCCGGATGGCCGACGTGGGCCGCCGGACCGGTGTGTCACGGCAGACCGTCTACAACGAGTTCGGCGACAAGTGGGGCGTGCTCGAGGCGGTCGCGGCACGCGAGACCGAACGGTTCCTGCTGGACGTCAACGCCGCGCTGGCCGAGCAGTCCGACCCGATCGACGGCCTGCGGGCCGCGGTCGAGCGGGCGCTCACCCTGGCCGGCGACAACCCGCTGGTGCGGGCGGCGTTGAGCCGGCCGGGATCGGACCAGGCCAGTCAGGTGCTGACCACACGGGGGCAGCAGGTGCTGGAACTGGCCCACCTCCGGCTGGATGCTCATGTCAGGGAGCACTGGCCGGAGGTCCCCGCGGAGGACGCGACCAGCTGCGTGGACGTCGCCTTGCGCGTCGTCATCAGCCACATCGTCACGCCCGGCCCTCCCCCGGCGGCGGTGGCCGATCAGCTAGGTCGCGTCCTCTCACCCTTCCTCACCGAATCCAGGAGGCAGCATGACGGTGCTTTTGGCCGGGCCTCCGGCGCCGGCAGGGTCACGGGGCCTTGACTCCCGGCCTTCCCTCGTCACTCCAGTCGCTCCGCTCCCTCCACTCCTCAGTCCAGGCCGGGAGGCCCCATGACCGTGCTTTTGGCCACGCCTCCGGCGCGGCGGGTCATGGGGCTTTAACTCCCGGCCTTCCCTCGTCGCTCCAGTCGCTTCGCTCCCTCCGCTCCTCAGTCCAGGCCGGGAGGCCCCATGACCACGACCAATCCCCTTCACAGGCAGGGATTCAACTCGCTCCGGTCCGGCGGGTTCAACTGGGACGGGCTGCCCCTGCGGTTGTTCGACAAGGGCAACCGGAAGTTCTGGAATCCGCGCGACATCGACTTCAGCCAGGATGCCAGGGACTGGCAGGAGCTCAGTGACAACGACAAGGACAACGCGTTGATGCTGTGCTCGCAGTTCATCGCCGGGGAGGAGGCGGTGACCGAGGACCTGCAGCCGTTCCTGCAGGCGATGGCGGCCGAGGGCCGGTTCGGCGACGAGATGTACCTGACCCAGTTCTGTTTCGAGGAGGCCAAGCACACCGCGGTCTTCCGGCTCTGGCTGGACGCGGTCGGCGTCACCGAGGACCTGCACCACTACGTCGAGAACAACCCCGGCTACCGCGCGATCTTCTACGAGGCCCTGCCCGTCGCACTCAAGTCGCTGGCCGACGACCCGTCTCCGGCCAACCAGGTCCGCGCGAGTGTCACCTACAACCACGTGGTGGAAGGGACGCTGGCCCTGACCGGGTACCACGCGTGGAACCTGCTCTGTACGGCGCGCGGCATCCTGCCCGGCATGCAGGAACTGATCCGCCGGATCGGCGACGACGAACGCCGGCACATGGCGTGGGGCACGTTCACCTGCCGCCGGCACGTCGCCGCCGACGAGACCAACTGGAAGGTCGTCACCGACACCATGGAGGAGCTGCTTCCGCACGCACTCGTCCAGATCCAGTGGGCTCTCGACAACTCCCAGGAACTCCCGCCAGAGATCAACCCGACCGCACTGATGACGTACGCCGGTGACCGCGCGACCCGGCGCCTCGGCGCGATCGAGTCCGCGGTCGGCGCGGAGGTCGCCGGCATCGACCTCGACTACTCCCCGGAGAAGCTCGAGGACGACTTCGGCGACGAGGACTCAGCCGCGCTGGCGGCGGTTCGCTAGGAGGACCACGAGAGCCGCGATTGCCAGGACTGCCGGTAGCCAGGTGACGGTCGTCGTACCGGCATGGTCGGTGACCTGGCCGCCGGTGAAGGCACCCAGTGCGATGGATCCGTTGTAAACCCCCACCAACACAGCGGACGATGCTTCGGGCGCACTGGGTGCCGCGGCATGTCCCCAGGCCTGGGTGCTCACGCTCGTTCCGCCGTACGCGAGACCCCAGATCAGCAGTAGAACAAGGGATCCGGTGAGGGTGGTGCCAATGAAGGGCATCGCGACGGTCGCGACCGCGATACCGGCCGCGATGAACGTCAGGGCGCGGGTGGGGCGGAGTGCGCCGGTGAGGAAGTTGCCAAGGACACCGGCTACGCCGTACGCGAGCAGCAAGGTGCCGATCAGGGCGGGAGTGATGCCGGCCGATTTCTCCAGCAGCGGGCGGATGTAGGTGTACGCCGAGAAGTGGCCGGTGACAACAAGTCCGACGAGGAGCAGCCCGACGTGGACTTGCCTGATCCGCAGGACCGCCGCGACATCGGCCAGGCGGACAGCCTTCTCGGCCGGCAGCGGCGGGAGGAACAACGCGAGGGCGGCGGCCAACGCGACGGAGAGCAGGCCGACGGCGGCGAAGGCCGAGCGCCAGCCGACCAGCTCGCCGACGTACGCACCGGCCGGAATGCCAAGTACAGAAGCGATTCCGATGCCACTGAAGATGAGCGACGTCGCCGGGCCGGCGGTGTCCGGAGGGACGATCCGAGGCGCGAGACCGACGGTGAGCAGCCAGACGCCGCCGAGCGAGATCCCCATCAGCACGCGCGCGATCATCAGAACCGTGAAGGTCGGCGCCACGCCGGCGAGCAGTCCGGCTGCACCCAACAGCGTCATCAGCGCGACCAGGACGACGCGGCGGTCGAGCTTGCCGAGCAGCAACGGGAGGACGGGTGCAGCGAGCGCGGACACCACACCGGTCACAGTCAGGGTGAGGCCCGCGGTGCCTTCGGTCACCTGCAGTCCGGCGCTCAGCGGAGTGAGCAGGCCGACCGGCATCAGCTCGGCCGTCACCACGGTGAACACGGTCGCCGCCATCGTCACCGAGGCAGCCCAGCCGCGGGTGCCGGTCGCCACCTGTTCGGCACAGATTGTCGTCATACTTCAAGATTTCGGCAGCCCGGGCTGCGGAACAACGGCGATCTGGTCATGCTTGTATTAGCTGAGCTCATCGATCGGAGGTCCGCCGTGGCAGTCGAGATCCGCGAACTGGAGTGCTTCCTCGTCCTGTCCGAGGAACTGCACTTCGGGCGTACGGCGGAACGGCTCTACCTCTCGCAGAGCCGGGTCAGCCAGCTGCTGCAGTCGCTGGAGCGACGGATCGGCGGGCAGCTGTTCGAGCGGACGAGTCGGCGGGTCGCGCTGACTCCGCTCGGCAAGGAGTTCCGCACGTCGCTGCGACCGGCGTACGCGGCGCTGGAACGGGTGGTCGAGAACGCACGCGACTACGCGACCTGCGTGAAGGGCAAGCTCCAGATCGGCTTCCAGGGCACGGCGAACGACGAGATCCTGAACGCGGTCTCGGTCTTCCAGTCCCACAACCCGAACTGCCTGATCGGCGTCTGCGAACTCCCGTTGAACGACCCCTTCAGCGCACTCCGGCGTGGTGACGTCGACGCGGCTGTCGTCTTGCTGCCCGTCGCCGAAGACGACCTCATCCTCGGCCCGGTCTTCTCCCGCCGGCCCCAGACGCTGACAGTCTCCACGCGGCATCCGCTCGCCGGCCGCACCACCCTGGACATCGAGGATCTGGCCGACGCCGTGCTGATCGCGGTCTCCGGGCCGGCACCCGGTTACTGGCGCCAAGCTCAGGCACCGACGCAGACTCCCGCGGGCGCACTCATCCATCGCGGCCCGTCGGTCAGCACATTGCAGGAAGGCTTGTCGCTGATCGCCGCCGACCGCGGCGGCATGCTGCTCTGCCGCGCCAGCGCCGACCAGAACCGCCGTACCGACATCGTCAACATCCCGATCACCGGCGTCCCCGAGTCCGCCCTCGGCCTCATCTGGCGCCGCGGCGAGGAAACCCCAGCCTTGAAGGCGTTCGCCCAGTACCTCAGGTGAGGCCGAGCAGCTCGACGGACTTCTCGCGCATTTCGATCTTGCGGATCTTGCCGGTGACCGTCATCGGGAAGTCGTCCACCAGTACGACGTACTTCGGGATCTTGAAGTGGGCGAGTCTGCCGGTGGCGAAGGCCTTGACGGCTGCCGCGTCGACGGGGTCGGCGCCGGGCTTGAGCTTGATCCAGGCGCAGAGTTCTTCGCCGTACTTCTCGTCGGGGACGCCGATCACCTGGACGTCGGCGATCGACGGGTGGGTGTAGAGGAACTCCTCGATCTCGCGTGGGTACACGTTCTCGCCGCCGCGGATGACCATGTCCTTGATCCGGCCGACGATGTTCACGTAGCCGTCGTCGCGCATGGTGGCGAGATCGCCGGTGTGCATCCAGCGGGCCTGGTCGATCGCCTCCGCGGTCTTCTCCGGCTCCTCCCAGTAGCCGAGCATCACGGAGTACCCGCGGGTGCACAGCTCGCCCGGCTCGCCCCTGCCGACCACGAGCCCGGTCGCGGGGTCGACGAGCTTCACCTCGACGTGCGGCATCACCCGGCCGACAGTCGACGTACGGCGGTCCAGATCGTCGTCGCGACGGGTCTGCGTCGACACCGGCGAGGTCTCGGTCATGCCGTAGCAGATCGCCACCTCGGCCATGTGCATGTCGGCGACGCAGCGCTTCATCACCTCGACCGGGCACGGAGATCCCGCCATCACCCCGGTCCGCAGAGAGGTCAGGTCGTACGACGCGAAGTCCGGCAGCCCGAGCTCGGCGATGAACATCGTCGGTACGCCGTACAACGCCGTGCACCGCTCGTCCTGCACGGCCCGCAACGTCGCGGCCGGATCGAACGCCGGGCCGGGGATCACCATGCAGGCGCCGTGGGTGGTGCAGCCGAGGTTCGCCATCACCATGCCGAAGCAGTGGTAGAAGGGCACTGGTATGCAGAGCCGGTCCTCGGCGGTGAACGCGATCGTCTCGGTGACGAAGAAGCCGTTGTTGAGGATGTTGTGATGGCTGAGCGTCGCGCCCTTCGGGAAACCCGTGGTGCCACTGGTGTACTGGATGTTGATCGGGTCGTCGAAGGCCAATTCGCCTTCCCTGGCGTGCAAATCGTCCTCGGCGACGCGGCCGGCGGCGTCCCGGAGCTCGTCCCAGTCCCCCGTGCCGAGGTAGACCGTCTCCTCCAGTGCCGGGCAGTCCGGCCGGACCTCGTCGACCATCGCCCGGTAGTCACTGGTCTTGAAGTCGGTCGCCGAGATCAGCAGCCGGACGCCGGACTGGTTCAGTGCGTAGGCCAGTTCGTGGGTCCGGTACGCCGGGTTGATGTTCACCAGGATCGCGCCGATCATCGCGGTCGCGTACTGCGTGATCGTCCACTCGGCGCGGTTCGGGGACCAGATGCCGACCCGGTCACCCTTCGCGATCCCCCGCGCCAGCAGGCCGCGCGCGACCAGGTCCACCTCGGCGCCGAACTCGTCGTACGTCCAGCGCCTTCCGGTCTGGACCTCGACCAGCGCGTCCCGATCGCCGTACTCGCGGATCGTGCGTCTCAGGTTCGCGCCGATCGTCTCGCCCAGCAAGGGAACCTCGGACACCCCGGATGCGTAAGACGGCAGGCTCATGGTTGTCATCGTCGCCTCGAGCAGATGCGCCTGCAAGGGCCTGTCGCCTCGTCCCCTGCAGTCGCGAACAGGTGCTCGGTGGTGTAGCTCGGTGTGCTGGGGCGACAGGCCCTTGGTGCACGCGCGGCAGGAAACAGGGGGTGGACGGCAAGCAATGTCCTTTCCAACTCTCCGTCATGACGGTCGCGCAGCGTGGTTGTACCATTACATTAGTGTGGAGAGGTGTGAGGCGATGGGCCGATCCTTTGAAGGTCACGGCCGCAGCGACCGTCCGCCCGGGCGAACCGCCGAGGCGGCACAACGAACCGCTGCGGTGCAGGAGTGCGTCCGGGTCCTGGGCAACGTGCTGGCCGACGCCCTGGCGATCGATGTCCACGGCACCGATCTGCAGACCCTCAAACGGACGCCCCGGCGGGCGCCGCCGACGGTGTCGCCAACCGATCTCGAAGCGCATCCCGGACCGATCTGGGATGCGTTCGTGCCCCACCCGCCCGGACGGCTCCGCTGGTGGGGGGCCGAACGGCGCTTCGCGCGGCGTCTCGCCTGCGCGGAGGACCGGTTCGCGGAGGCGATCGAGCGGCACCGGGCTGCCGAGGAGAACCGCCGGGAGCGGGTGACCCAGGCGCTGCGGGACCAGGTCGAGCAACAGCGCCGGCTCGACGAGGCGACCGCGGATCAGCACGCCCGGATCGACGCGTACGAACGCTTGGTGGTGAACCGCGATCGCGCGGCGGTCATGCGGTACTTCCAGAAGGCGCTGGACCGGGTTGCGGAGCCGCTCGACTTCCCGCGCCGCCGACGGGTCAGGTACGTCCCCGAGTCGACGTTGCTCGCGCTCGAGTGGGATCTCCCGGACGTAAGCGTCGTACCGGCGGAGGCGTCGTACCGCTACGACCGTTCTGCCGACGCGGTGCTGGCGGTGCCGCGGGAGGCAGCGGAGCTACGGCGGCTGTATCAGCAACTCGTGGCCCAGTTGGCGTTGCGGGCATTGCATCTGGTCTTCGGCAGTGATCGGTACGGCGTGGTCGACACGGTGGTGTTCAACGGGATGGTCGAATCCGTGGACCTGACCACCGGGCAGACCGTGCGGCCGTGCCTGATCACGCTGCGGGCGACACGAGAGCAGTTCCAGGCGCTCGTACTGGATCAGTTGGACCCGGTCGCGTGTGTGCGGCACTACTTCGCGGCGGAGGTGTCGCGGCATCCGGAGGAGCTGCAACCGGTGGAGCCGGTGCTGGAGTTCGACCTGGCGGATCCGCGGACGATCGAGGCCGTCGACGTGATCAGCGAGATCGACAGCCGGCCGAACCTGCTGGAGCTCAGCCCCGAGTCCTTCGAGCACCTGGTCCACAACCTGCTGACCAGGATGGGGCTGGAGAGCCGCCTGTTCCGCCGCGGCACCGACGGCGGGATCGACTGCGTGGCCTACGATCCCCGCCCGATCACCGGCGGCAAGTTCGTCGTCCAGGCGAAGCTCTGGACCCGCACCGTCCCCCCGTCCGCCGTCCGCGACCTCTTCGGCACCGTCGTCGACGCCGGCGCCACCAAAGGCATCCTCATCACCACCTCCGGCTTCGGCCCCACCAGCTACCAGTTCGCCACCGGCAAACCCCTCCAACTCATAGACGGCACAGCCCTCCTCTCCCTCTGCCACTCCCACAACATCCCCGCCCGCATCATCCCCCGCGCTAGCTGAGGGGTGATTCGTAGATCTGGATCTCGGTGCCGCCGGGGTTTTCGCCGTCGTCGGGGGCGGTGAGGAGGCGGAGTTTGGTGCCGGTGGTTTCCAGGGCTACCGGGTTTCGGGTGGCGTTGTGGTTGGTGGTGGGGGAGAAAGCTGGGATGGGGATTTCGTGGAGGATGCGGTTGGTCTTGAGGTCCAGGAGGGCCAGGCCGCCCAGGTCGTACGACGTGTTGTTGGGGCCGGGGAGAGTGGTGACGCCGCCGCAGAGTTGTTTGCCGCGGGAGACGTAGTCGCAGTCCTGGTAGTCGAGGATGTGGGACTCGTTGGGGGTGGACTGGAGTTGGCGGCCGGTGGGCGTCCAGTCGTAGAGGGTGCGGGAGCCCCAGCTGACTCCGTGGACCTGGCCGGTGGTGCGGTCGCGGACCACTCCCCCGACGTGGTCCTTCACGCGGAAGCGCTCAGTCACGCGGTAGGTCTTCGGGTCGACGGTATACACGATCGCCCGCGAGTTCGGCCGGTACTCCGCGGCCGGGACCCACACGGTCTGCCCGTCGAAGTCGATCCCGCCCGGGTGGTACGCCGTACCCTCGCCGAGCCGGATGTCCTGCTTCAGATTCCCCTGCCCGTCCAGCACGAACAGATGCCCGATCCCCTTGCCCGGAGTGCGGTCGTACCCGTCCACCGGCACCGGGTACTTCACCGGCGCCTCCAGCACCTCCACGCTGGACAGGAAGATCAGGTCTCCCACCAGAGCGAAACCCTGCGGGTGGTACGTCGGGAACCGCAACGGGATCCGCTCCACCAGGGACCACGCCGTACTGCGGTCCGTTGCCTGGAACGCACGAGCGACACCGGAGTCCTTCCCGGTCGCGTCGGCGGTGGTCAGCCCGGTGAGCAGAACACCGGCGAGAGCTGTGGTGACGATTAGTCGGCTGCGCATCAAAGTCTCCTTGGGGCGTGAGTCGATGAAGCAGTGTGCGATGCCTGGATGACACCCAGACCGACACCAGATGATGCCAAACTGACGGGCATGGACACAGGGGTGAGAGTTGTCGGGTCAGGACAGGTCACTACGGCGCCCGATGTACTGCGAGTCTCGCTGAGCGTCGAGCATGTCGCGGCAGACGTCGCCACGGCGGTGGCGCAGGTCGGTGAGCGGTCGGACGCGGCGATCGCGGCACTCCGGGAGCAAGGAGTCGGGAGCTCCGAGCTCGCGACGACCACGGTGAACGTCTACCAGGAATATCGGGAGCCGGGGACAGCGGCGGCGTATCGCGCGTCGCATGCGATCACGGTGACGACGAAGGATCTGACCGGGTTCGGCCGGCTGCTCGCAGCGGCGGTGGATGCCGTCGGCAACAGCCTTGGTCTGCAGGGTCTCCAGTTCGACGTGGAGGACAAGGAACCGCTGCTCGTCCGGGCGCGCGAGCTGGCCTTCCGGCAGGCCCGCGCCAAGGCCGGGGAACTCGCGGCGCTGGCCGGCTACTCGCTCGGCTCGGTCACGTCGATCTCCGAGACCTACGGCCACGCTCCGATCCGGGAGTTCGTCCAGCAGTCCGCCAAGGCATTCGACTCCGCCATCAACATCACCCCCGGCGAGCACACCGTCGAGGTGTCCCTCGAGGTCCAGTTCTCCTGGGCGTGAGTTGTAACGCCTGTCTCAAAACCAGAACGGAGGTTGCGTTGTCGGCGGCGTCGTGGAGACTGCTTCCATGTACGCACCGGCGCCCTTGCGGCGGCAACTGAATCGGTCCGGGCTGTTACTGCTCGGACCGGCGTTCGTCGCGGCCGTCGCGTATGTGGACCCGGGGAACTTCGCGACCAACATCGCCGCGGGAGCGACGTACGGGTATCTGCTCTGCTGGGTGGTCGTCGGGGCGAACCTGATGGCCGTGCTGGTGCAGTATCTGGCCGCCAAGGCGAGTATCGCCACCGGCAGGACGCTGCCGCAGCTGTGCCGTGACCACTTCCGCCGGTCCACGTCGACCGGGCTGTGGGCGCAGGCCGAGCTGGTGGCGGTCGCGACCGACCTGGCCGAGGTGGTCGGTGGTGCGATCGCGCTGAACCTGCTGTTCGGGATCCCGCTGCTGCTCGGCGGTGCGATCACCGGCGCGGTGTCGTTCGGGTTGCTGATCTATCAGTCCAAGCGCGGGCAGCGGCCGTTCGAGGCGGCGATCATCGGGCTGCTCGCGGTCGTCCTGGTCGGGTTCGTGGTGTCGACGGTGAAGTCGGAGCCGTCCGCGGCCGGCGTGATCGGCGGTATGGTGCCGCGGCTGGACGGGACCGAGTCGCTCGTGCTCGCGGCCGGCATGCTCGGCGCGACCGTGATGCCGCACGCGATCTGGCTGCACGGTGCCCTGGTCACCGACCGGCACTGGAAGACCATCCGCACCGACAAGGGCAAGTCCCGGATCCTGCGCGCCACCCGGATGGATGTCGCCGTCGCGATGGCTCTCGCCGGCGCGGTCAACCTGGCGATGGTCGTGCTCGCCGCTGCCGCGCTGAACGGCACCGGCGCCGATTCACTCGACGCCGCGCACGCCGCGATCGGTGACCGGCTCGGCCAGCTCCCCGCGCTGCTGTTCGCGCTCGCCCTGCTGGCCAGCGGGTTCGCGTCCTCCTCGGTCGGTACGTACGCCGGTTCCGTCATCCTGGAAGGGTTCTGGCACCGGCACGTCCCGCTGGCAGCCCGCCGGCTGATCACGCTGCTGCCGGCGCTGGTCATCCTGGCGATCGGTATCGACCCGAGCCGGGCGCTGGTGGTTTCCCAGGTGGTGCTGAGCTTCGGCATCCCGTGCGTCCTGTGGCCGTTGGTCCGATTGACCGCGTCCCGGCGCGTCATGGGCGACCTTGTCAACCGCCGGGCGACTACTCTCACCGCATGCCTGGTTGCCACCGCCGTCACGGCGCTCAACGTCGTACTGATTGTGCTGACCGTGCGGGGATGACATGACCCGGGTGTTCGCCGTGAGCGACATCCACGGCTACCCGGAGAAGCTGAAGGCCTCGCTGCTGGAGGCCGGACTGATCGATGCCGAGGGCACCTGGTCCGGCGAGGACGCGCGACTGTGGATCCTCGGCGACTTCTTCGACCGCGGTCCGGACGGGATCGGCGTGCTGCGGTTCGTCCGGCAGCTGATCGAGCAGGCACCGGACGGGGCCATCACCGTACTGCTCGGCAACCACGAGATCCTCGCGCTCGGGATGCGGAAGTTCGGCGACACGTTCGTCCCGCACGACGGCATCACCTCCCGCAGCTTCGAGCGGTCCTGGGCCCTGAACGGCGGTCAGGACCGGGACCAGGAGCTGCTCACCGACGACGACGTCACCTGGCTGCTCGACCGGCCGATGCTCGGGCTCGACGCCGGGTACCTGCTGATGCACTCCGACACCGCGGAGTACGTCGAGTGGGGCGACACGATCGACCAGATCAACGCCACAGCGCGGGCCGAGCTGCACTCCGACGACATCGAGGTGTGGTGGGAGATCTGGCGCCGGATGACGTCACGGTACGCGTTCCGCGGCGCGAGCGGACCGGAGGTGGCCCGCATCGTCCTGCACCACCTCGGCGGTCACCGGGTCGTGCACGGCCACAGCATCGTCGCCGACCAGCTCGGCATCGACCCGGAGTTCCTCACCGGCCCGCACCTGTACGCCGAGGGCCTGGCCCTGGGCATCGACGGCGGCGCCTTCGACGGCGGCCCCTGCCTAGTGGTCGAGCTCGAAGACCTCACCGCGGACTGACACCAGGCAGGCCGCCTGCCGGCTATTTGTCGGCGGTGAGGGTGCCGCCGACGGCCCAGCTGTCGGGCGGGGTTTCCTGGATCCAGACCTGCACGCTCTGAGCCGGTACGCCGAGGCTGTCGACGAACGCGTCGGTGATCCGCTGGACCAGCTCGCGCTTGAGCTCCGGGGTCCGCGGGCCTTGCAGAACGGTGACGACGGGCATCGGATCTTCCTTTCTCCGTGGGGTTGTCGTCTCCATTCCAGTCGCCGGAGCGCTCGCGAACGAGACGCAGATCCGATCCGCAGGTATCACTCGAAGTGATCGGACGCCTTCCGGCAAGCATCCAGCAGTACGGCGAGCTCGCCGCTGATCGTGGTCCCGGCGGGGACGGCGAGGCTCGTGGTCAGGGCGAGCCGCGGACGCGGTCGGCGGAAGACCACCCGGCCCTCGCGGAGCAGCTGTGCGTGCGACTCGTAGATCACGGTCCAGCTCGGCGTCCCGGCGCCGATCGCGGCATGGGTGTCCTGCAGACTGTCCGAGCGGGGCCCGAGTACGGGTTCGAAGCCTTCCGCCGCGCAGGCCGACATGACCAGGTCCACGAGTGGAGGGTTGTTGCGGCGCGAGGTGATCCGCAGCGGCAGGTCCCGCAATACCGAGAGGGTGACCGCATCCGCCGGATCGGGCACCGGCGGCCAGGCGGCCGGCAATGCGATCAGTAGCGCGTCCTGCCAGACCGGGATGAACTCCAGACCTGCCGACTCCTCCAGCCCGCGCACGAACGCGGCATCGAGCTGGCCGCCCCGGACCCGATCCAGCCGGGCGCGCGTCGACGTACTGACCAACTCGACCTGGACACCCTTCGCGGCGAGCTCGGCGACCACCGTCTCCAGCCGTTCACCGAGTCCGGTGCTGGTACCGAGGCGCAACCCTCGACCGGACAGACCGATCGCGGCCGCGCGGGCGTGGTCGACCGAGACGAGCACCGCGCGAGCAGCCGGCAGAAAGCGCTGACCGGCCTCGGTCAGCCGGATCGCCCGTGCCGAGCGGTCGAACAGCAGGACACCCAGCTCACGCTCGAGCCGCGCGATCTGCTGACTCACCCCCGGCTGGCCCATCCCGAGCTGCTCCGCGGCCTGCCCGAAGTTGAGCACCTCCGCGACCGTGACGAAGTACTGGATCTGCCGCAGC
Source organism: Kribbella sp. NPDC020701 (assembly GCF_055562215.1). Classification (NCBI taxonomy): domain Bacteria; kingdom Bacillati; phylum Actinomycetota; class Actinomycetes; order Propionibacteriales; family Kribbellaceae; genus Kribbella; species Kribbella sp. NPDC020701. The sequence goes on along the minus strand of NZ_JBVHFT010000013.1, from coordinate 133,451 downwards.
TCCATCCCACGATGATGGCGGATTCAGGGAATGCCGTCAGAGCAGGCCCGGTTGTCGGAAGGTATGGCGGACAAGACTGTGAAGATCCCTGGCCCGGACCACCCGATCACCGTCGGGAAGAATCCGGACCGGGTGGTGGTGAAGATCGGTGACCAGGTGATCGCGGACACCCGCGAGGCGCTGTCGCTGCAGGAGGCGAGCTACCCCGCGGTGCAGTACATCCCGCGCAAGGACGTCGACCTCACGCTGCTCGAGCGCACCGACCACGAGACCTACTGCCCGTACAAGGGCGACGCGTCGTACTACAGCGTCCTCCCCGCCGGGGCGGACGGGGTGAACGCGGTGTGGACCTACGAGCAGCCGTACGACGCGGTCGCGGACATCCGCGAGCACGTCGCGTTCTACCCGAACAAGGTCTCGATCGAGATCATCACCGACTGAAGAACTCGGTCAGCGCCGGCGCGAGCAGCTCCGGCGGTACGACGTGATCCTGGTCCACGAGCTCGGCGTGCCGGGCCGTGGGCAGGATGCTCGCGATCCGGTGCGCCGCGTCGACCATGAACGGCGGTGATGCGGTCCCGGCGACGACCAGGGTCTCCGGCGTGATCGCGCGGAGCAGGTCGACGGGAGTCCGTCCGCCGGGAGCGCCATGACCCATCACGGCGAAGTCGTAGGCGAGTGTCGGCGCGAGGTCAGCCACGCCCGGAACGGCCGCGGTCTCGACCGCCGCGGCCTGCGGCATGCCCGCCATCATCAGGAACAGCTCGACCGCCTCCTGCCGGCGGTCGTCGCGCAGCAATTCGAGCACTTGACCGCCGTCCTCGTCCGAGTCGACGTCATCCGGCCCGTACGGCGGCTCGTGCAGCACGACCCTGGTGAACGGCAGCCCCGAGCTCGCCGCGATCGCCGCCAGCCCGGCGCCGGACGAGTGCCCGTAGATGGCCGCCGTACCGCCGACCTCGGTGAGCAGCGCCGCGATGTCGTCCACCTCACGCTCCACGGCGTACGACGTACTGTCGCCGGAGTCACCGCGGCCGCGCCGGTCGTACGTCACCACGTCGAAGTCGCCGGCCAGTGCATCTGCCAGTGGTCGGAGCGCCTGTCGGTCGCAGAGCGCACCACCGACCAGAATGACCTTCGGCCCGCTCCCGAGGCGCTCGTAGGCGATCGTCGTACCGTCGGCCGAGCTGACCTTCTCCATGTCCGTCCTCCACATCGTCGTCGACGAACGAGACGTCGGAGCCGGCACGTGGACTTCGACATAATCCCTGGCGCGGGCCCCGCAGCGGTGGTTACATGCGTCGCGATGATCAGCAGAGTCGACGATTACCTCCACGCGGTCCCGCTGTCCGGCTCGTTCGCCGAGCAGGTCGGGCCGTTCACACTCTTCCGCAGTACGACGGTCTGGCCGTACTACGCCCGTCCGCTGCCGGGCTCGGGGACGACCATCGAGCCGGCCGATATCGAAGTACTGCGTGCCCGCTGCGCCGAGCTCGGGATCCCGGTGAGCTTCGAGTGGGTCGTCCAGACCTGCCCGTCGCTGGGACCGGCGGCGGCCGCGGCCGGACTGTCCGTGGTCGAGCATCCGCTGCTCGTGCTCGAGCGGAAGGATTTCCGCCCGGCGAAGGCGGAGGCGCGCTGCGAGATCCTGCCCGCCGACGAAGGCGTAATCCGGCAGGCCCGGGCGGTCGCGGGACTCGCGTTCGGCGACCCCGGGACGGCGGTCGGCGCGGCCGGACCAGCCGACCGTGACGCCAAGGCCGACGCGGTGGCGGACGACATGATTGCCGCAGTCCTGGACCGGGTCCTCAGCGGCGTGACCGTGGGTGCGGGTGCGTTCACCGACGAAGGCATGGTCGCCAGCGGGCAGCACCAGCCCGTCGGCTCCACCACCGAGATCGTCGGCGTCGGTACGCTGCCGTCCATGCGACGCAAAGGCCTGGCCGCCGCCGTCACGTCCACCCTGGTCGAGCATGCGTTCGCGCATGGGGTCGACCTCGTCCTGCTCTCGGCCGAGTCCGCAGCGGTGGCGGCCGTTTACGAGCGCGTCGGCTTCCGCCGGATCGGGAGCGCCGGGGCAGCGGAGTGACGGGCAGTCCGACCTCGCGTCTCGTCGTACTGCGTGGCAACTCCGGCTCGGGCAAGTCCACGACCGCCCGCCTGCTGCGGGAGCGGCTCGGCCGCGGTACGGCGTGGGTCGAGCAGGACCAGATCCGCCGGATCCTGCTGTGGGAGAAGGACCATCCGGGCGCGGTGAACATCGGCCTGATCGACGCGAACGTCCGGTACGCGCTCGACCACGGGTACGACGTGATCGTCGAGGGCATCATGGACGCCGGCCGGTACGGCGACATGTTGCGCAAGCTGACCGCGGATCACCGGGGCGTGACGCTGCACTACTACTTCGACATTCCGTTCGAGGAGACCGTCGTCCGGCATGGCAATCGGGACTGGGCGCACAACGTGACCGCCGACATGATGCGGGACTGGTACCGCGAGCACGACGTCCTCGACGGGGTCGACCAGGTGGTGATCGGGCCGGAGAGCGCGCAGCAGGAGACTCTCGCGCGGATCCTGGACGATCTGGGGGAACGGTTGGTGGTCATTGGGGATCGGGCCGTACCGTTGGAGGGATGAGCACAACCGAGCGGAACCGCCCACGTACCCTCGCGGAGGCGTTGCGTACCTGGGACGACGCCGCACTCGGTCGCCTGCTCCAGCGCCGCCCCGACCTGGCGATGCCGATCCCCGCGGACACCGGCCAACTGGCCGCGCGGGCGACGACCAACGCGTCGGCGGCGCGCGCGATCAACCGGCTGGACGAGTTCGGCGTGGACCTGCTCGAGTCGCTGTCCGCACTACCGGAGCCGGTGGACCTGGCCGCTTTGGCCGCCGGTGTCGATCAACCGGTCGACGTGGTCCGGCCTCGGGTGACGGCGTTGCTGGAGCTGGCGCTCGTCTGGGGTTCCGAGGACGATCTGCGACCGATCCGTGCGGTGCACGAGCTGCTGGGGCCGACGCCCGCCGGGCTCGGGCCGGTCACGACCAGACACTTCGGTGATCTGGACAAGCTGATCGAGGAGGCCGGCACCGATGCGCGGCAGGTGCTCGACAAGCTGACGTGGGGTCCGCCGACCGGTTCGGTCGAGAAGGCCGAGCGGCCGGTGACGATCGCCTCCGCCCGGACGCCGGTGGAGCGGTTGCTCGCGCGTGGTCTCGTCGTTCCCAAGGATGCGAACACGGTCGTCCTGCCGCGGCAGATCGGGCTGCATCTGCGCGGTGGGCGAGTGCTGGCCTCAACCCGGCCGGTACCACCACCGCTGGACGGGAAGCAGGTGTCGGCCGCGATCTCCGACCGGGCCGCGGCCGGGGCAGCGCTGGACCTGGTGCGGCTCGTCGATCGTGCGATGGAGCAGCTCGGTACCGAGCCGCCGCCAGTGCTGCGCACGGGTGGCATCGGTGTGCGTGAGCTGCGCAGTCTGGCCGGCAAGGTCGGCGCGGAGGAGCATACGGCCGCCGCGGTCCTGGAGATCGCGTACGCCGCTGGGCTCGTCGCGGCCGTGGAGGTCGGGACCAGCGAGCTGTGGCTGCCCACCAGCGCCTATGACGACTGGTTGGAGCTCGACCTCGCACATCGGTGGGCCCAGCTGGTCATGGCCTGGTTCGGTGGGCTCAGGGCGATCGGACTGATCGGCAGACGCGACAGTGGTGGTGCTACCGCCGCTGCACGCGAGCGGCTGATCAACGCGCTCGCCCCGGATCTGGAGCGGTTGCTGGCGCCAGAGGTCCGGATGCTGACGTTGCAGGCGCTCGCCGAGGCCGGTGCGGGTACGGCGCCGGCCACGGAGTCGGTCGTCACGTGGGTGGCGTGGCATCGCCCGCGGCGTGGTGGGCAGTTCCGCGACGATCTGGTCGAGTGGAGCATCACGGAGGCCGCACTGCTCGGTCTGACCGGTCTCAGCGCGTTCGCGGCGCACGCACGGCCTTTGCTCAAGCCGGAGCCGACGGCCGACGATTTGGCCGAGGCGATCAGCCCACTGGTGCCGGAGCCCGTGTCCGAGGTGCTGCTGCAGGCTGACCTGACCGCAGTGGCTCCTGGTCCGCTGGTGCGTGTTGTGCAGGACGAGCTGTCCGCTATGGCCGATGTCGAGTCGCACGGTGGCGCGGCGGTCTACCGCTTCAGTGAAGGCTCGGTCCGGCGTGCTTTCGACCTTGGACGGACCGCTGATCAGTTGCACACGTGGCTGACCGAGCACTCGCGGACTCCGGTCCCACAACCGCTCACTTACCTGATCGATGACGTTGCGCGGCGGCACGGCGTACTCCGGATGGGTACGGCGTCGACGTACCTGCGCTGTGATGACGAGGACGTGCTCACGCAGCTGCTGAGCTCGAACCTGCCCGGTGTTCGGTTCCGCCGGTTGGCGCCGACCGTGGTCGTGTCTCCGTCACCGCCGGACATGGTGCTGAGCCGGCTGCGGGAGGCGGGTCTCGCGCCGCTGGCGGAGACGTTCGACGGCGTGGTCCATGTCACCGGTACGGCGACGCGCCGTGGTGAGGCGCCACGGCGTCGTACCAGCCGGGACTTCGTGGACAACCCGGTCGACCTCAGCGACGACCAGGTGAAGGCCGTGATCGAGAAGGTCCGGGCCGGCGACCGCATCGCTGCCGACCGGCCAACCGGCGACGGCCTGATCGAGCCCACCGCGCCCGCCGAGACCATCGCGATCCTGACCAACGCCGCCGAGGCCCACACCCAGACCTGGATCTCGTACGTCGACCACAACGGCAACGCCTCCGAACGTGTCGTCGAACCGGTCCGCGTCGCCGACGGCTGGCTCACCGCCTACGAGGACGCCACCGACCAGCCCCGCACCTACGCCCTGCACCGCATCTCCGCCGCCCGGCCTGTCCTTTGACCCCCTCAGGCACAATGGAGGGTCGGGGCGACGATGGGAGCTGTTGGTGACGGACGGGCCTTTGATCGTGCAGTCGGACAAGACACTCTTGCTCGAGACCGCACATCCGGACGCGAACGACTGCCGGAAGGCGATTGCGCCGTTCGCTGAGCTGGAACGGGCGCCGGAACACGTGCACACCTACCGGCTGACACCGCTGGGGTTGTGGAACGCACGGGCGGCCGGGCACGACGCCGAGCAGGTGATCGACGTCCTGCTGCGGTACAGCCGCTATCCCGTGCCGCACTCGCTGCTCGTCGACATCGCCGAGACCCTCGACCGGTACGGGCGCTTGCGGCTGGAGAAGCACCCGCAGCACGGCCTGGTCCTGGTGACGACGGACCGGCCGGTGCTGGAGGAGGTGCTGCGCAGCGCCAAGGTGAAGCCGATGCTGGGCGAACGCATCGACGACGACACCGTCGTGGTGCACCCGTCGGAGCGCGGTCACCTCAAGCAGACACTGCTGAAGATCGGCTGGCCCGCGGAGGACCTGGCCGGGTACGTCGACGGCGAGACGCACAAGATCGAACTGGTCCGGGACGGCTGGGACATGCGCCCGTACCAGCAGCAGGCCGTGGACTCGTTCTGGCACGGCGGCTCGGGTGTCGTCGTACTGCCCTGTGGCGCCGGCAAGACGATCGTCGGTGCGGCCGCGATGGCGCAGGCGTCCGCGACCACGCTGATCCTGGTCACGAACACGGTGTCCGCGCGGCAGTGGAAGGACGAGTTGCTGAAGCGCACCAGCCTGACCGAGGACGAGATCGGCGAGTACTCCGGTGCCCGCAAGGAGATCCGGCCCGTCACGATCGCGACGTACCAGGTGATGACCACGCGCCGGAAGGGCGTCTACTCGCACCTGGAGCTGTTCGACGCCCGCGACTGGGGCCTGATCGTGTACGACGAGGTCCACCTGCTGCCGGCGCCGATCTTCCGGATGACCGCGGACCTGCAGACCCGGCGGCGGATCGGCCTGACCGCAACGCTGGTCCGGGAGGACGGCCGCGAGGGTGACGTGTTCTCGCTGATCGGCCCGAAGCGGTACGACGCGCCCTGGAAGGACATCGAGGCGCAGGGCTGGATCGCGCCGGCCGACTGCATCGAGGTGCGGGTGGACCTGGAGCAGAGCGAGCGGTTCGTGTACGCGACCGCCGAGCCCGAGGACCGCTACCGGCTGGCCGCGTCGACCCCGGCGAAGTCCAGGCTGGTACGACAGATCGCCGAGCATCACGCGGACGAGCCGCTGCTCGTGATCGGTCAGTACATCGACCAGCTGGACGAGCTCAGTGAGCGGCTGGAGTGCCCGGTGATCAAGGGCGAGACCACGGTGAAGGAACGGCAGCGCCTGTTCGACGCGTTCCGCAAGGGCGAGATCAAGCGGCTGGTGGTCAGCAAGGTCGCCAACTTCTCCATCGACCTGCCCGAGGCGTCCGTGGCCATCCAGGTCTCCGGCACCTTCGGCTCCCGCCAGGAAGAGGCCCAGCGCCTCGGCCGCGTCCTCCGCCCCAAGGGCGACGGCCGCACCGCGAGGTTCTACTCCATCGTCGCCCGAGACACCATCGACGCCGAATTCGCCGCCCACCGCCAACGCTTCCTAGCCGAACAGGGCTACGCCTACACCATCGTCGACGCCGAAAACCTCTTCGCGTAACGGGAATGTGCAGCTCGACAGGACATGTCGGGTAAGCCGGCCATTGCGCACGCTCAGCGATGGCGGAATCTGTCAATCGCAGACGTATACGTCCTGTCGATCTGCACGTCGTCAACCGGCGAGGCGCTGAGCCAGCGCGGCGCGAACTGTGGCGACGACCCAGGCCGGGTCACCGATCACCTGCTCGTAGGTGAACCGGAGGACGAGCCAGCCGGCCGCCACCAGTTCGTCATACCGGTGGCAGTCGGCGGCGAAGTCCCGCCGGGATCCGTGGAACTCGTAACCATCCGCCTCGACCGCCAGCCGGGCCTGCCGATGTCCCAGGTCGACCCGCGCCCGGAACCACCCATTGGACACCAACACCTGCGGCTCGAAGCCATCGATGCCCTCGCTGATGAGAAGAGCCCGCAGCATGGACTCCAGGAAACTGCCGGAGTGATGGGTTGCGGCTGCCGCCATCCGGCGAGCATTCGGGCAGCCCGACCCGCGCATCGCAACGGTGGCGGTAAGGAGTTCCTCCTGGGTCAGGCGTCCGCTGGCGAGAGCTGCGTCCGCGACGGCGAGCGCTTCGGCGAACGGAAGCATGCGAGCGCAGTCCACAACCGTCCGCAGGGCTGAGGTGACCCGGTTCCGGCGTTCGTCGGCAGTGGTTCCAGCCCAGTGCAAGACCGCAGGGGGACCCGAACGTGGGCGGCGCTTGGGCGGAAGAGTGACATGCGGCTTCTCGGGCATCACCAGCAGCGGAAGCTTCAGCGCCGCCGCTGCACTCACGTGCGAGAGCACCCCGTCGTAGGCGAGCGCGGCCGCCGTATCAGCCGGCAGACCCGGCACTGCGTAGACCCCTTGGGCGATCCGCTGCACCTCACCGCGCTCGAGTGCCACCACCACAGCCCGACGCGATGTCCACGCCACTAACTCGGAATAGGTGGCCCAGCCACCCTGGCGGGCAAGGACATCTCGGACCGATTCCATCCAGAGATGGTGCCCGAATTCGCTCGACTCGCGGCTTGGCTTATCCACAGGGGACAGCTCGACAGGATCTATCTGCGTCTGACCGCCGGGCCTACGCTCGCACGACCGACAACAGCCTCCTAAGTGGAGGCATACGTCCTGTCGAACTGCACAGGCTATTCGCCTAGGCGGGTGTGGATGCCGTTGAAGTGTTTCTTCATCGAACGGGCGAAGGAGTCGGGGTCGCCGGATCCTAGGGCTACCAGGAGGTCGCGGTGCCAGGCGGCGGCGTCGGCGGGTGAGTAGCGGGCGCCGGGGAGGCGGGCGTCTACCTGGGAGAACGTGCGCCAGAAGACTGACAGCAGGTCGATCACCAGGGCGTTGCCCAGCGGCTCGTAGAGCGCCTGGTGGAAGGCCCAGTCCTCGTCGGGGAAGTACTCGCCGGCGGCCGCCTTGGCTTCCATCCGTTCGACGATCGGCTCGAGGTCGGCATTCCCGTGGGACGTGAAATACGCGACAACGTCGTCCGCCAGGCCGACTTCGATGGCCTGGCGGACCTCCAGGACGTTCTGTACGTCGCGGAGATCGCCGGCCATCGACTGCGACATCCGGAAGGCGAGACCGTCTTCCAGTGACTGCAGGGAGACCTCGCCGACGTACGTCCCGTACCCGTGCCGGATCTCGATGATGCCGACCGCCTGCAGCGCCTTCATCGCCTCCCGCAGCGGGTGCCGCCCGACCCCGAGCTGAGCCATCAGCTCCTGCTCGTTGGGCAGCGGGTCACCCGCCTTCAGCCCACGCTCCAGGATGTACGACTTCATCTGGTCGCGGATGAAGGACTGATTCCCCGCCGCACCACGTGCCCGGCCGAGCCCACCCGTTGTCACGCCGGTCCCTCCTTTGGAATAGGACCCGTCAGTGTAATCCGGCGCGGTCCAGCAAGGGGCGGATCGCGGCGATCTCCGTGTCGTTCAAGGGAATGCAGGGGTACGCCGTGACCGGGCAGTCGATCACGCCGAGCAGGTACAGCCCCGCCTTGAACGCACCCAAGGCCGCCGACGAAGCGCCCATCCGCGAACGGTCCGCCACGTTGATGATCTCGAACAACCGGAACAGCCGGTCCTGCTCCGCCCGGGCCGCCGCCGCGTCACCCGCCGACGCCGCGTCGAACAACCGCACGTACCCGGCCGGATCCACATTCCCCAACCCCGGTACGACGCCATCCACACCAAAAGCCAGCGCGGAGTCGACGGTCACCTCGGATCCGGTCATGATCGCGAACCCGTCCAATCCCGCATCCCTGCGCGAGAGGACCAACTGACGCAGCGATGTCTCCTGCCCACTGGAGTCCTTCACGCCGGCGATCACGCCCTGCTGCCCGAGCGAGATCATCAGCGACGCCGGCAGCTTGGTCCCCGCCCGCGACGGAATGTCATAGGCATAGAGCGGCGTATCCCCGGACAGTGAAGCCAGCCGGGTGAAGTGCCGCTCGATCTCCGCCGGATGCGTAGCGGCATAGAACGGCGCCGTCGCGACCAGACCGTCGACACCGGCCTTCAGTGCGGCCGACACGTGCGCACTGACGCGGGAGGTCGACGTGTCGATGACACCGGCCAGCACGGGCACCTGCCCCGACACCTCCGCCACGGTCGTCTCCAGCACGACCTGCCGCTGTTCGTCGGTCAGGAACGTGCCTTCGCCGGAGGTGCCGAGCACGAACACCCCGTCCACACCCCCGGTCAACTGGTACTGGATCAACCGGGCCAGCGAGGCGGTGTCGACGTCGTACTCGGGGGTGAGCGGGGTGACCAGCGGCGGTACGACGCCGGTCAACTGGGCGGGGTCGGTCAAGGGGTCTCCCAACGTCAAAGGGCGAATGTGGCGAAGCGCAAGGTCGCGAACGAGGACGTCTCACCGGCCTCGTAGAAGATGCCGACCGAGCCGTCAGGCAGCAGCACCAGATCGGAGTACCCGGCCATTCCCGGGTGCACGACCAGGGCCGGCTTCCACGAGACACCGGCATCCGAGCTGACGAAGACGGTCAGTTCCCGGCGGCTCGTCGGGTTCACCGGAGTCGACAGCAGCAGCCGGCCGTCGGGCAGGGTGAGCACACTCCCCTGGATCCCCGGCGCGGTGATCTCAGGAATCCCGGCGTACGGCGCATCGAGCGTCAGACCGCCATCGGACGACCACGCGTGCACCCGCGCCGGGCCGGTGCCCTGGTGGTTGCGGGCGTTGAAGTACACCCGCCCATCAGGCAACTCGGCCACAGCCGTCTCGTTCGCGTTGATCTCGGCGCCGTCGTTGCGATCGACGAAGCCGACCGACCACGTGACACCGCCGTCGTCGCTGACGATGCAGTGCCCGCCGTTCAGCCGGATCAGGTCATCCACAGGTCCCGACGGCACGAACGAGTGGTTCGCCGGTACGACGATTCGCCCACTGGCCAACGCGATCCCGTGACACGGCCCGGTCGCATACCAACCCCAGTCGGACGGCTTGACCTGCGCGGTGATCTCCGCCGTCGGGCTCCAGGTCGCGCCGTCGTCGGCGGACCGCTGCACGAACACGCGCCGGCCGGACTCCGGATCGGTGCCGCGGGCAAGCGACATCTCCACCGCGTGCGCGCCGTTCTGCACGGTCACCAGCACGATGTCGCCGCTCACCGGGTCGATCACCGGCACCGGGTTGCCACACGTCTTGCCCGGCTCGGCCGACACCACCTGCAGCGGCAGCCAGGTCCGTCCACCGTCGAGCGAGCGCCGCAGCACGACCTCGATCTCGCCGGCGTCGCCGGACCCGTGCAGCCGTCCCTCGCAGAAGGCGAGCACCAACTCGCCGCGCGCCAGCACGGACGGGATGCGGAACGTGTGGTAGCCGCTGCCGGCCGGATCGAACACCGGTCCGGCGATTTCCACGGCGCCGACTCTTGAAGACATAGGACGTACTATGTCATGGTGTGGCCCCCCGATGGAAGTGAGGCCTCATGCCAGTCAGCAGAAGAACATTCCTCGGCGGCGGCCTGGCGGCCGCCGCTGTCGCGGTCACGGGTACGCCGCTGCTGGCGGGGTGTGCTTCGGACAAGAAGACCGCGGCCGCGGCGAACGCGGCCGTGAAGCTGCCGACGTACACGAAGTACGGCCAGATCAAGCCGGACCTGCCCGGCACCGGCGTGGTGCTGGACGGATTCCTCAAGTACCCGGCCAACCCGGTGAAGGCGATCACCGACGTGCCCGGCGACGGCCAGCCGATCACGTTCCTGACCAACATCCCCGGCGCGATCCCGCCGGCCGTGGACAAGAACCAGTTCTGGCAGGCGCTGAACCAGCGGCTCGGCTCCGAGCTGCAGATCAGCATGGCGTCGAACGACGAGTACAAGGACAAGTTCGCCACCCGGATCGCGGGCGGCGACCTGCCGGACATCCTGAACATCCCGACCGACACCGCGCAGATCCCGGGCCTGGTGAAGGCCAAGTGCATGGATCTGAGCGAACACCTGTCCGGGGACGCGGTGAGCAAGTACCCGTTCCTGGCCAACATCCCGGCCGAGTACTGGAAGGGTTGCGTCTTCAACGGCGCGATCTACGGCGTGCCGGTGCCGCGCGGGATGTCGCGGACCTCGCTGGCGCTGTACCGCGAGGACCTGCTGGCGGCCAAGGGGATCAAGAACCCGGCGCCGAAGAACTTCGAGGAGTTCTTCGACCTGGCCAAGGAAATGACCGCGGCCAAGCAGAACAAGTGGGCCTGGACCCGGGTGCCGACGTCGTCCATCCGGCAGATGCTCGGCCTGCCGAACGTCTGGAAGGAAGAGGGCGGCAAGTTCTCCTCGGTCTACGAGCACGAGGCGAACGCCGACGCGCTCGAGGCGGCCCGCAAGATGGTCGCCGCCGGCGTGATCAACCCGGACGCGTTCAACGACAAGGCCAGCGCCCGCAAGCAGTGGTTCAACGGCGGTATCGCGGCGTTCGACTACGACAGTTTCGTTGCCTGGAACCAGTACTACTCCGACAACACCGCCGGTGACGCGTTCGCGGTGAACATGCTCGACGTACCGGGCTTCGACGGCGGCGAGGGCAAGCCCTGGATGGGCTCGGCGCTCAACAACGTGACCGCGTTCAGCAAGGACAGCAAGCACTCGGCCGAGACGCTGCTGAAGATCGCCAACTGGATGGCTGCGCCGTTCGGCACCGAGGAGTACATGTTCCGCAAGTACGGCGTGACCGGCCGGCACTACACCCTGCAGGGCACGGATCCGGTGCCGACCAAGGTCGGCCTGGTGGAGACCGGCATCGGTCTGCAGTACATCAGCGACAGCACGCTGGCGCTGTACTGGGCCGGCAAGCCCGACGTACCGCAGAAGCAGCACGCGATCCAGGAGAAGGTCGCCGACCGGCTCGTCTACGACGCGTCGTACGGCCTGTACTCCGACACCCTGTCGAAGAAGCAGGCGCAGCTCACCAAGACGATGAACGACCTGGAGAGCCAGATCGTGCAGGGCAAGAAGCCGGTCTCGGACTGGGCCGCGGGCGTGCAGACCTGGAAGTCGTCGGGCGGCGACGATCCGCACCGAGCTCGAGCAGGCTCTCACGGCCACGGCAGGGAAGTAGATGCTGCAACGAACCAAGACGCGGCCGCAGCAGCAACTGAGCCTGGGGCGGCGCCTGCTCCGGGACCGGGTGCTGCTGCTGTTCGCGCTGCCCGGGACCGCGCTGATCATCGCGTTCCACTACGTACCGTTGCTCGGCAACGTGATCGCGTTCAAGGACTACCAGCCGTTCCTCGGGATCGGCGGCAGCGACTGGTCCGGCTGGGCGAACTTCAGCGTGATCTTCAACGGCGACCCGACGTTCCTGCGGGCGTTGAAGAACACGCTGATCCTGACTAGCCTGCAGTCGGTCTTCGTGTTCCCGGCGCCGATCCTGCTCGCGCTGCTGCTGAACTCACTGTTCTCCGAGCGCATCAAGCGGATCGCGCAGAGCATCCTCTACCTGCCGCACTTCATGTCCTGGGTGATCGTGGTCGCGCTGTTCCAGCAGATGCTCGGCGGCAGCGGGTTGCTGAACAACTACCTGCGGTCGCACGACCTGGCCACGATCAACATCATCGGGAACTCCGAGCTGTTCCACGTCCTGCTGACCTCGCAGATCATCTGGAAGGACACCGGCTGGGCGACGATCCTGTTCCTGGCCGCGCTGTCCCAGATCGACTCGCAGTTGTACGAGGCGGCGAGTGTGGACGGCGCGAGCCGGATGAAGCAGCTCTGGCACGTCACGCTGCCAGGGTTGCGCGGGATCATCATCCTGCTGTTCATCCTGCGGCTCGGCGACTCGCTGACCGTCGGCTTCGAGCAGATCATCCTGCAGCAGCAAGCCGTCGGCCGGGATGTCAGTGAAGTGCTGGACACCTACGTCTACAACAACGGCGTACTCGGCGGCGCCTGGGGCGTGGCGGCCGCGGTCGGCCTGGTGAAGGGCATCGTCGGCGTCATCCTCGTCCTCACCGCGAACAAGGTCGCCCACATCTTCGGGGAGCAAGGGGTGTACAACCGATGACACAGGCAGTCGTGTCCCGGCGGGTCGCGCCCCGCCGGATCGTGCAGGGCGTGCCGATGCCGTCCTGGCCGATGCGGATCTTCAAGGGACTGGTCCTGCTGGTGTTCTGCGCGGTGGTGATCATTCCGTTCGTCGGCGTGATCTCGACCAGCGTCGCGCCGAACAAGCAGATCAACGAGTCCGGCGGGCTGGTGCTGTTCCCGAAGTCGGTCAACTTCGCCGCGTACGAGTCGCTGTTCGCCGGCGGGGTGGTGACGCAGGCGCTCTTCGTCAGCATCTTCGTCACGGTCATCGGCACGCTGCTCAGCCTGACCGTGTCGTGCTTGCTCGCCTACGCGTTGTCCCGGCCGGGGTTCGCGGCCGGGCGGCCGATCCTGCTGGTGATCCTGTTCAGCATGCTGTTCTCCCCCGGCATCATCCCGACGTACCTGACGGTCAAGGGTGTCGGGCTGCTGGACAGCATCTGGGCCCTGATCGTGCCGACGATGGTGAGCGCGTTCAACGTGGTGGTGCTGCGGGCGTTCTTCATGAACCTGCCGAACGAGATCACCGAGAGCGCCCGGATCGACGGCGCGGGTGAGCTGAAGACGTTCTGCTACATCGTGCTGCCGCTGTCCAAGGCAGTGCTCTCGGTGATCGGCCTGTTCTACGCGGTCGCGTACTGGAACGCGTTCTTCTCCGCGCTGCTGTATCTCAACGACTCCAAGCTGTGGCCGTTGCAACTGGTGCTGCGCACGTACGTCATCAACGACACTCAACTCGGCAGCGCGGAGCTCGGCACCGAACTGCTGCCACCGCAGGCGTCGATCCAGATGGCGATCCTGGTCGTCTCGATCGTGCCGATCCTGCTGGTGTACCCGTTCCTCCAGCGCCACTTCGCCAAAGGCGTGCTGACCGGCGCCGTCAAGGGCTGATCGCAGCGGCGTGACGGTCGCGTCACGACCCGTGGTCCCCGAGCGTGACCAGGGGTTGCCCAGGGCAACGCCAGGGTTGCGCCTGGGCAAATCCTGAGGGTACGGCAGGTACCGTCGAGCAGTATGGGGATAGAGGCGCTGGAGCGGGTGGGGCAGGGTGGGACAGAGCAAGGGCAGCGGGGGGCGCAGACCTTCTGGCGGGTGGTCCGGGAAGCAGTCCTGTTGGCCACCCTCTTCCTGGTCTACAGCGCGGGCCGGCAGATCGCCGCACGACATACCGGTTCCGCGTTCGACCACGCACATGACGTCCTGGCCATCCAGAACTGGCTCCACCTGCCGAACGAAGCCGCGATCCAGCACTGGGCACTGAAGTTCCCGCATCTGATCGAGAGCGCGAACCTGTACTACGCCAGCGTGCACGCTCCACTCACGGCGGCGGTGCTGCTCTGGCTGAGCATCTGGCGACCGAAGGCGTACCCGCACGTTCGGTGGACGATGGTGTCGGTGACCGGACTGGCTCTGGTCGGACACATCGCGTTCCCGCTGGCCCCGCCGCGGATGATGCCCGGGTTCGTCGACACCGGCCTGCGGTTCGGCCAGTCGGTCTATGGTCCGGACCACTCCGGCGGGCCGGTGAACCAGTTCGCCGCGATGCCCAGCCTGCACGTCGGCTGGGCGTCGCTGATCGCGCTCTCGATGATCCTGATCACCCGCTCGAAGTGGCGCTGGCTGTGGCTGCTGCACCCGATCATCACCTTCGCCGTGGTCGTGGTGACCGCGAACCACTACTGGCTGGACGGCATCGTCGTACTGATCCTGCTGGTGGTCAGCCTGCCGCTGCTGCTGCGTCCCGGGTTGCACGACGACCGGCCGCAGACCCGTAATTCGGTTCCCCCACGGCGGGTGCTCAAGTAACGTGGCGAGGCTCCCCTGACCCTCCCGGAGGTTCCCGCATGCCCCCCGATACGTCCGACACCCTCCAGGCCGAGAAGGACTACCTGAAGAGCTCGCGGGCCGCGCTCGCGGTGATGCGGGAGAAGACCGGCGCGCTAGAGGTGCACAGCGCGGACCGGGTCAACCAGGAGTATCTGCAGGCCGCGATCTGGCGGCGGATGAAGGAGCTCGAGGACGACCCGGACGTGCCGCTGTTCTTCGGCCGGCTGGACTACCTCGAGCCGACCGACGAGACGTTCCACATCGGCCGCCGGCACGTGAACGACGAGCTCGGCGAGCCGCTGGTGGTGGACTGGCGAGCAGACATCTCGGTGCCGTTCTACCGGGCCAGCCGGACCGAACCGATGGGTGTCGGCGTACGGCGACGGTTCGGCTTCACGCATGGCGACATGACGGCCTTCGAGGACGAGGACCTGACCTCGAGCGCCCCGGCCGACGAGCACAGCGACATCCTGGACGCGGAGATCGAGCGACCCCGTTCCGGCCCGATGCGCGACATCGTGGCGACCATCCAGCCGGAGCAGGACGTGATCGTCCGGGCCGGTGTCGACGACACCATCTGCGTGCAGGGAGCACCGGGGACCGGGAAGACCGCGGTGGGTCTGCACAGAGCGGCGTACCTGCTCTATGCGTACCGCGACCAGCTCAGCCGGGCCGGAGTGCTCGTGGTCGGGCCGAACGCGAGCTTCCTGCGCTACATCGGCGACGTACTGCCCGCACTGGGTGAGATCGAGGCGAAGCAGACGACGGTCGAGGAGCTCGTCGCCCGGGTGAAGGTCGCGGGTCCGGGTCCCGCGGCAGTCGACGTACTCAAGGGCGATGCGCGGCTGGCCGAGGTGCTGCACCGGGCGGTGTGGTCGCAGGTGCAGCTGCCGAAGGAGGCACTGGTGGTGCCGCGCGGCGCACACCGCTGGCGGGTGGCGGCGTACCAGGCGGAGGAGCTTGTCAACGAGCTTCGGACCCGCGGAGTCAGGTACGGCGCCGGCCGGGCGATGCTGCCGCAGCGACTGGCCCACGCCGTCCTCCTGCGCATGGAGGCGGCCGGAGACTCCCCGGACGACCGGGTGCAGGACTCGGTCGCACGGAGCCGGCCGGTCAAGCAGTACGCCGAAGCACTCTGGCCGGCTGTCGACCCGGCGAAGCTGCTCTTCCGGCTCTTCACCGACCCGGAGCTCCTGGCCGAGCACGCCGACGGGATCCTGACGCCTGACGAGCAGGCGATGCTCATCTGGGAGAAGGCGCCCCGCTCGGCCGGTGCGGCGAAGTGGTCCGTAGCGGATGCCACTCTGATCGACGAGATCGCCGATCTGGTCGACCGTACGCCGTCACTCGGTCACGTGGTGCTGGACGAGGCACAGGACCTGTCGGCCATGCAGCTGCGAGCAGTCGGGCGACGCTGCTCGACCGGCTCGATGACTGTACTCGGCGACATCGCCCAGGGCACCACTCCGTGGGCCACACCGTCGTGGGACGAAGCGCTGAAGCACCTCGGCAAGACCGGCGCCCACACCGAAGAGCTGACCGCCGGTTTCCGCGTCCCCGGCCAGGTAATCGAGTACGCCGCCCGTCTGCTGCCCACGATCGCTCCACACCTCACCCCGCCCACCGCGGTACGGCGGGCGCGCGGTGAGCTCGCCATTACCCGGGTGCCCGACAGCCTGGCCGCCGCGGTGACGACCGTCGACGAGGTGTCGGTGCGCCTCGGCTCGATCGGCCTGATCGTCCCGGACGCCATCGTGACCGCGACCCGGAAGGCCTTGCAAGACAAGGGAATCGCGTTCTCCGTGCTGGGCGACGAGGACGACGTCGACGCGCACCTGGACGTCGTGCCCGCTTCACTCGCGAAAGGCCTCGAGTTCGACCACGTCGTCCTCGTGGAGCCGGCCGGGATCGTGGCCGGCGAGGCCGACGAACGAACCGGCCTGCGCCGCCTCTACGTCTGCCTCACCCGCGCCGTCACCTCGCTGGCCGTCCTGCACAGCGAGGACCTGCCCCTGGTATTAGCTGTGCACATTTAGAAGCCGCGCGAGCCGCCTGACCGGCGCGACGAGCGCCGGGACGAACCGCCACCGCTCGAGCGCGTGCGGGACGACCAAGAGCGCCTGGAACTGCCGCTCGACCAGCCGCTGCCGCTGTCCGAGCCGTTGCCGGAGGACGCCGACCAACTGCTCACCGACGACCCGACGTCGGAGCTCCAGCGGCTGAAGCGTGCCCCCGGGCGGCGCGAGCGCCAGCGGGCCCGCATCCGGTCACTGGTCCGCCGGGCGTCGTCGTCCGGGAACCACCAGCGCCGCCCGTCGCCCTGCGACCAGTAGCCGTCGATGTAGGCGGAGACGTCCTCGCCGACCTCCCAGTACGGCCGGAAGTTGTCGCTCCACTTCTCGACCATCCGGACCTGCGGCTCCTCCCCGGCCACCGCCCGCTGCTTGCAGGCTGCGCACACGCTGACCACGCGGACGCTGCCCCGCTCCGGCTGCCACTCGACGGCGTCCGTACTGGGTCCATGGCGGGGGTCGAAGAAGCAGGGCGCCGTCGGCTCCGGGATCGGCTTGCCGGCCCGCACTGCGTCGAGGCACACCAGCCCGTACCGAGCCGAGCCGAGCAGCGTCGTCACCGCCTCGACGTCCGCGTCGCCCTTGGCCGCATCGAGTCTGTGGCGCGCCTTCTCGACGGTGTCGAGCACGTCCTTGGACAGCTTGGATTGCTGAGGGTCGGACGTCGTAGGCAGCGCTGAGACCTGCTGCGACAGCGCGATGATCTCCTCGTTCAGCAGCGGCCGCGTGACGTCCAGGTGCTCCTTCTCGTCCTTCCGTCGAGCCCGCCGAGCACCTAGCGCGGTCAGGCCGTACCAGAGTCCGATCACACCGGCCACACCACCGGCGTACGGCGCAGCGTCGACGTAGAAAGGCTTGTCGACCTGCTGTGCCCGCTGGATGAACCTGACCAGCATGTCCTCGTAGTCCGGCGCACAGCAGTCCACTGCCTGGTCTACTGCGTCACCCACGTGGTACGTCGGCCCGCGGTCTGCCCGTTGGACCGCATGGAACCCGCGTCCGTCGGACTCCGAGTCCGCATCGACCAGTACGGCGTACACGCCCTCGACGCCGACGCGGTCGTAGAGCTGGTCCGCGATCTCCTCGCCCTCCCAGGCCAGGTTCACGTAGTAGTTGCTGTCCGAGGTGTTGATCTTGGCCGCGGGGATGACAGCGATCCGGATCGGTGCCGCGGCACTCTTCGCCGCGGCGTCGAGCTCGGCGGTCTCGGCCGGTGTCAGCTCCTTGACGTCCGGATCGACCCAGACGCCGGGATCACCGAGGTTGCCGGCCACGGTGTTCATATAGACGTCGGGGTCTGTCGCCGCGTGCGCCGGTAGCGCAGGCAGTACCCAGACCGCGACCAGCGCGAACGCGCCGAGCAGGCGTTTCATCGAGCTCCTCCCGAGAGCCGATCGCGGCAGGCACTGCAGACCGGGACTTCCCTGGCCTTCCCACCGGGTGGCGTGTACATCCAGTCCGTCACGGACGTGCCGTGAGCGGGGTCGAAGAAGCACGCGGCACGTCGGGCCGGTGCGGGTGTTCCGGCGACCTTTGCCTGTGCGCAGGCCAGTCGCCAGCGTCCGTACTCGACGGTTGCGCGCACCTCGCGCAGGGTGTCGTCGTCCGGTTCGCCGTCGACGATGCGCCCCGCATCGGCGTACGCATCGATCGCCGCCTGCACGTCCGTAGCGTTATCCACGCCGTCCAGACGCACGTCGGCCGCATCCAGTTCCTCACCGAACCGGGTGACGTCCTCGCGCGCCAGCGCTTGCCGTTCCTCGAGCGAGTCCCCTTCGTCCGGCAGAACTTCGTACGACGGCCGGTAGAGCGCGGGGCCTTCTTTCTTGCGTGATATCGATCGCAAGGAACGGGCGAGGAAGAGAGCGGCCACCAGCAGCACCAGGACCCCCAGCACCGGCCAAAGCCAGCCTGGTCCCGACGACGTCGTGGGTACGTCGAGTTGGTCCAGCACCCCGTTGAGCGTGCCGACCGGGTCGGAGCGGCTGTGCTTGTCCAGCTCGTCGGTGAGGATGTCCGCGATCGGGGTGTCGACACCGACCGCGCTCCCCCAGGTGATCGCCCCGCCGAACACCACCAGGTAGATCCCGTCGGCCTGCTGCGCGTCCACGAGCTTGTCCACGTACGCGCGAGCGGCCGCGCTGTTGTCGCCACTTCCGTCGTTGAGGGTCGCCGCGGGTACGACCGCGATCCGGATAGCCGGATCGCGGTCGCTGACCCGCTCGGCCAGCTGGTCGGCGTCCTTGTCCGGGACCAGCGAGCGCTGCGACGGGTCGACGTACACCGGTGAGGTCTTCCAGCCATCCACGACGGACGCCGGATCCGGACCGAGAGCGGCCGCCGTGGGCGCGAGTACAGACGCGACGGCGAGGACCCCAGCAAGCAGACGCATGGGCAGAAGCCTGCCCTATCCGCGGTTCGCTTCAGTCAGCTGCAGCAGTGAGATAGATGTCCTCTTCGCGCTCGAGCTCCTCGACCCGCTGGAGTCCGGTGTCACGCCAGAGCACGTACAGCAGGCCGAGCACCGCCAGCGAGAGTACGGCGGCCAGCAGCGGCAGGTAGCCGACACCGACCATCTGGATGACCAGACCGCCGACCACTGCGGACAGTCCGGCGCCTAGATAGATCGCGGAAGCGTTGAGCGAGATCAGCAGACCGCCGCCGAGCTCCAGCAGCAGGTTCTGGATCGGCGGGTTGAAGGCCCAGGTGAACATGCCCCAGACGAACAGAGCCGCACCCGCACCGACCTCCGTGCTCGCTGTGATGTCCAGAGTGCTGACAACGGCGGTGATGCCGATCAACAGGACCAGTAGCGTGCGCAGACTGCCGAAGCGGTCCGTGGCGCGTCCTCCGACGAGATTCCCGAGCACTGCGCCCACGCCGTACAGGAGAAGCAGGAGGCCGGCGGCGTTGCCGGACAGTCCGGCCGTGTGCTTCAGCAGCGGCACGATGTAGATGTAAACGCTGAAGGCGCCGAGCACCGCGAGGACAGTCATCGCGAGAACGATCTGCACCCGTCGATCGGCCACACCGGCAAACCGCTCGCGCAGTCCGACCACTGGAGGCGCGTCCACCTTCGGGAGGGCGACGCGCTCGACAATGGCGACCAGTACGGCGATGACCGTGATGAGTGCGAAGACACCCTTGTAGCCCAGCGTCGGACCGAGCAGACTCCCGGCCGGTACGCCGATCACCAGAGCGAAGGTCAGTCCGCCGAAGACGATGGCGACGGCCCTGCCACGTTCCTCGGGTCGCATCAGTCCGGTGGCGAACAGAGTGGCCGCGGGGGTGTAGGCGGCGGCACCTAACGCAGCCACCACGCGACCGACGATCAGCACCGGGTAGTTGGTGGCGACCGCGGCGATGAGGTTGCCCAGCGCGGCCAGAACGAGTGCGGCGATCAGGAGGGTACGGCGCTCCCACCGGCCGGCCAGTGTGGACAGGATCGGCGCACCGATCGCGTACGACAGGGAGAACGCGGTGGCGAGTTGACCCGCGGCCGTCAGCGAGACATGGAGCTCGGAGCTGACGTCGGGCAGCACACCGGACACGACGTACGCGCTGGTGCCGACCGCGAACGCACCGGCGCCGAGCAGGTAGATCCGTGCGGACATCGGGGACCTTCCGGACGAGTTCGAGTAATTCGATGAAGATCGTACTACGAAGATCATCGAACTTCGACCGATATCGTATTATTGACCCATGACCAGCAAGGAACTCCCCCAGCCGGACCGCGACGAGATCGAGGTCGCGACGGTGCTCCAGGCTCTCGGTGAGCCGGTGCGGCTGCAGATCGTCCGCGCACTCGCCGACGCTCCCCAGGGCATCGCCTGCGGCGACATCGAGCTCCCGGTCACCGCATCCACCCGGGCCCACCACCTGCGCATCCTGCGCGAGGCCGGCATCCTGACCACCCACACCGAAGGCACCCGCCGGATCAGCAAACTCCGCCGGACCGACCTCGAGGACCTCTACCCCGGCCTCCTCCCCGGCATCCTGGCCGCCCGTCAGTAACGACGCGCACACGCCGGGTGAACCCGCCCTGGACGCGATGAGCTGTCCCAATGTGGATGGCAACCGCAAGGTGCCGGTCGGTTGATCGAGCGGTGGTTGTAGGGGTGCGACTGGCAAACTGTGGCAGTGGTCGAGCTTCGTAGGCGGTGGGACGAGCTGGTGCCCGGCTCGGCCTCGCTGGCAGACGAGCTGATCGCCAGGTACGTCGAGCGCACCCGGCGGGCCTACCGGGACCACTATCTGGAGATCGTGCTGACCGCACTCGACTCCCTCATCCAGCTCTCCACCGATCCGACCTCGGTCCGGCTGGCAGCGTGGTTCCACCGCGCAGTACACGAACCGGGCGGCACACCGGCCGAGGACGCTGAGGCCTCCGCCCGGCTGGCCGAGGAGCGTCTCCCGCAGTACGGCGTACCGCCGATCCGCATCGCCGAAGTGGCCCGCCTGATCCGCCTCACCGGCGACCTGGCGGCTCCCCCGCCGGATGCCTACGCACCACCGCGCCGCGACGCCAATGGCGACGTACTGCTCGACGCCGTCAACGCCATTCTCGCCGCCGACCCCAGCCGGTACGTCGTCCACACTGCCGAGGTACGGCGGGACACGGGCGACCGCAAGACCGCACTCGAGCACCGGTACGACGAGGTCCGTGAACTGCTCGACGGCCACCTCTACCGCACCCAACTGGCCCGGCAACGGCTCGGTCCGGTCGCCCGAGTCAACCTCGAGTCCGAGCTCGCCGGACTGGACAGCCAACTCCCCGCACCGTGGCGTGGCTGGCAGCAAGCCGCACTGACCGCCATAGCCACCTTCAGCGCGATCGCCTCCGCAGTAGTCGCGATCGCCGCGTCCGGCGCCTCCTGGCAGGTCCCGACCGCCCAGAACGAGGCCGGCTGGCCGCCCGTCGCGCTGGCTGCCGTCGCCTTCTTCAGCGCACCCCTGCTGTTCCGCTGCGCCCGCAGTGCCAGCCAGCGCTCACGACTCATCGCAGGAGCCGTAGTCGCGATCGCTGTCACCGGACTGCTCGTCGCCTGGGCACAGGCCCCCAGGACAAACCCAGCCGTCGGTGTGGGCCTTCGAGTGCCGCTACTGATCGCCGCTCTGCTACTCCTGCTCCTGGCCGGCGTGGCGGCACTGGTCGCCTCACTGCTGCGCACCAGAACGGCTCGCTTTCTCCCTGCCCGCAACCTCGGTCAGCAACTCGCGTGGCTCGCCGTACCGGCAGCGGTAGCGCTGATCCTGCTGCTGATCGTCCAGCCGCTGGCTCGCAACTACGTGCTGAGTTCCAACGAGCGAGTGGAAGGCACACCGAACGAGCCGGGCACGGCGTCTCCCTCAGTCCTCGACGGCTCGGTCGCCTGGGTCAGCAGGTCGCTGCACGGCGCGGGCGCCGAGGGCGCGATCGGCACGAGGTACGGCGTCGCCATCCCGCGGCAGAGTGGCGTGGTGGAGATGCTGGACGCCGCCACCGGGGAGCTGCGCTGGCGCTACAGCCGGTCCGATTCCGACGAGCTGCCGAATATCGTTGCCACCGGCAACGGCGACTACGTGCTGGCCGAGTTCGCCGACGTCGGCTACCTGCTGCTCGACGCGAAGACCGGCCACCGCAAGGCCGCCTGGCCGGGCCGGACCCGTGACCACCTCGTGCAACAGGCCGAACCGCTGCTGACCGCCGAGCCTTCGTCCGGCGGCTCCGGCAAGCTGCACGGCGTCGACCCGGACGGCCACGAGCGATGGACGTTCGAACCGGGCGACTGCACGGACATCGGCGCGGTCGCGACCGCCGAGACCGTGGTCGCGTTCCTCGACCACAGCTGCAACGACAGGCCCGACGAGATGACCGCGCTGGATCTGCGGTCCGGCAAGAAGCTCTGGAGCAAGGTCTCCGCCGACACCTACCGGCGACCGGTCGTGGTGGCCGGACTGGTGGTCGTGGCCGAGCCTGGCGGCGATTCCGACGTACCCGTCGCTCTGACGGCCATCGAGCCGCGGACCGGCGACATCCGCTGGCGCTGGCCGGTGCCCCGGAACTGGGCGTGCCGAACGCTGCTCAACGCGGCCGGCAAGTACCTGATCGTGGTGGACTGCCCGGGTCCCAGCAGCCAGGAGAACCGCCGGACCGTGGTCACGGCCGTCGACGCCAACACCGGTCTGACGGCGTGGCAGACGGCCGCACCGGTCAGCCCGCGCGTGAAGGTCACCGTCACCGCCGACGGCCGGGTGATCTCGCTCGGCCGCGGCGCAAGCGGCTGCGTCGCCAACGTCATCAGCCGCGTCGGCTTCCGTCAGGTCCCTCTGCCCACCGGCATCTCCTGCGGCCGCGAAGCCCGCGCCATCGGCAACCTCATCCTCACCTCAGGCCCGGACACAGTCATCGCCCTGCGCTGACTCACTCGGGTCAGGAGAGCTGGTGCTCGGCAGTGGCTAGGAGCTCGACGATGCGGGTGCCGAAGGCGACGTCGACTGGGTGCGACTCGCCTGACTCGGCTGCGGCTACCAGCTCCTCGGCGGCGAGTTGCAGCGCCTCGACCGCGGAGGTCTCGCTGGCCGGCAGGAGCGCCGTACCCGTCTCTCCCCAGACGCCGGTCTCGAAGTTGCTGCCGGCGGGCGGAGCGGACAGCGAGATGCTGGCGGTGCTGGTGGCTCCGGACTCGTGGGTGAGGACGAGGTGGACCAGGCTGTCGGCGCCGCCGACGGCGGCCAGCTCGGCGATCGGGCCGAGCATCGCGGTCAGGTTGGACAGGGCGTGCGGGCCGACGTCCCAGATGGCGCCACGCCGCTCGCGTCGCCAGGGTGAGTCGATGAGCGGCTTGCCTGGTTCGTCGAGTGCGGCGAGCATGCGGGTCCAGCCGCCTTTCCACCCGCCACGCGCCCGCAGCTCGGCGAAGAACGTCCGCAGCGGCGGCTGGAACCGGCCGGTGAAGAACACCACCGAGGCGATACCCTCGTCCGCGACCTCGTCGGCCAGTGCCCGGGCATCGTCGAGCGAGTCCGCGACCGGCTTGTCGAGCAGCAGGTGCTTGCCCACGGCCGCGGCCTCCAGCGCCATCGACGCCTGCACCTTCGGCGGTACGGCGAACGCGACCGCCTCGACCGACTCGAGTAACTCCGCGTAGTCGTCGTATGGCGTGACGCCCAGGTCACCCGCGATCGCCGCGGTCTTGTCCGGATGCCGGCCCCAGACGCCCACCAGCTCCACCCCGGAGGCTGCCGTCAGGCCCGGTCCGTGCGTCCGGTGCGCCCACGGACCGGTGCCGACCAAACCGAACCGCATCTCTTCTCCGTTCCGCCACAGATGTGATCTGCACCGCAATTTCAGTGCTGCGACTCGATGCCTGGTGCCCCCATCGAAGCGGCAAGGTGACGAGCCGATATCGCTTTGGCCACGACCCTATCCGGGAACGCCGGATCGGTCGGCGCAGGCTCCCGAGGGGTGCGAGACTCCCAGCCATGGACCTGCGCGACCAGTGGAATCGCCTGCTGCCGCACGCGCAGCCGTTGGGCGAGGATCTGCTGGCTCGTTACGCAGAGCAACATCGTCACTATCACGACCAGCGGCACCTGACCGAGGTACTGCGGACCGTCGACGAGCTGGCCGACGCCGCCGACGACCCGGACACGGTCCGGCTGGCAGCCTGGTTCCACGACGCGATCTACGACCCGCAGGCCGACCCCGGGGAGAACGAGGAGGTCTCGGCCCAGCTGGCCGAGCTCGAGCTGGCGGCGTACGGCGTCGAGGCCGAGCAGGTCGAGGAGGTCGGCCGGCTGGTCCGCCTGACCGCCAAGCACGACTGCGAGCCGGACGACCGCAACGGCGCCGTCCTGTGTGACGCCGACCTGCGCATCCTGAGCCTGGACCCGGAGCGGTACGACGAGTACTCCGCCGGCATCCGGCAGGAGTACGGGCACATCGCCGACCGGGAGTTCGCCCGCGGCCGGATGTCGTTCCTGCAGACCCTGGCCGAAACCCGGCTGTTCGCGACCACGCGAGGCCATGACGAATGGGAAGAGGCCGCCCGGGAGAACATCACCCGGGAGGTCGAGTCCTGGGGCCCTAAGGCGGCCCGGCCGATCGGCGGGCTGATCCCGATCGTCTACTTCGGTGCTGCCCTCGGCGCGGTCGTCGCCTCCTCCGTCCTGTTCGGCCGTGGCCTCGGTGCGGCCGCCAAGTGGCCCGCCGACCCGGACGAGGTCGCCGGCTTCCCGGTCTGGGCACCGATCGCCGGTACGGCGCTGTCGGCCGCATTGGCCTGCGCCTGGTTCCGGCGGGCCGAGCGGCAACTGGTCACCATCCCGGCACTGGTGTTCGGAGTGGTCGGCCTGATCGCCGTTGGCTTCTGCTGGTGGCGCTGGCCCGCCGCGCAGCCCGGTGCGGCCATGTCAGAGCGCTGGCCGTACCTGATGCTCGCGTCGGTCGCTCTGGTGCTGGCCGGTGCGCTCCTGGCGTTGGCGAGGCGGCTGCGCCTCGCACCGCCGTACGCGCAGGCTCCACCGCGATTGCTGGGTGTCGGCGCCACCGTGGTGTGCGGGGCGCTGCTGGCCTGGGTGGTGGTGTCGGCCGGTGAGCCGTTCGTGCAGGCCCGGCTGGAGACCGCCAACACGGTCAGTACGACGACCACCATCGAGCCCAACCAGCTCCCGGTGCAGCTCGACGGCACTCTGGCCTGGAGCCGCGAGGTGCCCGCTACAGGCGCCATCGCCGGTACGGCGGGCGGAGTGGCCGAACTGCGGTCGGACGGCGTGGTCATGTCCGATGCGACCACCGGCCAGATCCGGTGGCGGTACTCGCGGGCCGACGTCAAGGACGCCGCATCCAGTGGTTCCAAGGGCCTGCTGGTCTCCGCCGACGGCCGTACCGTCGCCGCACACCTCCCCAACGCCGACTACCGCGAACCCGCGGGCGTCGACCTGCCGACGTACGCCGTACTGGATGCGGTGACCGGGAAGGTGCTGACCGAGGTCCACACCGACGGGACCGCACTGGCGGTCGACCAGAACCAGCTGCTCGTCGCGGAGGACAACTACGTCGTGGCGCACGGCGTGAGCAGTCCGACGCATTGGCGCACCCAACTGCGCTGCAACGTGACGCAGGGCGAGCTGATGGGCGATCAGGCGGTCGTCGTCGACGCATGTGGTGGCAACGGTGCCGTCGTACGCGGTCTGGACCTCAAGACCGGCGATCAGCGCTGGGAGGTCGACCTAGGGAACGGGTTCGACCTGAGTGCCGAGCTGGACCCGACCACGTGGGTCGGCGATCTGGTCGCCGTACCCGACACCCGTGAGGTCTCCGGACTGATCTGGACCGGCGCTGCGGGTGGAACGCTCTACCAGTGGTCCATCGACGTCGCCGAGGGCCGTGTCATCTGGACGACCCCGGTGCCCGGCACACCGCGGCCGCGGCTCGGGTCCTCGTCGTGCGATGCACAGCTCGCCGCCACCCACGCCTCGCTCGTCCTGATCACCTGCCGGAACACCACCGACCCCGGACAGGTGCAGACGTACGACGTCTCCGCGCTGAGCCCCGCGGACGGCACACCGCAGTGGCACCACCTGCTGGAGGTGCCACCGAAGCTGCAGCAGCCGGAGTACCCGCGGGACGGGTTCAGCATGTTGCCGGACGGACGCGTGGTCACGCTGATGCCGCAGCGGAACGGTAGTTGCTCACCGGTGATGATCGGCACCACCGGCGTCCAGCCCCGCCCGATCCTGGCCGGCCCGACCGCGACGTCGGTCGCCCAGTCCGAAGAAGTCACCTGCGACAAGCCCGCCGTCGCAGTAGCCGGCGCCCGCCCCATCTTCTCGGACGGCAGCAGACTCTTCGCCCTCAACTGAGGTCTCTCTCCCCCTCCACTCCTCCTTCATTCCTTTCGTTCTTGTCGCGCGCGCAGCGCGGGAATTCTGTTGCTGCAGGCAGCGTTCATCTCTACCGTGATGCGCATGTTCCGCGTGGTTTTCGAGTTCGACCTGTCAGGCACCGGCCTGACGGGCGCTCCCACGTGGGCCGCGTCAGTCGATTCAGCCTTGTGCACCGGCGCGCGAATCCGACCCTCCTCCTGCTGAGCAGGACCCGCGGAGGAGGGTGGTCGCTCACCGGCCCCCTCCGTGCGGGTGACAGCCGCGGAGGGCTGCCCGGAGGGTCCTGGCTCACACGAATCTTCTGACACGTAAGGACTTTTCATGGCCAAGAGCCAGTTCGTGCGGACCAAGCCGCACCTCAACATCGGGACGATGGGTCACGTCGACCACGGCAAGACCACTCTCACGGCGGCGATCACCAAGGTGCTCGCCGAGCGCGACCCGAGCGTCAACCGCTTCGTCGCGTTCGACGGGATCGACCGGGCGCCGGAGGAGGTCCAGCGCGGGATCACCATCAACATCTCGCACGTGGAGTACGAGACCGCGACCCGGCACTACGCGCACGTCGACATGCCCGGGCACGCCGACTACGTCAAGAACATGATCACCGGCGCCGCCCAGGTGGACGCCGCGATCCTGGTCGTCTCCGCGCAGGACGGCGCCATGCCGCAGACGCGCGAGCACGTGCTGCTCGCGCGCCGGGTGGGCGTGCCGTACCTGGTGGTCGCGCTGAACAAGGCGGACGCCGTCGACGACCCCGAACTGCTCGACCTGGTCGAGCTGGAGGTCCGTGAACTCCTGTCGGAGTACGGCTTCCCGGGCGACGACGTACCGGTCGTGCGCGTCTCCGGCCTGAAGGCGCTGGAGGGCGATCCGCAGTGGACCGCCGCGATCGGCGAGCTGCTGGACGCGATCGACTCCTACGTGCCGGTACCAGACCGCGTGCTGGGCGAGCCGTTCTTGATGCCGATCGAGAACGTCCTCACCATCAGCGGCCGCGGCACGGTCGTCACCGGTGCGGTCGAGCGCGGTTCGCTGAAGCTCGGCGACACCGTCGAGGTGGTCGGGCTCGGTCCGACGGTCACCAGTACGGCGATCGGGATGGAGACGTTCGGCAAGACGCTGGAGTCCGCGGAGGCGGGCGACAACGCGGCGGTGCTGCTGCGTGGCGTGAAGCGCGACGAGGTCCGTCGGGGCCAAGTGGTGGCGTTGCCGGGCAGTGTGCGGCCGCACCGGAAGTTCCGGGCGACCATGCACGCACTGTCCACGGCCGAGGGTGGTCGGCACACGCCCTTCGCCGCGGACTACCGCCCGCAGTTCTATTTCCGTACGACGGATGTCTCCGGCGGCATCCACCTGGGTGAGATCACCCTGGTGATGCCGGGCGACACCATCGAGCTCGGAGTAGAACTCGAGAAGCCCGTAGCCATGAACGTCGGCCTCGGCTTCGCGGTCCGTGAAGGCGGCCACACCGTAGCCGCCGGCACAGTCACCGAGCTCCTCGACTGACACAACGGCCCTCAACCTCACTCGGTTGGGGGCCGTTGTCCTTTCCGGTGACGTAAACCAGAGGCAGTCAGTCTCCGAACAATTTCCCGGCTGGACACCGGTACGGCGCCGGCGGCGATCAGGTCGTCGTAGCGGTCGCTGGGGACGTCGTAGTGGTCGCGGTCGAAGCCCCGGGCCGGGATGCCGGCAGCTTTGGCGAAGGTGTGCAGCTCTTCGTACGACTCGTCGCTGACCAAGTGGGACCAGACTCTGTCCCACGCCGGCCAGGCCGGTGGGTCGATAAGGATCATTCGCGCGCGTCCTGGGCGTCGAGCAGGTTCCGCCAGGCGCGGACGAAGCGCGAGTTCACATAGGCCTTGGTCCACGAGCCGTCCTGGCGGACCGACGAGCCGACGTGGAATCGCCGTACGCCGCTCTGGTACAGCCACGGCACGTGCTCCGGCTGCAGTCCACCGCCGGCCATCATCACGCTCGCGACCGCGGAGTCCTCCTTGGCCAGCCTGCACAGATCGTCCAGTCCGTGCCCGACTCCGATCGACGACCCAGCAGTCAGCACACAGTCGAGCCCGGGCAACGACCGCAACGCACGCCAGGCCGACGCCTGCTCCAGTACGGCGTCGATCGCGCGGTGGAACGTCCACGGCGTACCGGCGAACGTGCTGACCAGAGCACCCGCCGACTCCGCATCCACCACGTTATCGGGAGTCAGGAACCCCAGCACGAAGCCATCCGCGCCGGCGGACAGATAGGACTGCGCCATGGCGGTCAGCCGGTTCAGCTCGGCGCCGTTGATCGTGAAGGAGTCCGTCAGGCGCAGCATCACCCGCAACGGCAGATCGGTCGACCGCCGGATCGCACTGACCGTCGACACCGACGGCGACAACCCGTCCGCCTCCATCGACGCGCACAGCTCCAGCCGGTCCGCCCCACCCTCTTGCGCCGCCTCCGCATCCGCCGGATGCAGCGCAATGACCTCCAGCAACGACCCCATGCGTGCCATCATCTCGCACCCGCGGTCAGACCTCGCGGAAATAGGTGTTGCACTCCCTCAGAGTCTTCTGTATCGTTTTTCTAGAACGATTTAGAAGAACGATACAGAAGACTGCCACAGAGCGGTCCCCGGACGAGGAGGTGGAGTGATGGCAGGAGTCACGCTGAAGACCGTAGCGAAGGCCGTGGGTGTGTCGCCGTCGACCGTCTCCAACGCGTACAACAAGCCCGACCAGCTGTCCGCCGCCTTGCGCGAGCGCATCCTGAGCACCGCCCACGAGCTCGGGTACGCCGGACCGGACGCATCCGCCCGTGCGTTGCGCAGCGGCAAGGCCGGTTCGGTCGGGGTGCTCTTCACCGACAAGCTGGCCTACGCCTTCTCGGACCCGTACGCGGTCGGCTTCCTGGCCGGCCTGGCCGAGGTCGCCGAGGAGTTCGCCACCAGCCTGCTGCTGATGCCACTCAGCTCGACCGACATCACCGGCGGCAGCAACGCCGTCCAGCAGGCCGCCATCGACGCCGCCGCGATCTTCTGCGTCCCAGGTGGTCACCCCGCGCTCGACATCCTCGCCAACCGCGGCATCCCGGCGGTCTCCACCGACCGCGGCGACCACCCGGACCTGTCCTGGGTCGCCATCGACGAGGTGGAAGCGGCCGCCCAGCTGGGCGAGCACCTGGCCCGGCTCGGTCACCGCGAGATCGTCGTACTGGTCGACAACGCCCAGGCGGCCGGCGGCCGGCCGGTGGAGCTGACGCTCGACGAGGTCGGGTACACCGACTGTGAGCTGCGGATTCGCGGCCTGCAGAAGGCTATGCCGGATGCCCGGCTGCGGATCGTCTCCGGCGGTCACAACGCCTTCAGCTCCGGGCTCGCCGGCGCGGAGTGGGTGCTCGACTCGCAGGACCGTCCGAGCGCGATCGTCGGACTGAGCGATGTCCAGGCGCTCGGCGTGATGGAGGCGATGAAGGTCCGCGGACTGGTCCCGGGACGGGACCTGACCGTGGCCGGCTTCGACGACATCCCGGCGGCCGGACCGGCCGGATTGACCACGGTCCACCAGCCGATCAAGGACAAGGGCCGCGCGGTCGGCCGGATCCTGCTGGACCCGGCCAGCACCGAGCGTCAGCTCCTGATGCCCACCGAGTTGGTCGTCCGCTCGAGTAGCGGACCCGCACCGAAACTCTGACAACCACACAGCACACCCAGGACCCAATCGGGTTCCCGGGCTGATACCGCACGACATCCGACGGCCGACCGGTCGCCGGCCGAACCACCATGCTCTCAGAAGGGAGCAGCATCATGACGTACTTCATCGCCGGCAACACAGCAGTCGAGAACGCTCGCGCCCTGTCGCAGTCGGCGCTCCCGAACGCTCCCCAGCAGCCGTACGACGAGCCGGCCCCGCGCCGCGCCATCACGGTCCGCACCCGGCTCAGCGCCGTACTCCGCACCGCCGCCCAGCGCGAACTCCGCCTGGCCGACCGCATCGACCCCACCTGCCCCACCACCACCTAACCCCGGTGGCACAACCCTCCAGCTCGGTGGTTAACCCCCGAGTTGGAGGGTTGCCCACTGAGAATCTGACCGGGCAACCCTCCAGGTGAGGGCGCAAGCACTGTGATGGGTGTTGGGAAACCCCACGTCTTACGCGAGGCGTGGGGTTTTGTCGGTCGGGTCTGGCACTCTGAAGGGCGATGAGTGAGCCAGGTGTGTTGCTGACCGCCCGGGCCATGGTTTTGCATGACCTGGCCGCGCGGGGATTCGACGATGCCGTGATGGTGTCGCTGCTCGAGGACGCGGTCGCCGGACGGCAGTGGTGGCTGGATCAGTGGCCGGACGGCGCGGAACACATCGCCGGACTGGTCGCCCAGGATGTCCAGGACCGCCTGGTCGACTCCGGTGTTCGCTGGCCGCGGTGTACCGCCTGCGACGACCTGCACGACCACGAGCTCCGCATCGAGCCGGAGCTGGGCCCCGACCCGCACTGGGTCTGCGAGCGCGCCGGCATCGACGTCGCGCCCCTCGGCCACCTCACCTGACACCACCCGAACCTCCACCGGAGCGCACCGACGCCGCCCCGCACGCCGCGCCGGACCGCACCGACCCTGGTTCTGCGCGTCCGGGGGATACCTGATTGATCTACATGTAGCCAGGCTACTATTGTCTGTCTACATGAAGCCCCTCACCGCCCTCAGAGTGGTCGCCGGCGTGCATGCCGTCGCGATCTGCCTGCAGCCGATCCTCGCGGGCGTGTACCTGAACGGCTCCGGCCCGGCGATGCGCCTGCACGAGCCGATCGGCCTGGCGCTCACCTTCACCGCCCTCATCCAGTTGCTCATAGCAACGATCTGGTGGCGGTCCGGCGGCCGGCTGTTCGCCCCGGCGGTGACACTGCTCATCACGCTCGGCGAGGCTCTCCAGGTCGCAATGGGGTACTCGCGCCAACTCGCCATCCACATCCCGCTAGGCATCGCCCTGGTGGCAGCCGCGGTCGCCTTCGCGTTCTGGACAGCGCGCCAACCGACGAGGGTGCAGGTGACGGTATGACGACCACCATCGAGCCGATCAAGACTCAGGTACGCCGGCCACGCGCGAGCCTCTGGGGACTCCGGATCACCCTCCTGCTGCACGCCGTACTCGTCGGAGCGCAACCGATCCTGGCCGGCTACTTCCTGTCCGGCAACGTCGACGCGATGAACATCCACGGCCCGATCGGGTCGACGGTCTGGATGGTCGCGATGATCCAGTTCGTCGCCGCGGCGATCTACTGGCTGGGCGGCGGCGGTCGGGTCTGGCCGACCCTCCTCACCGCGGTGCTGTTCGTCGCCGAATTCGTCCAGCTCACCTTCGGCTACCTGCAGAACTTCGCCGTCCACGTCCCACTCGGTACGGCGATCGTCATCACCGTCATCTGGATGACCGTCTGGTCGTTCCGTCCCACCGCACGCCTGAGCCGCCGGGAGGCCAAGCGATGACCCTGTCCCGCCGCGGATTCCTAGCCGTTGGTGCTGCTCTGACCCTGACCAGTTGCGGAAGTGAGGCCAAGCCCGCCCAAGCCGGTGAACTCCTCCGCAGCAAGGCGCCATTGCCCGAGCCGTTCAAGGTGCCGCTGCCCATACCACCGCTGAAGAAGCCCGTCCGCACTGATGCCGCCGCCGACTACTACCGCGTCGTGCAGCGCAAGGCCAGGCTGGAGATCCTCCCCGGCCTCAAGACCGAGGTGATGGGGTACGACGGCCTCCTGCCAGGACCCACGTTCGACGTACGAAGTGGGCGGACCACTGTGATCGAGCAGGTCAACGAGCTCGACTCGTCGACCGTCGTACACCTGCATGGCGGTCACACGCCGGCCACGAGCGACGGCTGGCCGCTGGACCTCCTGATGCCACCGGGCGAGAGCCACGCCGGTCACCACGCCATGCGTGGAGGTGACGTGAAGACGGGCACTCGCATGTACGCGTACCCGAACACGCAGCGGGCCGCCATGCTCTGGTACCACGACCACACGATGGACTACACCGCTCCACAGGTCTATCGCGGCCTGTTCGGCGTACACATCATCCGGGACGACGAGGAAGATCGATTGCCTTTGCCTGCAGGCGATCGGGAGATCCCGCTCGTGATCGCGGACCGCGCATTCGACGACAACGGCGGGTTCCTGTACCCGGTGGCCAAGGACGGCATCGGCGTCGAGCCGCAGTACATGGAAGGCGTCATCGGTGATGTCACGCTGGTGAACGGCGCACCGTGGGCGGTGCACGAGGTGGACGCGGTCCGCTATCGGCTGCGGATCCTGAACGCGAGCAACGCCCGCCGCTACGAGCTCGCGTTCGACAAAGGGACGGCGAAGTTCGTCCAGATCGGCAGCGATGGTGGACTGCTGGACGCACCGGCCGAGCACAAGACCTTGGTGATCGCCCCGGCCGAGCGCTTCGACGTGATCGTGGACTTCTCGCCGTACCAGCCTGGCGATGAGGTCACGCTGGTCAACAAGCTGGACAACAACGCCAACGTCCTGCGTTTCAAGGTCGCCCGCAAGGCCGTCGACGAGAGCAGCATCCCGGCCAAACTCTCGTCGTACGCCGTACTCCCGAAGCCCGCCGGTGTCGTCCGGAGGAAGTGGCGGTTCAGCCGGGGAGACGCGGGCGAGCACAAAGGGTGGACGATCAACGGAAAACCGTTCGACCCCGCGGTGATGCAGGCGCAGGTGAAGCTGGATCAGGACGAGATCTGGTCGTTCGTCACCGACGTCCACCACCCGGTGCACGTCCATCTCGCGCCCTTCCAGGTGCTCAGCCGCGGCGGTGGCAAGCCCGGCGGGTTCGACGCCGGCTGGAAGGACACCGTCGACGTCCGGCCGGCCGAGGTCGTCGACGTTCTGATCAGATTCACCGCCCACAAGGGCAAATACCTCATCCACTGCCACAACCTCGAACACGAAGACATGGCGATGATGGCCGGCTTCGAAACGATCTAGCGGACGCCTTGGACCAGGGCTTCGGCGGCCTTGGCGCGCAGCGCGGCGCGGTCGACGCCGGCCACCTCGAGGGCGCGGGCGACGCGGCCGCGCTCGGTGTCGAGGAGGCCGACCAGGATGCGGGTCGGGCCGATCCGGCCGGCGCCGATCTTCGGTGGCGCGTCCATCGCGCGCTTGAGCAGCAGCTTGGTCGACTCACCGATGTGCGGGTCGCGGTGCTCATCAGCTGTTGCCATCGGCAACAAGCCGATCTTGATCGCGATCCCGGCGACGGCCAGGCTGTGCTCCCACTCGCGGGTCAGCGCGGCCCGGATCGCCTCCTCGGTCAGCCCCGCCTCGGCCAGCATCCGCGCCTCGGACGTCGTCTCCGTGGCGGCCAGCGCAAGCAGCACATGCTCGGCCTCGATCGTCCGGGATCCGTCCCGGCGGGCCTCCTCGCGCGCGCCGCGGACCAGCAGCGCGCGAATGTCCTTCGCAGATTTGGACAGCTCATCGCGTCCGGGCGCATCCGACGGCATCAACGCCTCCTCAGGGCGACGCCGGCGGCGAGCAGCCGCCGGGCGTGTTTCTTGTGTACGGCCTGCCGGGTGACCCCCAGCACCTCGGCCACGTCGGACCAGCTCCAGCCGGCCCGCATCGCCTGCTCCACCTGGCTGTCCTCCAGCCGGTCGGCCAGCCGGCGCAACGCGACCACCGCGGCCAGGCCCGCCGCGGGGTCCTCGGGATCCACCAACTCGGTCATCTAAGCAACTTAGGTTGACAACGCTCGAATGTCAACCAAGGTTGCTTAAACAGACCCCTTGACACCAGGCAGACCGCCTTCCTATATTCAACGTATCGGTTGATCAAGGGAATGGTTGATAAAGATGACGGTTGACGACGACCAGCTCGATCGGGCCTTCACCGCACTGGGTGACCCGGTCCGGCGGGCGATGATCGCGCGACTGTCCCGCGGGCCGGCCACCGTGAACGAGCTGGCCGAACCGTTCCCGATCACCAAGCAGGCGGTGTCGCGGCACATCCAGGTGCTCGAGGCCGCCGGGCTGATCACCCGGACCCGGGACGGGCAACGCCGCCCCTGCCACCTGGTGCCGGCCGCCCTGGAAGCGCTGACGAGCTGGATCGACGAGTACCGGCTCGAGACCGAACGCCGCTTCCGCCGAATGGAAGCACTACTGCAGAGGGAGAAAGAACGATGAGTGGCACAACCATCAACACCCCCGCCGGCACCCCGTTCGTCGAGGTGATCCGCGAGTTCGACGCCACCCCGGCGCAGCTGTTCCGGATCGTCACCGACAAGGACCTGGTCGTGCAGTGGCTCGGCCCGCGCGACCTCGACGCGACGGTCGAGAAGTACGACGTACGCCCGGGCGGGACGTACCGCTACATCCACAAGGACGACTCCGGTGAGTACGCCTTCCGTGGTGTCTTCCACACCGTGGAGCAGGACAAGGTGATCATCCAGACCTTCGAGTGGGAGGGCGCGCCGGGCGAGGTCTGCCTGGAGAAGATGACGCTCGAGCCGACCGAGAAGGGCGTCCGCCTGCACCAGCAGTCGGTGTTCCCCTCGGTCGAGAGCCGCGACCAGTCGATCGAGTACGGCATGGCGAACGGCATCAACGACTCGATGGACCGCCTGGCCGAGCTGCTCGCGAAGGAGAGCTGACATGAGCCAGGTCGTCATCGACATCTCGGTGTCGCTGGACGGCTACGTCACCGGGCCCAACGTCGGTCTCGACAACGGGCTCGGTGACGGTGGCGAGGCCTTGCACGACTGGGTCTTCCACGGCACCGACGCGGACCAGGCCATCCTGGACTCGGCCTTCGAGGCGACCGGTGCGGTCATCCAGGGCCGGAACCTGTTCGACATCATCGACGGTCCCGGCGGCTGGAACGAGGAGATGGGGTACGGCGCCAAGCCGACCGGCGAGGTGAATCCGCCGGTCTTCGTGGTCACCCACTCCGCACCCGAGAAGACCCGGCTGGGCGATCGATTCCGGTTCGTCCGCACCGTCGAGGACGCCGTCGAGCAGGCTCGTGCGGCTGCCGGCAACAAGGACGTTTACGTGATGGGCGGCGGTCAGGTCTGTCACGAGGTGCTCGCGGCCGGGCTGGCCGACGTACTGCGGTTGCACGTGGCAACCGTCGTACTGGGCGACGGGACGCGCCTGTTCCCGGCCACCGCCGCACCTGCTGTCGGGCTGGAGCTGGTCGAGTCCGTCTCGACGCCGGCCGCGCAGCACCTCACCTATCGGGTCGTGAAGGAGAAGTAGCCATGGGCAACGTCATCGCCGCGGCGGTCGTCTCGCTCGACGGGTTGGTGGCCGACACCGAGGACGGGGTCGGCCCGCTGTTCGACTGGTACAACAACGGACCGATCGAGATCTACGGAACCGACCAGGACCGGCCGTTCCACGTGAGCCAGGCCAGCGCGGACTACATCAACTCGACCTGGCCGAACGTCCGCTCGTGCGTGATCGGCCGGCGCCTGTTCGACATCACCAACGGCTGGAACGGCGTACCCGCGGTCGGCGACCACGTCTTCGTGGTCACCCACGAGCCGCCGGCCGACTGGCCGTTCCCCGACGCGCCGTTCACGTTCGTGAACGGGATCGAGGAAGCGGTCGCCCAGGCCAAGGAGTACGCCGGCGACCACGACGTCTCGGTCACGGGCGGCAACCTGACCGGCCAGGCACTGGCCGCCGGTCTGGTCGACGAGATCGCGTACAACCTGGTCCCGGTGGTATTCGGCACCGGAGTCCGCTTCTTCGGTGACTACGTCGGCGACCAGATCCTGCTGGACGACCCGAAGATCGTCGTAGGTGACCGCGTCACACACCTGCACTACCGCGTGAGCAAAGGATGATCCGCGATCACGGTCCGGGACCCGGGCTCAACTTCGGTGAAGCCCGCGTCCTGGACCACGGGTAGGCCGCGGGCCAGCAAGGCCTTCCACCGGGCCGGACTTGCCGTACGGACCGCCAGCGCGAAGTCCGCCGCAGCCCATTCCTTGCGCGCCTCGGCCGACAACTCCCACCAGGCGAGCTGCGCCGCGTGACCACACTGCGCCATCGCCTTCCCGCTCGACATCTCCAGCCCTGGGTTCAACCACAGCACTGGTACGCCGGGCTCCAGCGCCGGAAGCTCCTCGGGATCCTCGAAGTCGGTGCCACTCACCTGCAGATTGGCGATCTCCGCGGGGACGGCATCCACCGGTGTCGGCGGAAACACGCGTACCTCCGCGGTCACCCCGGTCATCGTGATTCCCGGCACCCCTTCAGCACGGCGCCACTCGATGCCGCGGGCGCGTTTCACGATCTTCCGGATCCGGTCGTCCTGCCAAGCGTGCATCGCCTCGGCCCACTCCCCCACATCCGCCGACCGCTCGTCCGCCAGGATCGCCAGCACCGCCCGCGCCGCCGTCTCCAACGCATCCGTCTGCGCGGGCCGCGCGTTCTTCTCGACTCGCACGACGAGGGTGAGCACCTGTTCCACGCTGCGAGTCTGCCAGGGCTGTAGGTTGACCACATGCAGCAGTACCTGGATCTTCTACGGCACGTGCTGGACAACGGGGTGCAGAAGGGCGACCGGACCGGGACCGGCACGCTGAGCGTGTTCGGCCACCAGTCGCGTTACGACCTCCGCGACGGTTTCCCGGCGGTGACGACCAAGAAGCTGCATCTGCGGTCGGTGATCGGTGAGCTGATCTGGTTCCTCAGCGGGTCGACGAACATCAAGTGGCTGCACGAGAACAACATCTCGATCTGGGACGAGTGGGCCGACGCCGACGGCGAGCTCGGCCCGGTGTACGGCTACCAGTGGCGGTCCTGGCCGACGCCGGACGGCCGGCACGTCGACCAGATCGCGGGCGTGATCGAGGCGATCAAGAACAACCCGGACTCCCGCCGGCACCTCGTGAGCGCGTGGAACGTCGCGGACGTGGACAGCATGGCGTTGCCGCCGTGCCACACCATGTTCCAGTTCTACGTCGCCGACGGCCGGCTGTCCTGCCAGCTGTACCAGCGGTCGGCCGACATCTTCCTCGGGGTCCCGTTCAACATCGCGTCGTACGCGCTGCTGACGCACATGGTCGCGCAGCAGACCGGGCTCGAGGTCGGCGACTTCGTGCACACGCTCGGTGACGCCCACCTGTACCTGAACCACCTCGACCAGGCCCGCCTGCAGCTCACCCGCGAGCCCCGGCCGCTCCCGACCCTCCAACTCGCCAAGCGCGACTCGATCGACTCCTACGAGATCGCCGACGTCGAACTGATCGGGTACGACCCGCACCCCGGGATCAAGGCGCCCATCGCCGTATGACCGAGCGAAGCGAGGGCATCATCAAGCACAGCCGGCCTCGTGTCTCATCCGCGCCCGGAGCGAAGCGAGGACGTGGATGAGCATCATTCTGATTGCCGCGGTCGGGCGGAACGGTGTGATCGGGCGGGACAACGATCTGCCCTGGCGGATCCGCGAGGACCTGCAGCACTTCAAGCAGCTCACTCTCGGCCACACCCTCGTGATGGGCCGCAAGACCTACGACTCGATCGGCCGGCCGCTCCCCGGTCGCCGTACTGTCGTCGTCACCCGCCAACCGGACTGGTCCGCCGACGGCGTCGAGGTCGTCCACACCCTCGAAGAAGCGCTCAAGTACGAAGGTGACCTCTACGTGGCCGGCGGCGGCGAGATCTACCGCCAGGCCCTCCCGTACGCCGACCGCCTCGAACTCACCGAGGTCGACCAGTCCCCCACGGGCGACATCACCTTCCCGGATCTCGACCCCGCCGCCTGGACCGAAACCGCCCGCGACCCCCACGACGGCTTTGCGTTCGTTGGCTACCGTCGCAGCTAACAACGAGTAGGCAACGGGACAGTCAGAAAGACCTGGAACCGCGTAGATTGTGTGCGCGTCACGGAGGTGACAGTGCGCGGGCGAGGGGACGCTCGCGGAGGCCACCGGAGGGGAACGACGATGACCGAAGCAGACAACACAGCAGGTGCGGGAGCCGCCGCGGCGCAGCCGGCGGTGTCGCCGTTGCAGCCGCCGACCGCGACAGCTCCGGGACTGATACTGACCGCTCCGCCACCGTCACAGCCCGTCGCCGCGACGGCCGCTCCGAGTCTGGCACCGGCCGTGGACGCGGCGGCCCTGCCGGCGCTCGACGCCAAGGTGGACACCTTCCTGACCTCGCTGATGGCGGCCGAGCCGCGGTCGCCGGAGTTCGCGGCCAAGGCCAGTGACGTCCGGAGCATGGGCGACGTCGACATCCGCGCCGCCGCGGACAGCTCGAACCGCCTGCTCAAGGCACCGGTACGGGCGCTGCAGGAGGGCGGCCTGTCCGAAGGGTCGACCGTCGGCAAGACGCTGCTCGACCTTCGCCGTACGGTCGAGGACCTGGACCCGAAGGAAGCCGCCGGGCCGAAGAAGCTGCTCGGGATGATCCCGTTCGGGAACAAGATCGAGGACTACTTCCGCAAGTACCAGAGCGCGCAGAGCCACCTCGATGGCATCCTTCACGCACTGCGCAACGGCCAGGACGAGCTCGGCAAGGACAACGCCGCGCTGAACCTGGAGAAGCAGAACCTCTGGGACGCCATGACCCGGCTGAACCAGTACGTGTACGTCGCCGAGCGGCTCGACGCCCGACTGTCCGCGGCCATCGCCGAGCTGGACGCGACCAACCCGGACAAGGCGAAGGCGTTCCGCGAGGACCTGCTGTTCTACGTCCGGCAGAAGCACCAGGACCTGCTCACCCAGCTGGCCGTGTCGATCCAGAACTACCTGGCCATCGACATCGTGATCAAGAACAACATCGAGCTGATCAAGGGCGTCGACCGCGCCTCGACCACGACCGTCTCGGCGCTGCGTACTGCGGTCATCGTGGCGCAGGCCCTCAGCAACCAGAAGCTCGTGCTCGACCAGATCAGCGCGCTGAACACGACCACCAGCAACATGATCGAGCGCACGTCGCAAATGCTGAAGGACAACTCGGTCGCGATCCAGCAGCAGGCGGCATCCGCGACGATCGGGCTGCCGCAGCTGCAGGCCGCGTTCGCGAACATCTACGCGACCATGGACGCGATCGACACCTTCAAGGTCGAGGCGCTCGACAACATGGCCGCCACCATCGGCACGCTGGAGACCGAGGTGACCAAGTCCCGCAGCTACCTGGACCGGGTCGCGCAGCAGGACCAGCGGGTCGTCCACGGCAGCCTCGACCTCGACCTCGGTCGCTGAAGCAGAAGTCAACTGGGGGACAGGGAACTGCATGACACTCGGTGACTTCTTGGCGCGGCTGACCGGCCGCAAGCAGGAGCCCGAGCCTGCCCCGTCTCCCCGCGCTCCGACGAACGACGACCTGCTCGCGGCGCTCGTCCGCGTCGAGCAGCTGGTCGCGGACGGCGCCGTACCGGCCGTGGTCGCGTCACGGGTCAACCGGGTGGTCCGGACCGTGCGGGAGACGATCCCACGGCTCGGGAACCTCGGTGGCAGCGCGCAGGCGTACTCCGTGATGGCGACGGCGACCGACTACCTGCCGGAGGCGATCGGCGGGTACCTGCGGCTGCCACGGCAGTGGGCGGACACGCGGCCCGTGGACCGGGGCAAGACGTCGCTGATGATCCTGATCGACCAGTTGGACCTTTTGGCCGCGACGATGGACAAAGTGTTCGACGCGGTCAACCGGGCCGACGCGGCGGCGCTGATCGCCCACGGCCGATTCCTGCAGGAGAAGTTCGGCACCGGGTCGACCGGTGGAGCGTTGGCCCTCGGCCCGACGGAATCGACACCACCACCGGACACCGGACCACTGCAACCACCACCTGGACGAGGAGGGGCATGAGCGGCGAGGGGGGCAAGTCACTGCAGCAGGCACTCGCCGAGCTGCTGACCGTCGCCGCGCGCGCCGGTGTCGCGGAGGATCGCGCCCGCACGGAGGCGCTGTCGCTGGCCGCCGCGTTGGCCGAGTCCGCTCCAGGCGCGCCCGTGGACTGGGCGAAGGCCAACCCCGGTGCGACCACGCGGGACTTCTTCGACAGCGCCGTTCGCGGTCGTCGCTGGCGAGGTGCACCGACCGCGGTGCTGAGTGAACTGATCGCCGAGGGGTCGGCCGAGAAGGTCGCCTATGCCGAGGCGCTCGCCGAGGTGGCGTCGGCGGCTTGCACGCTCGGCGAACCGACGATGCGGGTCATTGGCAACGCGTCTGTTGCCGCCGCCGCGCAACTGCAGGCGGCGGGTGCCCGGCCTCTTCAGGTTGGGGCGACG
The DNA here is from genome assembly GCF_055562215.1 of Kribbella sp. NPDC020701. Taxonomy (NCBI): domain Bacteria; kingdom Bacillati; phylum Actinomycetota; class Actinomycetes; order Propionibacteriales; family Kribbellaceae; genus Kribbella; species Kribbella sp. NPDC020701. Next base: position 92,309 of record NZ_JBVHFT010000013.1, on the reverse strand, counting down.
CCGGTGCAGGCCGGGTCAACGCCGGCGGTCCCGGCGACGTCGGCCGCCGAGGCCGGGCAAGCGGAGCCGGCCGCAGCCGCCGAGGCCGTTGAGGCAGAGCCGGCGAAGACGGTTGAGGAGTTGCTGGCCGACCTCGATGAGCTGACCGGGCTGGCACGGGTAAAGCGCGAAGTGCACCGGCAGGTCGCCGTACTGCGGGTGGAGAAGCTGCGGATCGAGGCCGGGTTGAAGAGCCCGACGATTACGCGGCATCTGGTGTTCGTGGGGAATCCGGGCACCGGCAAGACCACGGTGGCGCGGCTGGTGAGCGGAATCTACAAGGTGCTCGGGTTGCTGTCGAAGGGACAGCTCGTCGAGGTCGACCGGTCCGAACTGGTCGCCGGGTATCTCGGCCAGACCGCGACGAAGACCGCCGAGGTGGTCGCGTCCGCGGCCGGCGGGGTGCTGTTCATCGACGAGGCGTACAGCCTGACTTCGGGTGACAACGGGGCCGACCAGTACGGACGGGAAGCCGTCGACACGCTGGTCAAGGAGATGGAGGACCGGCGCGACGACCTGGTCGTGATCGTTGCCGGGTACCCCGAGCCGATGGAGGCGTTCATCGCCGCGAACCCGGGGCTGGCCAGCCGGTTCCGGACCACGATCGGGTTCGAGAACTACACCGACGACGAACTCACCGACATCCTCACCGGCCTCGCCGAGGCCGCCGACTACGAGTTGGTCCCGGAAGCGCTCGACAAGTTCCGGGAGATCCTGGCTACGACGCCGCGCGGCAGCTCGTTCGGCAACGGGCGATTCGCCCGGAACGCGCTCGAAGCCGCGATCGGCCGGCACGCCTGGCGGCTGCGCGACGTGACGGCACCGACGAAGGACCAACTGCGTCAGATCCTCGCCGAAGACCTGACCGACGACCCCGAGCCGCCACCCGAGGCAGAGCCTGAGCCCGAGCCCGAGCCGCCAGGGGAGTCCGAGGAACCAGACCAGTCCGAGCAAGGAGACGACGGGTGACCCAAACACAGAGTGCGCCGCCCGCGACCTGGTCGCCGCCGGCGCAGCAACCCAGCAACGTCACGCAGCAGGTGCCGGCCAAGCGGACGCGCAGCCCGCGGAGTGCGGTTGCCGCGTGGTTCGAAGGCACACCGGGGCGCATGCGCGCCTTCCTGCTCGCCGCCGCGGCGATGAGCGTGATCTTCGGTCTCGCCGCCGCCCAGGGTTTCCGGCAGTCCGACGGGGCCCTCGATCGCGCCGAGGCCAACGCCGCGCAACTGGTCCGCATCCAGGCGATCCACACCAACCTGGTCAGCGCGAACGCCGACGCGACCAACGCGTTCCTCGTCGGCGGTCTCGAGCCGCCGGAGCAGCGGCAGCATTTCGTCGACTCGCTGGGCAACGCCGCCGCTCTGATCACGGAAGCCGCCACCGCCCAGCCGGCCGATCAGCAGGCGCTGGGTGCGCTCAACCAGACCTTGATCACGTACGAAGGCCTGATCGAGCAGGCCCGCGCGAACAACCGGCAGGGCCTCCCGATCGGATCGCAGTACCTGAAGGACGCGAACGCCGTACTGCAGAACGACTCGCTCCCGTTGGTGAAGGCGTTGGTGCAGGCCAATGAGGAACGGGTCAACACGGAGTTCGACGGCGTCGGGAAAGGCACGATCTGGGTCGTCGTGAGCGGGTTGCTCGCCCTGGTGGTGTTCGCGATCACGCTCCGCTGGCTGGCCCGCCGTACCCACCGCTACGTCAACGTCCCGATCGCGGCCGGCGCCTTGCTCGTCCTGCTCACCACGATCGTCGGCGGGGTCGCGCTGTCCAGCGCCGCCGGGAAGGCGTCCGACACGGGCGACAATGCGTACGCCAAGACCCTGGCGTTGTCGCGGGCCCGGATCGCGGCGTACGACGCCAGGTCGAACGAGAGCCTCACCTTGATCGCGCGCGGTTCGGGCGACGCCTTCGACAAGGCCTACAACGACGCCGCCGCGGTGGTCGACGACCAACTCGGCAAGGCCTCGGGTACGACGGACGGCCTGCAGGACCGCTGGTCCGCGTACAAGATCGTCCACGGCCAGGTCCGCAAGGCAGACACGCGTGGCGACTGGGACGGCGCCGTTGCCTTGGCCGTCGGCAGCGAGCAGAACGAGAACGACTGCGTGGACAAGTTCACCGCGTTCGACGAGAGCTCGGCCGACCAGCTGCAGACCACGAGTGATGCGGTCAGCGACGAACTGACCGACGCCCGCGACGGCCTCCCGCCGATCGGCTGGCTCGGCCTGCCGATCGGCATCGTCGCCGCCCTCCTGGTGGCCTGGGGCATGTCACAGCGACTGGGGGAATACCGATGAAGAAGCTCATCCCGATCGCCGCCGCGGCCGCCCTGCTGCTGACCGCCTGCGGCTCCGGCGACTACGCCGCCACCGAGATCCCCGCCAAGCCGCAGCCCACCGTGACGTCGGCGGCACCGCCGGCCGCCCAGCCCAACTGCGGGAACCCGCTGGCGTCGTACGCGCCGGACGGGCCGCTGCCTGCCCCTGGAGCGATGCCGGCCGGCACCACGATGGCCAAGATCAAGGACCGGGGCCGGCTGATCGCCGGGGTCTCCGCGGACAGCTTCAACCTCGGAGCGCGGGACCCGATCACCGGCCAGATCCGGGGTTTCGACATCGACATGGTCAAGGCCGTCGCGACGGCGATCTTCGGCACTGACAAGGGGCACCTCGAGCTGCGGGTGATCTCCAGCCCGCAGCGGATCCCCACCCTGCAGGCCGGCTCGGTCGACATCGTCGCGCGGAACATGACGATCAACTGCGCCCGGTGGCAGCAGATCGCCTTCTCCGCCGAGTACTACCGGTCCGGCCAGAAGACGCTGGTGCAGAGCGACTCCACGGCGAAGACAGTGGCCGACCTGTCCGGCAAGACGATCTGCGCCCCGGCCGGGTCGACCAGCCTGGACAACCTGAAGAAGGCGAACCCGGCGGTCAAGCCGATCACCGCCGACACCGACACCGGCTGTCTGGTGCTGTTCCAGCAGGGCGAGGCGGACGGCATCAGCGGTGACGACACGGTGCTGGCCGGCGATGTCGCGCAGGACCCGTACGCGAAGGTGCTCGACGAGAGGTTCAGCGAGGAGCCGTACGGCCTCGGGATCCCGAAGCAGAACGTGGATTTCGTGAAGTTCGTGAACGGCGTGCTCGCGCAGATGAAGGAGAACGGCACCTGGATGACGTCGTACAACACGTGGCTCAAGCCTGCGCTGGGCGAGCTGAAGGCTCCGCCGGCGCCTGTGTACGGCCGGTGAATCGATGACTGTTCGTACGCCGACGGCGAGTGCGCCGGCGCCGCCGGGGAGGATGGGGAGCAGCGTTCCGGCTTCGGAGCTGCTGTCCTTCCTCGATGCGTTGGGGACTTGGCGGGATCGGCGGAAGGCTGAGCTCGACGAGTTGGATCAGGCTGCGTTGCATGCGCCGGATGCGGATGCTCTGAGTGCGGACGTCGTACTGAGCATGGCGGTGTGGAAGGCCGTATCGGATCGGTATGAGTTGATCCTGGTGACCTGGGACTCCGGTCGGGTCGGGACCAAGGAAACCGAGCGGATCTCGACGTTGATCTGGGGCGGCCTGGACACCGGCGGCGCCGGCGGGTCGCTCGCGGTTTCGTTGCCTGAGGCATGCAAGTTGTCGGATGCGCTCGCGTCGAGCCTGCGGGCGAAGCTGGCACTGGAGCCGGGCGACGCCGACCTCGCCGCCCACCTGCGGCAGCTGCGCGCTCAGGTCGAGCGGATCAGCGACCTCGTCAAGCAAGAGCCGGCAACCGTCCGCAACGCGGCGCTCGCCGAGCACCACGACCTCGATCGCCGCGTCATCGATCTGACCGACCGCAACAAGCGCGGCGCGGACATCGGCGGACTGATCGGTCCGCTCGAGATCGACGCGGCCCGGACCGAGCGCGACCTGATCGTCGGCGCCGCGACCCGCAAGGAGCGCGCGGCCGACGTCGCCCGCGCCCGATCCCTGCGCGGTGAACTGGAGGCGCAGGGCACCGCGGTGCGCGCCCTCGCCGACAAGGCGGTCGCCGCGGTCACACCCGCCCCGCGGCTCGCCGTACCCGATGTGACCGCACTCGGCCCGGTGCCGAACACCCCGGCCGAGCTGGAGAAGTACCTGACCCGGCTGGACGCCGTACGGCGGGCGCTGGGTCAGGCGCAGGCGGCGTACGGCGCCGCACTCGAACGCCGCGACGAGCTGGCCGCCCGGCTGGACGCCTACCAGGTGAAGGCGAACAGTGTTGCCCGAGGCAATGAGGATCTCGCGGAGCTCTACCGGCGGGGCCGCCAGGTGATCGAGGCGGAGCCGGTCGACACGCTCCGGCTCGGCGCACTCGTGACGGCGTACCAGGCCTACCTGGAAGCCACAGGAGGGACGAAATGACGACCACCGCCTGCACCCAGCCCGGCTGCACGGGCACGATCCTGGACGGGTACTGCGACGTCTGCGGCTCACCCGCGGCCGCGGCCCCCGCCACGTCGACTGACCCGTCGACCGGCGCCTGCAATCAGCCCGGCTGCACCGGCACCTTCGTCGACGGGTACTGCGACGTCTGCGGCTCCCCCGCGCCCGACGGCACCACGAGCCCGTCGGCCGTCTCCGGCGCCCCGGCCGTGACCAGCGATCCCGACCCGATCAGTACGCCGTCGACCGTGTCCCGCGCGTCGAACCGGCTCGCGTCGACGCCGCTCGGTTCCGCCCGGGCCGCCCAGGCCGGGTCGAAGCTGACCCGCAAGCTCGGGACGTCGTCCACCCGGTTGCGCGGAGCGCGGCTCGGTGCCGGGCTGACGCACGTACCGACGATCCCCGCGATCGACGCGAGCAAAGCGATCCTGGTCAACCCGCAGGTGCCGGAGGACCGCCGGAACTGCCCGAACTGCGGCAACCCGGTCGGCCGGTCCCGCGCGGGCCAGCCCGGCCGGACCGAGGGCTTCTGCCCGAAGTGCCGCAACCGCTTCTCGTTCTCGCCGAAGCTGCAGGCGGGCGACTTGGTCGGCGGTCAATACCAAGTGGCCGGCTGCCTGGCACACGGTGGTTTCGGCTGGATCTACCTGGCCCGGGACAAGAACGTGTCCGACCGCTGGGTGGTGCTGAAGGGCCTGCTGAACTCCGAGGACCCCGACGCCGTCGCGGCCGCGATCGCCGAGCAGCAGTTCCTGGCCCGGGTCGAGCACCCGCTGATCGTCGAGATCTACAACTTCGTCACCCATGACGGCGCCGGCTACATCGTGATGGAGTACGTCGGCGGCACCTCGCTGAAGACGTTGCTCAAGCAACGGATGGCCGCGAACAACGGTCAGTACGACGCGCTGCCGATCGACCAGGCGATCGCGTACCTCCTGGAGATCCTGCCGGCCTTCTCGTACCTGCACGACCTCGGCCTGCTGTACTGCGACTTCAAGCCGGACAACATCATCCAGGTCGGTGACGCGGTCAAGCTGATCGACCTCGGTGGTGTCCGGCGGATCGACGACCTGGACTCCGCGATCTACGGCACGGTCGGCTTCCAGGCCCCCGAGGTGGCCGAGGTCGGTCCGTCGATCGCGTCCGACATCTACACGCTCGGCCGGACACTGTGCGTGCTCGCGATGGAGTTCCGCGGCTACCAGTCCCGGTACGTCGACTCGCTGCCCCCCGTGACCGACGTACCGCTGTTCCAGAAGTACGACTCGGTGTACCGCCTGCTGACCAAGGCCTGCGCCCAGGACCCGGCGGACCGGTTCCAGAGCGCGGACGAGTTCCGGGTCCAGCTCCTCGGCGTACTGCGTGAGGTGGTCGCGGACAAGCAGGGCGTCAAGGCGGCGCAGCACTCCGCGTCGTCGCTGCTGTTCGGTACGCCGGGCGACAAGGCGTCCGGACTGGGTGACGCGGCCGCACCATGGCAGCAGCTGCCTTCGCTCGCGCCGGACGACAGCGACAAGATGGCCGGCTGGCTGAAGACCGTCAGCGTGCCGGACCCCGCCAAGCGGCTCGAGCTGCTCGTCGACGCGCCGGAGCAGTCTCCGCAAACCCTGCTGGAGGTCGCGGAGGCCGCACTCGAGGTTGGCGAGTCCCGCTACGAGATGGTCGACACCGCGGTGACCGACCTGCTCGCGGCGGACCCGTGGGAGTGGCGGGCCGTCTGGATGGCCGGACTGGTCGCGCTTGCCCGTGGCGACTCGGCAGCCGCGCAGTCCGCCTTCAACGCCGTCTACGGCCAGGTCCCGGGAGAGCTGGCGCCGAAGCTCGCGCTGGGGATCGCCTGTGAGCTGAGCAACGAGTTCGACGTTGCCGAGGGCCTCTATCTCACCTGCGCCCGGACCGACGCCAACTACATCGCCCCCTCGGCCTTCGGTCTGGCCGCCATCCGCACGCAGCGCAACGACCTCGACGGCGCCCTCGCCGCGCTCGACCTGGTGCCGCGCACCAGCGGCTCGTACGTGCGGGCTCGTCGCCAGCGAGCCGGACTCCTGGCAGGATCGGGCCGTGGCCTTCCCGCGCTCGCCCAGGCGATGAACAGCATCGAGTCGCTGACCATCGACCCGGTCGACCGGGCCAACCTGGCCGCGGACGTGTTCCGGACCGCGCTGGCCGAGGTCCAGCAGTCCGGTCCGCAGAAGGAGCTGCGGATCGACGGCCGGGAGGCCACCGAGCCGGCCCTGCGGGACGGGCTCGAGGCCACCTACCGGCAGCTGGCCGACCAGGCCGGGAGCCGGCCGGAACGGATCGCCCTGGTTGACCAGGCCAACGAAGTTCGAGGATGGACGTTGCGATGACGAGTACGACCCAGACGGTCTGCCCCAGCTGCGGGGGGCCGGTCTCCGAGTCCGATCGCTTCTGCGAGGCCTGCGGCGCCGAGCTCAACCCGGGCAGCGCCACGCCCAGCACACCTGCCTTGGACACGGACACCGAGCCGACGATCGAGATCAATACCGGCGCCATTCCGGTCGCGGGCCCGTGCCAGTCCTGTGGCGGTGTGATCGGTGCGGAGGGCTACTGCGAGACTTGCGGCACCAAGGCCGCCAAGGTCCGCGATCACTTCAGCGAGCAGCCCTCGCCGTGGGTCGCCGGCGTGTGCGACCGGGGTATCAGGCACAGCCGCAATGAGGACGCCATGGCGATCGCTGCGGACGCTGAGCCGGGCAGCCGGGCGCTGCTGGTCGTCTGCGACGGTGTCAGCTCGTCACTGGACTCGGATGTCGCTTCGCTGGCGGCGGCCCGCGCGGCTCGCGACGTACTGACTGCTGGGCACGCGCTGGGCATGGGCACCGAGTCGTCCCGGGGCAGTGCGATCGTGGCCCGGCTCAAGGCGGCTGCCGACGCGGCCAATGACGCTGTCATCGACAACACGAGTCCGGACAGTCCCAACCCGGCGTCGTGCACGTTCGTGGCGACGGTCCTGGAGGACGGTCTGCTCGTGGCGGGCAACGTAGGGGACAGTCGCGCGTACTGGTTCCCGGACGACGCCGAGGCCGTCGCACTCACCGTGGACGACTCCTGGGCCGCGGAGCTCATCGCGACCGGCATCTCGCGGGCGGAGGCGGAGTCCGGTCCGCATGCGCACGCGATCACCCGCTGGCTCGGCAAGGACGCTCCGGACCACACGCCTCGTACGACGACAGTCCACGTGACCGGTCCCGGCTGGGTCGTGGTCTGCTCGGACGGACTGTGGAACTACTGCTCCGAGGCGGCACCGCTGGCCGACCTCGTACGTCAGACCGCTGCGGCGAACGGTGGCGAGCCCAAAGCCACCGCGTCCGCCCTGGTCGACTGGGCCAACGCCCAGGGCGGTCAGGACAACATCACCGTCGCGCTGGCGCGAATCTAAGGAGAGGGACCCGAGATGGCCGACTTCACCGCCTCCGTCTACCAGAACGAATTCCTGCCCGACGGCGGAACCGATGTGCACGCCATCGTCACGGTGGACTGCAGCGGCGCCGGCGCGGCCGGACAGTCCGGCAGCGGTGACGCGGGCGAGATCATCATCGTCGACACGTCGGGCTCGATGGGCAAGGACGGGGTCCGGGCCGCCGCGTTCGCCGCGCAGACCGCGCTCGACCAGATCCTCGACGGGGTCTGGTTCGCGGTGATCTCCGGCAACGACCGCGCCCAGCTGGCGTTCCCGCCGTCACCCGAACCGGTGATGGTGCGGATGGACCAGTTCACCCGGCAGGCGGCCAAGGACGCGGTGGCCCGCTTCTACGCCGACGGCGGCACCGCGATGGGCACCTGGCTGCGGCTCGCCTCGCGGGTGTTCGCGACCGTGCCGTCTTTGACCCAGAAGCACGCCATCCTGCTCACCGACGGCGAGAACCAGCACGAGACGCCTGAGGTACTGACCCAGACCATCCAGGCCGTCACCGGCCAGTTCCAGTGCGACTGCCGCGGCGTCGGCGTGGCCTGGCAGGTCGACGAGGTACGGCGGATCGCACAAGCGCTCCTCGGTACGGTCGACATCATCCCGGCCCCGGACCAGCTGGCGGCCGAGTTCTCCAAGCTGATCCAGAACGCGATGAGCCGCGGTGTCGCGCAGGCCGACCTCCGGGTCTGGGCGCCGCAGGGTGCCGAGGTCCTGTTCGTCCGCCAGGTCGCTCCCACGGTCGAGGACCTGACCACTCGACGTACGGCGATCAACGCGCTGACCGGCTCGTACCCGACCGGCTCGTGGGGTGACGAGTCCCGCGACTACCACGTGGCGATCCGCCTTGCCGCCAAGGGCGTCGGGCAGGAGCAGCTCGCCGCCCGGGTGCAGCTGGTGCTCGGCGACGATGTGGTCGCGCAGGGCCTGGTCAAGGCGCTGTGGTCCGCCGACGAGGCGCTGACCACGCGGATCAGCCCGGAGGTCGCGCACTACACCGGGCAGACCGAGCTCGCCGAGGCGATCCAGGAGGGCCTGGCCGCGAAGGCCGCGGGCGACACCGCGACGGCGACCACGAAGCTCGGCCGCGCGGTCCAGCTCGCCGCCCAGACCGGCAACGAGGAGGCCACCACCCGGCTGCGCAAGGTCGTCGACATCGACGACCAGGACACGGGTACGGTGCGGCTCAAGCGGACGGTCGAGAAGGCCGACGAGATGGCGCTCGACACGGCCTCCACCAAAACCACCCGGGTGAAGAAATGACGACAGTCAGCTGTCCGAGCGGGCACCCGTCCGTCTCGACCGACTACTGCGACGTCTGCGGGCTGCCGATCGGCGCCGCGGCGGGTGCCCCGGCCGCCGCGCAGGTACCGGCCCCGGCTGTCGCTGCGCCGGCACCGGCACCCACGGCCCAGACATGCCCGAACTGTTCGGAGCCGGCGGCCACGGACGCCCTCTTCTGTGAGAACTGCGGCTACGACTTCACCACCGGCACCATGCCGCGGGCGGCTTCGTCCCTCGACCTGTCCACTCCACCGCCGGTGCCGCCCGCGCCGACCGCGGTCGCCGACTGGGTGGTCGAACGCTGGGTCGACCCCGACTGGTACGCCGTGCAGCAGAGCGACGACCCGTGTCCGTCTCCGGGCCTGCCGGCGGTGATCCCGCTGGTCGAGAAGAGCGTGCTGATCGGGCGCCCGTCCCGCAGCCGCAACATCTCCCCCGAGATCGACTGCGGCGACGACACCGGGGTGAGCCGGCGCCAGGCGCAGCTCACCACGGACGGCCAGCGCTGGTGGGTCGAGGATCTGCAGTCCTCCAACGGTACGTACGTCGCTCCCGCCGCCGGACCGCTCCCCGAGGACCCGATCATCCCGGGCCAGCGCCAGGAGCTGAACCCGGACGACCGCGTCTACGTCGGCGCCTGGACCCGCCTGGTCGTCCGCAAGGCCACCCCAGAGGAGCAGGCCGGCCAGGCCTGACCGGCTACCCGACTCGCGGCTGGGCCAGCTCCGAGCGGCCGGCGGGTCAGGGGACCAGGACGAGTTTGCCGCGGACGCCCCCGGCCTGCAGCAGATCGAGGGCGTCCCCAGCGTCCGTCAGCGCCAGTGTCTTGGCGACGGTCGCGGTGAGGTGACCCGCCTCCGCAGCGCGGGCGAGGTGATCCAGCGTGCGCCCGTCTGGCTCGGCACGGACGATCCTGGGATCGATGCCCCGGTCCGCGGCGAACTGACCGCCCGGAACCCAGAACTCCGGCACGGTCGTCACGTAGCTCCCGCCGTCGCGCACCGCCGCGAACGCCGCACGAGCTCGCGGACCACCGACCACGTCGAGGGCGGCATCGGCCGACCCCGGCGCCGACTCCTCTCCCCGATCCGGGGTGAGCACGGTGATTCCGCGCGAGACGGCGAGCTCAGCAGCGAACCGGCCGACAGCACCGCGCGGCCCGTTGACCAGCAGCGTGCTGCCCGGTGCGAGGTCGAGGAGCTCCAGCGCCTGGTACGCGGTCAGTCCGGCGAGCGGCAGCGTGGCCGCCTCGGTCCAGTCGAGGTTCGCGGGAGCCGCCGCCACCTGTGCGGCGGGCAGCGTCACGTACTCGGCGAACCCGCCAACCTGCGTCCGCGAGTGACCGGTACTCGCGATCACCGCAGCCCCAGCAACCCAGTCCCCACCCTCGACCACGCCGGCGACGTCGTACCCAGGTACGAGTGGCAGCCGGAGTTCGTCGTACCAGCGGTAGTTGCCGGCCACCATGCCGAGGTCGGCGGGGTTGACCGCCGCGGCCATCACCTTGATCAGGACCTCGCCGTCAGCGGGTTCCTTCACCGGCAGGGTGTGCGGCCGCAGCCGTGCTCCGGGGCCGACCTGATCGGTTGCCATCGCGCGCATCGTCGTCATGATCCCGACCGTAGGCAGCATCCGGCCGCTCGTCGTTGATCGAGATCAATCGCCGCCGGATCCGGCTGAGGGCTTCCGGCGTGATCCCGACGTACGACGCGATGTGGCGCTGCGTGAGCCGGGTGGCGAGGTCCTCGTGGCCGGCCAGGAACAGCCGGTACCGCTCGGCCGCGTCGGCGAGCAGCAGTTCGGCCTGCCGCTGCTCGACGCGCAGGTAGAGCGCCTCGGTCAGCCTGGCGACGAGTTGTTGCCAGCCCGAGCTCGCCGCGACCATCGCGTCGTACGCCGACCGCGGAGCGACCATCAGATCGGCGGGCTCGAGCGCCTCGATCGTCACCTGGGAGGTCTCCCGGCGCAGCACCGCGCTGTAGGCGCAGACGAGCTCACCCTCGGCGCGGAACGCGAGCGTACGGTCGGTGCCCGCGGCGTCGGTCTGGTAGAGCCGGAAGAGCCCGCGCTCGACGAACCCGACGCGCTCAGGCCGATCACCGGCCCGGACCAGCAACTCGCCGCGCTCGACCCGGGCCGGGCGGAACAGCGCGCGGCCACGATCGGCATCGACCTCGGGGAGCTGAGCCAGGAAGCGGTCGAAGTGGCTGGTCACCTGACCATTGTCCCCGCTCACATTCGTTGTCTATTGCGGAAGGAACCTCGCCGCAATAGTTCCTACCGTGAAGACATGACAACGAACACGGACATCAGGCCCTTCCGGATCGAGATCCCGCAGGCGGAGGTGGACGACCTCAAGGCCCGGCTGGCCGGTGCGCGCTGGCCGGCCACGCCGGCCGTGGACGACTGGAGCCGCGGCGTTCCGGTCTCCTACCTGCGCGGCCTGGCCGGGTACTGGGCCGACGGCTACGACTGGCGGGCCGCGGAGGCCGCGCTGAACGAGATCCCGCAGTTCATGACCGAGATCAACGGTCAGCGGATCCACTTCTTCCACCAGCGGTCGGCGTCACCGGATGCCATGCCGCTAATCCTCACGCACGGATGGCCTGGGTCGCCGGTGGAGTTCCAGCAGGTGATCGGCCGGCTGACCGATCCGGTCGCGTACGGCGGTGACGCGGCCGACGCGTTCCACGTCGTCGTACCGTCGCTGCCCGGGTACGGGTTCTCCACGCCGCTCGGGCCGAACGGGTTCAACCTGTTCGGGGTCGCGCAGATGTGGGCTGAGTTGATGAACCGGCTCGGGTACGAGCGGTACGCCGCCCACGGTACGGACGCGGGATCCGGGGTCGCGGGGATGCTGCCGATGGTGGATCCGGCTCACGTGGTCGGCGTACATCTGGCCGGGGTGGGTGCCGGGGCGCCGTTCGGGGACCCGATTCCGCTGGAGGGGTTGTCGGAGTCGGACCGGGCCCGGGCGGAACGGTTCAACAAGTCGCTCGATGACGGCTTCGGCTACTTCTTCCTGCAGGCGACGCGGCCGCAGACGCTGGCGTACTCACTCAACGATTCGCCGATCGGGCAGCTGGCCTGGATCGTGGAGAAGTTCGCGGAGTGGACCGACCCGATCCACAAGCTTCCCGAGGAAGCGGTCGACCGCGACCAGTTGCTCACCAACGTCAGCCTCTACTGGTTCACCGGCTCCGGTGCTTCGACGGCACACTCGGTGTACGACGGCGTCCAGGCCTGGAAGGCGATGCTCGCGCACCAGACCGACGGCGAAGGCTGGGGAGGCCAGCAAGTCAGCGGGCCGCCCACCGGTGTCGCCGTGTTCGGTGCCGAGACCGCGATCCGCAGTATCGCGGACCCGGCCGGCAAGATGAGCCACTGGAAGGAGTACGACCGTGGCGGTCACTTCGCCGCGATGGAGGTGCCGGACCTACTCACCGGCGACCTGCGAACCTTCTTCAAGCCACTGCGGTAGGACCTCCGTTGCCGGGCTGGGGCTCATGCGTCCAGCTCGGCGACGGCCTGAAGCAGAGCCACTCGATCACGGTCGACCCGACCACGATCGGGACCGCCCACGCCCACGGCTGATGCGGCAGGCTGACGATCGCAATCGCTGTCCACAAGGCGATCCAGCCCCCGCCGTACCCGCGCAGGACGCCGCGGTACCACAGGCCGCCGGGCGCTTCGGCGGCCCGCTGGCCCAGATACACGAACAGGTACGACGCGATCGTGATCGGCCAGAAGAACCACAGCCGCGCCCAGTCGTACGGGACCATCACCAGAGCGGTCAGGCAGACCAGCGCGATGGCCCAGTGGTAGACCTCGCCGGCCCAGTTCAGCCCGCGCCGATGCAACGTCATGACGATCGCCAGCGGTCCGAACACCACCGCCAGGATTCCTGCCACCACATGCAGGATCAGCGCGATGTCACGCATCGCCGGTCCCCTCCCCGCACTCCCCGCTCCCCCCGGAGCACTCTGACATGTCAGGGAGCATAAGCGTCGAAGCAGCTAGAGTCTCCCCCTCGGCGCGCCCACTTGGGCACGCCGAGGGAGGTGCTCAGCTCTCCGGGAAGGACAGCACCCGGCGGACTGCGAAGTTCCGGTAGCCCTGGCGTTCGAAGCTCTTCGCCATCGGCACGTTGCCGAAGTCGGTGTCGGCCCTGATCTGCTCGGCGCCGGTCTCCGCGAGCATGTGGGTGATCTCGGCCAGCAGGTCGTCGATGTACCGGTGCCCGCGGTGCTCTGGCAGGACGCCCAGGTACCCGACCACCGGCCCGCCGGCGTTGGCCGACGGGATCGCGAACCCGATCAGTTTCCCGTCGGCGTCGTACGCGAGCCGCCACCAAGCCCGGTCGCCCGGCATCGACTTGTAGATGTCCAGCTCCTCGCGGGCCGCGCCCTCGACCCCGAGCCGCGCGATCTCCCGCGCGGTTCCGGCGTCCAGGCTGCCTTGGCTGACCTGGCTGAAGACGTCCACGAACGCCTCGTCGTCGGCCGGCTCGAACCGCAGCCGGGTGGACCGCGGCGGAAGGCCGTACGCCGGCTTCCACTCGTACCGCAGCCGGTCGGTGATCTGGGTCAGCCCCGCGGCCGCCGCTGCCTGCCGACGCGGCTCGAGTGCGGCGACCACGTCCGGGTTGTCCTGCCAGTCGCTGTCCAGGAAGAAGTGGTATTCCGGCGGCTCGGCATCGGCCGGGCGGGACGCGATGGTGTGCTCGATGAGCGCCGTCCAGACCGGGACCGGGTCGCCGTCGCCGACGTAGTACAGGCCGTCGATGCTGTAGGGCTGGTCGCCGTTGGGCATGCCCCACCAGATAGCCAGCGCCTGGATCTTGCCGTCGGTTTCGACGACCAAGGTCCAGTCGTTGCGGTAGTAGCCCTCAGCCTGGTACTCGCGGAAGCGGTCGAGCGTGACGGTGTTGACCGACTTCTGCTCGATCAGGGAAAGGATGGTGTCGAGATCAGCCTCGACGGTGGTGCGGATGGTCACAAATCCTCCAACAGGAGGCGCGGCGGCTCCGCTCAGTGCGAGCTGTGCGAGCGGATCGGTCGCGCCGGGAAACAAGTCAGTGTGTTCATCGGTCGCTCCTTCCGCTCCGGATCGTTCTCGCCGCGTCAGACTCTAGGGCCCGACCGGGGTCAGAGTCCAACCGTTATTCACACCTGGAGGGTAACGTCGTCGACACGTTGAGTGACCATCCCGCCCTGGACGGAAGGACTCATTCACGATGTCGATGCTCCGCACGGCCGTGACCGGCCTGCTTGCCGTCGGCCTGATCGCCGGCGGCCGGCCCTCACCTGGGCTGGCCGTCGCGACCGGCAATCCGCTCGATCTGACCAGCGGCTTCTACGTCGATCCGGATTCCAGCCCCGCACGGTATGTGAAGCAGCATCCGGGCGAGACCGAGATCAAGGCGAAGATCGCGGACCAGCCGGGAGCCCGGTGGTTCGGCGCCTGGAGTGGTGACATCACGAAGGCGATCGCGGCGTACACGACCGCTGCCGATCAGGCCGACAAGTTGCCGATCCTGGTCGCCTACAACATCCCGGGCCGCGACTGCGGTGGTCCTTCCGGCGGTGGTGCGGGGTCGCCGGCGGCGTACCAGCAGTGGATTGCCGCGTTCGCTGCGGGGATCGGCAGCCGGCCCGCGATCGTGGTGATCGAACCGGACGCGCTGGCGCAGCTCGACTGCCTGCCGGAGAAGGAGCGCCCGACGCGGATCGCGTTGCTCAAGTACGCCGCCAACCAGTTCGCACTGCGGAACCGGAACACCTGGGCCTACATGGACGGCGGTAACGCGACCTGGATCGAGGCGAAGGAGATGGCGCGGCGGCTGCGGCTGGTCGACGTCGGCAAGTTGCGCGGGTTCGCGCTGAACACCTCGAACTTCTACACCACCGAGCAGTCGGTCACGAAGGGCACGGCGATCCGGGCCGCGCTCGGTGGCACCGGTCAGTTCGTCATCGACACCAGCCGGAACGGCAACGGATCCAGCAACCAGTGGTGCAACCCGGCCGGCCGCAAGCTCGGCGTCTCCACGCAGGTCGCCGGCAAGCCCTCCCAATCCGCCGGCGTCGACCTCGTGGCGTGGCTCAAAGTCCCCGGCGACTCCGACGGCACCTGCGGCCTCGGCCCAGACATCCCCGCCGGCACCTTCTCCCCCTTGCTGGCCAACCACCTCATCACCGGCACGTGAACGCAAAGCGGTCCCGGGCTGGGACCCGGGACCGCTCTTTGTACTGCTCTGTACTGCTGGACTTCAGTGGATCAGAAGTCCATGCCGCCCATGTCAGGCGCGCCACCCGGAGCGGCCGAGGCCTTCTCCGGCTTGTCGGCGATGACGGCCTCGGTGGTGAGGAACAGGGCCGCGATGGACGCCGCGTTCTGCAGCGCCGAGCGCGTCACCTTGGCCGGGTCGATGATGCCGGTGGCGATCAGGTCGACATACTCACCGGTCGCGGCGTTGAGGCCCCAGCCCGGCTCGAGGTTGCGAACCTTCTCCACCACGACGCCACCCTCGAGGCCGGCGTTCACGGCGATCTGCTTCAACGGCGCCTCGACCGCGGACCGCACGATGGCGGCACCGGTGGCCTCGTCACCCTCGAGGTCCAGCTTCTCGAACGCCAGCACGCTCGCCTGCAGCAGAGCCACGCCGCCACCGGCGACGATGCCCTCCTCGACGGCCGCCTTCGCGTTGCGAACGGCGTCCTCGATGCGGTGCTTGCGCTCCTTCAGCTCGACCTCGGTGGCCGCGCCGACCTTGATCACCGCAACGCCACCGGCCAGCTTGGCCAGCCGCTCCTGCAGCTTCTCGCGGTCGTAGTCGGAGTCCGACTTCTCGATCTCGGCGCGGATCTGGTTCACCCGGCCGGAGATCTGGTCGGCGTCACCCTCGCCCTCGACGATGGTCGTCTCGTCCTTGGTGACGACGATCTTGCGGGCCTGGCCGAGCAGCTCCAGGTCGACGGTGTCGAGCTTGAGGCCGACCTCCTCGGAGATCACCTCGCCGCCGGTGAGGACGGCGATGTCGACCAGCATGGCCTTGCGGCGGTCACCGAAGCCCGGCGCCTTGACGGAGACGGCCTTGAAGGTGCCCTTGATCTTGTTGACGACCAGGGTGGCCAGGGCCTCGCCCTCGATGTCTTCGGCGATGATGGCCAGCGGCTTGCCGGTCTGCATGACCTTCTCCAGCACCGGGACCAGGTCCTTGATGCTCGAGATCTTGCTGTTCACGATCAGGATGTACGGGTCGTCGAGGACCGCTTCCATCCGCTCGGTGTCGGTCACGAAGTACGGCGAGATGTAGCCCTTGTCGAAGCGCATACCCTCGGTGAGCTCGAGCTCGAGGCCGAAGGTGTTGCTCTCCTCGACGGTGATGACGCCTTCCTTGCCGACCTTGTCCATCGCCTCGGCGATGATCTGGCCGACCTGGTTGTCCGCGGCAGAAATGGACGCGGTGGCCGCGATCTGCTCCCGGGTCTCGACGTTCTTGGCCAGCGACAGCAGCTGCTCGCTGATGGCCTCGGTCGCCTTCTCGATGCCCTTCTTCAGGCCCATCGGGTTGGCGCCGGCCGCCACGTTGCGCAGGCCCTCGCGGACGAGAGCCTGGGCCAGCACGGTGGCCGTGGTGGTGCCGTCACCCGCGACATCGTCGGTCTTCTTGGCAACTTCCTTGACGAGCTCGGCCCCGATCTTCTCGTACGGGTCCTCGAGCTCGATCTCCTTGGCGATGGAGACACCGTCGTTGGTGATCGTGGGGGCGCCCCACTTCTTCTCCAGGACGACGTTGCGGCCCTTCGGGCCAAGCGTCACCTTGACGGCGTCGGCGAGGGTGTTCATACCCCGCTCGAGGCCACGGCGCGCCTCTTCATTGAAAGAAATCAGCTTGGGCATTCTCCGCGAGTCCTCCCGCGTCGAGTCTTTGTGGTTCAGCCGGCCGAGATGCCCGCGACGGACGGCGCCGGCCCCGCGACGGTCACGTCCCGCCACGTCTCCAGCACCTCATCGAGGCCGTCTTCTGTCACACCCGCGGGCAGGGAGTCTTATCACTCTCACCCTTGGAGTGCTAACCAAGTATTAGCACTCGCCCCAAGCGAGTGCAAGCCAGGCCCCCGCTACGGTGAACCCATGGTGACGCTGCGCGAGGCCGGTCCGGACGCCTGGACGGACGTGGCCGCGGTGATGGGCGAACGCGGCGATCCGGGGCGCTGCCTGTGCCAGTACTTCCGCCTCCGCGGCCGCGCCTGGTCCGACGCTACCCCCGCGAGCAACCGTGACGCGCTGCGTGCCCAGGTGTGCGAGGGCGAGCGCCCACCCGGCGTCCTGGCGTACGACGGTGACACTCCGATCGGCTGGTGTGCCGTCGGCCCGCGCACGGCGTACCCGCGGGTCGTCGCGTCACCGAACTGGCGCACCGAGCATCCCGACTCATGGGTGATCACCTGCTTCGTCGTACCGGTCGGACACCGGCGCAAGGGCATCGCGGGCGAGCTCGCCGCCGGCGCCATCGACATGGCCCGCAAGTACGGCGCTCAGACCGTCGAGGGCTGCGCGGTCGACACGGCCCTCGCCGGGCGCACCCCGTCGGCCGACCTCTACCGCGGCCCGCTGTCCGTGTTCCTGGACGCCGGCTTCAAGGAAGTCAGCCGCACCAGCCCTCAGTGGGTCCTGGTCCGGCTCAGCCTCGACTAGAGCTCCGCGCCGAGCTGGGCGATCAGGTACTTCGGGGCGGTCAGGCGCCAGGCCTCGGTGACCAGTTCGCGCAGCTCCTGGTCGTCGGCCGCGACGATGTCCACGCCGACCCACGCGAACCGGCCGCCCGCCCAGGACGGTGAGTACACCTCCGGGTCCTCGGCCACCAGCGCCTCCTGCTCCTCGCGCAGCGCCTTCAGTTGCAGCCTGGTCTCGTCCTCCGACATATAGGCGAAGCTCTTGTTCTTCACCTTGAACACCGGCTGCCCCGCCCACCCCTCATGCTCCTCCACGCCCGGCAGTCCCAACACGACCTTCTGCAGCAAGTCGACGTCCATCCCCCGACCGTAAGCGCCCCCACCGACACTTTCAGGACCCAGCGACCGTGATCCGCACGGAAGCCCCGGCCGGCAGCATCGTCCCGGGCGCAGGCGAGACACCCAGCACCTGACCCAGCGGATATCCGTAGGGCTTCGCGGTCTCGATGATGGGTGTCAGCCCGGCCTTCTTGAGCGCGGCGGAGTACTGCGCAGCCCGGGGCAATGACTGATAGCCGAGTACGCCGACCTGGTCCGGCACCCGCGTGATCCGTTCGAGGATGCGGTCGACCTCGTCAGCACTGGTCGAGGACTCCGCCCGGAACGACACGTTGAGAGACGGAATGAACACCGTGCCTGCGCAGAACTCGACGTGGTTGATCACGCCCTCGCTGCAGCTGGTTCGCTGACGTTCTGCGGGCACGCCGTCGAGCTCGAAGGTCTGATCGGCGTGGAAGGCGAAGCGCGGCTTGCCGATCGCCAGCTCCACACTCTCGACCCCGCGAACCAGGTCCCTCATGCAATACTGCGCGGCACTCGGGTCATCGATGAGAACCGTGTCCCGCAGCGGCGTTCCGCACTGGCTCTGGTTCGTCCCCCAGTCCTCCGGCACCGCGATCGCCGCGTGCCCCAAACCGACCAACCGCATCCCGGCAGGCACCGGCCCCGGCGTCGCGGTGGCGACCGGTGACGGGTCGCCAGGGTCCTGTGTCGCGAGAAGAGTCGCCCCACTGATCACTGCTGCCACGGCCACCGCGCTGACCGCGGACCAAGTGACGGTACGGCGGTGACGGCGGCGGGCGGCGCGGGCGCGGAGGGCGGCCAGTGGTGGCGGGCCGACGGCCGTCTGGTCGCCGGTGCGTTCGAGGAGCTCGGTCAGCTTCGATTCGATCATTGGGTTTCTCGCAGTTCTGCCAGGTTCGGGTCCTGCGCCAAGGCCTTCACCGCGCGGGACAGGCGGCTCTTCACGGTGCCTGTGGCGATGCCCAGGGCGGATGCCATCTGCTGCTCGCTCAGGTGCGCGTAGTACCGCAGTACGACGGCGGTGCGTTGGTCGGTCGGCAGCCGGTCGAGTGCGCGCATCACTGCGTCGGTTTCGTCCACGCCGGCGGTCTGGTCGGTACCCGGCGGACTCGGGAAGGACCGCGGTCGGTCTCTCCCCGTGCCAGCGGCGGCGCCGGGCGGAGAGGAAGCTGTTGATCAGGACCCGATGCACGTACGCGTCGCGGTCGTCGGCCGCCCGTACCTTGTTCCACTTCACCAGGCACCGCTCCAGGGCGGTCTGGACGAGGTCCTCGGCTTCCGGATGGCTGCACCCCAGAAGCACCGCGGAGCGCACCAGCGTGGGCCAGCGCGCCGCGACGTACTCGCTGAAGTCGTCCATTCGTCACCCGCCCTTCACCCGTAAAGACAGGCTGACGGCACGCCCGGGTTCCACGAAAGTCGTCAGGGGGCTGGATCAGGGTCCCAGGGGTCGGATCAGGGGTCGGTCGGTACCGATCCTGATGTGCCGGAGGGTCCTCGGACGGGAGAGTTGAGCCATGACGAACTCCAACGCACCGTTCTCCAACCTCTCCGGCAAGGTCCTCCGTCGTTCCCGCGAGCAGCGCATGCTGTCCGGCGTCTCCGGCGGTATCGCGGAGTACTTCAACATCGACGTCACCCTGGTCCGCCTCGGCATCGTCGGCCTGACGCTGATCACCGGCGGCACCGCTCTGCTCGGCTACGCGGTGGCCTGGATCGTGATCCCCGAGTCCGACGGCAAGGCGGTCTGGCAGAACGTCCAGCAGTCGGTGAACCAGCAGCACAACTCACCCGAGGCCGACATCGCCTCCCGCATCTACGACGACAGCAAGACCGACACCAACAACAAGCCGCCGGCAGCATGATCCGACCTGCGCCGAGCTCGGGCGCAGTACACGACCAAACTGCGGGGGGGGGGGGGGAAAAACCGCGGCGCCCCCCCCCAACGAGGGGGGAGATCTCGAGGGGGGTTGGTGGGGTTGGGGGAGGGGGGGGTGGGGGGGGGGGGGGGGAAGGACCGGACACCCCACGCCGAAGA
>NZ_JBVHFT010000013.1:0-72061 GCF_055562215.1 Kribbella sp. NPDC020701 | reverse complement strand
AAGGAGACCCGCCCTCCCGCCGCCCAGTCGCCACACTCCCAACCACCCCCGCTCCCCCCCCCCCCCCCCCCCCCCCCCCCCCCCCCCCCCGCGACGGATCTAGACCTTCAGGGCCGGTTTGCGGAGTGCGGCGACGGCCTGGTCGGGGTGGTCGGCGAAGAGGCCCTGGACGCCCAGTGCGGCGAAGCGGGTCAGTTCGGTGCGGAAGTCCGTGGCGGTGGGCAGGAAGCGCCGCTCAGCGCGAAAGGTCCAGAGCTGGACCGCCAGACCGGCGCGATGCGCCTGGTCAACGAGCCGAGTCGGTTCACCAAGAGCCCCGCTGGCAGTGCGCGGGATGACCAGGTCCTTGTGCGGAGCCAGAACCTGCGCGTACGTCGCGATCTCACGCAACCCGGCCGGCTCGAGCAGATCGGCGTACGTTCGACCGTCGCCGGTGCGCAGGAAGTCGTTCGGAGCGCTCTCGGAGTCCACCAGCTGCACCAACGGCACTCTGGTCATGACCGACAGCCGGCGCAGGCTGGTCGGCTCGAACGACTGCACCATGATCTCGTCGTCCCGTAGCCCCAGAGCCAGGATCCGCTCGGTCAGCAGCTCCTCCAGCGGCAGTCCGAGCCGCCGGAAGTACGCCGGGTGCTTGATCTCCGGGATGACGCCGATCGGCCGCCCGATCCGGAGCGACTCCCGCCGCGCCAGTGCCACCACGTCGTCGAAGGTCGGGATCTCCTCGAGGCCGTCGTACGCCGTGTTGCTCGCGCGCAACCCGGGCATCCGCTCGACCGCCCGGATGGTCCGCAGCTCCGCGTAGGTGAAGTCCTCGACGAACCAGCCGCTGACCGCGGTCCCGTCGACGATCTTGGTGATCTTCCGGTCCGCGAAGACCGGGTGCGCCGCGACATCCGTCGTACCGGAGATCTCGTTCTCGTGCCGGCAGACCAGGACACCGTCGAGGGTTGCGACCAGGTCGGGCTCCAGGTAGTCGGCCCCTTGGGCCGCGGCCAGGCGGTACGCCGCCGGCGTGTGTTCCGGGCGGTAGCCACTCGCTCCCCGATGCGCGATCACCAGCATGGTTCCAGGACAGGGGCCGCAGATTGCCCACCGGGAACTCGTTGCCCAACGCAAGGTGAAGGTCTACCGACCGTCACCGGCACCCATAATTCGCATGCGGACTGTCGGTGCGCGCACCTAGCCTTAGTGGGTTATGAAACAGCTTCCCGTCGCCGATCCCGGCGTTCCCGATCACCGCTCGCCGGCCCGCTATCTGTGGTGGGTGGCGCGGCGGCAGGCGCCCACGATGATCGGCGGGATGACGTTCGGCATCCTGTGGATGGCGGCACAGGCGTTCATTCCGGCGATCCTCGGCAAGGCGATCGACGAGGGCATCGCGGCGCAGGACGGCGAGGCGCTGCTGAAGTGGACCGCAGCGCTGTTCGCGGTCGGCGTGGTGCAGGCGCTGGCCGGCATCATGCGGCACCGGTTCGCGGTGACGAACTGGCTGTCCGCGGCGTACCGCACGGTCCAGGTCGTGACCCGGAAGTCGGCCGACCTCGGGGCGAGCCTGCCGAAGCACCTGGCGACCGGCGAGGTGGTCAGCGTCGGCGCCGGCGACCTGTCGTACGTCGGCAACCTGATGGAGATCTCGGCCCGGTTCGCGGGCGCGATCGTTGCCTTCGCGGTGGTCGCGGCGATCCTGCTCTCCTCGTCGACCACGCTCGGCCTGGTGGTGCTGATCGGCGTCCCCGTGATGCTGTTCACCCTCGGCCCGATGCTGCGTCCGCTGCACAAGCGGCAGTCCGCGCAACGCGAGGCGGTCGGCGAGCTGAACTCGCTGGGCTCCGACATCGTGGCCGGCCTGCGGGTGCTGCGCGGGATCGGCGGCGAGGACTCCTTCTCCCGGCGGTACCGCACCGAGTCGCAGCAGGTCCGGCAAGCTGGTGTCCGAGTCGCCCGTATCCAGTCTGTGCTGGACGCCGCCCAGGTGCTGCTGCCCGGTGTCTTCGTGGTGCTCGTGGTCGGCCTCGGTGCGCACTTCGCACTGCGCGGCGACCTCAGCGCCGGCTCGCTGGTCGCCTTCTATGGCTATGCGACGTTCCTGGTGCTGCCACTGCGCACCGCCACCGAGTTCGCCAACCAGCTGATGCGCGGTCTGGTCGCGGCGGGCCGAGTGATCCGGGTGCTGGCGTTGCAGCCCGACATCACCGAGCCGGTCCAGGCAGTGCGCCTGCCCGAGCGCGGTGACCTGGTCGATCCGGTCTCGGGCATCCGTGCACACGACGGACTGCTCACCGCGATCGTGTCCGCCGAGCCGGACAGCTACGCCGAGCTGGCCGACCGCCTAGGTCGGTACGACGACTTGAGTGAAGTCCGGTACGGCGGAGTGACGCTGGCCAGCGCGACTCGTGCGGACGTGCGTGAGCGGATCCTGGTGAGCGACACCGGCTCACAACTGTTCACCGGCACGCTGCGCTCCGAGCTCGACCCGGCCGGCCGGCGTACCGATGAGGAAGTGATGGACGCGCTGCGTACGGCGTCCGCCGAGGACGTGCTGGTCGCGTTGACGGACGGGCTCGACTCCGACGTCGAGGAGAAGGGCCGGTCGTTCTCCGGTGGCCAGCGGCAGCGGCTCGTGCTGGTTCGGGCGCTGCTGGCCGACCCATCCGTGCTCGTGCTCGTCGAGCCGACGTCGGCGGTCGACGCGCACACCGAGGCGCGGATCGCGGACCGGCTGCGCGACCACCGCGCCGGCCGGAGCACCGTGGTCCTGACCGCGAGCCCATTGCTGCTGGACCGTGTCGACGAGGTGATCTTCGTCGCCGCCGGCCGCGTCGTTGCCTCAGGCAAGCACCGTGCATTGCTCGAGGACGAACCGCTGTACCGCCGGACCGTGACCCGCCAGACCGAAGAGGAGGTCCTCCGATGAAGCAGATCCTGCCCGTTGCCGGGCCCACCGAGATCCGGCGGCACGCGCGGCGGCTGGCCCGCCAGCACCCGCGCACCCTGCTCGTCGCGCTGCTACTGCACGCACTGGCGGCGGTCACCGGCCTGGCCGCGCCGCGCCTGATCGGCAACCTGGTCGAGGACGTTCAGAACGGCACGACCGCCGGCAAGGTCAACCAGGTGATCATCGTGATCGCCGTGTTCATCGTCGCGCAGTCGCTGCTGACGCGCTGGGCCCGGTTCAAGTCGTTCGCGCTCGGCGAGCAGGTGCTGGCCGAGCTGCGCGAGGACTTCGTCGACAACGCGCTCGCGTTGCCGATCGGCACGGTGGAGCGGGCCGGCACGGGCGATCTGCTGTCCCGGACCTCGCGTGACGTCGACACCCTCTCGCGGACGGTGCGGTTCGCCGTACCGGAGACCATCATCGCGTTCGTCACGGTGCTGTTCACGGTCGTGGCCACGGTGCTGGTCGGCGTCTGGGTGCTCGTGCCGCTGGTCGCGATGGTGCCGGTGCTCTGGCTGAGCACAAACTGGTACCTGCGGCGCGCGAAGGACGGTTACCTGCGCGAGAACGCGGCGTACGCCCAGATGACGAGCTCGTTGGCCGAGACGGTCGAGGGCGCGCGGACGGTCGAGGCGCTGCGGCGGTACGACGACCGCGTCCGCCAGGGCGACGCGGACATCCGGGGCTCATACCTCGCCGAGCGGTACACGTTGTTCCTGCGGACGGTCTGGTTCCCGGTCGTCGAGGTCGGGTATCTGGTGCCGGTCGTCGGGACGCTGCTGTTCGGTGGCTGGCTGCACCTCGGCGGGGATGTCTCGCTCGGCGCGGTCACGGCCGGCGTGCTGTACGTCAACCAGCTGATCGATCCGGTCGACCGGCTGATCTCCTGGATGGACGAGCTGCAGTCGGGTGGTGCCGCGTTCGCACGGTTGCTGGGGATCAGCGACGTACCGGACGACCGGACCCCGTCGGGCCGTTCGCCGGCTGGTGAGCTGGTCGAGGCGCGCGACGTACGGTTCTCCTACGTCGATGGCCGCGACGTACTGCATGGCGTCGACCTGACCATCCAGCCCGGTGAGCGGATCGCGATGGTGGGTCCTTCCGGGGCGGGGAAGTCGACGCTGGGCCGGTTGGTCGCGGGCATTCATCCGCCGCGGACCGGTTCGGTCACGGTCGGCGGGGTCGGGATGACCGAGCTGCCGTTGGACGAACTGCGCAAGCAGGTCGCGCTTGTGACGCAGGAGCATCACGTCTTCGTCGGCACGTTGCGGGACAACCTGTCGATGGCGCGGCCCTCGGCGTCGGACGGCGAGTTGCTCTCGGCACTTGAGGCGGTGGACGCGCGGGAGTGGGCGGAGGCCTTGCCGGACGGGCTGGACACTCGCGTCGGGTCCGGTCAGCTGGCGCTGACGCCGGCGCAGGCGCAGCAACTGGCGCTGGCGCGGCTGGTGCTGGCCGATCCGCACACGCTCGTACTGGACGAGGCGACCTCGCTGATCGACCCGCGCGCCGCTCGGCACATGGAGCGGTCGCTGGCCGCGGTGCTGGACGGCAGGACGGTCATCGCGATCGCGCACCGGCTCTACACGGCGCACGATGCCGATCGAGTCGCGGTGGTCGAGGACGGGCGGATCTCGGAGCTGGGCAGCCATGACGAACTGGTCGCGCGACAGGGTTCGTACGCCGCGTTGTGGAACTCCTGGCACGGCTAACAGTTGGGTCCCCCACCCGTTCGGTGGGGGACCCTTCTACCGTTTGCGCAGTACGAGGACTGCTGAGTCGACATGCGGAGGCGGGGTGAAAGCCTTGCGGGGAAGGCGAAGCCCGATCGACGGGTCGTAGTGCCGGAACCACCGGTTGGCCCCCGGCGCGTCACCGCGAGCCCACCGATTCGCCACTTGCCGCTGCAGCACGAGATCCGCCGACACCAGGCGGGAACCCGGCGCCAGCAAGCGCTTCAGCAGTGCGGTGGAGACGTTGTACGGCGGACTCGACACCACCCGGAACGGCCGAGCCGGCAACCGCAGATCCGCGGCGTCGGCGCGGACGATCGTCACCGGCGCATCCGCGAACCGCCGACGCAACCGGTCGGCCCTTTGTGGGTGGAGTTCGACAGCGACCACCTGGGCACCGGCCCGAACCAGTGGCGCGGTCAGCGCACCCAGTCCGGCCCCGACGTCGAGGACGAGTTCACCGGGTCTGACCCCGGCCGCGTCCACGACCCGTTGGGCCCAACGACTATCGAGCGGATGCCATCCCCAGGCACCCCTCGCCTGCCCGGAGCCGGGCACGACGAACCATCACGAAGTACGTAATCATGCGACCGACCCTAGACCGCGGAACTCCTTTGACTCAAAGCATTTTCAGCGTCGCCCCGAGCGCTCCGGCAGTCTCCGCCGTACGACGCTGCGCCAGTTCCAGCCACCTCGGCCGCGGTGTCGTGGGCTCGGTCGTGATCACCGGTGCGGCGTACGACGTACCGCAGTACAGCGCGACAGTGGTCACGGTAGAGCTGGTCGACGTCGGCCGGACTAGGCGATCAGGCCGGAGGTGTCTGGTGGAGCATCGGCCACATGGTTGTCGCGGCAGGCGGCGACCAGGGTGTCGAGGGAGAGGTCGAGGGTGGCGGCGACGGCGGCGACGGTGAAAAGGGCCGGGGTGGGGACGCGGCCGGTCTCGATCTTGCGCAGCGTGTCGACGGAGACCCCGCAGGCCGCCGCGACGTCCACCATGCTGCGCTCACCCCGCGCCTCGCGGAGCAGGCGGCCGAGCTGGCGGCCACGTTCGCGATCCCAGCTGGACAGAGGCGGTCGGACCATGAGCGTGATAATAGTACCGGTATAACTATCCCGCAAAGTTGAGGAAGCAGCCAATGGTCGAGTTGAAGACGCCGGCGGAGATCGAACAGATGCGTGCGGCCGGTCGCGTCGTCGCCAACGCCCTCGCGGCAGTGAAGAAGGAGGCCGCGGTCGGCGTCTCCCTGCGCGAACTCGACGAGGTCGCCCGCGACGTACTCCGCTCAGCCGGTGCCGAGTCCCTGTTCGAGGGCTACCAACCCGGCTTCGCGACCATCCCGTTCACCGGTGTCATCTGTACGTCGGTCAACGACGCCGTACTGCACGGCCTGCCGACCGACCTCAAGCTCCAGGACGGCGACCTCCTGAACGTCGACTGCGGCGCCTCGGTCGACGGCTGGTGCGCCGACGCCGCCACCAGCTTCTGCGTCGGTACGCCGCGCGCCGAAGACCTCGAGCTGATTGCGACGACCGAACAAGCGCTCGCCGCCGGCATCGCAGCCGCCGTCGAAGGCAACCGTCTCGGCGATGTCGGCGCCGCGATCGGCCGCATCGGCCACGCCGCGAACCTGGGCACCAATCTCGACTTCGGCGGCCACGGCATCGGCCGCCGCATGCACGAGGACCCCCACGTCCCCAACGGCAGCCGCCCCGGCCGAGGCCTCAAACTCCGCGCCGGCCACGTCTTCGCCATCGAACCCTGGTTCTGGTCCGGCCCCGGCACCACCTACGTCATCGACGAAGACGGCTGGACCCTCCGCTCCGCCAACAAAACCCGAGGCGCCCACGCCGAACACACCGTCGCCATCACCCCCACCGGCCCCGAAATCCTCACCCTCCCGTAGAAATCCCCCACGCACCATCCAGGCCATGGGATGGACACGGAGCAAGACAACTCGTGTCACCTCACGACGCTCTGCCCGACTGCTCGCGCGACGTCGGCCAGCCAGACCAAGCCATAGGACGTGGCTGTCGACGGATCGGCAACGATCGAGTTCAGGTTGTCCAGGCATTCCGTGAGCTGGCCGACTGTAAGGTCCGACGGCTCATGCAGGACGTCGTACAGCTGCTCAGGTGCGATCGCCCAGTAGTAGTCCTCGTCAACCGAGACGAACTCTCCTTCGAGCTCCTCAACGCGATCCAACAAGACCTTCGCCGCCTGCTTGAGCGTCGCGATCGGGATGCGAGTCTGTTCAGTCACGTGCCACCTTCTCTACGCCGAGGCCAAGTTCGAACGGATGGCTCTCCAGTCCCCCACAAAGAAGTACTCGATCTGAAGGTCGGCACGCTCAACCGCCTCCAAGCGACGCAGGAGCGAACCTAGCCGCCGCGCGGGACAACCAACCACACTCACCCGACACCCGCTCGGCCCGAAACCACCACGGTCGTTGGGCTTTCGGTTAGCGCGCGACGGAAGGAGCCCGCGTGGCACTGGGCGGGTGGGAGCGGCGCGAGTGAGCGACGGAGGAGTGAACGTAGTCGTTGCGCGGGATGAATCAGTTCCCGGCTAGAAGAGGGGTTGCTGGGGTGGGGGTGGTTGTGGAGTGGTGGGGAGGGGGTCGGATCTGTGGGAGGAAGTGCGGCCGAAGCCGTGTTTGGTTAGGAGCGGACGGACTTTTTGTTCGAAGGCGGTTCGGTAGCTGGGGGCGGCGTTGGAGCCGTGGGCGTAGAGGGACTCGTAGCGGGAGACGAGGCGGGGGTGGTCGCGAGCCAGCCAGGTCATGAACCAGTCCTTGACGCCGGGGCGTAAGTGGAGGACGAGGGTGGTGACTCCGGTGGCGCCGGCGGCGGATAGTTCGGCGAAGAGGTGGTCCAGTTGGTCGGCGGAGTCGGTCAGCCAGGGGAGGACGGGGGCGACCATGACGCCGCAGGGAAGGCCCGAGTCGCGGACGGCGCGGATGAGGTCGAGGCGGCCGCGGACGGAGGGGACGCCGGGCTCGACGTGGCGGCGGAGTTCCTCGTCACCCAAGGCCAGGGAGAGGCCGACGCCGACGGGGACCTGCTGGGCAGCTGCGGCCAGTAGTGGAAGGTCGCGGCGGAGGAGGGTGCCTTTGGTGAGGACGGACAGCGGCGTACCGGATTCTGCGAGTGCCGTGATGATGCCGGGCATCAGGCGGTAGCGGCCCTCGGCGCGTTGGTAGGGATCGGTGTTGGTGCCTAGGGCAACTTGTTCGTGGGACCAGGACGGGCGGGCGAGTTCGCGGCGGAGGACCTCGGCCACGTTGGTCTTCACGACGATCTGTTGATCGAAGTCGGCGCCTTGGTCGAGCTCGAGGTACTTGTGCGTGGGCCGGGCGAAGCAGTAGCGGCAGGCGTGGGTGCAGCCGCGATACGGGTTGATGGTCCAGTTGAACGGCAGCGTCGTACCAGGCACTGAGTTCAGCGCCGAGCGCGCGACCACCTCATGGAACGTGATGCCGCGGAACTCCGGCGTCGTCACCGAACGCACCAGACCCGCGATCGACCCGAGCCCGGGCAACGTCCCCGGAGTCTCTGCGTCGAGTTGCTGACCAGCCCATCTCATGCACTACAGTCGAACACATGTTCGCCAGTGTTTCAACTGAAGTCCGAAGCATGAGCGACCACCCACTCGCGATACGTCACCCCGGACCGACCCGTCAGCAACCCCACCGTCGGCTCGGGCTTCATCGGGTACTCAGCCATCATCCGAAACCCGTCCAGCAACCACTGCGCCGTCTCGAGCCCGATGACCGGCGCCAGCCCAGACAGATACTCAGCCGGAGTCAGTTCCTCGAACTTCACCTCCCGCCCGATCGCAGCCGCGATGTGCGCGACCTGCTCCGGCGGCGTGAGCGCTTCCGGCCCGCTCATCGTCAACTTGTGCCCGCTGTAACCCGAGGACAGCAGCACGACCCGAGCCACCGCCGCGATGTCACCCAGATCGATCGGCGTCTGCACAGCGCTGCCGTACGGCGCTCGTACGACGCCCTCCGCCTTGATCGACGGAGCCCAGTCCAGCGTGTTATTCATGAACTGCCCTGGCCGCAGAAAGGTCCAGTCGAACCCGCCCGTCTCGATCGCCCGCTCGATCCGGTAGTAGTGCCACGTCGACGGATCCCCCTGCGCCTCGTAGTCCGCCGGCTCACCCGACAGTACGACGACCCGCCGCACGCCGGCCTCCTGCGCGCACCGGACGAAGTCATCCACGTACGCCGGAAGTGGCGCAAGGTACACGGTGTCGACGCCGGCCAGCGCGGCGGGCAATGTCGCCGGCTTCCCCAGATACCCGCGGGCGACCTCCACGCCGGCAGGTAACGCCGCACGAGCCGGGTCGTTCGTCAACGCGCGCACAGGTGCACCCGCCGCCACCAACTCATCCACCAGCAGTCGCCCCACACTCCCGGTCGCCCCAGTCACCAGGATCGTCATGTCGTCCTCCTTTCCGAGGATACCAATTCTCGTAGGGTATACGAGAATTAACCAGAGCGCCTATGGTTGCTCTGTGACCGTGCGGCGAAGTGGTGAGGGGCAGCCCGAGCGGACGCTGGCGCTGCTGTGGCGCAATCACCGCCCTCCGACACCGGACACCGAGCAGGAGCAGGCGCGACGTGAGCGACGACGCGGTGCGGGCCGGCGGCCTTCGCTGGACGTCGATGTAGTCGTTCTGGCGGCCATCCGGCTGGCAGACGAGCAAGGGCTGGCCGCAGCCTCGATGGGCGGGCTGGCCAAGGAGCTCAGCGTCGGCACGATGACGCTCTACACCTACATCCCGTCCAAGGACGAGCTCCTGGACCTCATGGTCGACCTGGTGCTCGGTGAGCGCGACCTACCCGGTCCAGGTGAGCCCCGACCGGACGACTGGCGCGAGCAGATCGAGATCTACTCCGTGCAGACGCGAGCCATGTTCCACCGCCATCCATGGCTGAGCCAGGTGTCCACGATCCGTCCACCCGTCGGCCCCGGCATGCTGGCCGCCCGCGAGTACCTGCTGTCCGCGCTCCTCGGCACAGGCCTCAGCCCGTCCGACACCAACACGGCCGCGCTCGCGATCACGACGTACGTCGACTCTGCCGCCGGGCTGGAGGCGGAGAGCGAACTGATCGAGCGCGCCACCGGTCAGAGCAACGACGCCTGGTGGTACGAACGCAGCGACCTGTGGGAGACGTACTTCGACGTCGAGAGACATCCCGCGATGACGACGATCTGGAACGCCAACGGTTACCAGTCCAGCACCCGCGAGGCCGCCGCAGACTCCTACCGCTACGGCCTCGACCGCCTCCTCGACGGGATCGAGAGCACCGCCCGGGAAACCCTATAAATCAAGGGAGATCCAGGCCGGATCGTGATCCGTCCCGTCGCGGGCGAGCTTCTTGCGCCGGCCGATGAATGCCCCCTGCAACCGGGGCGCCAACGCCGGCGACAGCCAGATCTGGTCGATCAGGTCGAACGACCGCGGCTGCCCGGACGCCTTGAACGTCGACGTCCACGCCGGACTCGCCGGCAACGCGACCGTCGTCTTCACCGTGCCCACCTCGGTCGGCGACGTCAACGCACTGACCAACCCGGACTGCGCATACGCCACCAGCGCAGGCGAATCAGGCGTGTCGTTCATGTCCCCACACAGCAGGAACCGCTGCCGCGTGCTCGTCCGTGCCGAGATGATCCGCACGATCGTCTCGGCCTGCCGGGTCCGGAGCAGCTGTGCCGCCGCCGCGGCCGCCACCGGATCCGCCACAGTGAAGTCGACGAACTTCGACTTCAGGTGCGTCCCGAACACGGTCAGCACCTTCCGTCCGCGCGCGTCCAGGATCTCCACCTCGACCAGGTCGCGGGAGAAGATCGGCCGGTCCGGTACGTCGGGATGGAAGACCCGCTGATAGCTCGTCACCCCGCCGAGCGGCCGCCGGGACAGGATGCCGATGTCGATGAACCGGGTCGAGTCGTTGCCGTCGATCACCATCACGTTCGGGTAGCTGCCGTTCAGGTGCTCGCGGTTGAACTCGCGCAGGACGTCGACGTTCTCGATCTCCTGCACCACCCAGACGTCGACGTCGGCGGCAAGCAGCCGTTCGGCGACCCGGTTGGTGTCCTCCGGCTTCTTCGCGACCAGCAGCTTGCCGTGCCCGTCGAGCTGCAGCCGGCGCCGGTGCTCGTCGTCGAAGGTGTACGTCGCCGGCACCGAGTTGGTCCCGCTCGCGAGCACGTCGAGCGCGCCCTCGAAGTTCCACCGGTCGAACAGGTTGTTGAGATTGAAGGTCCCCACCGTCAGCGTCATCGTGTCCTCCCCAAGACGCTTTCAAGGTAGCGCCGTACGCCACCGCCCGTCACCAACTCGGAGCGAACAGTTGCCGACAACTCCTTTCGGTGCCACCCGAAAGGCGCCCGGCCCCCTTCGGGCGGGCCCGAAACCCAGCGCGGGCGAGGCCTGCACCGACCGAAGCTGAAGTCAGCGCTCCACCAGGGGGCAGCAGATCAAGGGGAGATCATGCGAAAGATCATCAAGGCCATCGTCGGCGCCGGCCTCGCCACCGGCGCGTTGGCGATGCTGACCGTGACCGCTCCGGCCGCGCAGGCCGGCGAGGCCGGAGCCAACTCGGCGGCAGCGGTGACCGGCGGCACCTACCAGGGGTGCCCGTACGGCGCGGTCTGCATCTACCCGCGCGACGCGGGCTGGAACAACGGGCACCCGTCGGACGTCTACTGGTCGTACGGCGCTCACAAGCTCTACAACCAGCTGGGTCACCACTTCGTCTTCAACAACCAGTCCGGCGGCGCGGGCGTCTGGCTGTGCAAGGGGTCGGACGGCACGAACTGCACCCTCTACTGGGGCGCCTACAGCTACGGCAACCCGGACCTGACCCCGATCAACTCGATCAAGCTGGTCGCCTGACCGATCCTTCCCCAGGCGCCGGGACACCGTGATGCCGTAGGTTGTTCCGGCGCCATGGGGAAGGGGAATCGGTGAGTGAGAACTTCCAGGTCGATCTGCACGGGATCGTCGACCTGCTGAGCAACCACCTGTACAGCAGCCCGCGGGTCTACTTGCGGGAACTGCTGCAGAACGCCGTCGACGCGATCACCGCGCGACAGGCCGCCGATCCCCGTGCGCCGCGGCGGATCGACGTACGCACGGCCGACGACGTGCTGAGCATCTCCGACACGGGCGTCGGCCTCACGCCGGACGAAGTACGGGAGCTGCTGGCAACGATCGGCCGGAGCTCGAAGCGGGACGAGATCGGCTTCGCCCGGACCGAGTTCCTCGGCCAGTTCGGCATCGGACTGCTGTCCGCGTTCATGGTCGCGGACGAGATCGAGGTCGTCACCCAACCGGCCGGCGGTCCGGCCACGCACTGGATCGGTACGGCGGATGGCCGCTACACGATCGCCACGACGGCGGACCGGTCCGAGCCGGGTACGACGGTGACGATCACAGCGCGGCGTGGTGCCGAGCAGTGGTACAAGAAGGCCACCGTTGTCGAGCTGATCCGGCTCTTCGGCGCACTGCTGCCGATCGAGATCCGGGTCGACGGCGAGCCGGTCACCGACGGCACAGCGCCGTGGGAAGGCAGCCGCGCCGACCTCCTCGGCTATGCGCAGGACAAGCTCGGGTTCACGCCGTTCGACGTGATCCACCTGAACAATCCGGCGAGCGGGCTGACCGGCGTCGCCTTCGTTCTGCCGTTCGCCGCCAACCCCGCCGAGCGGGCGACGCATCGCGTGTACCTGAAACGGATGCTGCTCGCCGAGAACGTCGAAGGGCTCCTCCCCGACTGGGCGTTCTTCGTCCGCGCGGTCATCGACACGTCCGAGCTGCGGCCGACCGCGAGCCGTGAGGCACTGTTCGACGACGGCAATCTCGAGGCCACTCGGGACGCTTTGGGTGCGCAACTACGCGGCTGGCTGGTCCGACTTGGCAACACGGACCCCGCCAAGCTGGACCGGTTCCTCGGCATCCACCAACTCGGGGTGAAGGCCCTCGCGCTGCATGACGACGACATGCTGCGGCTGGTGCATCGCTGGCTGCGCTTCGAGACCAACCACGGCCGGATGACGACCGCCGAGCTCCAGGAGCGCAGCGGTGAGATTCGCTACGTCTCCACGGTCGAGGAGTTCCGCCAGTTGGCAGCGGTAGCGGCCGCACAGCAGATCACCGTGGTGAACGGCGGCTATACCTACGACAGCGAGCTTCTCGAGCGCCTGCCGGAGGTTGTGCCCGATCTGGTCATCACCCGGTTCGATCCGACCGAGCTGAGCACCAACTTCGACAGTCTGGACCCGGACACCGAGCTACGGCTGCGCCCGTTCGTCCAGCTCGCGCAGGACGCGCTCGACTCGGTCGGCTGCGAGGTGGTGGTCCGTGCCTTCGAGCCGGCCGGACTGCCCGCGCTCTACCTCGTGGACCGGTCCGCGCAGTTCGCCAGTGAGCTCAGAGCCACCAAGGACCGTGCGGACGCGCTCTGGTCCGAAGTACTCGGCGCACTCGACACCCACGACGACAGCCGTCCACAACTCGTTCTGAACTACCGCAGTCCCTTGGTACGACGGATGGCGTCGCTGGACGACCGTGAGCTCGCACAGCTCGCAGTGGAAGGCCTGTACGGACATGCGCTGATGCTCGGCTACCACCCGATCAGTCCGGCGGACTCCGCGCTGGTGAACCGCTCCTTCCTCGGTCTGCTCGATCAGGCCGTCCCGACCCAGGAGGACCCGATCCGATGAACCAGGAACTCGTTGACCGGCTGCAGCGTGCGGAGAGTGCGCCGTACGGGAAGGCCCGGTCCGCCTTGCTCGAGGACGTCGTTCGGCGGTCCGATGCTGCTGGTGAGGAGGATCTGGCGTTCTACAGCCGGCTGTCGCTCGTGACGGCGTACGTGATGGGTGGGGAGCCGCGGAAGTCGCTGGTGCCGTTCGCGCGCTGTGTGGCGGACTGGGATGCGGAACCCGATCGCTATCGGGACTACGGGCACACCTTCCACTGGTGCTTCAAGTACGCGCCGAGCACGTTGTCGAAGTTCCCAGAGGTGCCGCTGGAGCGTGCGTACGCCGTACTGGACGACATGGAACGGCGGTGGCGGCTGAGTGGTCACAGCATGCACGCCGTTCACCAGCACCGTTGGCTGGTTGCGCACCACATCGGTGACGCGGAGACGGCGGCCGAGCAGTTCCGGCTGTGGTCGACCGCACCGCGCGACGACCTGTCGGACTGTGTCGGCTGCGACCCGACGTCGAAGGTGCACCACCTGACCAGCGTCGGGCGTACGGCGGACGCCGTCGCGCTGGCCGTGAGTGTGCTGGACGGGCAACTGACCTGCGCAGAGCAGCCGCAGCAGATGCTGACCGCACTGCTCCCGGCGTATGTTGCCGAGGGCATGTATTCCGAGGCGGTGGACGCACATCGCAAGGCGTACCGGATCCTGCGCGGGCGGGTCGGCGAGCTGAGCGAGCACGCGGACCACGCGGTGTTCCTGGCCCGGACCGGCAATGAGCTCAAGGCTGTCGAGCTGATCGAGCGGCACGCTGCTGAGCTGGCCGATCCGCCGTCGCCGTACGCGGAGATGGTGTTCGCGGCGGGGGCGTCGCTCGCACTGAGCCGGGTCGACGGTGGGCTGATGATCCGGCAGCCGGGCGAGGGAGTGCCGGCGGCTGAGCTGGCTGACCGGCTGGCTGCGCGGGCGCTGGAGTTGGCAGCGCAGTTCGACGCGCGGAACGGGACGAAGCATCGCAGCGACGAGGTCCGGGCGACGCTGACCGCCGAGCCGTGGGTGGAGTACCTGCCGCTGTCGGAGACCGCCCGGCGAGCCCAGCTCCGGAAGCCTGTACAGAAGGACGTTGCTGAGGAACTCCCACCGGCCAGTGGGCGGGGCTGGTTGAATCGAGCCGAAGACGCCTGGCAGGGCGCGCGCCCGGAGGCGGCGATCGCGGCCTGGCAGTCGTTCGAGCAGGAGGTCCCGGAGACCGAGTGGACTCCCCTCGACCGGGCGCGTGTGCTCGACGGCCGCGGTCTGGTCGCACAGGACCAGGCAGAGGTCGCACTGGACGCCTGGCGCGAGGCCCTGACTCTGTACGCCGAGCTCGGCGAGGACGTCCGCGTACTCCGCGACCGCGGCCGCATCGGCCGGACGCTGTGCTCACAGGGCCAGGTCGACGAGGGTCTGGCGACTGGTGAGGAGCCTCTGCGCTGGCTGATCGAGAACGACGACCCACACCGCCGTGGTGGTTGGCAGGAATCGCTCGCGACCATGTACGCGCAGGCCGGTCGCTTCGACGACGCCGTACGCGAGCTGACCGCGATGCTGCAGCGCTCCGACATCGACAACGAGCTCAGAGCGAGCGGTGCGATCCTGCAGGGCAATCTGCTGGCCCAGTTGGGACGCATGGAGGAGGCGGAGCAGGCTGCGACCATCGGTCTGGATACGTCGTACGACCTGCCGCGATCGTTCGCCCACCGGCAGCGTGGACGGATCCGGCTCGAGCTGGACCGTCCTGCGGAGGCAGCCGAGGACCTGACCGAAGCGGTCGCGCTGGCCACGGGGATGCCTGGTCTGGAAGTGCATGTGGCGCTGTGTCAGTTGGAGCTGGCCCGCGCGTACCTGCTGACCGGGAGGCCGTTGGAGGCTGCGGAGACGGGTGAGGAGGCACTGCCGGCGCTTACTGGCGACCCTCACCTGGCTGAGCCGCTGGCTGACGCGCGTGGGGTACTGATCGATGCGTACAAGGCTCTGGGCGAGCTGGAGTCCGCACTGACCAAGCTGCGCGAGTTGCAGGCGTCGGCGCCCGCTGACGTGCATCCGGGCTGGCTGGCGATGGTCCGGCAGGACGAGGGTCTGCTGCTCGAGAAACTCGACCGTGACGAGGAGGCGGTCGAGGTGTTCCTCAGTGCGGCGTCGTACTGCGCTGCCGCGGAGCAACCGATCGATCAGGTGCAAGCACTGCGCCTGGCCGCCCAGTCCGCCCGCTATACCGGCGACTTCGCCCGAGCCGTCGAGCTGACCGAAAGTGGCCGCCCGATCCTGGACGCCCTGCCGTCAGCTGAGCAGCCCGTCATCTTCCAGACCGCCGGCATCCACTGGGACCTCGCGATGATCGCCCTCCACCAGGGCGACTCGGCCACCGCCGTACAGCAGGCAACCCAGGCAGCCGACCACTACGAACGCGGCGGCTACGAAGACCAGCACCTCAACGCCCGCCTCCTCATCGCCGAACACGGCCCCGACGAGAAGTACCTCGAACAGCTCTTCCCCACCCTCACCCCCGGCACCGAACCCTGGTACCGCGCCGGCTGGCTCCTCGTCGACCGCCTCCACACCCAAGGCCGCACCCCCGAAGCAACCACCCTGGAGTCGCAACTCACCGAGGGGTAGACCCCGCGCGGGTGACTACTCCCACTCGATGGTGCCTGGGGGCTTGCTGGTGATGTCTACGGTGACTCGGTTGATCTCGTCGACCTCGTTGGTGATGCGGGTGGAGATGCGCTCGAGGACGTCGTACGGGAGGCGGGCCCAGTCGGCGGTCATGGCGTCCTCGCTGGTGACGGGACGCAGGACGACGGGGTGGCCGTAGGTGCGGCCGTCGCCCTGGACGCCGACCGAGCGGACGTCCGCCAGCAGGACGACCGGGAACTGCCAGATCTCGCGGTCGAGGCCGGCCGCGGTCAGCTCGGTGCGGGCGATCAGGTCCGCGGCGCGCAGGATGTCCAGACGCTCGCGGGTGACCTCGCCGATGATCCGGATGCTCAGGCCAGGACCGGGGAAGGGGTGCCGGTAGACCAGCGTCTCGGGCAGGCCGAGGGCAATACCGAGCTCACGGACCTCGTCCTTGAACAGGGTGCGCAGCGGCTCGATCAGTGAGAACTGCAGGTCGTCGGGCAGACCACCGACGTTGTGGTGCGACTTGATGTTCGCCGCACCGGTGCCGCCGCCGGACTCGACGACGTCCGGGTAGAGCGTGCCCTGGACCAGGAACTCGATGTGCCGGTCGGCGTCGAGCTTGCGCGCGGTCGCCTCGAAGGTCCGGATGAACTCGCGACCGACGATCTTGCGCTTCTGCTCCGGGTCGGTCACGCCGGCGAGTGCGCCGAGGAACTGATCCTCCGCGTCGACGACCTCCAGCCGGGTCCCGGTGGCGGCGACGAAGTCCTTCTCGATCTGGTCGGACTCACCGGCCCGCTGCAGGCCGTGGTCGACGTACACACAGGTGAGCTGGTCACCGATCGCCTTGCTCACCAGGGCTGCTGCCACCGCTGAGTCCACCCCGCCGGACAGCGCGCACAGCACCTGCTTGTCACCGACCTGCTGCCGGATCAGCTCGACCTGCTCCTCGACCACATTCGTCGTGGTCCAGTCGCCCGAACAGCCGGCGATGTCGTAGAGGAAGTGCTCGAGCACCGCCTGCCCGGCCTGCGAGTGCAGGACCTCCGGGTGCCACTGCACGCCGGCCAACTGCCGGTCCAGATCCTCGAACGCCGCCACCGGCGCGCCCTCGGATCCGGCCAGTACGGCGAAGCCGACCGGCGGGGCGTGCACCGCGTCACCGTGCGACATCCACACGTTGAGGTCCTCGGGGATGCCGGCCAGGAGCGTGCCCGGCTCACTCACCGTCACCGGCGTACGCCCGAACTCCCGCAGGCCGGTCCGCCGGACCTCGCCACCGAGCGTCTGCGCCATCGCCTGGAACCCGTAACAGATCCCGAACGCCGGCACGCCCGCGTCGAACAGCCCCGACTCCAGCCGCGGCGCGCCCTCGGCGTACACCGACTGGGGGCCGCCGGACAGGATGATCGCCTTCGGCTGCCGCGCCAGCATCTCCTCGACCGGCATCGAGTGCGGCACGATCTCGGAGTACACCTTGGCCTCGCGGACCCGGCGGGCGATCAGCTGCGCATACTGCGCGCCGAAGTCGACGACCAGAACCAACTCATGCTGTGCAGTTTCCCGGGTCACCTTGCAAAGCCTATCGGTGCAGGTCAGCGGGACTGTAATCCGCCATCAGTCGCTTGGGCGCGCGGAACGACAGGAGGTCGATCATCGGGGGCTCTTCCACCAGGCGTACGGCGCTCAGCAGGCCGGCCGCACACTCGAGCGCGACCCGAGCCTCCAACCGAGCCAGCCCGGCGCCGAGACACCGGTGAATCCCCACCCCGAACGCAAGATCCGCCGGGCCTCCATGGCCTGACAATCCGAGAAGAACCGGCGCGTTGGCGGGCAGCTCGACGTCGCCGATCACCGCGGCTTCGGCCGTGACCCGCCGCCAGGTAGGTACGGAAGACGCTTCCCGCAGAACGTCCTCAACCACCTGGACTGGCTCGAAACTGGTGCCCAGCGTGCGGTGGAAGGCTGTGGAGATGAGTTGGGTGGTGGTTTCCTGACCGGCGATCAGGAGGAAGTAGCCGACCGCGCAGACCTCTTCATCGGTGAGCCCCAGGCCGACCAGCACGCCGAACAGGTCGTCCCCGGGTGCTCGGCGGGCGGCCGTCGTACGCGATCTGAGCCACGCATAGAACTCGGCCGCACTGTGTGCGAGCTCGAGCTGCCGGTCCTCGTCCGGCCGCCCCCAGAACAGTTCCAGCGACTCCAGACTCCACGCCTTCAACGCCGGTACGTCGACCTCCGACAACCCCAGCATGTCGAGTACGACGAGCGCCGGTGGCTCGGCCGCGATCGCCTGGACCAGGTCGACCTGCCCGCCGGCGGCGAGGGTCTCCGAAGCACCAGCCACCCGAGCAGACGTCAGCGACCGCGCCAGCGGCTCGACCGCCGCCACCCGCGCCGGACTGAAGAACCGCGCCACCGCCGCACGGATCGGCCGGTGCGACTCCCCCGCGTTGTTCGCCAACGTCGGCGGCAACGCGAACCCCACGCCCGACAGCACCCGCAACGCCTTCACCGACAAGGGCTTGTGCGCCAGTACGGCGTTGTCCGGCCGGAACGTTTCCGGATCCAGCAACACCTCACGCGCGAGCGCCGGATCGTCGACAACCCAGTACCCGAGCTCCTCGTCGTACCGGGCCGGACACCCCGTCATACGAACCAACTGGGCGCTGCGCTCGTGAACGCCTCCCGATCCAACTGCCCAGCGCCGGCCGGAATCCGCCCGATCACCGGCACGCCCGTCACCGCAGGCAGATCCTCGAGGTTGCACTCCTCAGCCAGGTCAGCCTCCGCGGGCCACGAGCCGATGACGAGTCCCTCGAACGGCAGACCACGCGCGCGAAGAGCCTCAACCGTCAGCCCGGTGTGGTTCAGCGTGCCGAGGCCCGCGCGCGTCACCAGAACGAACGCGAAGGGCGTAGTGAGGCAAGCGGCGAGGTCGGCGATGTCGTTGCCCTCAGCATCCAACCCGACCAGCAGACCGCCCGCACCTTCGACCAGCACGGTGTCGTAGCTGCCGGCCAGATCGTCGATGAACTTGGCGTGCTCCGCAACCGACGGCAGCGGAACCCCTTCCCGCCGAGCCGCAGTGGTCGGCGCAAGCGGATCCCGCAACCGAATGCCTTCATGCAGTTCGGTGAGGCCTGTCAGCCGCTCGATGTCGGCCAGGTCGCCAGGTTCGTCGGCCAGAACACCAGTCTGAGCAGGCTTCACAACAGCAACTGCCCCACCCCGGACCGCGAGGGCGGCGGTGGTGATGGTTTTGCCTACGCCGGTGTCGGTGCCGGTGATGAGGATGATCATGAGACCTGGCCGATCGCGTCCACGATCACAGCGCAGGCTCGGTCCAGGTCGGCGTCGGACAGGCCGGCGTTCGCGGTCAACCTCAAGCGGGAGATGCCATCGGGAACGGACGGCGGTCGGAAGCTACCAACACGCACGCCGGCGGACAAGCAAAAGTTTGCGGCCTGAACGGTCTCCCGAGGACCCGGCATGGGGACGGAAACGACAGGGCCGGCGGCAGGCGGGACGCCGCAGGCGGTGGCCAGGCGGAAAGCTGCGGCGTGGATCGCATCGGGCCGACTGGGCTCCGCCTGAAGAACCTGGAGAGCAGCTAACGCGGCGGCACAGGCGGCGGGGTTCAGGCCGGTGTCGTAGATGAACGGCCGGGCGCGGTTGATCAGGTGATCCCGCAGCACCTGAGGGCCGAGGACGACGCCGCCTTGAGAGGCAAGAGCCTTGGACAACGTCATCGTGACGATGACATGGTCCAGACCGGCGAGGCCGGCGGCGTGGATCGAGCCGCGGCCTCCGCCGGTGACGCCGAGACCGTGGGCCTCGTCGACCAGGAGTACGGCGTTGTGCTCGGCGGCCGTGGCGGCGAGGGCAGCCAGCGGAGCCTCGTCACTGAGAACGCTGAAGACGGACTCGGTCAGGACGAGAGCGTGCGGTTCGTTGCGTTCGGCAAGG
Source organism: Kribbella sp. NPDC020701 (assembly GCF_055562215.1). Classification (NCBI taxonomy): domain Bacteria; kingdom Bacillati; phylum Actinomycetota; class Actinomycetes; order Propionibacteriales; family Kribbellaceae; genus Kribbella; species Kribbella sp. NPDC020701. Next base: position 52,031 of record NZ_JBVHFT010000013.1, on the reverse strand, counting down.
ATCTTGGTGACCGCGTCGACATCGTTGTGGGGAACGACCTCGACCCGCGACCGGGACAACCGGCAGGCATCCACCAACGAGGCGTGGACATGGTCGTCGGAGACCAGCAGCGTGCCCGGCCCGCCGAGTGCCGTGACCACGCCGACGTTGGCGAGGTAGCCGGACGAGAACACCAGCGCCGACTCCTGGCCCACATACGCGGCCAGCGCGGACTCCAGTTCCTCGTGCAGAGTCGTCGTACCGGTCACCAGGCGGGACGCGGTCGAGCCGGTGCCCCACGCGCAGACGGCGTCGGCCGCGGCCTCGATCACGCGAGGGTCCTGCGCCAGACCGAGGTAGTCGTTGCCGGCGAGGTCGATCAGATGTTCGTGAGCCGCGCGCGGCCGGAGCCGGCGGGTCAGGCCGCGGGACTCCAGCGCCGCGGCCTTCGGCGCAAGCCAGTCCTCGAGCATCAGCCGGCCTCCTCGACCGCACCTGTGATCGCCGCCGCGATGGTGGCGATCTCGTCATCGGTGCACACGTACGGCGGCATCGTGTAGACCAGATCGCGGAACGGCCGGACCCACACCCCGCGCCGCAGCGCCGCCTCGGTCATCCGCGGCAGGTCCACCGGCCCACCCAGTTGTACGACGCCGACCGCGCCGAGCACCCGCACATCCTTGACCCCAGGCAACGACGCCGCGGAAGCCAACCCCGCCGACAATCCCGCCGAGATCCGGGCAACCCGCGACGACCAGTCCTGGGACAGCAGCAGCTCGATCGACGCGAGCGCGACCGAGCAGGCCAGCGGGTTCGCCATGAAGGTCGGCCCGTGCATCAGCGCGCCACCCGGCCCATCAGAGACCGCTCGCGCGACGTCCGTCGTACACAGCATCGCGGCCAGCGTCAGATAGCCGCCGGTCAAGGCCTTGCCGACGCAGAGGATGTCCGGGGCGATGCCCGCGTGCTCGGAAGCGAAGAACGTGCCGGTACGGCCGAAGCCGGTCGCAATCTCGTCCAGGATCAGCAGGAATCCGTGCCGGTCGGCTAGCTCCCGCAGTACCCGGAGGCAGGCCGGGCTGTACGGGTACATGCCGCCCGCGCCCTGCAGGATCGGCTCGACGATGATGCCGGCGATTTCGCCCGCATGCCGCTCGGCCAGCTCGGTCACCGCAGCGGCCCAGGCCTGCAGCTCCGGATCGTCGTCCGGCCGGTCGAATCCAGCCGGCGGCTGCGGGCCGAACACCTGCTCCTTCAGGGCTCCGGTGAACAGCGAGTGCATCCCGTTCACCGGGTCGCACACACTCATCGGCGCGAACGTGTCGCCATGGTACCCACCGCGAACCGTCAGCATCCGCGTCCGCCCGTTGTTGCCGCGGGCAACTTGGTACTGGAGCGCCAGCTTGATCGCGACCTCGACCGAGACCGAGCCGGAGTCACAGAAGAACACATGCTGCAGCGGATCCGGTGTGATCTCGACCAGCCGCTCAGCCAGCCGGATGGCCGGTTCGTGCGTCAGCCCGCCGAACATCACGTGACTGAAGTCGTCCACCTGGCTCTTCAGCGCCGCATCCAGCACGGGGTTGCGGTAGCCGTGGATCATGCACCACCAGGACGCCATCGCGTCGATCGCCTCGACCACTCCGCCGGACCCGTCGTCCAGCTGCAGCCGTACGCCGGAAGCACCCCGGACGAGCCGGACCGGCGAGGGCTCGGTCAGCGAGGAGTACGGATGCCAGAGCAGCTCCGAATCCTGCTGTAGCCGTGCATTGACCGACTGTGACACCGCGTCCGCCTCCATCCTGAGGATTCACCACGGTAATCGCTGCTCGATGCCCGCAGCGGCGCGGGTGGTCAGGATGTGGGCGACATCTCCTACAGCTGCGTGCCGGCGGTTGCGATGTGCAACGTCACTGCGTCGGGATGCAGTCGCGGGCGGGCCATCGCCGTCACCGTCTTGGCACCGTCGAGTGATTCGTCCCGGATCCACTGCACCGGCGCCGCAAGTCCGATCCGCCCGACCTGCGAGGCGGTTTCCAGGAAGTGCCGCGACTCCACCACGGTCCACGGGCGGTCCCGCTCCCAGGAGATCGCTTCGGCGGTCCGCGCCGGTTGTTGCCACTGCCCGTCGTCACGCTGGTTGCCGTAGATCAGCTGCCCGTCCGGACGCAGTACGGCGATCCGGTCGGCCCAGTCTCCTTCGTCGACCAGCTCAGCGGCTCGCAGTACGCCGGCGTACCCAGCATCGTGGACGCTCTGCACCGCCAACCGGCCGAAGCCGAAGTTCTCCAGCGCACGCATGTGCCGCTCGAGTACGCCGAACCGGCTGAGCGCCTCGTGCATCGCAAGGATCGCGACCTCGACCTGGAAGCCCGCCTCCTTGAACCGCCGGGCCGACGCGGCGAACCCATCGGGGTCGAGGAACTCGGTCTCGACGATCGCGTCGTACCGCTCCTGGATCACCCAGTCCTCGGCCCGTGCGAGCCAGCGGCGGCCGTCGGCCTCGACGTACTTGCCGGCCGTCGGCAGTACGTCGGTGATGGGTTCGTGGAAGCGTGGATGGTACGGCTGGTAGGCGGTCGCGCTCAGTACGACGGGACGGCCGCGACGATGCAGGACCGCCTTGACCATCGCAGTGATCGTGGCCTTGCCGTCGCCCGGCTGACCACCAACGAACACCACGACGGGCTGCTCCTGAGGGACACCGGCCAGCTGGTCGGGCACGATCCGGTCGCGGAAGATCCGCCCGCTCTCCGCCTCGCCCAGCAGATAGCGGTCGTCCTCGGCCGACTCGGTCCCCCACACCTCGGTCACGCTCGCCCCTGCACCTCGTCGTCCCCGTCCGCCTCGTCGAAGTCGTCTTCGTCGTCGCGCTCGCCGGAGTCATCGTCCTCGTCGTCGATGTCATCCGCGTCGTCGTCATCATCATCGTCGTCCGGGACGCTGAGGAGGTCGTCGGCGTCGGCGCGGATTCGCTTGATCGCGCGAGTATCCGACGGTGTGAGCTCCTGCCCGCGCGCCGCCCAGGCCTGCTGGTCGGCTCGCAAGCCCGCGATCGCATCGGCATCCGGCTCGGCGGCGGACTCCTCCGCCCCGATCAGTTGGGCGTAGTAGCCGATCGCCTGCCGAACACCTTCCTGCGCGGTCTCGTACGCGATCGCCTGCGGCACCGTCCAGGTCGCCGTACCTAGCTCGGCGAGCACGTTGACGTTAACCACGCCTGGACTTTAGCCGACCGTCCGGGTCACGCACACACGGCCTGCACGCCCTGCTGAACAGCAGATGAACCCCAGCCGCAGTTATGTTTCCGATGCTCCGACCGGAAGGGAACCAGGTGCCGGATCGGAGCGTCTGCTCGAACGCAAACCAACGATGATCAGCCGCGAGAGGCGGCTCTCCGGAAGGGTGGATATGGGGCTGTTCGGTAGGTCCAGCAGTGGCGGTAACGACAAGGACAAAGACAAGCCGGAGCCGGCCAAGGGGCACGACAAGAACGCCCGGCCGTCGACGCAGGGCAAGCACGAGCGCGGTGATTCGCGCCGTGGCCGCGACAAGCAGGGCGAGAAGGGTGATGCCCGCCGTCGCGGCAACCCGAACAAGAACGGCAACCCGAAGGGCGGCAAGGGCAAAGGCAAGGGTAAGGGTTGACCGCTGCTCGCCCGCCAGGCCGGGGCGACCGTCGATCGGTTGGCCCCGGCCGGCTCACGTTCTGGCCCTCAGCGGCGAGGTCCGCGCTTCCCCTGCCTGGGGCGGTTGTTGCCACTCGAGCGACGAGGGCGCTGCCCGCCCGATCCTTGTTTCCGGGAAGGCGCCTGCTTGACAGGCCTAGCCTCCAGAGCAGCCTTGACCGCCGCGAACGCGTCTGCGGCACCGCGGACCATCTTCACCCCGGTCAGCTTCGGAATCGCCGACCGCTGGCGACGAGTGTGGACGCGGATGCGCTCGACCACCCGCTCACGGACCTCGGCCAGGTCCGCCTCCCCCAGGCTGTCGACCGGCTTGCCGCGGTCCAGCGCAACGTCGAACCACTCGGTGTACCCGTGCGTGTGGACGACCTGGTTCGGCGACTTCTGACCCAGCCGGCGGTACTGCGCGAGGACGTCGTACCGCTCGTCGAGACCGAGGACCTCGTCCCGCAGCCCGCGGCGGACCTGCTCGTCGTACGTCGCCGCCACCCGGCGATCGATGTCCGCGGCCGGCCGGTCCACCCCGAGCACGACGGGCCGGGCCGCGACCGAGGTACTGGCGCGGTCCGGATCGTTGCCCATGGCATGGGCCAGCGCGTTCACGATCGCGTCGTAGTTGTTGGCGTGGATCTTCCCGGCCGCCTTCGGGTCGAGCCGGCCGAGTACGGCGTACGCGTCCTCGGCCATGCTGCGCGGGAAGTCGCGGCGGATCGCGTTCCGCGCCTCGGCGACCGCGTCGACCTCCCAGCCCTCGAGCAGCGAGCGGACGTAGACGCTCGTACCACCGACGATCATCGGAACTCCGCCGGACGCCCAGCAGGCGTCCATGTGCTGCCGCGCCTCGGCGACGAACGTCTCGAGCTCTAGCTTCCGCACCGGCTCGGTGACGTCGATCATCGTGTGCGGGATGCCGCGCATCTCCTCGGGCGTGGTCTTGCTGGTGCCGATGTCCATGTACCGGTACACCTGGCGCGAGTCGGCCGACACGACCATCGGCTCGAGTCCCAGCTCGTCCCGGATCCGCAGCCCCAGGTCGATCGACACCCCGGTCTTCCCCGCCGAGGTCGGCCCGTAGAGGGCGATCAGCAGGCGGGGCGCGGCGTCGGGCATGGCTCAACCCTAGTCGAGGTCAGACAGCTCACCGTGAACCGAGCATCGGGCCGACCAGCCCATCGGATGCACCTGGACGACCATCCGGCGGCGGCACTCGGCGCAGTACCTAGGTGGTTCTAGCGCCAGGGCCTGGCGGCAGTCCTCGTGACTGCCGTCGGCCAGGTCACGGCCGCAGTGGCCGCAGTACACCTCGGTCACAACGCCCGACCCCACATCACAAGGTCTTCTGCAGTTCTTTGACCGGCATCTTGAGCTCGGCCAGCAGGTCGAGGTCCGCGGTCGCCGGGCGGCCGAGCGTGGTGAGGTAGTTGCCGACGATGACGGCGTTGATCCCGCCGAGCAGGCCCTCGCGGGTCCCCAGGTCGCCCAGGGTCAGCTCACGGCCGCCGGCGTACCGCAGAACCGTGCGAGGCATCGCGAGCCGGAACGCGGCGATGGTCCGCAGCGCGTCCTTGCCGTCCATGATCTCCAGGTCGCCGAACGGCGTACCGGGGCGTGGGTTGAGGAAGTTCAGCGGGACCTCGTGCGGGCCGAGCTCGGCCAGCTGCGACGCCAGCTCGGCGCGCTGCTCCAGGGACTCCCCCATGCCGACCAGACCGCCGCAGCACAGCTCCATCCCGGACTCGCGCACCATCAGGCAGGTGTCCCAGCGCTCGTCGAAGGAGTGCGTGGTGACGACGTCACCGAAGTACGAGCGCGCCGACTCGAGGTTGTGGTTGTAGCGGTGCACGCCCATCGCCTTGAGCTCGTCCACCTGCTCCTGGGTGAGCATGCCGAGCGAGCAGGCGATGTTGATGTCGACCTCGGCGTTGATCGCCTCGATGCCGGCCTTCACCTGGGACATCAGCCGCTGGTCCGGGCCGCGGACGGCGGCGACGATGCAGAACTCGGTCGCACCGGTCTTCGCGGTCTCCTTCGCCGCCTCGACCAGCTCGGGGATGTTCAGCCAGACCGACCGCACCGGCGAGGTGAACTGACCGGACTGGGAGCAGAAGTGGCAGTCCTCCGGGCAGCCGCCGGTCTTGAGCGAGATGATCCCCTCGACCTCGACCTCCTCGCCGCACCACTTGACCCGGACCTCGTGAGCCAGCGCGAGCAGCTCGGGCAATTGCTCGTCGGGTGACCGGAGAACCTCGACCAGCTGTTCCTGGCTCAGGCCGACGCCCTGTTCCAGAACCTGCTCACGTGCCACGTCCAGGATGTCGCTCATGGTTCTCCTGCCTGATCGAACGGTCGGCTCACAGTAGGACAGCCGGGTACGTCGTCTCTGCGGCGGGCGTCACGTGGAACACCTGGGGGCGACCTGCTTCAGCAACGCTCCGCACATCCCGGAGAAAAGTCTTTGGATTTTCTCCGGAACCTCGTAACCCCCTGTAGATGGGCTCGTTGATGTGTACAGAGGCGGTTACCGCAAGGAAGACCGCCACCCGGTTACTAGGAGCGACGAATAGCTGATCATTACGAACAGCACGCAGAGTGGTCACAACCGCTCGGTAAGGGTCGAAACTCCGGGAATCGGATGTAAGGTAGTGACCAAGAGCTCGGGTCGCCAGCTATGGTTGGTGACCCGATCCCAAAGCGCCGGGCGCCTCACCCCGGCTTGAGTGGGTCCCTCGGGAAACGATTTGGGCGGAAACGTTCCCGAGGGACCTGCTCCCTTTTCCAGGTCTTTGCAAACCTCAGCCCCCACCGGCGCTGAGGTTTTTTCATTTCCCCTCCAGACCATTCCCCCCACGCCCCGCGCCCGGCAACCGGCGATCTGCGGGGGGATTGCACCCTTTGTCGGGGCCTTGAACAGGCAATGACCTGTTCACGGTCACCAGATCCTGTTCAAGGCACCGAGAAATGTCGTGATGGTGTTACGGGTTCGTCACAGACTGTTTCGGGGTGATGGGGATGATCGGGAGGCGGAGGGCTCCCGGGGCGTCGGCTGGGACGACGGGGTGACCGGGCTTCACGGGCTGAACCCGTTGGTACGGCGATCCCACGGCTGGGCGGGTGTCGCTCTCGCCCTTGTTCGGCCAGAACGAGAGAGCGCGTTCGGCCTGGGCGGTGATCGTCAGCGACGGGTTGACGCCGAGGTTCGCCGAGATCGTGGACCCGTCGACGATGTGCAGGCCGTCGTACCCGTAGACCCGGTGGTAGGGGTCGACCACGCCGGTCTCGGATGAGTCGCCGATCGCGCAGCCGCCGATGAAGTGTGCCGTCATCGGCACGTTGAACGGCTCCCCGATGGTCCCTCCCGGAGTCCCGTTCATCAGCTTGGCCATCCGCCGGACCACCTGGTTCGCGACCGGGATCCACGACGGGTTCGGTGCCCCATGGCCCTGCTTCGAAGTCAGCTTCCAGCGACCGAGCCGATCCCGCTTGCCAAAGGTCGTGATCGAGTTGTCCGCGGTCTGCATGACCAGTGCGATCACGGTCCGCTCGGACCAGTGCTTCAGGTCGTACAGCCGGCGGATGTTCTTGCGCTGCACGCCGAGCTCACGCAACCAGGTCCGCCACCGCGGTTTGTCCCCGTCGCCGTCGGTCAGCACGGTCTGGAGCAGCGACATCACGTTGCTGCCCTTGCCGTACCGGACCGGCTCGATGTGGGTGATGTCGTCCGGGTGGAACGACGAGGTGATCGCGACCCCACGGCTGTAGTCGATGTCGCGGTCCCGCGAGATCGCCCCCAGCAACGACTCCGAGTTGGTCCGGGTCAGCACACCGAGCCGGTCCGACAGCCGGGGCAGCTTGCCCTCGTCCCGGAGCCTGTGCAGGAGTTTCGCCGTACCCAAGGCCGAAGCAGCGAACACGACCTGGCCGGCGGTGAACCGGCGGGTGCTCTTGCGATTCGACGTACGCCGGGTGTCCACGGCGTACCCGCCGTCCGGCAAGGGCTCGACCGACGTCACCGTGGTCATCGAGTAGACCTCGGCGCCGGCCTTCTCCGCCAGGTAGAGGTAGTTCTTGGTCAGCGTGTTCTTCGCGTTGTGCCGGCAACCGGTCATGCACTCGCCGCAGTCGATACACCCGGTACGCCGAGGGCCCGCGCCGCCGAAGTACGGGTCGTCGACCTCGACACCCGGCTCACCGAAGAAGACGCCGACCGGGGTCGGGTGGAACGTCTCCCCCACACCCATGTCGTCGGCGACCTGCTTCATCACCTGGTCGGCCGGCGTGAAGCCCGGGTACGTCGTGACGCCGAGCATCCGCTTGGCCTGGTCGTAGTACGGCGCGAGCTCGTCTTTCCAGTCGGTGATGTGCGCCCACTGGCGATCGGTGTAGAACGCGGGCAGCGGCTCGTAGAGGGTGTTCGCGTAGACCAGGCTGCCGCCGCCGACTCCGGCGCCGGACAGGATGATGACGTCGCGCAGCCCGCTGATCCGCTGGATGCCGTACCAGCCGAGCTTCGGCGCGAAGAGAAACCGCTTGGTGTCCCAGGAGTTCTTCGCGAACCCGGCGTCGTCGAACCGCGCACCGGCTTCGAGGACGGCGACCTTGTAGCCCTTCTCGGTCAGCCGTAGCGCACTGACACTGCCACCGAACCCGGACCCGACGATCACCACGTCGTAGTCGAAGCTCATGGACGACCCAACTTCTTCAGGATTCGCAAGGCGCCGGTCATCAGCTCGGCGTACGTCTCGTCGGACAGGCCGTGCGAGGCCGCGATCGGCAGCACGCGCTGGGTGGCGACGGTCTGTGGATCGACGTACCGCCGGATCCCCTCGGCGCCCTGCCGGCGGCCGAGGCCGGACGAGCGCATCCCACCCATCGGGGTGTCGATCGAGCCGAAGCTCGCGGCGTACCCCTCGTTCACGTTGACCGAGCCCGCCACCAGTTGGGCCCCGACCGCGCGACCGCGCCGGCCGTCCCGGGTCCAGACGCTCGCGTTCAGCCCGTACTCGCCCTCGTTGGCACGCTGGATCGCCTCGGACTCGTCGGAGAACCGGTAGATCGAGACGACCGGTCCGAAGGTCTCGTTGTCGAAGCACTCCATCGCCGGCGTCACCCCGGACAGCACGGTCGGCTCGTAGAACAGCGGACCGATGTCCGGCCGGGCCTTGCCGCCGACGAGCACCGTGGCGCCGTTCGCCCGGGCGTCGTCGACGTGCCGGGTCACGGTCTCCAGCTGCGCCTTCGAGATCAGCGAACCCATGTCCACGTCCCAGCCGGTCCCGGCGGACAGCCGGATCTTCTTCACCCGGTCCACGAACGCCGTGACGAACGCGTCGTACACCTGGTCGGCGACGTAGAGCCGCTCCATCGAGACACACAGCTGCCCGGCGCTGGCGAAGCACGCCCGTACGGCGCCTTCGGCCGCGCGCTGGATGTCCGCGTCCCGCAGGACGAGCATCGGGTTCTTGCCGCCGAGCTCGAGGCTGCAGCCGATCAGCCGCTCACCGGCCTGCTTCGCGACCAGCCGCCCGGTCTTGGTCGAGCCGGTGAAGCAGATGTAGTCGGCGTTCTGGATCAGCTCGCCGCCGACGGTCGGGCCGTCGCCGTTCACCGCCTGCCAGGCGTCGCGGGGCAGGCCCGCTTCGTAGAGCAGCTCGATCGCCCGGAGCGCGGTCAGCGGGGTCTGGCTGTCCGGCTTGTGCACGACCGTGTTGCCGGCCAGCACCGCGGGCAGGCCGTCGGCCATCGCCATGCTGAGCGGGTAGTTCCACGGCGAGATGACGCCGACGACACCCTTCGGCACGAACCGCTGCTCGGCCCGGGTCAGGATCGGGAACATGCCGAGCTTGCGCTGCGGCTCGAGGAACTCGGCGGCCTTGCGGCCGTAGTACCGAGCGGTCAGCGCGACGTGCGCGACCTCCTCGAACGCCTGCTTGCGCGCCTTGCCGGACTCCCGGATGACCAGGTCGACCAGCTCGTGCCGATGGTCCAGGACGAGATCGTGGTAGCGCAGCAGGATCGCGACACGCTCGGCGAGCGGCACCCGGCGCCAGGTCTGCTGGGTCTTGCGGGCCGACCGGACCGCGGCGATCACGTCGTCCGGGCTGGACACCGGCAGGTCCGCGATCGGCTGACCGGTCGCCGGCGCGCACGACGTCCGTGTTCCGGCCGTCGCCCGCAGCAGCCCCGAGAGCCGCCGGATGACCGACTGATCGGTCGCGTACGACGCCGTCGGATCGAGCTCGGGGTCCGCCGGAATCGAGGTCTGCTCACTCATTCACCCAGGCTACCTGCCGGTAATAGCCATGTCAGCAGTCGAACTCGGTCGTGTCAGGACTGAGAGTTCAGGGCAAATCCTGGTTAAGGTGATCCGTTGAACCTGCGAAGGGGTGGAACGTCAAGATGGTGGACAGCGGGGGGCTTTGGACGCCCCCTGAGGACGAGCTCGGCGAGGCGCTGCAGACAGCCCAGGTGCTGATCGAGGAAGGCCGTGCCGACGAGGCCGGGCCGTACCAGCAACGCGTCATCGAGCTGGCCAGGGAGCGGGCCGAAGGGCACCCGAACCACTACGAGGCCAAGCATCTGATGGCCGCGACCCAGTACGAGCTGGCCGGCTCGCTGAACGCGTCCGGCCGGCACGAGGAAGCGCTTGCCGCGTTGCACGAGGCTCAACTCGGGTACACCGAGCTCAGCGACGCCGGTGTGCTCGTCGCGACCTCGTTCCTGGCCGACGTACGGGCCCGGCGGGCGATGACCCAGGCGCATCGCGGTCACGGGGCGACCGCCGTACTGGAGATGGACGGCGCGGTGATCGCGTACGGCCAGCTGGTCGGTGGCGACGAGGGCCTCAAGCACCAGCCGGATTTCGCCCGGGTGCTCGCGATGAACGCGCTGATCCTGCGGCGGTACGGCGATCCCGCGCTGGCAGTCGCATCCGCGGACGCGGCGACCCAGCTGTTCCTGCAGTTGGCCGACCAGATCAACGAGAGCCCGCAGTCGCTGTCGTACGCGCGCTATCTGTGTACGGCGACCGCCGTGTCGGCCGACGTCCACGCGGCCGAGGGCCGGCTCGACCTGGCACTCGAGGCGGACGAGATCGGCCTGACCACGGCCGACACGCTCGCTGACTCGGACTCGGCGACGGACATGCGCACGCTGGTCGCCGCCCTCACCCGGAAGGGAAAGCACCTCGGCATCGTCGGCCGGCTGATGGAAGGCGAGGCGTGCCTGCGGACGGCGTACGACACCGACCCGGAGACTGCGAACCGGGTGACCGAGGAGCTGGACCGCGGCCTGCCGCTCACCCTCGTCGCGGCGCTGGAGAACGCGGAGATCAAGCTCGGTCCGTTCGAGCAGTACCACCGGTTGCTGGCGCTGAGCGAGCCCGCGCCGGGGATGACGCTGGCGACCGTGTCCGGCCGGACCGATCCCGAGTCGGCGGCCGTCCGGGCGACCGAGCTCGCCGAGGTGATCCGGCCGCTGCTGCTCCAGGACGTGGAGACCGCGCTGACGCTCGGGCTGGAGGCGCACTATCTGTTCGCGATCTCGTCCGAGCGTGAGTCGCACCGGATGCGGTACGAGACGAGCACCTACGCGCCGATCTGGGCACAGCTGCTGCTCGACATCTCCGAGGCCTACTACCAGGGCGGGCGGACCGAGATGGCGCTCGACCTGGGCCGCTGGTGCGCGGAGGTGGCGACCGCGCTCATCCCGTTCACGGACGAGGACGCCGTGATGAAGGACCTGGCCGGCTCCTGCTACCGCCACCATGGCGACCTGCTGGCCGCCACCGGCGACCTGACCGCGTCCCAGCACGCTCACGAAGCCGCCCAGCAACTCCAGCTCGGCGGTTGACGCACTGCCCCCTCAGGCGGACGCTGACGCTGAGAGGGGGACTTCGTCATGGATGTCGTGGAGCTGCACAACCAGACCGTCGCCAAGTTCGCGAGGTTGGTCAACGAGGTCGGGCCGGACCAGTGGTCACAGCCGACGCCGTGCGCGGACTGGGACGTCCGCATGCTGGTGAACCATGTCGTCGGCGAGGAGCGCTGGACCGTCCCGCTGATGGAGGGCAAGACGATCGCCGACGTCGGCAACTCCCTCGACGGCGACCTGCTCGGCGACGACCCCGTCGCCGCCGCGTCCACAGCGGCGCGCGACGCCGAGGTCGCGGCCGGCCGGACGATCGCCAAGGTGCACCTGTCGTACGGCGACGAGGACCCGGCCGAGTATCTGCGGCAACTCGCCGCCGATCACCTGATCCACGGCTGGGACCTGGCGGCCGCGATCGGCGCCGACACCCGGCTGGCCCCCGAACTGGTCGCCGAGGTGGCCGGCTGGTTCGCGGAACGGGAGGAGATGTACCGCTCGTCCGGAATGATCGGCGAACCGGTCGAAGGTTTCACCGACCCGGCGGACCAGTTGCTCGGAGCCTTCGGCCGCGATCCGCGGTGGAAGACTTAGGAGTCCTGGAGGTCGGTCCGCAAGGCACCGACGAACAGGCCGGCCTCGGCCTCGGTCATGCCGGTTTCGGAGACGACGAGGGCGGTCGCCTGGTGAAGGTCGCCGGCGGCCTTCAGCGTGCGGGTGCGCTCGGCGAGGTTCGCGCCCGGCAGGCGGACGACCGGCGTACCGGTGGTGGGTGGCACGTAGCGGCCGAGCCGGATGTCGTCGACCATGCCTTTGGCGTGCTTCAGGTCCAGGCCGGTACGCTCGCGGATCAGCTTGACCGCGTGCACCATCTTCTTGGTGGTGATCAGGAACCGCACCTGATCGACGTCATCGGGGGACAGTCGCGCCCGCGCTGCGGCGAGGGCAACATTGTCCGCGTCCTGGCTGCTGTGTCGGCTGAACAATCCCATGCCGCAATCCTTCCAGAACCTCTCAACCCGCACGCGCCACCTCCGGCGTACCGCTTGATCCGTGCAGGAGCAGGACGCCGGTGGTCATGCCGTCACCCGACGACGACCTCGACCCGCTGGAACTCCTTGAGCTCCGTGTAGCCGGTGGTGGCCATCGCGCGCTTCAGGGCGCCGACCAGGTTCATCGTGCCGTCCGGGACCCAGGACGGGCCGAACAGGATCTGCTCGAGGGTGCCGGTCACGCCGACCTCGACCCGCTCACCGCGGGGCAGGTCCTGATGCCAGGCCTCGGCACCCCAGTGGTACCCGCCGCCCGGCGCATCGCTCGCCCGGGCCAGCGGCGAACCGACCATGACCGAGTCCGCGCCGCAGGCGATCGCCTTCGCCACGTCGCCGGACCGGCCGACCGAGCCGTCAGCGATCACGTGCACGTACCGGCCGCCGGACTCGTCCATGTAGTCGCGTCGCGCCGCCGCCACATCGGCCACCGCCGACGCCATCGGCACCGCGACCCCGAGCACCTTCCGGGTGGTGTGTGCCGCGCCGCCGCCGAACCCGACGAGCACGCCGGCCGCACCGGTCCGCATCAGGTGCAGCGCGGCCTGGTGCGTCGCGCACCCACCGACGATCACCGGTACGTCGAGGTCGTAGATGAACTGCTTCAGGTTCAGCGGCTCCGCCTGACCGGACACGTGCTCGGCGGAGACCGTCGTACCCCGGATGACGAACAGGTCGACGCCGGCGTCCACGACGTGCTTGGCGAACTGCTTGGTGCGCTGCGGCGACAGAGCGCCGGCCACGGTGACACCGGAGTCGCGGATCTCCTGCACCCGCTGGGAGATCAGCTCGGGCTTGATCGGCGCGGAGTAGATCTCCTGCAGCCGGTGCGTCGCCTGCTCCTTGCTGATGCTGGTGATCTCCTCCAGCAGGCTCGACGGGTCCTCGTACCGCGTCCAGAGGCCCTCGAGGTTGAGGACGCCGAGGCCGCCGGCCTTGCCGATCGCGATCGCGGTGGCCGGTGACATCACCGAGTCCATCGGCGCGGCCAGGATCGGCAGCTCGAACCGGTAAGCGTCGATCTGCCAGGCGACCGAGACCTCCTCGGGGTCCCGCGTCCGGCGCGACGGCACAATCGCAATGTCGTCGAACGCGTACGCCTGCCGCCCCCGCTTCGCGCGGCCGATCTCGATCTCGGTCATCTGGTTCCTTCGGTTGGCAGGCAGTGTCAGCGGCCGGAGTAGTTCGGGGCCTCGACTGTCATCTGGATGTCGTGCGGGTGGGACTCCTGCAGGCCGGCGGAGGTGATCCGGACGAAGCGTCCCTTCTCCTGCAGCTCGGCGACAGTGCGGGCCCCGGTGTACCACATCGACTGCCGCAGGCCGCCGATCAGCTGGTGCGCGACCGCGGAGAGCGGGCCGCGGTACGGGACCTGGCCCTCGACGCCCTCGGCGATCAGCTTCTCGTCGCTGCCGACGTCGCTCTGGAAGTAGCGGTCCTTGGAGTACGACTTGCGCAGGCCGCCGGACTGCATCGCGCCGAGCGAGCCCATCCCGCGATAGGCCTTGAACTGCTTGCCGTTGATGAACACCAGGTCGCCCGGCGACTCCTCGCAGCCGGCCAGCAGCGACCCGAGCATGACGGTGTCCGCACCGGCCACGAGGGCCTTGGCGATGTCACCGGAGTACTGCAGGCCGCCGTCGCCGATCACTGGCACGCCGGCCGGCTTGCAGGCCAGGGACGCCTCGTAGATCGCGGTGACCTGCGGTACGCCGACGCCGGAGACGACCCGCGTCGTACAGATCGAGCCCGGGCCGACGCCGACCTTGACGCCGTCCGCGCCCGCGTCGACCAGCGCCTGGGCGCCGGCGCGGGTCCCGACGTTGCCGCCGACGACGTCGACGCCACGGGTGGCCGGGTCGGCCTTGAGCTTGCGGATGATCTCCAGCTGGGCCTGGGAGTGACCGTGCGCAGTGTCCACCACGAGCACGTCGACGCCGGCCTCGATGAGCGTCATCGCTCGCTTGTAGGCCTCACCGAAGAAGCCGATCGCGCCACCGACCCGCAGCCGGCCGGTGCCGTCCTTGGTGGACAGCGGGAACTGGTCGCGCTTGACGAAGTCCTTCAGCGTGATCAGGCCGGTGAGCTTGCCGGCGTCGTCGACCAGCGGCAGCTTCTCGACCTTGTGCTTGCTGAGCAGCGCCATCGCGTCGTCGGCGGAGATGCCCTGCTTGCCGGTGATCAGCGGCTGCTTGGTCATCACCTCGCGGACCGGGCGGGACAGGTCGTTCTCGAACCGCATGTCACGGTTCGTCACGATGCCGACCAGGACGCCGGCGTTGTCGACCACCGGGACGCCGGAGATCCGGTACTGCGCGCAGAGTGCATCGGCCTCGCCGATGCTGGCGTCCGGGCCGATCGTGATCGGCTGCGCGATCATGCCGGACTCCGAGCGCTTGACCAGGTCGACCTGCTGGGCCTGGTCCTCGATCGAGAGGTTGCGGTGCAGGACGCCGAGGCCGCCCTGGCGGGCCATGGCGATCGCCATCCGGGCCTCGGTGACGGTGTCCATCGCGCTGGACAGCAGCGGGATGTTCACCTCGACGTTGCGGCTGACCCGGGACCGGGTGTTCGCCTCGGAGGGGATGACGTCGGACTCGTTCGGCTGCAGGAGCACATCGTCGAAGGTGAGGCCGAGGACGGCGAACTTGTCGGGAACTCCAGTGGGTGTGATGTCCATGGGGAAAGCGAGCACCTTTACACGGCGAGATCGGAACCCCATGGTATCCGCGCCCGCCCGGAGCCCCGAACCGGCCGTCCACAAGTCCGCCCGCCGCTGGTAGGCGGCGGGCGGGACGAGGTGTGGACTACTAGGCGGTCGGCTTGTTGACGACGCCGAGGATCTTCAGGACGTTGGCGTCATCGGTGGAGCCGTGCGTACGGGCGATCGCGGCATGCCTGCCCTCGGCGTACAGGCCGGTGGAGTGCTTGCCCGTCGGGTAGACCTTCCGGACCGAACCGGAGGTGACCTGCCCGCTCGAGTGCTTCCCGAACGCCGCGACACTGCTGCCGAAGAACTGCTCGGCGCTCTGAACCTCGGCCGGAGCCCCGGTCGGCGTCGGCAGGATCGGCTTCAGGATCTTCTCGACCACCGCGGCCAGCGGGTCGATCACCGGTACGTCGCCGGCCGGCTTCTGATCGTCACCGGTCCCGGTCTGGCCGGTGCCCGACTGGTCCGAACCCGACTGGTCCGTGCCGGACTGGTCGGTGCCGCCGGTGCCGGACCCGGTGTCGCTCGGCGGGGCCGTCGTCGTACCGCCGGGGTCCGACGTCTCGCCCTTGTTGTCACCGGTGCCGGTGTCCCCGGTGTTCCCGGTCCCAGTCCCAGTCCCAGTTTCGCCGGTCCCGGTCTCACCGGTGCCCGTCTCGCCGGTGCCCGTGGTGGGCGGATCGGTCGGCGGGGTCGCCGGCGGTTCCGTGGTGGTCGGCGGGTCGGTCGGTTCCGTGGTGGTCGGCGGGTCGGTCGGTTCCGTGGTGGGCGGGGTCGTCGGCTCCGTCGTCGTCGGGTCCGTCGGCTCCGTCGTGGTCGGGTTGTCCGTCTTGGTGTCGTCCGTCGTCGCCGGCAGCTTGGTCGGCTGCGGGTCCGTCGGCTCGAGCTCCGTGACGGTCGGCTGCTCGGGGATCTGCGGCAGCGCCCGCTGCAGGACGTCCTGCTGGTCCTTCGGACGCAGCACCGACGCCGGCGGAATCGGATCCGTCTGGATCTGCTTCTCGTCGGCCGCGGCCTTCTGGTCGGCCTTCTCCTTGTAGTCCTTGGCGACCTTCACGATCTTCGTCTTGTCGACGACCGGCATGCCGTCGAGCTGTTCCTTCGGGAAGCTGGTCTGCGGGCTGACCGCGTCGACCACCTTCTCGATGACCTTCTCGTACGGCGACAGCGGGTCACCGTTGACGGCGGCGGCCACCCCGGAGACCGACAGCGCGGCCACCGCGGCGACACCGAGTGCCAGACCCCGCGCCGCCATCTTGCGGGCGAACGGGTCCATCACCGGGTTCAGCGCCGCACAGCGCGCCAGGAAGCTCTCCGGATCGTCGATCGTTTCTACTGGTAGCTCGTCCTCGACCTCCACTGCGAGCCGCAGATCGGCCAGCAGCTTCACGGCCGGGTCGTGCTCGCCCGCGGTTCGCGCGGACTCCCCACCAGCAGCTAGCAGGTCGAGCAGTGCGTCATCGGCGTCGATCGCGTCCAGGTCGAAACGGTCAGCCATGATGCCCCTCCCCTGCTCCTCGTCCCTCATGCCCCACCACATACCCCCTGAGCGTGTTCAACGCTCGATGTTGTGCGACCCTCACCGCCCCCGGTGTCATCCCCAGTGCCCGGCCGGTCTCCTCGGCTGACATCCCCGCTACCACCCGGAGCCGCAGAATCTCCCGCAACTTCTCCGGCAACTTGTCCAGCAGCCCCATGATGTGCTGGACCTCCGAGTGCCGGACCGCGTGCTCTTCCGGCGTCGGTGACTCGTCCGCGCCGTCCGGCAGATCCGGCGTCGAAACGTCGGCCACCGCGAACGCACGCTGGGCATCGGCGACCTTGCGGGCCGCGATGCCGTAGACGAAAGCCTCGAAAGGCCTCCCCTCGTCACGATACCGGCCCAACGCGCCGAACACCGCGACACAAACCTCTTGAGCGACGTCGTCGACCATGTCGGCGCCGCCGGGATAGGTCCACAGACGGGACCGTACGTAGCGGTGCGCAACGGCGCGCACCCTGGTGAGCAGGTCGTTAAGAGCTGTGCGGTCCCCGTCGCCGGCCAGCGCGGCAAGATCCTTGAGCTCGACCCGGTCGTGGGTGTGCGGTACTTGTACCTCGGTCACCCCTCGCCCCCTCGTGTTCAGACCGGTCAGCCTGAAAGATGGTACGACTCTCACCTTCAGTTGCCTAGTGGCAATTCGTGAGCAAATCCAGATTCTGATTACGATCCGTCACTACTCGCCCGTACGGACTTCCGTCTCGGATCCGGGGGCGTCGAAGTGCAGGACGGCGGAGGCGTGATCGCCGCCCCAGTCGATCGGCGTACGACCTGTTTCCCGCCAGCCGGCCCGCCGGTACAGCGTCACCGCCGCACCCCTGTTGTCCACAACCTCCAGCGACAGCTTGCGCCCGAGCTCAGCCGCGATCGTGACGCAGTGGTCCAGCAACTGCCGCCCGATTCCCGCCCGAGTCACCTTCGGATCCACGAACAACCGCTCGACGGACGCGCCGTCGGCGCGGTTCGGGGTCAAGGCCACATGCCCGACAACCCGCCCGTCGGCCACAGCCACCCAGCAGCCAAGGCCGTCCGCCGGCGTCAACCACCGCCGAGCATCCGCAGGCCAGTTGATCGGATACCCCGCCACCTCATGCACGTCCCCCAACAACCCCACGCACACGTCCAGATCGTTGTCAGCCCGCTCCCGAATCTCAGCCACCACCCCATCCCACCAGACACCTCCTGGCGCCAACAAAAGCGCCGCCCGGCCGGTCCGAGTGGACCAGCCGGGCGGCGCCCATGAACTACTACCTGAGGATCAGTGACCGTGGCCGTGGCCGTGACCGGCTGCGGCGGGCTCCTCGTCCTCGGGCTTGTCGACCACCAGCGTCTCGGTGGTCAGCAGCAGCGCGGCGATCGAGCCGGCGTTGGCGAGCGCGGACCGGGTCACCTTGACCGGGTCCAGCACACCCTGGGCCAGCAGGTCGCCGTACTCACCGGTGGCGGCGTTGAAGCCGCTGCCGGACTCGAGCTCGGCCACCTTCGACGTCACGACGTAGCCCTCGTAACCGCCGTTCTCGGCGATCCAGCGCAGCGGCTCGACGATCGCCTTGCGGACGATCCGGACACCGGTGGCCTCGTCACCTTCGAGGTCCAGGCCGCCGTCCAGCACGGTGGCCGCGTGGACGAGAGCGGAACCGCCACCGGCGACGATGCCCTCCTCGATCGCGGCCCGGGTCGCGGACACGGCGTCCTCGATCCGGTGCTTCTTCTCCTTCAGCTCGACCTCGGTGGCCGCGCCGACCTTGATCACACAGACGCCACCGGCGAGCTTCGCCAGCCGCTCCTGCAGCTTCTCGCGGTCCCAGTCGGAGTCGGTGCGCTCGATCTCGGCCTTGATCTGGTTGACCCGGCCGTCGATGTCGTCGGACTTGCCGGCGCCCTCGACCACCGTGGTGTTGTCCTTGGTGACCACGATCCGGCGAGCCGAACCCAGCACCTCCAGACCGACCTGGTCCAGCTTGAGGCCGACCTCGGGGGCGACGACCTGCGCGCCGGTCAGCGCGGCCAGGTCCTCGAGCATCGCCTTGCGGCGGTCACCGAAGCCCGGCGCCTTGACGGCGACGGACGTGAAGTTGCCGCGGATCTTGTTCACCACGAGGGTGGACAGGGCCTCGGCCTCGACGTCCTCGGCGATCAGCAGCAGCGTCTTGCCGGACTGCACGACCTTCTCCAGCAGCGGCAGCAGGTCCGCGATCGCGGAGATCTTGCCCTGGTGGATCAGGATGTACGGGTCCTCCAGCACCGCTTCGCCGGCCTCGGCGTCGGTGATGAAGTACGGCGAGATGTAGCCCTTGTCGAACTGCATGCCCTCGGTGAACTCGAGCTCGGTTCCGAAGGTGTTCGACTCCTCGACGGTGATGACACCGTCCTTGCCGACCTTGTCGAACGCGTCCGCGATCAGGGTGCCGATCTCGGCGTCGCGGGCGGAGATGGTGGCGACGTGGGCCATGTCGCCCTTGTCGTCCACCGGCCGCGCGGTCTCGACCAGCCGGGCCGACACGGCCTCGACGGCCGCCTCGATACCGCGCTTCAGGCCCATCGGGTTGACCCCGGCCGCGACGGCCCGCAGGCCCTCGTGCACCAGCGCCTGCGCGAGCACCGTCGCGGTGGTCGTGCCGTCACCGGCGATGTCGTTGGTCTTGGTGGCGACCTCCTTGGCGAGCTGCGCACCAAGGTTCTCGAACGGGTCGTCCAGCTCGACCTCACGGGCGACGGTGACACCGTCGTTGGTGATGGTCGGGGCGCCCCACTTCTTGTCCAGGACGACGTAGCGGCCCTTCGGCCCCAGCGTCACCTTCACCGTGTTCGCGAGCTTGTCGACGCCGCGCTCCAGCGCGCGCCGAGCGTTCTCGTCGAACTCGAGGATCTTCGGCATGAAAAATCCAGTCCCTCTCTGAAATTCGCTCTTTCGTAACAGCAGGTACCGAACTCGCTGACCCCAGACCGACTCCGCCCCGGCGCCGGTACGGCACCAGGGCGGTGTCAGTCAGGAACAGCGAGCGGTCGTCACTTGCTGACGACTGCGAGGATGTCGCGGGCGCCCAGGATCAGGTAGTCCTGGCCGTCGTACTTGACCTCGGTGCCGCCGTACTTGGAGTAGATGACCTTGTCGCCGACGGCGACGTCCAGCGGGACGCGGTTGCCGTTGTCGTCGATCCGGCCCGGACCGACGGCGAGGATCTCGCCCTCCTGCGGCTTCTCCTTGGCGGTGTCCGGGATCACCAGGCCGGACTTCGTGGTCTGCTCGGCTTCGAGCGGCGCGACGAGGACGCGGTCCTCGAGCGGCTTGATCGTGACCGACACTTGCTGACCTCCACGGTCGATTTGCTTGTCTGCACTTCAGGGTGGTCGCGCTCCCCTGCCGTCGCGGGGGTCAGAGGCCGGACCGCTGGCACCCTCGGGTGGAGAGTGCCAACACCGAATCTAGGCCGCGATTAGCACTCGGTCAACTCGAGTGCCAGACACTTCTCAGGGTGAGACATCACGACGCCGGGTCGGCTGTGACGAATCGGGCACGGAATGTGGTCAAACGCTG
Source organism: Kribbella sp. NPDC020701 (assembly GCF_055562215.1). Lineage (NCBI taxonomy): Bacteria > Bacillati > Actinomycetota > Actinomycetes > Propionibacteriales > Kribbellaceae > Kribbella > Kribbella sp. NPDC020701. The sequence continues at coordinate 31,666 of NZ_JBVHFT010000013.1, read as the reverse complement.
GGCCGAACCGGTGCCGGCGTGCGACCGTTCTGTGACAACGGTGTGCCGCCCCGAGGAGAGGCCATGGCTCTCAACTTCCCGTCTCTGCCCAACCTGTCCGGGCGCACCGTCGCGGTTCTGGCCGCGGTCGGAGCAGTCGCCATCGGTGCCGTAGCCGCCGGCGCTTCGAAGGATCAACCCGCGAGCCCCGGCGCCCAAGCCCCCGCTGTCGGCCCGGCCCCGCAGGCCGACGCGGACCAGGGCGGGGACACCGCGCGCACCTCCGCGGATGCTGAGACCAAGGCCGCTGCTGCCCTCCCGCAGTGCCGTTCAGCGCGGCTCGTACCGGTGAACCGCAGCTGGGGCATCCCAATACCCTCGATCTACGGCAGCACCAGCACGACCTGCAACCTCATGTACGGCGACGACCCGGACCGCGGCTCCACCCGGTACGGCGACCCCGACACCGCCATCCGGGTCCTCCAGCGCAACCTGAACTTCTGCTACGGCTCGAAGCTCGCTGTCGACGGCATCTATGGCAGCAACACCCGTGCGATGGTCAAGGCGGTCCAAAGCAAGCACAAGCTCGTGGCCGACGGCATCTACGGCCCCAAGACCCGCTCCGCCATGAACTGGCGCCTCTACTCGTCCGTCACCAACAGCTGGAGCAAGGGCTGCTCGAGTCCCCTCTAGAGTTGCCGGGTGACAGTCACCGCCTTGCTGGAGGGCCCTGGGGCTGAGGTGCTTGCCGCTGCCTGCGCCGACTACCACCCCGGCCGCGAACTGCAGCTCGTGGAGAAGCTCCGGCGACGGTACGACGCCACCCTCGTGACTGCTGCTGTCACCCAGGCCGCACTGCGCCACCGAGCCGTCGCCAAGTTCGGTACGGACTCCACGCGGATGTACTTCACCCCGGACGGCCTGGAGCAGGCCACCCGAACCACTGTCGGCTCACACCGAGCCGCACGCATCGCATCCGCCGTTCCTGGAGCCAGCGTGGTCGACCTGGGCTGCGGCATCGGAGGCGACCTGATCAGCGCCGCCCGCGCCGGCCTGCGGGTCACTGGTGTCGAGCGCGACCCGGAGACCGCAGCCACGGCCTGCGCCAACCTGGCCGCGCTCGATCTGCCCGGTGAGGTCTTGGTGGGTGACTCCGAGTCCACCGACCTCACGCCGTACGACGTGGTGTTCGCCGACCCGGCGCGACGGGCCGATGGGCGGCGGGTGTTCGACCACAACGCCTATTCGCCGCCATGGTCCTTTGTGACGGAGCTCCTGCGGCGGACTGCGTGTGTGAAGGTCGCACCGGGTATCCCGCACGCCGCCGTACCCGACGGAGTCGAGGCGGAGTGGATCAGCGATGCCGGCGAGGTGAAGGAGGCTGCCCTGTGGTCTGGGGCCTTGTATGCCGGTGTGGCGCGACGGGCGACTCTGCTACCCGGCGGAGCCAGTGTCACCGAGGCGCCGGAGGTTGAGAGCGGCCCGGTCGGTCAGTACATCTACGAGCCCGATGGGGCCGTAGTGCGCGCCGGTCTGGTAACCGCTGTGGCGGCCGCGGTCGATGGGTGGTTGCTGGATCCACGGATCGCCTATGTCACCGGCTCGAAGCTCGCGCCGACTCCACTGGCCTCGGCGTACGAGGTGGTCGAGGAGCTGCCGTACAAGGAGAAGGCACTGCGCTCCTGGGTCCGTACGCAGGGCATCGGGACGCTGGAGATCAAGAAACGCGGGGTTGATGTCGATCCGGCGCAGCTCCGCAAGAAGCTCGCCCCCAAGGGCTCCGCCACAGCTACTCTCATCATCACTCGCATCGGCCGAGACGCCGTCGCCTACTCCTGCCACCGCATCCGACCGGACTTGCATTCTGAGTGCATTCGAACATATGATCGATCTCGCGAGCGGGTCCCCGGGGACTTGCCGGTGGGCGAGGTGCTGCGTCTGCTGCTGCACTCCCCGGGGGCCCGCCACTAACGTCGACTGAGCGTTACGCGGGTGCCGTCAGGCGTTCATCTGGGTTCGGCAGGGTGATGAGTGGAACCGGTCGGCCGCTGACCGTTCGCCTGGGGATCGAGCGGCGTACAAACCCCAGGCCTCTGCCCACTGCCGTGCCCTTCCCCGCACTGCAGTGCAGTGCAGTGCAGTTCAGCCCACCTGGAAGCGTTCCAGCACGGGCATGCGGAGGCGAGCCACCGCGATGGACAGGACCGCGGCCGCCGACGACCTTCGCCCGTACTGCGCAAGCGGCTCAGAGTCGGCGCCGGTCGCCAGAGTGGGTGCGGACCCGAGAGCGTTCGCGGTGAAGGTGGCGACCAGGGTGTTCCAATCGGTCGGGCGGTGGAGCATGCCGTGCGTTTCCGTCTCGACCGCGTAGACGGTGACCGGGGTGCCGGTAGCGCGGAGGCGGTTGGCATAGGCGGCCGTGGCGCGGGGGTCGGTGATGGTGTCGAGAGTGCCGTGGGCGAAGGTGACCGGCGGACGGAGTGCGGTCAGCGGCTCGCCGTCCGGGAGCCAGGGTGCCAAGGCCAGTACGCCGGCCACGCGGGGATGGTCGCCCGCGGCAACAACCGCGCGGCCGCCCATCGAGTGCCCGATCAGGACGACCCGGCGGATCACCGGCGGGAGCCCGTCCAGGACGGCGCGGAGGTCCACCGCGGGGTCCGCGGCGGCGCCGTTCCATCCGCGGTAGCGGTACCGCATCAGCCCGATCGCAGCCTCCGGGACGGCCGAACGCACGGCTTGCGCGAACGGCCACATCCGAAGGATGGCACCGCTCCACAGGTGCGGGTCGGCCGAGGAATGCTCCGACCCGCCATGGGCGAGCAGGACGAGATCCGTCGCCCCCACCGGATGCCGGAGCAAGTCGACCCCAGGAGGGGTCACGAGCGGTTGTAGATGTCGGCGGGTTTGCGGCGGATGATCATCATGCGCTCGGGGTCGGGGAGTTCGGTGAAGCCGTAGCTGCGGTAGAGCTCGTGGGCGTCCGCGGTCGCCAGCATCAGGCGGCGTACGCCGGCCAGGTCGGGGTGATCGATCAAGGTCGACACGACGAACTTCCCCAGCCCGTGCCCACGCTGCTCGGGGACGACGAACACGTCAGCCAGCCAAGCGAAGGTCGCCCGATCGGTCACCATCCGCGCGAAGGCAACCATCGCACCGTCGGACGCGTAGACCCCTAGGTTCAGCGAGCCGGCGATCGACCGCGCCACCACGTCACGCGGGATGCCCGGCGCCCAGTACGACGTACTCAGGAAGCCGTGCACCACGTCGACATCGATGCGGGCGGCATCGTCGTCGGCCTCGAATCCGTCGCGGCTCCACTTCACTTGTTCAGCACCTCCGTGATCGGCATCGACGAGTCGGCCGGCAACCCCAGCGGCGACGGCGCCTTCCCGGCGCGCACGAGCTCCGAGCCGAGGGCTGCAACCATCGCACCGTTGTCCGTGCACAACCCAGGCCGCGGCACGCGTACGGCGATGCCCGCCGCGGTGCAGCGTTCTTCCGCCATCGCGCGGAGCCGGGAGTTCGCCGCGACCCCACCACCGATCAGCAGGTGTTCGAACCCACGGTCCTTGCACGCGTCGATCGCCTTGCGGGTCAGGACGTCACACACCGCCTCCTGGAACGCGGCGGCGACATGGTTGACCGGCACGTTCTCACCATCGCGACGCCGCGCCTCGACCCAGCGCGCCACCGCGGTCTTCAAACCAGAGAAGGAGAAATCGAACCGGTGCCGCTCGAGATCCCGTTGCGAGGTCAGCCCGCGCGGGAACGTCACGTAGAGCCGATCCCCGCCGTCGCGCGCCGCTTTGTCGACATAGGGACCGCCCGGGAACGGCAACCCCAGCACCCGTGCGACCTTGTCGAAGGCCTCCCCCGCGGCGTCGTCGATGGTGCTCCCCATCGGCACCACGCCGTCGGTGATGTCTTCGACCGCGAGCAGCGACGAGTGCCCACCGGACACCAGCATCGCGACGCAGCCCTTCGGCAGATCGCCGTGCTCCAACGTGTCGACGGCGACATGCGCCGCCAGGTGGTTCACGCCGTACAAAGGCTTGTCGAGCGACAGCGCCAGCCCTTTAGCTGCAGCTACTCCAACAAGCAGCGCACCGGCGAGACCAGGCCCGCTCGTCACCGCGACCGCATCCACGTCCGTCGGCTTGATCCCCGCCGTCTCGCACGCGCGCCGAATGGTCGGGACCATCGCCTCCAGGTGCGCCCGGCTGGCCACCTCCGGTACGACGCCGCCGAACCGCGCATGCTCCTCGACACTGGACGCGATCGCGTCGGCGAGCAGCGTCTGCCCACGGACGATCCCGACCCCGGTCTCGTCGCACGACGTCTCGATCCCCAGAATCAGGGGCTCCACGCTCACCGCATCTGAACTCACACCGACTCCCGCCACCGCATGATCACCGCATCCTCGCCACCGGCGTAGTACCCACGTCGCCGGCTGATCTCCTCGAACCCGAAGCCGCCGTACAGCTCCACGGCCAACTCGTTGCCCGCAGCAACTTCCAGCAACACCGTCCGCCCGGCACACCGGGCCAGCGCCGCCGTCATCAACTGCCCGCCGATCCCGGTACGCCGTTCCGCCGGAGTCACCGCGATCCGCAACAGTTCCACCACATCCAGAGCCACCGGCGGCACCAGGAGTACGACGTACCCGACCACCGAGCCCTCGTCCGCGACCAGGATCACCCGATCCTCGGCCAGCCGGTCGAACTCGGTCGTCCACGCGACCGTACTCCACGCCGACGACCCGAAGCACACCTCGTCCAGCGCGACCAGCGCCGGCAGGTCAGCCGCGACAGCAGGCCGAATGGCGGGTCTCACTTCGGCAGCACGCTCTTCGGGCCGGCGGACATCGTCACGTCGGGCCGGCGCAGGTACAGCGGCTCGGGTGCGACGACGTCCAGCGTCCCGGTCGCCACACCGTGCGCCAGCACCTCGGCCGATGGGTACTCCACGACATCCACACTGTCCAAGCCGAGAGCCTCGGCGTAGAGCACAGCGCCGCGCCCGATCACGGGCAATCCCGACAGCACATGCGCGACGTCGGCCGGGCGATCCACCGCCGGGCCTTCCAGCCGGCGACGGCTCCCGTCCACGGCCGGACCGTCGTACACGGCCCAATAGATCTCCTTGCGCCGCGCATCGGTCGCAACGGCCACCGGCAACGTCAACGACGACTGCCGCGCGACGACATCCAGGCTGCAGACCCCGAAGATCTCGATCCCGAGCACGTCGGCCATCGTCCGCGCGGTCACCAACCCGACCCGCAACCCGGTGAACGGACCCGGTCCGACGCCGACCGCGATCCCGGTCAGGTCGCGCGCCGTGATCCCGGCGGTCGCCAAGGCGTCCGCGATCGCGGGCGCGAGCAACTCACCGTGCCGCAGTGCGTCCACCGTGGTCGACGACGCGACGATCTCACCGCTCACAGCATCCGCGAGAGCGACCGTGACAGCAGCGCTCGAGGTGTCAAAGGCAAGCAACATGTCAGTTCTTCTCCAGTACAGACACCCGTACGCCGGACGCCGCCCAGCGCGGACCCACCGGCGTGATCCGCAGTTCGCGCGTCTCGTCCGTGTCGTCGTCGCCCCGGGTCACCACGACGTCCAGCCGATCCGGCGCCAGCGCCTCGGCCAGTCCGTGACCCCACTCGACGACGGTGACCGCGTCCTCCAGACTCGCGTCGAGGTCGAGGTCGTCCAGTTCGGCGAACCCGTCAAGCCGGTAAGCATCGACGTGCACCAACGCGGGACCACCGGCCAGCGACGGATGCACCCGCGAGATCACGAACGTCGGCGACGTGATGGCACCGCGCACCTTCAGCCCCACGCCGAGGCCTTGCGTGAACGTCGTCTTGCCCGCCCCCAGGTCACCGGACAGCACGAGCACATCGCCGGCCCGGAGCTGCCCGGCGAGCTCCTCGCCGATCGCCTGCATGTCGTCGGCCGTCGGCACGGTCAGCTCCAGCGGCATCGCCTTGGCGTAGATCAGGTTGTGGTCCCGCTGCTCGACGATCGAGTACCCCCGCCGCCGCCAGAACTCCACGGTGTCCGGCAGTTCGACCCGAGCGACCAGATTCACCCGGCTCACGCCTCGGCGTACGGCGGCCTCTTCGGCGCACCCAACCATCGCCGAGGCCACGCCGCGGCCCTGGTGGCGCGGGTCCACCGACACGCAGCGCAGGGTGAGTAGGTCACCGGTCTGCTTGAAGAGCAGTGCGCCAGCGGGTGCACCGTCGATCAGCACGAGCAGCCCGCCATGCTCCGCGATCGCGGCGGCCACCGTCGTGGCGTTCTCGGACAGCGCGGTGGCCGGCGGGTCAAGCACCCGGCGAGCCGAGAAGGCGTGGTGGATCACCGCGACGATCTGGTCGACGTGATCCACCGTGGCGTCGACCACATGCAGGTCGGTCATGCGGCCTCCCGGCCTGGACTGAGGAGCGTAGGGAGCGCAGCGACTGGAGCGACGAAGGAAGGCCGGGAATCAAGGCCCCATGACGCCGCCGGCGCCGGAGGCCCGGCCAAAAGCACTGTCATGTGTGTCCTAGCGATTGTTCGGCTCGCTCGATCATGCCAAGGAGGGCGGCCGTGAACTCACGGTGGTGCTCGATCAGGCCCAGGTGACCGCAGTTCTTCACCTCGACCAACTCCGCCCCGGGCACCCGCCGAACGATCTCCTCGGCGTGGCCGAACGGGGTCAGATGGTCCTTGTCGCCACCGATCACCACGCACTCGACCTTCTGCAGCGGCTCGAGCGAGTCGAACTTGTCGTGCAGCGCGAAGATCGGGTAGAACTCCGCGATCACCTCGATCGGCGTGGCCGCGATCATCTCGTTGACGAACTCGGTGAACGCCGGCGGGACCTCGGAGCCGAACGAGTACTTCCGGGTCAGCAGGTAGCTGATGTCCGTCCCGGCCTTGCGGCTGCGCTCGACCACCTCGGGGATCCGGGCCAGCGCCGCGACCGTCGGGGTCGCGAGCGCCCGGGCCAGCATGCCCACCTTGCCCGGGAACACGATCGGGACCCGGTCGAGCCCGCCCGCGCTGGTCGAGCACAGGCCGACGCCGATGATCCGGTCGCCGAAGAGCTCCGGATACTGCTCGGCCATCGCCATGATCGTCATGCCGCCCATCGAGTGCCCGATCAGGATCACCGGGCCGGTCGGCGCGAACTCCTCGAGGATCCCGTGCAGGTCCTGGCCGAGCTGGTCGATGCTGACGCCCGACCTCGGCGACCGGCCGGACCGCCCGTGCGAGCGCTGGTCGTAGAACACCATCGTGCCGATGCCGGCCATATCCCGGCGCTCGAAGTGCCAGGCGTCCATGTTCAGCCCGTAACCATGCGCGAAGATCACGGTCAGATCTTCCGGCGGCAGCGGCAGCTTCCGGCCGAACCGGCGCTTCGGTGGCTCGGGCCGGCGGGACCGCTTCAGCTCGTCGACCTCGACGTACAGCTCGACGCCGTCGTCGGCGGTGAACACATGCGGGGTGCCGCGCACCGAACCGAACGGCTCGGCCTCCAGCTGTTTGCGCTGCCCCGACCGCCGGCCGATCACCTGACGTTCGACGGCGACACCGGCTGCGGCACCGGCCGCCAGCACTCCGACCGCGGCCCCGATCAGACCGGCCGTCCGCCCTGCTTTGGACATGCCGGTTTACCTTTCGACTGGGGCGGTGGGGCGGGGAAGGTCTTCAGAACTGTCGACGTACCGACGGGGGATCCGGGCTCCCAGCCGGGTGACGATCTCGTAGTTGATGGTCCGCGCGGCGTCGGCCCAGTCGTCCGCGGTCGGCTCACCCGCCGTCCCCGGCCCGAACAGCACGACCTCGTCACCCGCGGCCGCCTCGCCGTCCTCGAGGTTGACCACGCACTGATCCATGCAGATCCGGCCGACCACGGTACGACGCTCGCCGCCGGCCAGGACCGGGGCTCCGTTGGACGCGTGCCGGGGCAGGCCATCGCCGTACCCGAGCGGGATCAGGCCCAGCGTCGACGGCCGCGGCGCGGTCCAGGTCAGGCCGTACGAGACACCCGCACCCGCCGGCACCCGCTTCACCATCGCCAGCCGCGCCTTCAACGTCATCGCCGGCCGCAACCCCAGCTCGTCCGACGGCAACGCGTGCCCGAACGGCGAGAGCCCGTACGTCGCCACGCCCGGACGGACCAGGTTGAAATGGGTCTCGGGCAGCGCGAGCGTGGCACCCGAGTTCGCCAGATGCTTGAACTCGGCGTCGATCCCGAACGACTCGGCCACCTCGATGGCCTCGGTGAAGGTAGACAGCTGGGCCTCGTTCGCCGGGCTCTTCGGCTCGTCGGACGACGACAGGTGCGACCAGATGCCCTTGATCTCGATCCGGCCGGTCGCCTGTGCCCGCACCGCGGCCCGGATCAGTGCCGGCCACTCCTCCGGTACGGCGCCGCCCCGGCTCATCCCGGTGTCGATCTTCAGGTGCACCCGGGCCGGTCGATCTTCCACGCCGGCTACCAGCTCGTCGATCTCCCACGGCGCACCGGCGGACAGGTCGATGCCGGCCGCAATCGCGTCGGCCAGCGGCTCGCCGGGGGTGGTCAGCCAGCAGAAGATCGGTCCGGTGTCGCCGGCGTCGCGCAGCGCGAGCGCCTCCTCGAGAACAGCGGCACCGATCCAGTCGGCGCCGGCCTCGCGAGCGGCCCGGGCGACCGGGATCATCCCGTGCCCGTAACCGTCGGCCTTGACCACGGTCATCAGCTGCGCGCCCTCGGCACGGGCACGCAGCGTGGCGACGTTGTGGCGGATCGCGCCCAGGTCGACGACCGCCTCGGCACGGACGGGGCGGGCGCTGCCAGGTGACTGGAGGGTAGACATAGCTCCTCCAGTGTCTCAGGCTCCGTCGAGCAGTTCGGCCAGGGCGGCCATGTTGTGGAAAACCGCGTCCGCATCGGCGAGCTTCGCGGGGTCCGTCATCCCGGCGTACCCGAAGACCTTCATGCCGGCCGCAACCGCCGCGGCGACACCGAGCGGGCTGTCCTCGACGACCACGCAGTCGGCCGGCTTCACGCCCATCGACGCGGCCGCGTGCAGGAAGAGATCGGGCGCGGGCTTGCCGTGGGCAACGTCCTCGGCGCTGAAGATCCGGCCCTCGAACCGATCCAGGAACCCGACCGCGGTCAGTGCCGTACGAATCCTGCGGTGGGTGCCGGAGGATGCAAGACAGTAGGTGACACCCCGCGCCTGGAGGTGATCGAGGACAGCCTCCACGCCCTCGATCGCCTGCAGGTGGGCGAATCCGTCGAACAACCGCTGGTGGTAGCGATCCTCCAGATCCGCCGGCAGCGGATGGCCCAACTGGACCTCCGTCTGCTGCCGCATCGACGCCATGCTGCCGCCCATGAAGTCACGCACGGTTTCCTCGAACGTGTAGGGCAGCCCGGCCTCGGTGAGCAGCTCGGCCAGGATCGTGTTGGCCAGCCGCTCGGAATCCACCAGTACGCCGTCGTTGTCGAAGATCACGAGTCCGGTCACGACGGAAACCCTAAGCGGAAACCTGAGCGGCCACCGCGACGTGGGGGTCGTCGCGGTGGCCGCGGGGTGCGCGAGAGCGCGGGGGTCAGTTCTCCTGGATGGAGAAGTCGGTGAAGTTGAAGCGCTGCTTGGTGTTGCCGGTGGACACCACCTCGACACCGAAGTCGACCTGCCAGGTGGTGGCCTTCGGGGCCCAGCCACGGCCGATCATGTCGTTGAAGAAGCTCGCCAGCGGCATCGTGCCGGACTTCTGCGTCACCTGGGACACGTACGCGGTGTAGCCGTCCTCGTGCCAGACGTCGTACGTGAAGCCGCCGAAGGTCACGGTGCCCACCTTGCGGCCGGCCGGGACCTGACCCTTGTTGTCGGTCCAGATCATCAGCTCGTTGTTCAGCCCGTCGCCGATCCACGCGTCGAACGCGACGTTGTAGATGCAGGCGGAGCAGTTGGCGGGCGTGGTCGCCGCGAACTTGGCCGACTGGATCTTCGACAGCGCGACGTCGTTGTAGTCCTTGTGCACGTTCGGGTACGCCTGGACGCCCTTGTCACCCGGCAGCGGCTGGGTAACGTCGAGGAACCAGTTGTCGTAGTTGCAGGCACTCAGCGTGTACGTACCGTTGTCGTTGTTCCACATGTTGTTGTGGACGTAGTACGCACCGAACGTCCGGCCGTCACCCTGGTTGTTCGTCGAGGTGGTGACGAACGACGGGTTGGTGCAGGTCTGGCTCGGGCTGCCAGTCGACGTGGGGGTCGTCGTCGACGGTGTGGTCGTGGTGGGAGTCGACGTCGGCGGCTTGGTCGGCGTCGACGTGGTCGTCGGCGTCTGGGTCGGCGCCGGCGTGCTGGTGGTCGGCGGCTTCGTCGGGGTTGCCGTCGTGGTCGGGGTCGGTGTGGTCGGCTGCGCCGGCGCGGCGACGAAGTCGTAGTGCGCCGTGTAGCTCAGCTTGGTGCCGGCGCGGTACTTCTGGCCGTCGTAGCGCAGGGCACGCAGCCGGTAGCTCTGGTCTGTGGTCTTCGCCGGGTCGATCGACAGGATCGCGGGTCCGGACGCGGTCGCGGTGATGGCGACCGGCTTCTTGCCGAATCCGTGCACCACGGTGCAGCTGGAGTAGGCGTCCAGGACGCAACTCTCGACGCGACCGATGCTCGGAAGATCGAAAACCGCGCTGTCCGCGGCGCTCGCGGTCGCCACAGGGGAATCCTTGGCCGCGTGAACGACGATCGGTGCGGCGATGAGTGCACCGACGGCAAGGACGACCGCTGGGACAAGCTTGCGGGTCCGGGCAGTTCGGGTGGGGGGCATGCGTAACATTCCTCGTCTGCTCGACGGGCCACGCTGTGTTGCCCCAGAACTTCAGTGTGACCCAACAACTGTTCGTTTGGTCCCCAGAGAGGCCAGGAAAAGCCGGCGTCCCCGAAACGCCGAACCGATCCGGCAGACCGGCGTACCGGTCCTGTTCCTTCTCGTGAGCTCTCGCGTACGCCGGTGACGTTATCGAACCGTGATATCGCCCGCCAACCCGGGGCCTCGACTTAACGAACCCTTCACACTGCAACGCGGGCCTGGCAAACGGCATCCTTAGGGTGTGAAGACGCGGATGATCGCCCTCGCCGGAGCCGGTTTGCTGCTCGCCCTGACCGCCTGCGGGAACGACACCGCGGCAGGTGCGTCGCTGACCGGAAACTCGTACCTGTCCACCGCTGTGACCGAGAACGGAAAGCCCAAGCAGCTCGCGCCGAACACCCGGGTCCGGCTGGATTTCACCGACGACGGCCGCCTGGTCGGGGACGCCGGCTGCAACTCGATGCAGTCCAAGGTGTCGACCGACAACGGCAAGCTGACGCTCGAGGGCGGCCTGGCGATGACCATGATGGGCTGCGAGGGTCCGCGGCAGGGTCAGGACTCCTGGCTGGCGAACATCCTCAGTAGCAAGCCGACCTGGACGCTCGACGGCAGCAAGCTCGACATCACCGCCGGCAGCACGACGATCTCGCTGGTGGATCGCGAGACCGCCGAACCGGACGTCGCCCTCGACGGCACCCGGTGGTCCCTGGAGACGGTGATCACCGGCGACGCCGCCACCAACTTCGCGGGCTCCCAGAACGTCTGGATGACGCTCAACGGCGAGCGCGTCACCGGATCGACCGGCTGCAACGACTTCCAGGCCACAGTCGCCCGCGCCACCGGCAAACTCACCTTCGGCGAACTGGCCACCACCCGCCGGGCCTGCGCCGGTGACGCCGCGCGACTCGAGACCGTCCTCCTCACCGCGCTCAAGGGCGAGGTCGGTTACGAGGTCGACGCCAACCGGTTGAAGCTTCGGACCTCAACCGGCGGCCTCGACTTCACTACCCCGCGCTGAGCCGGACGTCGAACGCCTGGACCTCGTTCTGCGGGGTCTCGTAGGACACGAGCAGATGTCCGTTGGTCCTGAGCTGGGTGCGTTGGGCGGCGGTCAGCGGGATCGACCAGTGCTGGACGCCGCGCGTGATCTGCTGGCTGGACTGTTTGACCAGGTGGCCGCTCATGTCCGGGGACCAGGGTGGGGTCGCACCGTCGGTGAGCGCGCAAGGGGTCAGTCCGTAGTCGGGCGGCGGATCGGCGGCCGTCGTACAGGTCGTTGTCCAGACCGGGATCGCGCCGATTTCGCCAGTGGTGAGGAAGGCCCGCGCTGTGCCGGACCCACGTGAGTTGGTGACCAGGTCGACGCTGCTTCCGCGGAGTGCGGCGGACAGGATCGTCAGGTCGCTGGTCGGGACGCGGCCCGAGATCGGTACGCCGTTACGCGCGGACTGGGCGATGGTCTGGGGTGACAACGCACCGTTCAGGTTCGGGTTGGACACGTTCGGCGGTGCCGGCGTGGTCGGGCGGTCCGCGGGCGGCGTGTAGCCCGGGAGGGTGGCGAGACCCCAGCGGTACGGGTCGGACTGGACCGATCCGAGCGCCGACCAACCCAGTCGCGTGCTCATGTCGATATGCCGCAACGTCGTCGTACCAGCCGCCGAGGTGTCGTCGTTGTCGTACGGCGTGATGTTGAGGCCGAGCCGGGTCGGGTCGACCGCGGCGGGGAGGTCGGCCAGCGGGATCTTCACCTCGAGGTCGTACCCGCCACCCGCATACGCGTGCGGAACCGTGGTCTCGTTGCTGCCGACCCACTGTGCGGTCGAGGCAACCTGCACACCCGGCGCGTTGCCGGTGTCGAGCGCACCACTGGAGTAGCCCTGATGGTTGTCCGCATCTCGCTCCCAGCAAGGCCCGCCGCTCTGGCTGAACGGGAAGATGCCGAGCTTGAACGTGTTCGCCGTGTCCATCAGCGCCTGCGAGGCAGTCCCGCGCGGGTCGAGCAGGATCTCGACCGAGTCGGCCTGCCAGTGACCGACACATTCGGCCGGAGTCACGGCGTACGACTGGTAGTCGTCGCGGACGTGGATGAAGAAGTAGAGGGCGTCGTCGGACCAGCTCACCTTGGCTGTACTGCCTTCTCCTGTTGAGGAAACGCCACAGTCGTCGACGCCGGTGCAGGTGGCCGCGCCCTGCCAGATCCGGCCGAGGTCGAGCGTCGGACCGGGGTACTCGCCCGGCCCCGCCGTACCGTCGACCACCGGTGTCGCCTGCGGGATCACCGTCGTCGGGACCAGTGTGAGCGTCAGGGTCTCGCTACCGGTCGCGGTCCGGATCGGGATCGAGACGTTCTGCTGCGCGGGCAGTGTCGTGTCGGTGTTGGTCAGCTTGAACGTGACCGTGGCGTCAGCGCCGGGGGCGAGGTCGTAGGGCTTGGACGGCGCGTCGACGGTGAAGTCGGCCGGGAGGTCGAGGGAGACCGCGCCGGTCTGCTGCTGCGTGGACCAGTTGTGCACGACGACCGGTATGTCGATGGTCGTGCCGATGCCCATCGACTGGATCGCCTGGGACCGGCCGAGACGGTTCGCCTGGGGTGCGGTGTTCCGTAGCCACTGGTCGTACTCGGCCCAGTTGCCCCAGCGCTGGAAGCGGCCTTCGGCCGGGGCCACGATGCGCACGACGTTGTCGGTGTAACCGGAGGCATGCGCGGTGGTGTAGGTGGCGGACACCTTCGCGTTCTGGTCGACCGGAGCGGTCGCCGACGGGGTGACGGTGAAGGTGACGTCGGCCCGCGAGCCGGCCCGGACCTGCTGGGGGCCGTCGGTCGACCAGCCCGCCGGGACGGTCAGCTGGACGTTGCCTTTGGCAAGCTTTCCGCGCAAGTGCAGGGTGGCCTGGAACGGCTCACCGGCGACGTTGTAGAACCGCGAGAACGTCAGGTACTCCAGGGTCCCCAGCGGCAGCCCGCCGGGATCGGGTTTCTTCGCACCGAAGAGGATCGCGTCGTCGAGCCCGGCCTGCGGACTGCTGTTCGGCTGGAACGGTACGAACGACTCCGTCATGCCGAACCGCGGGCACGCCGGAACCGAAGTCCCCTTGAACATCACGCGGCTCTGCGTCGGGTACGCCGCCCGGCCCTCGTCCGCGACCTGCTGCCAGATCTTGGCGGTCCCGGCCGGCTGTCCCTGCAGGTTCCCGGCCGGCCAGACGTACGGCGAGTTGTGGCCGGTCCACACGCCCGCGACGGTGTCGAGGCCGGTCGGAGTGAAGCCGGTGGTGCAGTTCGCTGCCGACGTCGTACCGCCGGTTCCCGCCGTACTGCCGCCGGAGAAGACCTTCTTCACCTGCCACGTGCTGAGCGCGTGCGGTCCCTTCAGCTGCTCAGGGAAGCGGGTCGGGTCGGCGGCCGCGAGGACGCCTTCCCAGATCAGCCGGCCGGCCTGCTGATGGTTGCCGTGCCCGGCCGCGAGGGTCGGGGTGAAGCCGATGTAGATCTCGGGCTGGGTCTCGCGGATCACCCGCGTCACCCGGCGCAGTGTCTCCTCCTCGTCCCAGAAGTACTGCGTCAGCGGCGCGCTCTGGTTGTAGAAGAAGTCGATCCGGTCCAGGTTGAAGATGTCGACGGTCCCGGACCGGTAGTGCGCGACGCGGTCCTCGTTCTCCCGCCGCAGGCCCAGGTCCGGCCCGAGCTCGTTCCCGGCCGCGTTCCCGCCGCCCTCACCGCGGGTGACCTGGATGACGCCGCATTTGACGCCGTACAGCTGATGCCAGACGCCACACGGGCCGATGATGCTCGTGTCGTCGTCCGGATGGGCCCACTCCCCCATCACGTCGATCTTGGTCTGGGCATCAGCCACATACTGTTTCGGGCCGGCCTGGGCAGGCACCGGCAGAACAGCGAGCAGGACAAGTACGACGAACCCCACGAATCGCTTCACGTGCACACTCCAAAGGCGGTGGAGGCACTAGCAGATTCAGTCCTACGTCCGCACCACTCAGGTTCGCAACAGATATCGCGTGGCGTCCGGCAACGCGGCCGCGACCGACAGGGCCGTCACCGGGGCGCTCGACGAGGCCAGGTTGGCCGCGGCGGCGTGCAGGTAGGCACCGACGGAAGCAGCATCGAGCGGTGTCAGACCGGCAGCGAGGAGGGCGCCACAGAGGCCGGCCAGGACGTCGCCGGCACCGGCGGTTGCCAGCCAGGGAGTGGCGTTGGTGTTGACCCGGACGTGACCGTCGGGGCTGGCGATGACGGTGGTCGCGCCCTTGAGCAGGATCGTCACGTCGAAGCGTTCGGCTGCCAGGCGAGCGTGCTCGAGTCGACTGGCTTCGACGGTGGCACGGTCGACACCGAGCAGTCTGGCGAGCTCACCAGCATGGGGTGTCGCGAGTACGTTGACGTGGTCGCCGGAGTCGTCGAGTGCCTTCAGTCCGTCCGCGTCGAGGACAACCGGCTCTTCCGCGTCCAGCAATTCGCGGATGCGCGGGATATCGAGGCCATCGCCCATGCCGGACCCGATGGTCCACGCCTGCACGCGGCCTTCGCCGGCCACGATCTCCGGGTGGGCCGCCCGGACCTCGGCTGCGACGGCGTCCGAACCGACGTACCGGACCATGCCGACCGGGCCGCCGAGAGCACCGGCCGTCGCGATGACGGCGGCGCCGGGGTACTGAGCCGATCCGACCATCAGGCCGAGGACACCGCGGGAGTACTTGTCGGACTCCCCATGGGGCACGGGGTAGCGGGCGCGGACATCGGCAGCTTGGAGCGACTCGACGGGGGCCGATGGGAGGTCGAGGCCGATCTCGACGAGGTGGACCGGGCCGCAGGCGGTGGCGGCGGGGTCGATGAAGTGACAGATCTTGTGCGTGCCGAAGGTGACGGTGAGTGCGGCGCGGACGTGCGGCTCGGGGGTTTCGCCGGTGTCGACGTCGACGCCGGAGGGCGTGTCGACGGCGACGATCGGTACGCCGTACTGGTCGGCCAACTCGATGGCCTCGAGAGCGTCGGGGCGAAGACCCGGACGGCCACCGATCCCGACGATGCCGTCGACCACGACGTCGGCCGCCGGGATGTCGTCGGTCGAGCCGACGCGTCCGCCGGCTGCCCGCAGCGCCGCCAGTCCTTCGGCGTGGGCTTTCGCGGAGAGCAGTACGGCGGTCACCCGGGCACCGCGGCGCGCGAGCCGGGCACCGGCGTACAGGGCGTCGCCTCCGTTGTCGCCGGAGCCGATCAGCAGGACGACGCGGGCGCCGTACGTACGGCCAAGAAAGTTGCCAATGGCAACCGCGAGGCCGGTGGCCGCGCGCTGCATCAAGGTGCCTTCCGGGAGCCGTGCCATCAGCTCGGCCTCGGCGGCCCGGACCTGTTCGACGGTGTATGCGCGGCGCATCGCTCAACCCTCCAGGATGACCACTGCGGATGCGATGCCGGCGTCGTGACTCAAGGACAGATGCAGGCTCTGGACACCGAGTCGCGAAGCCTGGGTGGCGACTGTGCCGGTGATCTCCAGCCACGGCCGGCCGGTCTCGTCGGTCTGGACCTCGGCGTCGTGCCAGTGCATGCCGGCGGGCGCGCCCAGCGCTTTGGCCAGGGCTTCCTTCGCGGCGAAGCGGGCGGCCAGGGACGCCGGTGGCTTGAGTGCCTCGATCGGCGTGAACACTCGATCCCGCAGTCCCGGCGTACGTTCGAGTGTCTTCATGAACCGTTCCACGTCGACCACATCGATGCCCACGCCGACGATCATGCGGGCCAGCCTAGCTGGCGGGTTCAGCAGTCGATTGGCGGACTCGCATCTCTACGGCCAGGTCCATCCGTAGGGCCGACGGGGTGACGCCGCGGGCCAGGTCGAGGACCAGGCGGGTGGCCATTTCGGCCATCCGGTGGAGGGGCTGGTGAACCGTGGTCAGGGTGGGACTGACCCATTGGGCCACCGGGAGGTCGTCGTACCCGACCACCGAGAGGTCTCGGGGAATCTCCAGGCCGAGCTCACGGGCGGCCTGGTAGACGCCGAGCGCCTGCATGTCACTGCCCGCGAAGATCGCGGTCGGACGGTCCGGCTGCCGAAGCAGCGCGAGGGCTTCCCGGTAACCACTGCCGACGCCGAAGTCGCCCGCACGAATCAGCTCCGGCTCGACCGCGACCCCGGTCGACCGCAGCGCGTCCTGGTACCCGTCGACCCGCATCCGCGAGCAGAGCGTCTCGACCGGTCCGCCGATCATCCCGATCCGGGTGTGACCGAGTTTGCGCAGATGCAGCGTCGCCATCCGCCCGCCGTTCCAGTTCGCCGAGCCGATGGACGGTACATCGTCGCCCTCGTCACCGATCGGGTCGACCACGACGAACGGGATCCGCCGCGCCTCCAACTGCGCCCGCTGGTCCGCGTCCAGGTCGGAGAACACCATGATCACGCCGAGCGGGCGCCGGTTCAGGACGGATTCGATCCACTCCTGACGTGGCCGGCGGGCGTCGCCGCACTCGGACAGCACCAACTCGACGCCTTCGGCGCGGAGGACGCCCTCGACCCCGCGGATCAGCTGGATCGCCCAGTCACCGCTCAGCTCGGGGAACACCAGGTCGACCATCGGGCTGCTCGCCGTACTCGCGGTGCGGCGCCGGTAGCCGTGCTCCTGGATAATGCTCTCGACCTTCGCCCGGGTGTCCTCGGCGACGTCGGCCCGGCCGTTCAGCACCTTGGAGACGGTGGGCACGGAGACCCCGGCCTGCTCCGCAATTTTCGCGATCGTGATCCGCTGGCTCACCCGACCTCCAGTGTCGAAACTTTCGGCCAGCCTACCGGTGGATCGTGCGCCCCTCGGCGTCCGGGACCCCGCTGAGACGGTAGAAGTACGTGTTCACCTGGTCCCGCCAGGCGCCCGCGTTCGCAAGCTGCGCCTCCAGCCGGGACGTGACGTTCTCCCGCGTCACCGGCTCGAAGCGGTCGGCGATGGCCGTCCAGCGGTCCAGCATCGCCGCGACCTCGTCGTACCCCTGGAAGTGGGTGTCGTAGATGTGCTGCAGGACCGTCCTGCCGTTCTGGAGGACTCGGTCGTAGGGGACGTGGTGGAAGAAGAGCAGGAGTTCGTCGGGGCAGGTGTAGGCGTTCTCGTAGCGACTCGCGAGCGGCTCGGGGTACTGCCCGGTGAAGCCGGAACCACTCGCGACCGTGCGGTCCACACCGACGCCATAGCGGTCGGCGAAGTGGTACGTCCCACGCGCCGAGTACTCGTACCCGTTCACGTTCGGCCCGTAGTGCGTCTCCGGCGTGACCATGAACCCGACCCCGAGCGGCGCGGTGTAACGCTCGTACGTCTGCCACGAGTCGGCCATGATAGACACCAGCTCGGCCCGGGTCCGATCGTCCATCGCGAAGGTCGCCACCGCCCACTCGTGCAGCAGGCTGACCGGATCGGCGGACGGATCCCAGGCCGGCCGAACGCGTACAGGTTGCTCTGGGCAAGCTTGTGCCCGGTCCAGTTCGGATCGTCCCCGATGCTGGAGACGGCAACGATCGCGTCGGCGCGCTCGGCAACGGCCGGGCCGCCGGATCCGGTGGTGTCGAACTGCAGGATGAAGTGGTCGTACGCCGCCCGCGCGCGATCCGTCCGCCGGTCCCGCCAGTCCTGCCGGCCCTCGGCCCCGGAGCATCGCCAGAAGACCATCCCGCCGTACGGCGCCAGCGCCCGGGCGAGCATGTTCGCGCCGTCGGCGTGCGACCAGCCCTCTGTGTCCGCGACCACGACCAACCCCGCGAGATCGGGGACGGCGTCGTACAAGCGGACGACCGCCGCCGACCACCGCTGCGCCGAGCGTACGTCCTGTGGCTCGCTCATCCGGACCGACAGCATCAGAGCGATCCCGTACTCGCGGAACACCGCTGCCAGCCGGGACACATCCGGGAGGTGATCGTTGAGCAGCCGAGTCAACCCGGGGCCGGCCTCGGCGGCGACGACCAGTTGGTTGCCTCGTCGCACCACCACGAAACCCTCGGCGTCCAAGCCGTCCAGCGGCACCGCGGCCTCGACCTCTTGCCACAACGGCGATTCCCGCACCCGGTCCAGGACGCAGAGCGCGATCTCCACGTCGTTGCGGAGCCGGCGGGTCTGCCGGAGCTCGGCCCGGATCGTCTGGGCCAGCGCCCCCGAAGCATGCACGGTCACCTCAGGCAACCGCTGGGTGCCGAGCCAGCAGGCGTCGAACATCACGCCGGATCCTTGCACTGGATCCGGGTCACCAGCACCCGTCCGCGGGCTCGAAAGTTTCGGCACCGACGGGTCCGAGTCGTGGTTGAGACGAAGGCCACGCCCGCCCGGTATGGGTGCACCGCGGCGGGATGGGAAGAATGGGGCTCATGCTGCAGCCGTCACGGGAGGTGACTCCCTACACCGAGCTCGACCGTGCCGCCTGGGCGCAACTGGCCGAGACCACCGTGTCCCCGCTGACGGCGGACGAGATCGAACGGCTGCGCGGCCTCGGCGACGAGATCGACATGGACGAGGTCCGTGAGGTCTATCTGCCGCTGTCGCGGATCCTGTCGCTCTACGTCCGGCACGCCCGCGCGCTGCACGCGGACACCGAGAGCTTCCTCGGCAAGCCGGCCGCCACCCGCACCCCGTTCGTGATCGGCATCGGCGGTTCGGTTGCCGTCGGCAAGTCCACGACCGCCCGGCTGCTGCGCGAACTGCTGGCCCGCTGGCCCGAGCACCCGCGGGTCGCGCTCGTCACCACCGACGGCTTCCTCTGGCCGAACGGCGAGCTCGAACGCCGGAACCTGATGATGCGCAAGGGTTTCCCGGAGTCGTACGACCGCAAGTCGCTGCTGCGCTTCGTGGTCGAGGTGAAGTCCGGGATGGACGCGGTCGAGGCGCCGGTCTACTCCCACCTGCACTACGACCGGATGAACGGCGTACGGACGACCGTCGAGCAGCCCGACATCCTGCTCCTCGAGGGCCTGAACGTCCTGCAACCCGCACCCCGGCACGCCGACGGCAAGAGCGGTCTCGCGGTCAGCGACTTCTTCGACTTCTCCGTGTACGTCGACGCGGCCGCCGACGACATCCGGTCCTGGTACGTGCACCGCTTCCTCAAGCTGTGGGAGACGGCGTTCCGCAACCCGGAGTCCTACTTCGTCCGGTACGGCGAGCTGAGCCGGGAGGAAGCGGTCAAGAAGGCCGAGTCGCTCTGGGACGGCATCAACGGGCCCAACCTGCGCGAGAACATCCTCCCCACCCGCTCCCGCGCCACCCTCGTCCTCCGCAAAGGCCCCGACCACGCGGTCCGCTGGGTCAGGCTCCGTAAGCTCTGACCGCCGGTACGACGGCCACCGCGACAACTGCCGCTGTGATCGCAAACCCGGCGGCAAACCCAACGCCTGACACCATCAGTCCGAAGGCGATGGCTCCCATCCCCCAGCCGCCGTCGTAGGCAAGGTTCCACAGCGCGCTGACCTGTCCGTACCGGGCCTTCGGAACCCGGTTGTACATCATCGTCAGCGTCAGGTTCTGTGCGGCACCGAAGCCGAGGCCGAAGAGCGTCGAACCGAGCAGGACGACGAGACCGTTGCCGATCAGCACCAGCGATCCGGCACCCAGCGCGGCCAGGATCAACGCCGGCGCCAGCAACTTCGCCGGGCCGACGCGATCGCCGTACCGGCCGGCCAGCCAGCGGGCGCCGGGTGCGGCCGCGGCCTGCAGAAGCAGGGCGGTCGCGATCAGCGAGTGCTTGTCCCCGGCAACGGCCAGGGGCAGGAAGGTGACGCTGATCCCGGCGGCGACGGTCACGGCCGCGAAGACGAAGGTCGGCATCAGCAGACCGCTACGCCGGACGCCACCGAGGACGTTCACGTGCTGCTCCTCGGTGCTGACCCGCGCGGGCAGGCCGACCAGGGTGACGAGTCCGGCCAGGGAGGTGAACGCGGCGAGCACGAACAAGGCGCCGAAGCCGATGACGTTCGTCAGGTAGACGCCGAGCGGGAGGCCGATGACCGCGGGAACGCCGACTGCGACGCCGTACACGCCCAGGGCCTCACCGCGGCGGTGGGCCGGGGTGATCCCGGCGACCAGGGCGACCGCGCCGACGACCAGGATCGCCAGACCGGCGCCACGGACGATGCAGACCGCGAGGACCACCGGCAGCGAGGCGGTGGCCAGCAGGACCAGTGCGGGTGCACCGAGCAGGATCAGCCCGAGGCCGAGGACGACCTGGTAGCCCCAGCGGGCCAGCATCCGCGGCACCAGCAGTTCGACACCGACCGCGGACAGCATCATCGCGCCGGTCGACAGCCCGGCCCCGATCCCGCCGGAGCCATTGGCGGCCAGGTACAGCGGGACCACCGAGGTGAGCAGGTACATGCTCAGCCCGGACCCGAACACCATCACCAGCAACCGGCCGAATTGGCCGGTGAGCACTCGATCGGTAGTTGTCGGGATCTCGCATGTGGTGGTCATATCTCGACGCTAGAAGCGGACCGGTACGTCCTACAGATCCAGTTCCGCACCGCGCGAGAGGACCAGTTACGGCAACTGGTCAGCGATCAGGGCTGCCAGCCGGTTCAGGGCCGCGTCGATCTGGGGCGGGGTGACCGCGCTGCAGGACAGCCGGAGGGCGTGGATCGGGGTGTCGCCCTCGTAGAAGTGGCTCATCGGGGTCCACAGCACGCCATATTCATGGGCCGACTTCTCCAGGAGTACGTCGTCGACCGGGAACGGCACGGTGACCACCACGAAGAACCCGCCGGACGGGACCGTCCAGGTGATCTCGCCACCGGGACTGAGCTTGCCCGAAGGGAAGTGGGCGGCCAGGCCGTCGGTGATCGCTTTCAGGTTGGCGGCGTACACGTCCCGTTCGCGCCGGTTTGCCGCGACCAGGCTGTAGTCGTACGCGATCAGCTTGCCGCCGACCACCGCCTGCGCGACCGGCGAGGTGTTGACGGTGAGCATGCTCTTGAGCTTCGACAGTTCGTCGGCGAGGAGTCCGGTCGTTCCGTCGGGTGCCGCGACGGTTTGGTCGGCGACGACGTACCCGACTCGGGCGCCCGGCAGACCGGTCTTGGCGAACGAGCCGAGGTAGACGACGCGACGCTCGGTGTCGAGCGCCTTCAGGGTTGGCAGCCGGTCGACACCTTCGGCCGGGAACAGGCCGTACGGGTTGTCCTCGATCAGCAGCAGGTCCTGTTGGGCCGCGGTCTCCAGCAGCCGTCGCCGGAGGTCCACGTCCAGGCTGAGGCCGGTCGGGTTGGCGAAGTCCGGCACCAGGTAGCACGCCCGCGGCCGCAGGCCGTCTGCCCTGGCTGCCTTGACCACCGCGACGAGGTCGTCGAGGTCGACCCCGTCGGCGCCGCCGGCCACCGGCAGGACCGGCAGCTCGACCAATCGGGCCGCGCCCGTGATACCGACGTACGACGGCGAGATCGCGAGCAGCACGTCGTCCGCGGTGGCCCGGAGGGCGCGGAGGGTGAGGACCATCGCCTCCTGGCAGCCCACCGTGACGACGATCGCTTCGGGGTCGACGTGGATGTCCTCGTCGACCGCGAGATTCCGGGCGACCAGGTCGTGGATGATCCCCTTGGTCCTTCCGTACTGGAAGATCGTCCGTCGTACCGCTGGTTCGTCGTACCCCTTGGATCGCAGGTGATCGGCGTACAGGTCGAGGTAGCGGTGCAGATCCTCGAGCGCGAAGAACTCCTCGGTCGGGCGACCGGCGGCGAGCGAGATCGCGTCCGGGTAGTGGTGCGACACCTCGTTGAGGAAGTTCATCGAGGTGAGCGCCCGATCCGTCAGCGAACCGTGCAACTCGGTCAGCTCGAGGTCTGCCATGTCGTCCTCCCCGTGGTCAGCCGCGCCAGCGCGGCCAGGTCCTCACATCCCGTCAGCAGCATCGCGTCGCGCAACTCTTGCCTCAGCAGCGTCAGCGCGTCGTCCACAGCCTCCACAGCCAATGCCCACAGCAACGGTCGCCCGACGAGGACGGCGGACGCCCCCAGAGCAACCGCCTTGGCGACATCGGCGCCGCTGCGGATCCCGCTGTCCAGAAGCACCGCACAGTCGTTGCCAACCGCATCGACAACAGGGCCGAGAGCATCGATCGAAGCCGGCGCACCATCGAACTGGCGCCCGCCATGATTCGACACCACGACCCCGTCCGCACCCGCGTCGACGGCTCTGCGCGCATCGCGGGGGTCGAGAATCCCCTTCACCACTAGGGGAAGTTCACTTGAGGTTCGGAGCCACTCCAGGTCCGACCAGGAAACGGCGGGATCGAACGCCGACGCCGTGTGGGCCGCAACCGCGGACAACCCGGGCACGACAGTATGTGCCTCTGTCACCATGTCGACAATGTTGGCCGCGACCACTTCCGGAGGCAGCGCGAAGGAGTTCCGGACGTCCCGCAGCCGGCGGCCCATCACAGGAACATCGACGGTCACCGTCAACGCGGTGCACCCGGCGTCGGCCGCGCGATCCACGAGTGCCGCGACCAGGCCGCGATCCCGCAACCAGTACAGCTGGAACCACGAGGGCGCCGTGGCGGCGATCTTCTCCAGTGGGTAGCTGCTCAGAGTGCTGATGACATAAGGGATTCCGGCAGCCGCGGCCGCGCTCGCGAGGAGGAGTTCGCCGTCGGGGTGCAGGAGCCGTTGATAGGCCATCGGGGCCACCGCAACCGGCATGGCGAACTGACTGCCGAGGAGTGTGCACGTGGTGTCGGGGTCGTCGACACCCGCGAGTACGCGAGGCGTGAGAGTGATCGCGTCGAGGGCCGCGCGGTTGTGGCGCAGGGTGGTCTCGGAACCGCTGCCGCCGGCCACAAAATCGCGGACTTCGGTAGGGAGGACGGCAGCGGCCAGGGATTCGTAGTCGGCGAGCGTGTCAGCCATCACGCCATCGCGTCTCAGGCATCGCGGAAGATCTCCGCGAGCCACGCGGATGCTTCGGCCATCGCCTGCTTGCCGCCGTCGAGGATCCCGGACATGGCGAAGAAGCCGTGCACCATGCCGTCGTACCGGCTGAGCGTCGTCGGAACGTCGGCGGCGTGCAGCTTCTCGGCGTAGAACTCGCCCTCGTCGCGGAGCGGGTCGAACTCGGCGGTGATCACCAACGCCGGCGGGAGATCCGCGTGCGACTCGGCCAGCAACGGCGACGCCAGCGGATCGAGTCCGTCGGCGGGCTCGTCCAGGTAGTGGTTCCAGTACCAGTTGACCGAGGTCTTGTTGAACAGGTAGGGGTCGTCACCCTTCCGCATCGAGATGGTGTCCGAGCCGTACCGGGTGTTCGGGTATACGAGCAGCTGACCGGCGAGCGCCGGACCGTTGCTACGAGCAAGCAACGTCGTCGCGGCCGCCAGGTTGCCACCGGCGCTGTCGCCGCCCACCACCAACCGGGTCGGATCGACCTGCAGCTTGCCGGCATTCGCCGCGATCCACTGCGCGGCGTCGTGGCAGTCGTGCACGGCCGCCGGGAACGGGTGCTCGGGCGCCAGCCGATAGCCGACCGTGATCACCTGGCAGGGAACGGCGTTGGCCAGCTTGCGGCTGATGCCGTCCGCGGTCTCGATGCTGCCCAGCGTCCAGCCACCGCCGAAGAAGTAGATCAGCGTCGGCATCGGCCCGGTCAGGTCAGGCCGGTAAACCCGCAGCGGTACGCCGCCGTCGGTCGTGAGGTCCTCGACGTGATGAACGGGTTCGGCCTCACCCCCCGCGGCCTTGATCGATGCGAGGTCGGCAGCTCTGGCCTCGGCCAGCGTCTGGGTATAGAGCTGCGGGACCTGGCTCGCCTCGCGCTCGGCGCGCATCGCCTCGACCTGCGGGTCCAACGGCATCGACTCACCTCAATCGGATCGGCATGGACTGATGCCCACGCAGCAGCAAGCTGTGACTGCGCACCGGCTCCCCCACAAGCCGCAGGTCCGGGAACCTCCGGAACAGCTGACCGAAAGCGGCCCGGCCTTCCATCCGGGCGAGCGCAGCGCCGACACAGTAGAACGGACCGGCGCCGAAGGACAGATGTTGGAGATCATCACGTCCCGGATCGAACGTGTCGGCATCTGCATGCTTCGCCGGATCACGGTTCGCCGCGCCCGGCAGGATGAGGACCAGACTGCCGGCGCTGATCGACTCACCGGCCAGCTCGAGATCGACCGATGCCTTCCGGCTGACCAGCTGGACCGAGCTCTGATGCCGGAGGATCTCCTCGACGTAGTCCGCGGCCAGCCCAGGATCGTCGATCAGCGCGTCGACCAGCGGCGGATCGGCCATCAGCAGTTCGAGGCCGTTCGTGAGCAGGTTCATCGTGGTCACGAAGCTGGCGTTGACCAGCACGAGCAGGTTGTCGATCAGCTCCTGTTCGTCGATGCCCGACGTACCGGAATCCAGTGCGTGTACGAGCGATCCGACCAGGTCGTCCCGCGGACGGATCCGCCGCTCAGCGATCATCCTGGCGTAGTAGTCGTTGAGCTCCTCGGCTGCCTGGTTGGCCGCCACGAGCTTCTCCGGCGCCTTGCCGCCGAGGTCGAGGTACTCGTCGATCCGCTGGGTCCGATCCCGGAACCAGCCGAGGTCGGACCGCGGGATGCCCAGGAACGTGCCGATCACCGTGATCGGCAACCGGTACGCGAAGTCGACGAAGTCGATCACCTGACCATCCACACCGGTCTTGCCCAGATCGTCCAGCAGCTCGGCGGCCAAGGCCTCCACGACCGGTTCGAACCCGGTCAGCCGGCGTGGCGTCAGGACCGCCTGGAACACCTTGCGCATCCGCAGGTGATCCGGCTCGTTGCGGAACATCATCGACCCACCGAGCCGGCGCAGTACCGGCTCCTTCGGGTTCGGATCCGCCGACAGCAACCGATGGAACCGCGTGTCCTTCAGCGCCTCCTGGGCGGCGTCGTACCCGTTCACGACGACGGCGTACGGCGAACTCCCGGGAGCGAGCCGGCAGACCGGGCCGATCCGATGCAGCTCGGCGAAGAGCGGCATCGGATCGCGGCGACCGTCCTCGGATCCCAGCGCGGCAAGGATCTCGTTGGCGGTACGCACCATCAGCGCACCAGGTTGAGCGGCACCGAAGCGGCCATCGCCTGGTAACCGGTGTCGTTGGGGTGGATGTGGTCGCCGGAGTCGAGCTCGGCCCGGAGCTTGCTCGGCGCGGCCGGGTCCCGCAGCACCTTGTCGAAGTCGAGCACGCCGTCGAACTCGTGGCTCGACCGCAGGTAGCTGTTCACCGCCTGCCGGGTGGCCTCCTTGGCCGGCGTCCAACTGTCAGTGCCGCCGAGTCCCTCGAACGGCGTGATCGTGGTGACCAGGCTGCGGATTCCACGCTCCTTCGCTTGGGCGTTGACCTGCCGGAGCGCACCGATGATCTCGGTCGCCGAGTCGTCGGACATCCAGATGTCGTTGATGCCGAGTTGCGTGATGACCGTCCGTACGCCGGTCTGCGCGAACACATCCTCGTTCAGCCGGGCCAGCGCATTCACGCCGACCTCGTTGAAGCCGGGGAACGCGCCGTTGTCCGACGGCTCGGTGCCCTCGTGGTTCAGCCGGCTGCCGGCAAGACCCGCGTTCAGCACACTCGGGAACGACTTGTGCCCGGCCGCGGCGGCCAGCCGTTCGGCGAGCTGGTCGGGCCAGCGGTTGTTCCCGTTCGGCGTGCTGTTGGTGCCGTCGGTGATCGAGTCGCCGAGCACGACGATCGAGCCGTCCGACTTCTCGGTCTGCACGTCCACGCCGGACAGGAAGAAGAAGCAGCAGCGCCGGGTCAGCGTGTACGCCGCGCCACCGGGCTGGGTGACCAGGTTGGTCGGGCCGACGAAGTTGTCCTGAATCGACGAGCCGTGGAAGGTCGTCGGTCCGGTGTTCTCCGGGAAGTACAGGCTGACGACGAGGTCGTCGAGACTGCCGAGCTTCAGGTTCACCGGGTCGCTCAGCAGTTCGCTGCCCTTGACCATCGACGCCGTACCCGAGCCGTTGAACGTCAACGTCCGCAGGGTGTTTGGGTCGATGTCGGACAGCTCCGGCGTCGACTTGTTGGGCTTGGCAACAGTCGCCGCGCCGACCATGACGGTCTTCTCGCCGTAGATGTTCGACAGCCGGATCCGGATCCGGTCACCGCCGACGGTCGGCCGGACCACCAATCGCACGCTCTGGTCGGTCAGGCCGAGATTCGTCGACCCAGTGGCGTTGCCATGAGTGACCGCGGTCGCCCAGGTCCCCACCCACTCGTCGTCGTGCTGACCTTGGCCGTAGCTCGCCCCGGCGAGGCCGGAGCCGGCCAGGGCCAGTGCGGCGGTCACCGCGACCGCGCGCCAACTACTGGAAACGTGCATGGACGGACCTCCTGGCGGAATCGGATGGCGGACGGAACGTAATACGCCGCGAGGAATCCGGTCAATGCACAACAATTGCCTTTTCGAAATTCACCGGACAACGGTTAGCGGGAGGTATCCCCGCCCGTTTCGCAGGGGTATTCCTTCACCCGGGCAAGGGTGTGATCAGTCGACTCCGGAGCGCGACGACCCGGGGGTTTCCAGGCTCTGGCCAGCGATCGTCGCATCCAGTAGAGTCGCGCTGACGGCTGGGGGTGGCCGGTGTCGAGGGCTGTTGCCCTATTCCAGGAGACGAAATGCCGCCTGAATTCGTCCTGCCCAATTACGTTTTGCGGGTATTCACACTCTTCGAACAGTTCTCCGACCGGATCGCGCTGGTCCGTGGCGAGCGGAAATCGACGTACGGCGAACTGATCGCCGACGTACTGCGGATAGCCGCCGGGCTGCGCGACGCGGGCATCCGCCCGGGCGGCAAGGTGCTGATCATGGCGGCCAACTGCTTCGACGCCCCGGCCCTGCAACTCGCCCTGCATCTGCACGGCTGCCGCGCGCTGTGGAGCGCGCCGATCACGTCCCGCCGGGAGATCGACCGGTTCGCCTCGCTGGCCGATGCGGACGCGTTCGTCTACGACCAGACGACTGAGCTTGGCCGCGAGCTCGCCCAGTCGCTCGCGCCGATGACCGTCCGGACGATGGCGGAGCTCTTCACCGACGGAGCGCCGTACGAGATCTCTGCGACGCCCGCGCCGGACTCGGTGCTGCAGACGAGTGGAACGACCGGCGACCCGAAGCTGGTCCATCACACGCAGGCGTTCTACGAGCAGATCCTCGAGCTGGCCGACGCCTTTGTGGCCAACGGGTTCCCGCTGCTGCAGCACTACTCGAGCTCGCCGCTGTGGCTGGCGAGTGGCCAGATCACGAGCTTCTTCAACCTGTTCACCGGTGGCGTGCTGTTCCTGACCGACACCTGGTCGCCGGAGGAGTTCTACCGGGTCGTCTCGACCGAGCGGATCACGTCGACGTACGTGACACCGCCGATGCTCTACGAGCTCCTCGATCACCCCGGCGGTGAGGACGTCGACTGCAGCAGCCTGTTCATGCTGAACGTCGGCGCCGGGCCGGCGACCCCCGCGCGGCTGCGGCAGGGGATCGCGCGCTTCGGCCCGGTGCTGCGGATCGTCTACGGCCTGAGCGAGGCGGTCGTCGTCACCGCACAACCCGGCTTGACCGAGGACCCTGCTCATCCAGAGCGACTGGCGTCCGCGGGGACGGCGTACGGCGATGTGCGGCTGGAGATCCGCGACGACGACGGGAAGGTGCTCGAGCCGGGGCAGACCGGCGAGGTTTGGGTGCAGAGCAACCTCACGTTTGCCGGGTACCTGGGGAAGCCCGAACTCACCGCCGAGACCCTGGTCGACGGCTGGCTCCGGACCAGGGATCTCGGTTACCTGGACGCCGACGGATACCTGTTCCTCGTCGATCGGGTGCACGACATGATCGTCACGACCCGCCGCAACTGGGCAATCTTCTCCCGGCCGATCGAGGACGTCCTCGCCAGTCACCCCGCAGTACGAACCGCCGCAGTCATCGGAGTACCCGACCCCGTCTTCGGCGAAGCCGTCCACGCGTTCGTCGTAACCCGCTCCCCCGTCCCCGCCGCCGACCTCCAACAACTGGTCACCAACACTCTCAACGAGATGTGGACGCCGGCGGCGATCGACTTCGTACCCGAGCTGCCGCTGACCCGCATCGCCAAGGTAGACAAGGTCGCCCTCCGCAACCTCTACCGAGAACTCCACCCGGACCAGATAGGGCACGACGACGCGGCCTCCCATCCCAGCGTCAGTGCTGGGGAGGCGCGGTGACGGCACGGCGGGGTCTGGTGATCCTGTTTGTCGCGGACGTCTTGTCTGCGGTAGGCAGCCGGATCTCGATGGTGGCGATTCCGTGGTTGGTGCTGGTCACCACCGGGAGCGCCGCGCGGATGGGGCTCGTCGCGGCGGTCGAGATGGTGCCGTACATCGTAGCCAGCATCATGGCCGGACCCTTGATCGACAGCCTCGGGCCGCGGCGAACGTCAGTACTCGCCAACCTGACCAGCGCGGTCGCGGTGGCAGCGATCGCGGCGACCACCAGCCTCGGTTTCGGCGCCCTCCTCGCCCTCGTCGCCCTCGCGGGTGCGCTGCGCGGCGCCGCCGACCGCTCCAAGGATCTGCTAGTCCGACCGATGGCAGAGGCCGCCGAAGTCGAACTCATCCGGATCACCTCACTCCACGAGGCCTTCGCCCGGGGAGCGACCCTCCTCGGCGCCCCACTAGCCGGCCTCCTGATCTATTGGACCGACGCAGCGTCGGTGCTCTGGATCGACGCGGTGACCTTCGTGATCTGCGGCCTGCTGGTCTCAGCGTTCGTCCGCCCCCCACAGGTCCCGATCGACGCGATCCGAGGCAAATACTTCCGTTCGCTAGCCGAGGGATTCTCCTTCGTCCGCCGCGACGAACTACTCGCGACGATGCTCATCACCACGTTCACCATCAACATCTTCGCCAGCGCGAGTACGGCGGTCTTCATCCCCGTCTGGGTCGCCGACGAACTCGGATCACCCGCCGGCCTCGGCCTGACCCTCGGCGCATTCTCCGCCGGCGCCCTCCTCGGAAGCATCGCCTTCGCCGTACTCGCCACCAAGGTCCCCCGCTACCTGACCTTCGCCGTCGGAGCCTTCATCGGCGGCAGCCCGCGACTGCTCGTCCTGGGCCTCAGCGATCACCTGGGCCTGGTGATGGTGGTGACGTTCCTGTCCGGCATCGGCATCGCCGCGATCAACCCCGTCTTCGGCGCGGCACTCTACGAACACGTCCCGAAGCACCTCCAGGCCCGAGTGATCGGCCTGGTCGCGGCGACGTCGTTCGCCGGTCTCCCGCTCGGCGCACTGCTGGCCGGTGAACTGGTCAGTGTCTTCGGACTGACTCCAGCTCTGATCGGATCCGGTATCGCCTGCCTGGTGGTCAGCAGCTACCCGCTGATCCGGCGCGGACCCGGCAAGGTTCTCGACACCCGCGCACCGGTGGAGGCCAGATGAACGAGGCCACGGATCCCTACTGCCTCCGCCCCGGCGAGAGCCACGAACTGCTCGCCGATCATCCCTGGCGGCGTTTCGTCGTACTAGGCGACAGCGTCGCGGAGGGCCTCTGCGAACCGGTCGACGGCTACAGCGACCTGCAGTGGGCGGATCGCATTGCGTCCGAACTGCGCGCCGTACGTCCTGACCTCGAGTACCTCAATCTCGGCGTCAGCGGACTGCGTACGCGCGAGATCCTGTCCACCCAACTCGAGCCCGCGCTGGTCTTCGGTCCCGATCTCGCGCTGGTCGTCGGCGGCGGCAACGACGCCTTCCCCGCCACGTACGACGCCGACCGCGTCGATCGCGAACTCACGCTGATGATCACCACCCTGCAGGACTCCGGCGCCGACGTGATGACCCTCGGCATGTTCGACATCTCCTACAGCCCCGCCGTCGCCGACTGGCTCAGACCGGGCCTCCGGCAACGAATGCGCACCCTCTCCAACCGAACCGCCGCCCTCGCCGACAAGCTCAACACGATCCACATCCCTCTCACCGACCACCCCCTCTCCACCGACGCCGCCCTCTACAGCACCGACGGCCGCCACGGCAACGCCCGAAGCGACGCCATCGCGACCGCCGAAACCCTCCGCGTCCTGGGCCGCTGGCTGAAAGCTCCCCACCAGCAATCACCCAGCTGACCTCAGCCCAGCCCCGCAGTTCAGGGCCGAGGCCGAGTTCAACGCCGAGATCGAGGTCAAGGCCAAGGTCAAGGTCAAGGTCAAGGCCGAGGTCGCGGCCGGGGCCGGGCCGAAATCGGGGCCGGGGCCGGTGGCGAGGTCCGGGGTCCGAGGTCCGAGGTCCGAGGTCGAGGGCGAGGTCCGAGGGCGAGGTCGAGGTCCGAGGGCGAGGGCGAGGGCGAGGGCGAGGGCGAGGGCGAGGGCGAGGGCGAGGGCGAGGGCGAGGGCGAGGGCGAGGGCGAGGGCGAGGGGATGGTGACTGAGACTCGTCACCTCGTTAGCCGTGATGACGCGTGTCCTGGGGATCAGGTAACTGCGTGAACGCCTTCCAACGGGCCGACCCTGCACAATCAGCCACCTTGTCCGGTGGAGCGTGCTGGTGCGCCGGAGGAAGAAGAGATCGTGCCGTGCGGAGCAACGCAACCACCAACAAGCAACAAGCAACAAGCAACAAGCAACAAGCACTGCACCACCAACAGCGGGCGGCGTGCGCCGGCCAGATCGGGACGACCCCAGAAACTGTCCAGGATCGTTGAGACCGCCGGGGACTCTGTTGGTCCTCGGCAGCTCTGAGAGTCGCCGATCAGGGATCACCCAGTTGGATTTCTGGGGACTCGGTGGGTGCCGGTGGGGTCGACGCGGAAGGTGAATCCGTGGGGTGTGCGCCATTCGAGGGTCTTGTGGTCGACGCGGCGGACGCTCCAGCCGCGGCCGT
>NZ_JBVHFT010000012.1:75624-279555 GCF_055562215.1 Kribbella sp. NPDC020701 | reverse complement strand
ATCGTCAACCCCTACCGGTTCAACTCGGCCCGGTTCGACGGCGCCACCGGCACCTACGACATGGGATTCCGCGAATACAACCCCGGCCTCAACCGGTTCCTCAGCCGCGACATGTTCAACGGTGCCCTGACCGACCTCGCACTCGGCAGCGACCCCTGGAACACCAACCGGTACATGTTCGGCGGCGGCAACCCCATCAGCCGCATCGAACTCAACGGCCACTACGCCATCGAGCAAGACAGCGACCGGTTCGAACGCCATGACACACCGACGATCACCGCACCGGGATCAACGGGCTCGACTGCCACCGGCTCGACCGGTGGCAGCACGACTCCGGTCCCGAACGATGTCGGTCAACAAGCTAATGAACCGGTGGCACGCCCCAACCCAGACCGGTTCTTCGAGATGGCCCGCTGCAACGGCGGACCCGGGTGCGTCATGCCCGAGGGCTTCATCGGCAAGTACGGCCCCTACAAGCCGATTCCGGGCGAGGAATTCATGCCCGACCTGGTGCTCAGCCTGGTGCTCATGCTGGCCGGCCCCACAGAGATCGGTATGCTCGGCAGAGCTGGCTCTCTCATCAAGATCGAACACGAGCACCGCGCGTCGCCGCAAATGGAGCAGCCCCTCGATTCATCGGCAACGCGGCTGGTGACCTGCTTGACACGGCGCGGATCACCGTGCCGGGCGGCAAGCCGGGCTATCTGCTGAAGGATGCACGGAAGGCGGGGATCTTCGCTGACCGCTTGGGCTTCGATGAGGCAGGGATGGATGCAGCTCTCCGGAGTCACCTCACATCGAACTTCGGCAACGCTTCCAGTTCTGTCCCGATGCTGAACGGAACAGGGCAGCAGATCGGCACGAAGTTCGTCGTGCGTGGTCCGATGGCCGGTCCGAGCGGGCGAACGTTCGACATCACTGCCTCGTGGGGTGTCGACTACGACGGAACGGTCAGGTTCATTACTGCGTTCCCAACGAAATGAGTGCGTTGTGGAAGAGGAAATCACTTTTGTTGCTGGCTCTCGCTGGTTCCACGTCCGGACGTCCGAGACTGAGGAGCTTCGGGCGGTGATCACGGTCACGACGGATGGCAGATACGTGTGGACCTTCGAGGGGCCAGCCTGGCGCCCTGTCGCCTTCGGCTCTGGATCCGAGACTTCCTACATGTGGTCGGCCCGCGAACTGATTCGTCTGCCGCGACTCCCGAGCGATGAGCCTGTCATTGAGGTCAGCACGGACGAGGATTTGATCTTCGTCTTCGAGCACGCTGGTGGCTGGGTCCTCGTGTGTGAGACGTCGGTGCGCCGCGTGCTCGGCGGTGAGCAGACCGCAAGGTGGGAGTTGCCTGAGGTCGCGGTTCGCGCCGTATGGCGCGGCGACACGCTGGCTGTGCTGGACGAGGCGGGTGACGAAGTCCTCCTGCAGATTGCTGGACCGGACCTCGTTCCGGTGCAGCCATAGTTCGCTGCTTGAGGAACAGCGGGTGGTTTGCTGGGCGACCCGAAGTGGTAACGCTCCCAGCGCGCGATCGTCGCCCGGGACGAAGCGTCGCCGGCACCAGCTGCCGTCGCGAGCGGCCCGGGTGAGGCTCACCGAGTCGCTCACAGCCGGCGGGAGCGGTGGCTGGGAGACTCCACTCGTGACCACTCGCGCCCAGCAGACCTCTCGTTGGTCGACACCCCCGTCAACACCACCACAACCAAGAAGTCGTACTACGGAACCAACCCCCACGGCGACGTCGAAACCCTCACCGACGCCACCACCGGCCAGACCACCTCGACCTACCGCTACACCGCCTACGGCCAACCCGACAAGGTCGGCACCACCGGCGACGACGCGATCACCGGCATCGCGAGCCAAGACGCCGACATCGTCAACCCGTACCGGTTCAACAGCAAACGGTTCGACGGGGCCACCGGCAGCTACGACATGGGGTTCCGCGAGTACAACCCCGGCCTCAACCGCTACCTGTCCCGCGACTACTACGACGGCGCCCTCAGCGACCTCGCACTCGGCACCGACCCCTGGAACACCAACCGCTACGCCTTCGCCGGCGGCAACCCCATCACCGGCATCGAGTTCGACGGCCACGTAATCTTCGACCCAGGCGCAGGCGACGGCGGCAGCTTCCAGGTGCCGATCAATAACCCGGGTCTCTTTGGTCCCAATGGCAATGTCGCCGGACTGGCCACGGCCACGGCCACGGCCGGAACGATCGCCGGGACCGGAGTACTGCTAAACCAGACCTCTTCGAGCCCGGACAATCCATTCGTCAAGATGTTGGCCGGCGGCGGGGCGGCTCAACCACCAAACGAAGATGACGACGACGATCGATCCGGGTACGGTGGCGGTCGCGAACCAGAAGAATGGCGAAACGGGACGAAGGAACGTAAGTCCGGCAACGTCAAGGACGCCGCAAACGCAGTCAACGGACAGGTCGAGTACGGATCCACGCCGTTGAGCCGAGCAGTTCAGGAGGCACGCATTGCTGCCAAGGACCGTGGGGGCAACTACGCTGCAGGGTTGCTTGATGATGGGACTACGGTCATTGGCCGCTCCAGCGCGGACCTTCACGCCGAGCAGGACGTCCTCCGTCAGGCGGGGGATCGGCAGGTTACGCAGATCTACACCGAGAGAGAGCCATGCGCCGCCCGTTGTGGCCCGTTGACGCAGGGCATCGACACGACTTGGTCGTGGCCCTGGAACCGTCCGATGTTCGGCCTGCCACCAACGCGGCACTGCGCGACGCAATTCGGAGCCTATTCTGATGAGCAGTATCGAGTCAGCGCGTATGACAGTGACACGCCCACAGTGGCTGGAACCAACTCGGGACATCTTCGACGAGGCCTCGCAAGTCCTTTTCGAATCGGGCGTTCCCTCGCACTTCATCGGTCGAAGATTTCGCCTCGACAATGAGGTCACAATGATCAACACCAAGAGCGGACTCGTCCTTCGATTTGGCACCACTGGACTGTCAGGGGCGGTCGGTGTTGAGGCCAGCACGGGACACGTCGTCGAGGTACTCGACCCTCCGGATTCACCTCGGCTCTTTGTCAACACGTCGTTGGCGGCCTTCGTGGACACACTCGAAGCGGTAGCGGGCCGGTTCCCCTTCTACGACACGGACGACGACGAGGACGAGATCGAGGCAGCCAGCGACGACCTCTGCATAGTCATCCGGCACATCGACCCTCCGGCCGCCCAACCGGACACGTATTGGTCTACTTTCGTCGATGACGTGCGGATGGGGGATCTCACGACGGAGGCGGTATTGGAGGCGGTTCATCATTCTGATGACTAGATACTTGCCGCAAAGACCGGAGCGGACGGTTGGCCACGCTGCGTCAACGAACTATCGTGCGACGTTCTTCGCTGCGAACCCTGGTCTGGAGGGCAAGGTCGTCGTTCACCACGCTGTGGAGCAGCAGAGGACGGGCTTGACCTACTTCACCCTGACCGAAGCGAGCGTTCGACCAAGTGACAACTACCTGGCGATCTATGGCGACGCGCCGCATCCGCAGTACTCGTGGATGCAGGTCACGGAGACCGCTGGACAAGCGGACTGCTGGCTGGATGCGTCCTTCAGATCTGCGTGTCGGATCGCATGATGACGGTCATCGAGGCCGCCGGGCTGTCGGACTGTCTGGTCGAAGAGTTCAAGGCGTAGGAAGCCTGATGTTCAAGTGGGCCGTCAGATGGCCGGAGCCCTGCTTGTGGCGTTCTTCGGCGTCCCACTGATGTCAGCAGCGGCGCAGCCAGCCGTGTCGTGCCCGCCGAGATCTACACCTACGAAGGGCAGCACGACCACCCCTCGGTGGTGACGTACACCACGACCGAGCGCGGTCCGCCGACTGCGGGCCGTGGCAGAGGCGGCCGCAGCGACGGGCATGATCACTCACAGCGAAATCCCAGGCGGCCGCGCACTGGGTAATCGGCGGGGTTCGCAGCGTGACAGCGGCTGACTGAGGGTACTGGCCTGGGAAGTGCCGTATCTCAGCGTGACGGCCCAGTGCTTGACATATCCAGCCGGAACGCTGAAAACTCAGCACACTTTCGCGATCCGAGAGCGCTCTCAACTCCGTCCAGTTCAGGGGAGCTTTCCCATGCGGCCCAGTGCCCGCGTCCGCCCCATAGCAGTCCTGCTTGCCTGCGGTACGGTCCTGCTGGCCGCCGCCTGTGGTGGGCCTGGCGGTTCCGATGCCTCTGGCAACAAAGGTGACGAGCCGAAGATCGAGCTCACCGTCGCCACCTTCAACGAGTTCGGCTACGAGGACCTCTACCGCGAGTACGAGGCGCAGCACCCGAACATCAAGATCGTCGAGCGCCGCGCCCCGACCGTGGACGCGCACATCAAGAACCTGGAGACCAACCTGGCCTCCGGTTCCGGGATGGCCGACATCGAGGCGATGGAGGTCAGCTGGATCTACAAGTACCTCGCCAAGGCGGACCAGTTCGTCGACCTGCGCGACTACGGCGCCAACGACCTCAAGGACCGCTGGCTGGATTGGAAGGTGGCCGGCGCGACCACCCAGGACGGCAAGGTCCTCGGCTACGGCACCGACATCGGGCCGGAGGCGATCTGCTACCGCCGGGACCTGTTCGCGAAGGCCGGGCTGCCCACCGACCGGGCGCAGGTGGCCAAGTTGTTCGCGGACTGGTCGTCGTACTTCGCCACTGGGCGGAAGTTCAAGCAGAAGGTGCCCGGCTCGGCCTGGTACGACTCCGCGGTGCTGACCTGGGAAGCCATGCGCAACCAGCTGATCCAGGCCTACTACTCCAACCAGGACCGCTTCCTCGGCGCGGAGAACCCGCTGCTGAAGCGGACCTGGAACCAGGTGGTCGAGGGCAGCGAGGACGGACTGTCCGCCCGGTTGCCGGCCTGGAGCGACCCGTGGAACCAGGCCTTCCGTACCGACAAGTTCGCGACGATCGCCTGCCCGGGCTGGCTGCTCGGCGTGATCCAGGACAACGCCGGCACATACGGCAAGGGCAAGTGGGACGTCGCCGACGTCTTCCCCGGCGGGGGCGGCAACTGGGGCGGGTCCTACCTGACCGTGCCGAAGCAGTCGCAGCAGCCGGCCGAGGCCGCTCGGCTGGCCGCCTGGCTGACCGCGCCGGAGCAGCAGGTCAAGGTGTTCAAGAAGGTCGGTTCGTTCCCGTCCACGCTGGACGCCTACAGCGACCCGCAGGTGAAGTCTCAGGTCAATGCGTACTTCAACAACGCGCCGGTGGGCCAGATCTTCATCAACCGGGCCAGGAACGTGATCCTCAAACAGCACAAGGGTCCGCGCGACGGCGAGATCAACCAGGTCTTCAGCGCGGCCCTCGCCCGCGTCGACGAAGGCAAGCAGGCACCGGACGCAGCCTGGAAGCAAGCCCTCGACCTGGCCGACAAAGCGGCCAACACACGCAAGAGCGGTTAGGCACCACGCACTGGACACGGCCAATTCCTGACGCGCATTCGACCGGGTAAGTACTACGGTGTGAACGCAAGCCCACCAACCCCGGGAGGACCGATGAACGAGTCTGGTTCTCCGACGTTGGAGCAGGTCGCCGCGCTCGCCGGAGTGTCCCGGGCGACCGTGTCGCGGGTCGTGAACGGATCGC
This sequence comes from Kribbella sp. NPDC020701, assembly GCF_055562215.1. Lineage (NCBI taxonomy): Bacteria > Bacillati > Actinomycetota > Actinomycetes > Propionibacteriales > Kribbellaceae > Kribbella > Kribbella sp. NPDC020701. The sequence goes on along the minus strand of NZ_JBVHFT010000012.1, from coordinate 273,948 downwards.
CCAAGGTGCTGCCGGACACGGTGGCCGTGGTCGAACGCGCGATCGGCCAGCTCGGCTACGTGCCGAACCGGGCCGCCCGCGCGCTGGTCACCCGCCGGACCGACTCGATCGCGATCGTCGTACCGGAGCCGGACAGCCGGGTGTTCTCCGACCCGTTCTTCGCGGGCATGTTGCGCGGCGTGAGCATGACCCTGGCGCCGACCTCGTCCCAGCTCGTGCTGCTGATCGAGCCGGCCGAGGGAGACGACCAGCGCCTGCTGCGGTACCTGCGCGGCGGGCATGTCGACGGCGCGATCATCATCAGCCACCACGGCCGGGACAACGTGCTGCAGGAGCTCGCGCAGTTGCCCCTGCCGATCGTGTTCAGCGCCCGTCCGCTCGGCGTCGACGTACCGGTCGCGAGTGTGGACGTGGACAACGTCGCCGGTGCCCGGACCGGGGTCGAGTACCTGCTGTCGATCGGCCGCCGGAAGATCGGGACCGTCGCCGGTCCGCTCGACATGACCGCGGGCCTGGACCGGCTGACCGGGTACCAGGACGTGATGAAGGAAGCCGGACTGCCGCAAGCCATTGCGTACGGCGACTTCACCGCCGACGGTGGTGAGCAGGCGGCCCTCCGGCTGCTCGACGAGCACCCCGATCTGGACGGGCTGTTCGTCGCGTCCGATCTGATGGCGACCGCGGCGCTCCGCGTCCTGTCGCAGCGCGGCCGGCGGGTGCCGGGTGACGTCGCGGTGGTCGGGTTCGACGACTCGGTACTGGCGACCACGACGACGCCGAAGCTGACCACGGTCCGTCAGCCGGTCGAGCAGCTCGGTGCCCGGCTGGCCGAGATCCTGCTGGCCAAGATCGGCGGCGCCGACCTGCGCAACCCGGAGATCTACGACACCGAACTCATCGTTCGGGACTCCGCCTAGGGACTGCTGTTCCAGGTCCTGCCGAATCTGAGGGTTTGTGAGGCCCATCTGAGGGGTTTCGTCGGATGTGGCTGCCTGGGGTGCGGGCTGAGGGTGAAGGGGTAGCGGCGATCCGCGCCGCACAGTCCCCTGGGAGAAGTCATGAACCGCAAGCACTACTCAGCCCTCGCAGTGTCCGCACTCGCGATGGGCACCGTGGTCCTCACCGCAACCGAGGCGTCGGCGACGCAGCAAGACCCGCAGCCCAGACCAACGTCGCAGCCGGCGCCTTGGCCGGACGAAGGGTCAGGCTACCCGGGCGCGGAGGACACGAGTCCGGAGTACAACTACCCGAAGTACGACCGGAAGTACGAGATCACCGGTCCCACCGAGACCGCCCAGACCAAGGCGGCGCCTGCGCAGAGCAGGTCCGACGACAACGGAGTCGAGTTCCTGCAGTCGGGCGCGTCCGCGCTCGGTGGTGCGGCCGTCGCTCTGAGCGGCGTCTGGCTGTACCGCCGTCGCCAACTGCACACCGCCTAGCCCGGCAACCGCGAAGCCCTGACGTGAGGGGGAGGGACCGATGTCAGGAATCGTTCAGCTACTGATGGTCGGAGTGGCTCTGGGCTTGGTTGCCCTGGTTCTGGTCAGCGTGCGTCGTCGCGGTGACCAGGACCAGGAGCAGGCGACCGAGATCGAGAACTGGCGCCGGCTGAACGCCGAAGTGGTCTCGGTCCTGCGCACCAGCAGTCGTACCTTCCTGCTGGTGCGCTACGTGATCGGGACCTCGCTGATTCACAACGACGTCCTGTACCCGCTCTCGGACGCGGTGCCCCACGCCGGTCAGCGGGTCCCGATCAGGTGCGACCCGCTGGCGCCCGCGAAGGCGGTGTTCGATCGGGAGGCGTACGCCGGTACGCCGCCGAAGGTGGCCGGTCCGGCCTGATCGGGTCAGACTGGGAGCCGTGGGAGGGCCGGCGGTCGCACGCTTGCCCGGGATGGTCGGCCGGATCGAGGAACGCGGGGTTCTGGGGGCGGCCATCCGGGGAGCGGTCGAAGGACGACCGTGTGCGGTGTTCGTGCACGGAGAGGCCGGCGTGGGCAAGACCCGTCTCGTCACCGCTGTGTGTGACGAAGCGGCCGGGCAAGGCATCGCGGTTCTCTGGGGCCGATGCGTACGGTTCGGCGCCGTGGACGCGCCGTACGTTCCGCTGATCGGTGCGTTGGAGGGCTGGCTCGAATCGGCCGAGCCCCGCGAGCGGTCAGCCGTACTCGATGCGGTCCCGGCCGCGGGCGAGTTGTTGCCTTCACTGGGCGGTCGCACGTCGGACAGCGCGGTCCGGTTGTTGTCCGTGGTGGATGCGCTGGTTCAGGCGATCGCGTCACATGGTCCGACAGTGCTGGTGGTGGACGACGTGCAGTGGGCCGATCTGGCCTCACGCGATGCGCTCGCCTACCTGGTTGCCGGCTTCCGCAGTCAGCGGCTGGCCGTGCTGACCACCTACCGGGACGAGGAAATGATGTCTGGTGACCCGATGCACACGTGGCTGGCCGACCTGCGTCGGCTGCCGTCGGTCACCGATCTGCGGCTGGACCGGCTGAGCTGGGACGAGACCGAGCAACAGTTGGCGCTCTTGCTGGGTGGTCCACCGCACCGCCAGTTGGTGGACCAGGTCGTACGCCGGTCCGACGGCAATCCGTACCTCACCGAACTTCTCGTGCAAGGGCTGACGAGCAGTGCCGAAGGGCTCCCCATTGATCTCGCGGCAGAGCTGACCGGAGCCCTGCTTGCGGCCTGGCATCGGCTCTCCATCCCGGGGCGCGAGGTCATGCGGTTGATGGCGGTTGCCGGGCGACCGACGTCGATCGACGACCTACGGGAGGTCGCCGCAGCGCGGGGGATCGACCGCGACTCGTTGACCAGTGCATTGACCGAGGCGACGAACGCCGGCATCAGCGTGGCGCAAGGGCACGACCTGTGCTGGTTCCGGCACCCGCTGCTCGCCGAGCTGCTCTATGCGACGTTCGTTCCCGGTGAGGCCGAGCCGGTGCACGCCGCGTGGGCCGCGACACTGGAGTCCCGTTCTGCCGGCGGCCTCGACGAGTTGCAGCGGCAGAGCGATCTGGCCTTGCACTACGAGCGCGCACGCGACCTCGAGGCCTGTCTCGAGGCGTCGCTGCGAGCCGCCGATCTGGCCAGGGGCGTCAGATCGCCGCGGGAGGAGGCGGTTCATCTCCGCCGTGCGGCCCGGCTGTGGCCGATGGTCCACCGCGGTGACAACGAGGAACCGGATCGCGAGGTCGATCTGCTGGAGCGTGTTGCCCGAGCCAACGACCTGCTCGGCGACGGCGAGGCCAGCTTCGCGGCGTGGAGCCGCACCCTCGAGCTCGTCGACGAGCGCACCGACCCACTGCGCGCCTGCCGGCTGCTGCGGCGATGGGCGGATTCGGCCTGGGCCACTGGCAGAACCAAGGGCAGACCGGTCGCCGAGGCAGAGCATGCAGTCGAACTGAGCCGGCCGTTCCCCGACAGCGACGAGTACGCCGACGCGCTGGCGTATCTCAGTTGGTGTCAATGGTGGAACAACGAGCTGGAGCTCTCCCGAACGTACGCCGAGGACGCCGTCGAGGCAGCCCATCGATCACAATCCAACGCGGCGCTGAGCCTGGCGTACGCGGTCCGCGGCAACGGCGATGTCCGCAGCAAGCACTCCGACTCCGACACCGCGGAAGGCCTGCGGTTCGCCAAGCTGACCGGCGACCCGGAACTGACCTGGCGGGTTCTCGTGATCAGGCACAACTACCTGGAACGGCGAGGTCGCGTGACGGACTGCGTCGACGTCACTCGGGAGTTCCTCCCCATCGCTCTCAACGTCGGCGCCTTCTCGGTCGCGGGCTTCGCCGCCGGACTGCTGGCCCATCACCTCTTGATGCTGGGACGCCTCCCCGAAAGCAGTGCCGTCATCCGCGAAGGGCTCTCCCTGGCGGCGCTGCCGAACGCGAGTGCGATGGTCCGGTTGGGCGCAGCCTCGCTGGCGGTGCGACGCGGCGAACTGGACGTGGCGGAGTTGCACCTGCAACGTGCCAGGGAGTTGATGCCGGGCGTCGAGGACCGGGCCGGGCTGTCGGCGCAGCCGGTCCTGGCCGAGTACCTGTTGGCCGCGGGCCAGGCCGAGCAGGCGCTCGACCTGCTGGCGCGCACGATGGTCGTCCAGGTCGCTGACACCCGCGACGCGGACGAGATGCTGGTCTGGGGTGCGCGGGCGGCCGCCGACCTGATGGAGAAGGCGCGGAACCGGAGCGACGGCGCGGATGTCGGCAGAATCCGAGCGGCGTTCGACGATCTCCTCGCCGTCCGGCGAGGCATGCTGCCCGCGCCGTTCGAGGTCATCGGTCCCGAGGACCTGATCCAGCCGGCGAGGGAGGCGCTGTTCACTGCCGAGACCGCGCGCTACCAGGCGGAGAACCCCACGTCCGCGCTCTGGGCGCAGGCGGTACGCCGGTGTGACGCCGCCGGACTGCGGTGGGACGAGGCCATGGCCTCCTGGCGATGCGCGCAGGCGTTACTCGAGGAAGGTGCCACCCGGTCCGCGGTCGCCGAACCGCTCAGATCGGCGTACCGCTTCGCGCAGGAGGTCGGCGCGATCCCGCTCCGGCAGCAGGTCGAGAAACTCGCCGCCCTGGCCAGGATCCGGCTCGAGGAACCGGCGACAACGGCGCCCGTCCAGCCGCCGGCGCCGTTCGAGTCGTTGACCCGGCGCGAGCAGGAGGTGCTGTCCCATCTGGTCGCGGGCCGGACGTACGCCGAGATCGCGAAGGCGCTGTTCATCAGTGAGAAGACGGTCAGCGTGCATGTCTCGAACCTGCTGCACAAGACCGGGACGTCGTCACGGCGTGAGGTCGCCGCTCTCGCGGTCAGGCTCGGTGCTCCTACAGTCGGTCGAGCGCCCGGCGCGCGAGACGGCTCCCGTTGAACGGGTGACCCACAGCGGCGCCGTACAAGACGATCTCCGACTCGGTGTCGAGGGCCAGCAGGGTGGACAGCTCGTCGTCCAGGAAGCCGCCGAGAGTGACTGTGCCGAGGTTGAGACCGGTTGCCGCGAGTACGAGGGTCTGCGCCACGTGTCCTGCTTCCAGGAGGAGATAGCGATAGCCGCGGTCGGCGTACCTGGTCAGGCTGCGTTCACAGACCGCGGACAGCACCAGGACGACGGCGGCTTCGGCTGCCCACGGCTGCCCCAGGAACAGCCGGCTGACCAGAGCCGGGGGCACTGCAGCATCGCGGACCTGCTCGAGGCCGTCGGCGAACGGCACGTAGTGGTAGATCCCGGCAAGTAGGCCGTCCACCGAACGCACCAGCACACTCACCTCGAGCGGGTAGAGCCCACCGGCCGACGGCGGCGCGCGATCGATGATGTGTACCGGGCCACCGTCGGTCACTCCGGTGACGCCGTACCCGGTCCGCAGCAGTGTAGCCAGTTCAGCCAGTCCGAGCGGCTTGTCCTGGAACGCTCGGCAAGACACCCGCTCGCGGATCAGGTCGGTCAGGGGCGCGTGAATCGGTACGCCGGGTGGCAACGGGATCCACGGTGCCGTCGGGTCCTCCCGTCCCGGCCCGTGCTGCGCTGAGGTCGTCTGCGGGGTCTCGACGAGCACGCGGGAGCTGCCACGGTGGTAGGTCCAGGCGAGCGGTTGAGCCTTGCGGAAGGTGGGCATCGGTCGACCTCAGGCGAGTGGGTGTGGGTCGAGGTTCAACTCGTCCAGCCGAGCGGGCCGTGGTCGCAAGCCCAACCGGCTCGGCAGCTCCAGCAGCCGGCGTCCCCCGAGCCGGGCCTGGCCCGCGCCGAACCAGAGCGGGACGAATCCCGGTACCACCGCGCGCACCACGCGGACGCCGAGGCCGGCCACATCCGGCGGCGTGAGGTCCACGGCGAGTACGTCGGGCGCCACGTCGGCGACCGACCTGATCAGATCATCGTTGCTCGGGGCAACGAGTGGTACGACGTCCGGCCACGGCTCACGCGGTGCCTCACGGAGGAAGCGCATCCCGGTCGCGGCCGCGTGCGGGTCGGCGTACAGCAGGTCGTGGTCGTCGATGACCGCGACCTTCGACGGTGTGGCAGCCAACTCCGCCATCCGATCCTGGATCGCGGCTTCCCGCAGGCGCATGCACAGTACCGGCCGCACTTGCCCGGCCTCGAGCACCGCGGACCGGGCGGCGGCGACCGGATCCAGCGCCGCACTGGCGCCGATCACCGCGGCCGGCGCCTGCTCGGACCACATGATCGCGAGGGCGACCGTCGCCACCGTGTCGGATGGCAGCAGATGCACCACGACCTCGACACCGCGACGCGCGTACGACGAGGCGATCGCGCGGGTCTGGTCGTCCGGGACGTCCGCAGCGGCCACGCAACGCCCGGGCAGCCGATGCGACCACGCGATCGCGAACGCGTCCCGCTCGACCACTTCGAGCAAGGCCCGTAGCGTTGCGCCAGGTTCGTCGGGCCAGGCCGCGAATCCGTTGGAGGTGGCCGGGAACAGCGCGGCCGCGGTCGGCGGGCGGTACCCGAGATGCGTTGCCAGCAAGGGAATCCACACCTCCTCGCCGGTTACGAGCGAGTCGGCCGGCACCCACTCCAGCTCGGTCTCGGGCCGCCAGGGCTGGTACGGCAGAACGTCGTACTGGTGGTCGGCGAACAGCACGAGATCGCGTGGATGCACCGCGGGTCGGCCCAGATCGTCGTACGTCGAAGTGATGCGGCGCTCGGGTTGCCAGGTCATCGCGGCGTACCGTTCGAGGGCTTCGCCGAGTGCACCGTCTCGCGCGTGCTGCCGGGTCCAACCCTTGCCGGAGCACACCAGGAAGGCAGCTTCGCCGGTGTGGAAGTGGGCGTTGGCCAGCTCAGCGCCGGCAATGAAGGGCCGCTCGGGGTCGGACAGGCCCTTCGGCATCATCTCCAGCCGGCGGACCACACCGCACACCGAGTCGACCGCGCGCCGGACGACGGGCTCACCCTTCGCCGGCCGACGGCCTTTTTTTGAACAGGCTGGGCAATCCGGGCGCGGCAGGACCGGGTGCAACTTCTCACCGCTGTGCACGTCGAGCGTCAGTACGCCGCCGGTCAGCCGCGGTGGCGCGATCGCCAGCGTCAGCGCGAACAACTCCGCCAACAGCGCGCCGGTGACCATCGGCAACAGCGCCGGCATCACGGGCCTCGCCGCGCCATCCGGGATCCGGCGGGCGTCGAGCTCCTCCTCGAGTGCCATCGCCGCCGCGAAGTCATCCGCACAGGCCAGGGCACGCATCCGCCAGCACAGGAAGCAGGGGCCCTCGCCGGGCAGCACCAGCGGACCGACGGTCGCCTGGGTGCCGCGGAGGTCGGCGTGCACCGTTGGTACGTCCAACATCAGTCCGGTCGTATTGACCCACTGATGCAGGACCGGCAGCGCGCCATCACCGGCCGCGATCACCAGATCCGCCCCAGTCATCAGGGCCGGCAGTTCGTCGCGCTGTCCTGGATACGGAACGCGGACCATCCGGTCAGGTTGGATCCCTGAGCCCGTCAAGGCGGCGTGCAGGGCGTCGGTGATGTCCGCGCGCCCGATCAGTACGACGCGAAGCGCGGCCAGCCGACCCGCGAGCACTTCCTGCTCGCGAGGTGACGACGACACCACGGACAGCCAATCCGGAATCGGGGCCGCCCGCAACGAGGTCATCCGCCGAGGTCAGCGAACCGCTGCACGGCGCCGGCGTCGTACCCACCGGCCGCGCCCGATCCAACGGCCGGCTCGAAGATCCCCACCATCGCGCACCGCACGACTTTCTTGAAGGAGACGGACGCCTCTTTCGCTGAACCTGATTCAAGCGTCTCCTCTTCATCCACCAACAGAACACCCATGGACAAGAGAATGTCGCGGACCTTGATGTAGGCCGCCCACTCGATCGGGCTGACGTCGTCCAACTTGTGCCGGACCGTATCGAGCCGGCTTTTGAATGCGTTGAAGTCCTCCGCAGTCGACATACTTCCCCCCCTGTTGTCTGTATCGAGTATCAGCCCGGCGTCGGCCGCCCGTCGAGGGTTAAGGAGGGTCATTCTGGAACTGGAACTGCACCCGGACCGAGTCGTCCAGCCGTACGACGACCGTTGTATTGGACGCGGTCCAGTTCTGCGGCACCAGGAAAAGGCGATCCTCGCCGACCACCAGCAGCCGGAGACCGCGGTAGCGATAGTTGAACGTCTGCCCGGAACCGGAACGGAGCGCAGTCTCCTCGATACCCGGTGACCGCAGCGCCAGTTTCTCCTTCGTGTCCAGAATGACCACAGGAAAGCGATCCAGGTGCCGCGCATCGGATTTCGCCAACCCGCGCCCGGAGTACTGCGCCGTCGTCGCGGTCGCCCAGAACGCACACGTCACCGTGACGAGAGCGAGCAGCGCAATCAGCACTCGCTGGGTGCCGAGCTGCGGATCGACCTTGCGGCGCAGGTACGTGAGGTACGCGAGTGCCGCCGCGGCCAGACCGATCACCGCCGGCACGATCAAGGCGTAGTACGGAAGGCTCCCGATCAACGGATACGCGAGGAGCCCGGCCACACCCAGCACCAGTACGACGACAGCCAGTTGAGCGGCTCGCCGTACGCCGGAAGCCGTCGGATGAATCGCGTTGTGCAAGAGCAGCCCGGCGACCGCGAGCAACGTGATCACGAGCAGCGGCACCAGCAACGGCTGCGGACTTCGCATCACGTAGTCCTGCGTACTGAGGCCAATGGTGTCGACGTCGATCCCGAAGTACGCGTACTGCGACCGCGACGAGACGTACCCGAAGTAGAACAACAACGCACTGATCAGCGTCACCGGCGCAACGATGCCGGTGGCGAAACTCACCCAGCGCTCAGCCTGGGACCGTTCGTCAGCCATCGCCGGACGGAGTCTCGGACGGCGACTCCGCCTCGGTGGTCGTGGTCGCGGTCGGTTCCCCCAGGTCCTGCGAGTCGAAGCCGATCTGGCTTCCGCCGTGGCCCTCCAGGGAGCTGCAGTCCTTCGCGCTCGCGCAGGTGGCCGTTGCCGCAATGATCAGCGTGACGTGCTGTCCAGACGTCTTCGTCAGCTGCCGGACTCCGACGAAGCAAGGACCGGAGTCGGGTTGGAGGCGATACTTGGCGCACGACGGGCCATGACTGCCGCAGGCAGACTGGTGGATGTCGAAGACGCCGCCCGGCTTGAGCTCGGGAGTGCCGAACGTCATCGTGGTGCCGGCCGGAAGCTCCAGCCCGGTCAGGGTGACCCCGGTGCACTGGTCGGCGGGATCGTCCGGCTGACCTCCGTCGGCACCTGGTCCGATCGGTGCCTCGGCGATCCGGATCGACGGCTGCTTCCGGGTCGGCTGGGCGGCTTCGGGGTCGGTTGGCTCGGGCCTGGGCTCCGGTTCGGTGCTTGGTTCGCTGCTTGGCTCAGTCCTTGGCTCGGTGGTCGTCCCGGTCGTCGGTTTGGTGGTCGTCCTGGTTGTCGGACGGTTGGTCGGCCCGGTCGTCGGCCCGGTGGTCGGCCCGGCTGTCGGACCGGTGGTCGTTCCGGTTGTCGGACTGGTCGTCGGAACGCTGGTCGTGCCGGTGGGCGTAGCGGTCGTCGTTTCCGTTGTCGTCTCGGTGGTGGGGGAGTCGGTCGTTGACTCGGACCGGTTGCTGGGCTTGCCGGAGCAGGCGCCGAGGACAGCCAGGATCCCGATTGCTGCGATCATCCGCGGACCCAGCATGACGATCACCCGCCGCTCGGGGTTGGGAGGATGTCCGGCCGGAACCGGATCTGGGTCTCGCCCTTGCCGGCGGCGAGGCTGTCGCAGTCGTCCTGGGTCGCGCAGGTCGCGTCGACAGAGATGACCAGATCGATCCGGTCGATGCCCTCCTCGGCGTTCGCGATCTGCCGGACGCCGACGTAGCACGGCTTGAAGTTCTCCGACTGCCACTCGACGTCCGCGCACGACCGGAGGTCTCCGGAACACGCCGCCTGGTAGAACTCGAAGACTCCGTCCGGGTCGAGGCTGGGTGAGCCGAGCTTGATCGTCGTGCCGTCCGGGATCGGGTTCCGCCCGAGCCAGTTGACCTCGGCACATCGCTGCAGGTCGTCGGTCTGCACGTTGCCGCCGATCGGTGCGGAGACGATGCTGATCGTCGGCTGCTTCTGCTGCGTCTGCGTGCTCTCCGGATCGGTCGGCTCCGGCGCAGGCTCGCCGGTGTTCTCGCTGGTGACCTCAGGGGTCGGCGTACCGCCGTCACTCGACGTGTCCGAACAGCCCGTCAGCAGTACGGCAACCGTCGCGACCGCCACTGTCAGTCCACGCATAACGACCACCCCCTAAGCAACAGAATGACCCTGCGTGCAGAGTGCGACAACCTTTTGTTCACTCTCCGCTGCGACAACTGTTGAAGCAGGTGACGACCGTGGTATCTCTGAGTGAAAGGGGGACAGACTGCATGACCGATCACGAGATCCGGATTGCGCTGGTGCTGAACGGTGGAGTCAGCCTGGCCGTGTGGATGGGCGGAGTGACACACGAGCTGGATCTGATCCGGCGCGCGTCCGGCGACGGCAACGCACCGAAGTCGCAGCCGTACGACGAGGAACTCGCGAAACGCTGGCGTGAGTTGTGCCGGCGCGGTGACGACGACCGGCGGCTGGTGGTCGACGTGATCGCCGGGACGAGTGCCGGCGGTTTGAACGGATCTTTGCTCGCGACCGCGATCTCGAACGGCTCGACGCTGGACCCGGACGGCACCAACGGTCCGTGGCTGCGGCAGAAGTGGGTCGGCCTCGGATCGCTCGAGGTCGGCAAGCTGGTGCCGTCGGTGGGGGAGAAGTCCACGTCCGTGCTCGACGGCAAGTACTTCCTGCAGGAGCTGGACAGCCTGATCAAAGGGGTCGCCGACGCGGGCGAGACTGCGGCGGAAGAGCCGGTCACGCTGTTCGTCACTTCGTCCGGGCTCGGCGTGCAGCAGTTCGAGGCGAAGGACGCTGCCGGGCAGGCCTTCGTCGTACCCGATCATCGGTACCTGTACGCGTTCACCAGCGAGAACGCCGAGAAGTACGACGGCAGCACGCGGAAGTACTCGGTCGCGGACAAGAACGGGCTGAAGGACACCCAGCTGTTGGCCCGGGCGGCGCGCGCATCCGCGTCGTTCCCGGCCGCCTTCGGACCGGTGCTCGAGACGCCGAAGCTGGCCGCGGCGCCGCCACGGATGCAACCCACCTCCAGCGCCGGATCCGGTGCCTGGCTGGTCGACGGTGGTGTGCTCGACAACGCGCCGTTCGGACCGGTCCTCGATGTGGTCGCACGCCGGCCGGTCGCCGGACGGGCGAGCCGCTATGTGCTGTACGTCGTACCGTCCGCAGGGATCGGGAGTGCGGCGACGGCGCTGCCCGAGGCGAAGGAGCCGAGCTGGCGCGTGTCCGCGTTGTCGGCCGTCCAGTTCCCGCGCGAGGTGGACTTCCGATCCGATGTCGAGCAGCTCGAGCGGTTGCTCATGGAGGCGGACGCGTCCTGGTCCGACACCCAGCGGCTCTTCGATCGTTGCATGCAGCAACCAGAAGAGCGGGTCCGGCTGAAGGCGGCCGCCGAAGCACTGCAGCCGGTGTACTCGCGGGGCCGTGCGGCGGGCGGGGTGTGGGAAGCGGTGACGATCGCGAGCCACGACCAGTCGACCGTGCTGGACGCCGCGACCGCGTTGTCGGAGCCGGAGATCGACGAAGTCCTGGCGGCCAAGCATCCCTGGGTGCCGAACCCGGACGGCTCGACGGCCGCGTTGCAGGATGACGCTGACGGGCACCCGAGCTGGCTGTGGGGGACCGGGGCGGCGGAGCGCGTCGTACGGCTGATCCTGCGTTCCCTGCGGAACCAGATCAGCGACGCGCAGCCGGACCAGCGGCGCGAACTCGAGCGGCGGCTGAAGGCGGCCAGCGATTGCCTCCTGCATGTGCTGGCTGTGCGGGACGCGCTCGGCGAAGAACTGGCCAAGGCCGACCTCGACCTGCGGCCGGCCGGCGGCGCCGAAGCCGTGGCGATCGGCTTGGCAGACATCTTCGACGAACTGCAGATCCAGCGCGCGTTGGGTGACGTCTTCCTCGATCTGATCGCCTCGATCGGGTGGGAGCTCATCGACACCGCGCTCGAGGTCGAGATCGTGTCCCGGTGCACGTCGGCGCGGACGCCGCAGCAGCGCAGCGCGCCGTTCCAGTTCCTCCGGCTCGGGCCGGACATCCCGCTGACGTTGCTCGACGACCAGCCGGAGGGGTCGATCGCCAACGATCTCAAGGACCGCATCCTCTACGGGTCGCAGGTCGGGCACTTCGGCGCGTTCGGTGCGGCGGACTGGCGGCGGTGGGACTGGCTGATGGGTCGGTTGCACTGCGTCGCTCACCTCGGGGCGATGCTCGGCGCCGACGCGGACTGGATCCGCGAGACGCAGCGGCAGGTGCTCGTGGCGGAGGACTGGAAGATCGGAGCGGTCGCCGAACGCATCCAGCGGCTGGCCGAGGACTTCCCGGTCGACGCCGGCCTGGGTGCGCTGGTGACGATGCGGGACGAGCTCAACGAGTCGGCCGAGGGACGCGCGACCACCACAGGCCTGGCTGACCGGATGGTCGACGTCTCCGGTGGCCTCGGGCCGCAGGTCGGCGACTGGGTGAAGGCGGCCGCGGGCCGCAAGCATCAACCCCGGTCCTGGCTGCTGCGGTGTGCCCGCTGGTTCACCGAGCCGGCCCGGGAGTCTGTGTGGGCGCGGATGGTGCGGGGGGCGAAGCTGAGTCCGGCGCAGCGGCCGCTGCTGTTCGAGCCATGGTTGCCGTTGGCAACCTTCGCGCTGGGGGTCGTGCTGCTCGTCGTCGCCGGGGTCGTCGACGGCGCCGCCGTACGCATCATCGCCGCCGTGCTGGCCGGAGCGGTACTCGCGGCGACCGCGATGCTCGGCCTGGTCACCTGGTACGTCCGGCGCGCGCGGCGGCGGATCCGGGCCTGGATCGAACGCCGGATGCCGGAGCTCAGTCCAGCGTCACGAAATCGATGAGCTCCTCGACCCGGCCGAGCAGGGCCGGGTCGAGATCGGCGAAGCTGTTCACCTTGGACAGGATGTGCTTCCAGGCCGCGGCCACGTCGGCCTGGTCGGTGGCCGGCCAGCCGAACGATTTCAGCACGCCCTTCTTCCAGTCCTGCCCGTGCGGGATCTTCGGCCAGGCCTTGATCCCGACCGACGACGGCTTGACCGCCTCCCAGATGTCGATGAACGGGTGACCGACGACCAGCACATGCTTGTTGGTGACCTGGGCCGCGATCTTCGACTCCTTCGAGCCGTCGACCAGGTGGTCGACCAGGACGCCGAGGCGCCGGCCCGGACCGGGCTGGAACCGGTTGACGATCCCGGGCAGGTCGTCCACACCCTCGAGGTACTCGACCACCACCCCCTCGATCCGCAGGTCGTCACCCCAGACCCGCTCGACCAGCTCGGCGTCGTGCCGGCCCTCGACGTAGATCCGGCTGGCTCGAGCGACCTTCGCCCGTACGTTGTTCACCGCAACCGAACCGGAGGCCGTCCGCGTCTTCTTCGCCGGCCCGGCCTTCTTCGGCGGCTTCAGACTGACCGGCTTCCCATCCAGCCAGAACCCAGGCCCGAGCGGGTACGTCCGGATCTTGCCGAACCGGTCCTCGAGATCGACCACCCCGTGCTCCCACCGCACGATCGCCCCGACAAACCCCGAACTCGGCTCCTCGACGACCATCCCCTTCTCGATCTCCACCTCAACGGTCCGCCCATTCTTGGGCTTCCGCCAATCCCCACTGAGCACATCATTCCCATACCGATCAGCCACCCCCCAACCGTAAGCGCCCCAACCCGCCCTCCACCCCAACCACACACCCCCAGAAACCACACCTCCAGAGACCTCAGCTCGACCTCCGGCGTCTGAGACCGGCAGTCCCGGCATCCGGACCGAACCGCCCAACCACCGTGGGCTAGGACCCCCACTGGTGGCCAAAGACAAGGAATAACTACTGTCATCCCCCCACAACTTGTCCGAGGCCCCCACAACTGCCGCGGCTGTACCCCGGCAACCGCGCGGCACTGCCCGATGATCACGCGACTCCGCGCATGCCCGTGTCCACGGGCGCTTCACGGCATCACGTAGTACTGCGACCACTCGGGTGAGCGGCTCCGGGCATAGCTGCGATCCTTCCCTGGTCGGGGTGGTGTGGGTCAAGGGTCGAAGATCCCGCAGGGACGCCGAAGGCGCCCTTGACGCACGCCGCACCGACCAGCACCCTCACGCAGCCCGGAGCCGCTCCACTACCATCGCCTGTTTGCCACGGGTATCGCGGAGACACCAGACGTACTGACGACACCCGCAGCAGCCCGGCCGCGTACCGACGGACGGGTAGTGGTCGCTGAATCCGGTCCGGTCAGCGCTGCAGCCAGCGGGGAAAGCGCCGGAGTAGGGAAGGACTACCCGTTGGTGTGTACGCGGTCGGCGCGACCTAGAACGTGGGGGCGGCTTGGGTTGGGGATGGTTGGCGGGAGGGGGCTGTGGCGGTGAGGAGTAGGTAGGAGAGGAAGCCGATGACGAGGCCGACCGCCCAGGAGTAGTCGTACAACGGCTTGAGGAAGGGGATCAGGCCGTCCTCGGGGAAGGGGCCGGCGCCGGGGTTGGAGTAGGCTCCGCCGACCGCCAGCAGGGAGCCGAAGAGGGTCGCGACGACGGCTCGCCAGTTCCAGCCGGCGGCGTACCAGTAGCGGCCGCTGGGCAAGTAGAGATCGGCCAGATGCAGCTGGGTCCGGTCGATCAGCCAGTACCCAGCGATCAGTACGCCGGCCACCGACGCGAGCAGCCCGCCGTAGAAGGACAGCCAGACGAAGATGTAGATCGACGGGTCCGAGATCAACCGCCACGGCTGGATCACGATGCCGACCACACCGGTGACCAGTCCCGCCGTACGGAAGTTCAGCCACCGCGGGACTGCGTTCGCGAAGTCGTACGACGGACTGACCACGTTCGCGGCCACGTTGCACGACATCGTCGCCAGGATCGCCATCACCAGGCCGATCGTCACGACCACCGGGTTCTCGAACCGGCGGGTCAGCTCGACCGGGTCCCAGATCGCCGAACCGTAGACCAGCACGGTGCCCGACGTGGTGATGATCGAGACCAGCGCGATGAACGACATCGTCGTCGGCAGGCCGATGATCTGCCCCCAGACCTGTTGCCGCTGGCCCTTTCCGAACCGGGTGAAGTCCGGCATGTTCAGCGACAGCGTCGCCCAGAACGCGATCATGCCCATCAGCGCCGGCGGGAAGATCTTCCAGAAGTCGCTGCCCCAGCCGAGTTTCGAAGGCTGGTCCAGGATCGGCCCGAGCCCGCCGGCCTTGACCAGGATCGCGATCATCAGCGCCAGGAACGCAACGGTGACCAGCGGCGCGGCCCAGTTCTCGAACCGGCGCAGACCCTCGATGCCACGCCAGATCAGCACCATCTGGAGCACCCAGAAGAACGCGAAGCTGAGCCACAGCGTCCACGGGTGCCCGCCGATCGCGGACGCGTCGGTCCAGCCCTTGCCGAACAGTTCACCGACGATCACGTAGATCGCCTGCCCGCCGATCCAGGTCTGGATACCGAACCAGCCACACGCGATGAACGCCCGCAGCAACGCCGGGAAGTTCGCACCGCGGACGCCGTAGAACGCCCGCGCGAAGACCGGGAACGGGATGCCGTACTTCGTCCCCGCGTGGCTGTTCAGCAGCAGCGGGATCAGGACGATCAGGTTCCCCAACGTGATTGTGATGAACGCCTGCAGCCAGTTCATCCCGAGCGCGACCAGGCCGGCCGCCAGCAGGTAGCTGGGGATGTTGTGCGCCATCCCCATCCAGAGCGCGGCGTAGTTGTACGTCGTCCAGGTCCGCTCGGGCAACCGGGTCGGCGCGAGTTCGGCGTTCCCGTACGGGCTGTTCGCAACCGCATCCGGATTGGTCAGTTCGACCCGTCCGTCGGGATGAACGGTCTGCTCCGTCGTGGTCATTGGCCCCACCACCTGATCCGGTCGAGACATCCGTTTCGCAACAACGTGCGGTACGACGTGACGTCGTGTCAACGGACAACTACAAAACGACCGAGCCGCCGTGCTCCTTCAGGCAGGTAACCAAAGCCGAAGAGAGGGAGGGGGCAACGGCCGAGCAGTCAGCTCGGGCCGAGCAAGGGGAGGGTCGGCCGTGGCGGCGCGCCGAGCGACTCGTAGCCGCGCTTGATCGCTTCCTGGAGCTTCTCCAGCGGCCACGGCCAGTCGTCGGTGTGCGTGAGCGCCTTGTCCAGCGACGTACCGGCGTGGTGCAGACCCGAGATCGTGTTGGCGACCGTACCCAGGTCGCCGGCCTGTTCGCGGACGAACTCGGCGTCCACCACGGCGCCGTGTCCCGGAACGACCTTCGCGGTGTCGGACAGCAGACCGATCACCCGGTCGATCGTGTCGGGCCACTCGAGGGGATACGAATCGTCGCCGTACGACGGAGGTGCCGACTCCTCGATCAGGTCACCGACGAAGAAGACGTCCGCGTCGGGGACGATCACCACGGCGTCGCCATCGGTGTGGGCGTTGCCCAGATGCAGGAGCTCGACCCTGCGATCTCCGAGGTCGATCACCTTCGCCACCGCGAACGTGGTTGCCGTCAGCTTCGCGGCAGCGGCAGTGTTCTCGTGCGCGATGATCTCGGCCTGGTCGAAGACGCTGTTGCCGACGACGTGGTCGAAGTGCGCGTGCGTGTTGACGACCCAGCGCACCGGTACGTCGGTCACCTCGCGGATGTGTTCCCGCAGTTCCTCGGCCTGTTCGGTGGTGGCCCGGGTGTCGATCAGCACTGCGCCGTCGGACCCGACGACCAGGCCGATGTTCAGGTCCCATTCGTCGTACCGGCGAACCCAGCAACGATCCCCGACTTCGGCCCACCTGCTCATCCACGTCCTCGCTTCGCTCCGGGCGCGGATGAGACACGAGACACGCTGTGCTTGATGATGAACTCGCTCCGCTCGTTCATGGGCTTGAGATTACTTGCTCAGTACATCGCCCTTGAGCACCTGGTCCCGCTGGAGGCCGCGGAGCAGCAGGCCCACGTTGTCGCCGGGCTTGGCCGTCGTGACCGTCTTGCGGAACATCTCGATGCCCGTCACCTCGACCTGCGCCAGCGGCTGACCGGCCCGGCTGTGCAGAACCTGTTCGCCGACGGTCACCGTGCCGGCCATCACCCGGCCGGTCACCACCGCGCCGCGACCGGTGATCGAGAACACGTCCTCGACCGTCAGCCCGAACGCCCCCACCGGCAGCGTGTCCTGCGGCCGCCCCCCCGGAAAGGTGTTCACCGGCTCGCCCGAACGCTTCCAGAACTTCCATCCCATTGATCGACCCTAGGCCATGGCTGGCAACTCCCCGCCTACTGCGCGGAATTACCAGCCATGACCAATCCAGGTGGCGGAATCGGACTTGAAGGCCGGTCGGGACGCGCCTAGTGTCACGGGGGTGGTTCGCAATCTTTCTGTCTCGGTTCCGAAAACTTTCGAAGGGTGGATGTCTTGACGACACGACGTGCACTGGTGGTCCGGGGCGGCTGGGAAGGTCATTCCCCGGTCGAGGCGACCGACCTGTTCATCCCGTACCTCAAGGAGAACGGCTACGAGGTCACCGTCTCCGACACGACCGAGAGCTACCTGAACCTGGACGGCGTCGACCTGGTGCTGCAGTGCGTCACCATGAGCGAGATCCCCGCCGAGCACGTCAAGGGCCTGGACGCGGCGATCCGCAACGGCACCGGCCTGGCCGGCTGGCACGGCGGCATCGCGGACTCGTTCCGCAACAGCGCGGATTACAACTTCATCGTCGGCGGGCAGTTCATCTCGCACCCGCACGGCTTCACCGACTATCGCGTCGACGTGGTCGCCGAGCACCCGATCGTCGAGGGCATCACGCACTTCGACGTCCACACCGAGCAGTACTACGTCCACTACGACCCGACGGACACGGTGCTCGCGACCACGACCTTCGCCGCGCACCCGGACTATCCGTGGATCGAGGGCGCGGTGATGCCGGCCGTCTGGACCCGCACCTGGGGTGAGGGCAAGGTCTTCGTCTGCACCGTCGGCCACAAGCTGGACGACCTCGCGGTGCCCGAGGTACGCACGATCATCGAGCGGGGGCTGCTGTGGGCGAGCAAGTGACCGGTATCGGCATCGTCGGCACCGGAGTCATCTCCGGCACCTACCTCGACCACCTGGCGAAGCTCCCGGGCGTGAACGTCGTCGCGGTCGCCGACCTGGACGTCACCCGCGCCCAGGCGATCGCCGACAAGAACCCGAGCATCCGCGCGCTCTCCCCGGACGAGTTGTACGCCGCCGACGACGTGGACATCGTGGTCAACCTGACCATCCCCGCCGCCCA
This sequence comes from Kribbella sp. NPDC020701, assembly GCF_055562215.1. Classification (NCBI taxonomy): domain Bacteria; kingdom Bacillati; phylum Actinomycetota; class Actinomycetes; order Propionibacteriales; family Kribbellaceae; genus Kribbella; species Kribbella sp. NPDC020701. The sequence continues at coordinate 255,597 of NZ_JBVHFT010000012.1, read as the reverse complement.
CGCGCCGGTGCACCAGGCCGCGCTGGAAGCCGGCAAGCACGTGTACGGCGAGAAGCCGCTGGCCGTCGACCGTGCCGAGGCCGAGCCCCTGCTCAAGTACGCCGCCGCCAACAATCTCCGGGTCGGGTGTGCGCCGGACACTGTGCTCGGCACCGGCACCCAGACCGCGCGTGCGGTGATCGACCGCGGCGACATCGGCGTACCGCATGCTGCGACTGCGTCGTTCTTCACGCCCGGACACGAGCTATGGCACCCGGCTCCGGAGTTCTACTACCAGCCTGGTGGCGGTCCGGTCCTCGACATGGGTCCGTACTACGTGACCAGCCTGGTGACCCTGCTGGGGCCGGTGCGCCGGGTCACGGCGCGAGCGGGGCAGTCCAAGCAGGAGCGCAAGGTCCACACCGGTCCGCGGGCTGGTGAGACCTTCCCGGTGCAGGTGCCGACGCACGTAACCGGCGTACTCGAGCACGAGTCGGGTGCATTGACCACTGTGTTCATGTCGTTCGACACCTGGGCCGCAAGGCTGCCGCGCATCGAGGTGCACGGAACCGAGGGCAGTGTGTCGGTGCCGGACCCGAACGGGTTCGACGGCACGGTGGAGATCGCCACGGCCACGAACCGTGACTGGACCGAGGTCCCTGTCGCCGGTGGGTACGCCGGAGCCGGCCGGGGCGTCGGAGTCGCGGACATGGCTCGCGCACTGCGCAACGGCGAGCGGCACCGAGCCGACGGGGCGCTGGCTTACCACGTGCTCGACGTACTCGAGTCGCTGCTGGAAGCGGCCGTACAGGACCAGCCGGTGGACGTGGCGAGCACGGTCGACCGCCCCAGCGCCGTACCGTTGGGAGCGTCTCCCGAATCCGCCTGAGACCCGCCCCACGCCGTCGCGCGTCGGTGCGAGCTACTACGGCTCGGTAGACTGGCACTCTGAACTCCGGAGTGCCAAGGGTCGACGGTGAGAGAGGGTGTGCGCGTGCTGGACGAACGGAAGCTCGATGTTCTCCGCGCCATCGTCGAGGATTACGTGGCGACCCACGAGCCGGTCGGCTCCAAGACGCTGGTCGACCGGCACAACCTCGGGGTGTCGCCGGCGACCGTGCGCAACGACATGGCCGCGCTGGAGGAGGAGGGGTACATCACCCAGCCGCACACCAGCGCCGGCCGGATCCCGACCGACGCCGGTTACCGGCTGTTCGTGGACAAGCTGAGCACGGTCAAGACCCTGACGCCGGCCGAGAAGAAGGCGATCACCTCCTTCCTGGCCGGCGCGGTCGACCTGGACGACGTCGTACGCCGTACTGTCCGGCTGCTCGCGCAGATCACCCGCCAGGTCGCGATCGTGCAGTACCCGTCGCTGAACCGGTCGAGCGTCCGGCACATCGAGGTCGTCACGATGACCCCGCGCCGGCTGCTGCTGGTCCTGATCACCAGCACCGGCCGGGTCGAGCAGCGGATCGTCGAGCAGACGCAGGACGTCGACGAGCAGCTGATCGCCGACCTGCGCTCCCGGTTGAACACCGTGCTGGCCGGCCAGCGGTTGACCGACGCGACCACGTCGCTGGTACAGGTCACCGAGATGTTCGCGCCGGCCGACCGCCCACTGGTGGCCGCGATCGTGACGACGCTGCTGGAGGCGTTCACCGACGACCTCGTCGAGCAGCGGATCGCGGTCGGCGGCGCGGCCAACCTGACCCGGTACGGCGACGACTTCGAGCGGAACGTGAAGCCGGTGCTGGAGGCGCTGGAGGAGCACGTCATCCTGCTCAAGCTGCTCGGCGAGGCGACCAACCCACAGACTCTGACCGTCCGTATCGGCCACGAGAACCCGTTCGAGGAGCTGGCCACCACCTCGGTGGTCGCGACCGCGTACGGGTCGAAGTCGGAGGCGCTGGCCACGCTCGGCATCGTCGGCCCGACCCACATGGACTATCCGAGCACGATGGGCGCTGTCCGCGCCGTCGCGCGCTACGTCAGTCAGATCCTGGCCGACTCATGAGAAGGGGCGTCTGATGGTCTCGCGCCTACTGCGCGGCACTCGGCACGGCACCTCGCCGCACTGGAGCAAAGGCCACGATGAACCACATCGAGGCCTTCGCTCCAGCGCGCCGAGCTACCGCACCGAGCACCTGCTCGCTACGCCGCGAGACCATCAGACGCCCCCTACAACACCAACCCCCTGGTCTGGAGTATGAGCACCGATTACTACGCTGTCCTGGGCGTCAGCCGTGACGCGACACCGGACGAGATCAAGAAGGCGTACCGCAAGCTGGCACGCCAGTACCACCCGGACGTGAACGACTCCGAGGACGCGCACCACAAGTTCCAGGAGATCGGCCGCGCCTTCCAGGTACTGAGCGACCCGCAGAAGCGGCAGATGCACGATCTCGGCGGTGACCCGTTCGCCACCGCGGGAGCCGGCGCCGGCGGTGCCGGGTTCGGCCAGGCCTTCACGTTCACCGACATCATGGACGCCTTCTTCGGCCAGACCGGCGGGGCCACCCGCGGGCCGCGGCCGCGGACCCGGCGTGGTCAGGACGCGCTGATCCCGCTGCGGATCGATCTGGCCGAGGCCGCCTTCGGGACGACCCGCGAGCTCAAGGTCGACACCGCTGTCCTGTGCCCGACCTGTTCGGGGTCCGGCGCGGCGGCCGGGTCCGAGCCGGTCACCTGCGACATCTGCCACGGCCGGGGCGAGGTCACCCACACGCAGCGGTCGTTCCTCGGTGAGGTCCGGACCATGCGCCCGTGCCCGAACTGCCGCGGCTACGGCACGATCATCCCGAACCCGTGCGTCGAGTGCGCGGGCGACGGCCGGGTCCGCTCCCGCCGTACCGTCACCGTGAAGATCCCCGGCGGCGTCGACACCGGCACCCGGGTGCAGCTGTCCGGCCAGGGCGAGGTCGGCCCCGGCGGTGGCCCGGCCGGCGACCTGTACGTCGAGATCGAGGTCGAACCGCACGACATCTTCACCCGCAACGGTGACGACCTGCACTGCACGGTCACGCTGCCGATGACGGCGGCCGCGCTCGGTACGACGATCGACCTGCCGACGCTGGAGGGTGAGACGACTCCGCTCGAGGTCCGGCCTGGTACCCAGTCTGGTACGGCGATGACGCTCACGGCTCGCGGCGTACCGCGCCTGCGGCACGCCGGTCGTGGCGATCTGATCATCCAGATCATCGTGGAGACCCCGACCAAGCTCGACGACTCGCAGGCCGAGCTGCTCAGGCAACTCGCCGTCGCGCGCGACGAGGAGCGCCCGCAAGGCCAGGTCCAGGCCACCCACAAGAGCGTTTTCGGCCGCCTCCGCGACGCCTTCGGCGCCCACTAGATGGGCGTCGCGGTCTTCCATCTGGAGGACCTGTCCGGTGCCGAGCTGACCCTGGACGGTCCGGAGGGCCGGCACGCTTCCGTCGTACGCCGGATCGGGCCGGGGGAGCGCCTCCGGCTGACGGATGGGCGTGGTGCCTGGGCCGAAGGGCCGGTGACGGCGTCGTCGAAGACCGGCGTCACGGTTGCTGTCGATGACCGCGGTGTGGTGCCGGCTGCCGAGCCGCGGCTGGTTGTGGTGCAGGCACTGCCCAAGGGTGAGCGGGCCGAGCTTGCGGTGGAGATGCTGACCGAGGTTGGCGTGGATGTGATCGTTCCGTGGAACGCGGAGCGGAGTCAGTTCCGGGCGAATCCGGAGCGGGTCGCGAAGACTCTCGCTAAGTGGCAGGCGTGGGCGTTCGAGGCGAGCAAGCAGTCGCGGCGTTCTTGGTTTGCCGAGGTCGCGCCGATCGCGACTACCGCCGAGGTCGCGCGACTGCTGGCCGGCGCCGCGCTTCCCGTCGTACTGCATGAGGAAGCCAAGCTCCCGCTCGCCGGCCTCGACGTACCTGCTGACGGCAACATCGTGATCGTGATCGGCCCCGAGGGTGGCATCGCGCCGGCGGAACTGATCGCCTTCGGCGTCGAGCCGGTCCGCCTCGGCGACACCGTGCTCCGCACGTCCACCGCCGGGGTCGCCGCCGCGGCCGCCCTGCTCGCCCGCTCCCGCTGGAGCTGGCCCTCGGCCTAAGCTGTTAGACGGCAACCGAACACCATTGTGCGACGAGGATCGAACATGTCAGCCGACTCAGCCCGGGCGCGAACGCTCGTCCACACCGACCCGGTCGACGTCTCGCTGCAGGTGGCGCTGGACGCGCTCGCGGATCCGGTCCGCCGGTCGATCCTCCGCGACCTGGCCAGGCACGACGACTGGACGCGCGCCTGCGGCACCTTCGACCTGCCCGTGACGAAGGCGACCCGCAGCCACCACTTCGCCGTACTGCGTGCGGCCGGGCTGATCGAGCAACGCGACGAGGGCGCCCGCCGGCTCAACCGTCTCCGCCGGCCCGAGTTCGACCAGGCCTTCCCGTGCCTGCTCGCCGCAACCATCGACCGCGCGGACTGATTCTTACGCGGACCGATCCTTACAAAGCCCGAACATTGCTCCGATCGTCCTCGAATGCCGCTCGGGGAGAGTCGTTCCTGTCAGGTTGACCGAGAACGAGGAGTGAAGAGATGCGCAGGTCTGTTCGTGGCGCGATGGCGTTGGGTACGTCGGCCGTCGTCCTGGTGGGCGGTCTGGTCGGAAGTACGACGATGGCCGCTGCTGATCCGAGTCCGACGCCGACTCCGACGTACAAGCAGGTCACGCTGAGCCCGGAAGAGTCGCAGCAGCTGTGTGCGGTGAAGCTGCCGAAGCTGATCGAGCGCCGGGACAAGCTCGCGAAGCGGATCAGCGGCGGGGCCGACGTGAAGGGCTCGGTGGCGTGGCTGAAGGCGCGGGCCGAGAAGCAGAAGGCCAAGGGGCACGACAAGATCGCCGCACAGCTCGAGAAGCGCGCCGAACGCCGCTCCGGCCGGCTCGAGCAGCTCGCCACGATGAAGACCAAGCTCGAGACCTTCAAGACCCAGCACTGCCAGGCGGTCAAGTGATGCGCAGGGTGCTGATCGTGCTGGTGGGTACGGCGGCGATCGTCGTCGGATTGTCCGCGTGTGGACAATCCGACGAGCAGCCCAGTGGTCAGGACACTGGTCAGCCGGCGACGACTCAGGTGGAGTCGCCGGATCAGGAGCTGGCGCAGATCGGGTCTACCCTGGACGCGATCGATGGCGAACTGGCGACCGACGGTTCGCCCTGACCACGCCCGGGAAACAGACCACGCCCAGGAAACAGACCACGCCCAGGAAACAGATGACGGCCAGGAGCAGATGATGACCGCAGCCGGTCGCGGGCTGGTCCTGGTGGTGGAGGACGAGGCGGCGATCGCCGAGGTGATCGCGCTGTACCTGCGCCGCGACGGGTTCGGCGTACAGATCGAGTCCGACGGCGAGGCCGGACTGGTCGCCTGGCGACGGCTGCACCCGGTTGCGGTGATCCTCGATATCGGGCTGCCCGGGCGCGACGGCGCGGACATCTGCCGGACGATGCGCGCGGCGGGGGACTGGACTCCGGTCCTGTTCGTCACCGCGCGCGATGACGAGGTCGACCGGCTGCTCGGTCTGGAGCTTGGGGCCGACGACTACATCACCAAGCCGTTCAGTCCGCGTGAGCTAGCCGCGCGGGTGCGGACGGTGCTGCGACGGTCGGGCGGGACGGTGCCGTCAGGTCATGTGTTGTCGGTGGGTTCTGTGCGAGTGGACGTCAGTCGTCGGCGGGCGTGGGCGGATGACGCCGAGGTGAGCCTGACGTCGACCGAGTTCGATTTGCTCGCGCAGTTGTTCCGGCGGCCGGGGCGGGTGTTCGAGCGGGACGAGTTGCTGAGTTCGGTCTGGGGTTATCAGGCGTCGGCCGGTACGCGGACTGTCGACGTACACATCGCGCAGTTGCGGTCCAAGCTCGGGGCTTCCAGTCCCATCCGCACGGTGCGCGGCGTCGGCTACGCCGCAGACCTCGACTGATGGCTCTCGATCGGGTGTCGGGCGAGCCGAGGCGGGGGTCGTTGGCGACGCGGATCGTGCTTGCCTGCGTGGCTGTGGCCGGCATTGCTGTGCTGGTCGCCGGTGTGGTGATGGCCGGCCTGGCTCGACGGTCGGCTCAGAACGTATTGCAGGATTCGTTGTCCGCGCAGGCCGATGTCATCGCCAGTCAGGTGGATGAGCGTGGGCTGGGGTCCCGAGCAGTGGGGCTCGGGCGGGTGGCCGAGGTGGTCCGCGGGCAGGGCATCGTGGTGGTGATTCTGTTGCCCCGTCGCGGTATCCAGCCGACCGACCGGCGATCCACCCAGGCTGCGACCACGGCCGGTCTGAACGACATCGTGAGTACGCAACGGATCTCGTCCACGGTGAGCGTCGACGGTACCGACTACCTGGTGGAGGCGCGGGGCATCGGCGCGAGCTCGGGGTTCGCACTGGTCGAGCCGGTCCGGATGGCGTCGGACACCCAGCGAATCCTGATCCGGAACATCCTCTTCGCGCTCGGCGCCGGCCTACTGGTGGCCGCGCTCGCTGGTGCCCTGTTAGGTCGATTGCTCGGACGCCCATTGCGTCGTACGGCGGACGTCGCGGCCGCGATGCGTCAGGGGCGCCGCGACCTGCGCGCACCGGTCGAGGGCCCGGCCGAGGTCGCCGAAGTCGCTCAGGCGGTCAACGAACTCTCGGTCGCCCTGCAGCACAGCGAGGAGCGGCAACGTGAGTTCCTACTGTCCGTCTCGCATGAACTCCGTACGCCGCTGACGGCCGTACACGGATTCGCCGAGTCGCTCGCCGACGGTGTCGCGACCGATCCACGACACGCCGGTCAGGTCATCCAGCAGGAATCCCAACGCCTCGAACGCCTTGTCACGGACCTCCTCGACCTGGCCCGAATCGGCGCCGACCAGTTCCACCTCGACCTGGCCCCAGTGGACCTCCGCGAAACCCTCACCGCCTGCGCCGAAGTCTGGCGAGTCCGCTGCGAACGCCAGGGAGTCCACTTCCGCCTGGACCTCCCATCCAGTCCGGCAGTCGTCACCACCGACCCCCGCCGAATCCGCCAGGTCCTCGACGGCCTAGCCGAAAACGCCCTCCGAGCAACCCCACCCCACGCCAACCTCACCATGTCGCTGGGCTACGCAGGTCCGCCGAACGAGGCCGCACCACCAGGCCACGCGGGACCACCACGCCCAGCAGGTGCCCGTGCGGTGGTGATCCAGGTGCGTGACGGCGGCCCCGGACTAGCACCCGAGGACTACGCGGTCGCCTTCGAACGCGGCGTACTCAACCAGAAATACCGCGGCCGCCGCCCAGTCGGCTCCGGCATCGGCCTGGCCCTCGCCCACGGCCTCATCACCCGCCTAGGCGGCACCCTCACCGCCGCCCCCGCCCCCGAAGGCGGCGCCGCCTTCACCATCCACCTCCCCACCTGACCCCGACGCCACCGGGAAGGGCGTCACCTGGACGCGGTCGACCAGACCAGCGCCCATCAGCGCCCGCTTCAACGACCGGCCGCCGCGCCTCCCCCCACTCGACGACCGCGCGCGTACGCCGGTTCGCGCCCGCGGCCGCTTTGATGCGGCACTTTGTGCACCGGATGGTCATGATTCCGGGCTCGAGATGGTCATCCGGTGCACAAAGTCGGCTCCCGTGCCGGTCTCCGCGGCGGTGGGGACCGGGCGGGGTTACTTGACGAAGATGGTTTTGGTGTCGGCGTCGGAGACGCTGCCGTCTTCGGCGGAGACGAGGTAGGCGTCGATCTGCCAAGGGCCCGGGGTGAGTTTGAGCTGGATCATGAACGGCGAGAACTTCTGGCCCTCCTTGGCCGTCACGAAGCTCTTCGTCGACTTGCGGGTCTTCAGGTTGGTGACCTGGTAGTTCACCGTGGCCTCGAAGGCGTTGGCTGTGCCTTCGATGGTGACCGGGCTGGCGGTGGTTTGGCCTTCGGTGGGGGAGTCGATCGAGACGAGGGCCTGGACGTCGGCGGCCTGGGCGCGGCCCAAGGGCTCGGTGGTGTCGATCTGGCCGAAGAGCTTGGCGCCGGGGCGGCCGCGCTGCGTGACCTGGACCGGCTCGGAGCTGTTGTGGAGGGCTCCCTGGACGGTGTAGATCAGCTGCTGCGTCGCGACGTCGGCGGTGCCGGCGTCGAGGTCTGTGGCCGGGAGTTCCTTGAAATCGACGGTCACCACGCCTTCGGACCGGGTGACGGTATTCACCTCGGCACCACGCCAGACCGAGTAGTAGTCGGGGTCGCCCGGCTGCTTGCTCGTCATGATCCGGACTGCCTCGACGGCCGGGCGACCGCTGACCTTCGCCCAGGTGCGGTACAGCCGTACGGTGGACCGGGCCTGTGTGCTGGGCTTCGGCCCGACGATGACGCTCTTGGTCCCGGCCCTGTCGCCCAGCCAATAGATCGGTACGAGCGCGCCCTTGACGACCTGCTCCGGTTTGCCGCGTTCGCTGGGGGCCGTGGTTGCCTCGGGCGCGGTGGCCGGCGGAAGGGTAGCAGCGGGGGACGGCGTGGGGCTCACACTGGCCGACGAGGGTGCCCTGCTCGCGGTGGTCGTCGTACCGGGGCCGGCTACGGCGTCGCCGTCGTTCGCGGTGTTCTGGTCGCCGTTGAAGACGGTGAACGCGCCGATCGCCGCGGCGGTACCGATCGCGGCCGCGCCGACGGTCATGAGCCAGGGGCGCCGGGCCGCGGGCCGGCGCTGGGCGTGCGCGCGGGCGCGGATCTCCGGCAGAGCGTCGGCCGGCTCGATCCGGTCCGCCTCCTCGGCCAAGGCCCGCCGCATCATCTCGTCGAACGGCTCATTCGAGTGCTCGCTCATCCGCGTCCTCGCTTCGCTCCGGGCGCGGCTGAGGCACAAGTCGTCCTGCGCTTGATGATGAACTCGCTCTGCTCGTTCATATGGTCTGCTCCAGGAGCTGGCGCAGCGACTTGCTCGCGCGCGCGGCGTGGCTCTTCACGGATCCCCGGCTGATGCCCATCGTGTCGGCGATCTCGGCCTCCGACAGGTCACCGTAGTACCGCAGCACCATCACGGTGCGCTGCTTCTCCGGCAGGGTGCGCATCGCTTCGATCACTCGGTCCGTCTCGGCTGTGCGCAGTACTGCCTGCTCGGCGCTCGGTTCGTCCGGCAGGGTGCGTGGAGTGTGCTTGTCGACCACCACCAGGTGGCGCTGGCGGGAGCGGCAGCGGTTCACCACCGCGGTCCGTAGATACGCGAGCGCCTTGTGGGGGTCGCGCAGCCGGTGCCAGCGGCCGTGCATCGCGACGAACGCGTCCTGCACGATCTCCTCCGCCGTACCGGTGTCACGCAGCAGCAAGGCGCCGAGCCGGACGAGCGACGTGTAGTGCGCCGTGTAGACAGCCGTCAGCGCCTCGTCGGCATCCCACGAGGACTCATGTGTCACGCACTCTTCGTACACCACGGCCGGTTGTGCCACGACACGAAGACGCCAAGACCACCTTCCAGGTTGACAACGGCGATGGCCCGGTCGAGTGGGAGTCTGGAGGATGAAACAGCGCGGTCACGGTCGGTGGTCGGACGAGATGGCTGGTCCCTCTCAGCCGCCGCGGAGCGGCATGTCGCTGCCTGAAGGGCGTGTTGGCGGGAATTACAAGTGAGGCTGTCGGGCCGGACGGCTAGCATGGGTGGGTATCCATTCTCGGCATCAGGAGGAAGAGCCTGTCCAGGCCACGCAGTATCGATCCGGAGGCGCGCGCAGACAGCGCCGCCACCAGCGCGCAGGCAAGCCACAAGATCGTCGTGCCGAACAGCATCGACATGGTGGCCCTGCTCGGAGCCCGGGACGAGTTCCTCCGCATCGTCGAGAAGGAGTTCGCCGCCGACATCATGGTCCGCGGCAACGAGATCACGCTGAACGGCGAGCCGGCCGAGCTGGCCCTGGCCGAGCGGCTGATCGACGAGCTGATCGCGGTCGTGCGCACCGGGCACGGTCTGACCGCGGACTCGGTCGAGCGCAGCATCGCGATGATCAAGTCCGCGACGGCCGAGAGCCCGGCCGACGTGCTGACCCAGAACATCCTGTCCAGCCGCGGCCGCACCATCCGGCCGAAGACGCTGAACCAGAAGCGCTACGTCGACGCCATCGACAAGAACACCATCGTGTTCGGCATCGGCCCGGCCGGTACCGGCAAGACCTACCTGGCCGTGGCCAAGGCCGTGCAGGCGTTGCAGGCCAAGGAGGTCAACCGGATCCTGCTGACCCGGCCGGCGGTCGAGGCCGGTGAGCGGCTCGGCTTCCTGCCCGGCACGCTGTCGGAGAAGATCGACCCCTACCTGCGCCCGCTGTACGACGCCCTGCACGACATGCTCGACCCGGAGTCGATCCCGCGGCTGATGACGGCCGGCACGATCGAGATCGCGCCGCTGGCCTACATGCGCGGCCGGACCCTGAACGACGCCTTCATCATCCTGGACGAGGCACAGAACACCTCGCCCGAGCAGATGAAGATGTTCCTCACCCGGCTCGGCTTCGGCTCCAAGATGGTCGTCACCGGCGACGTCACCCAGGTCGACCTGCCGACCGGGACCAACTCCGGTCTGCGCGTCGTCCAGGAGATCCTCGACGGCGTCCAGGACCTGACGTTCTGCCGGCTCACCTCGCACGACGTCGTCCGGCACAAGCTGGTCGGCCGCATCGTGTCGGCGTACGAAAACTATGAAGGTAGCGCTGACAACAAGCGATGAACGTCGAGGTCAACAACGAGTCCGGGGTCGAGATCGACGCACACGGACTGATGCGGCTCAGCCGGTTCGTGATGTCGTCGCTGCGGCTGCACCCGGAGTGTGAGCTGTCGATCAAGCTGGTCGACGAGGACACCATGGCCAGGTATCACGTCGAGTTCCTGGACCTGCCCGGTCCGACCGACGTGATGTCGTGGCCGATGGACGAGCTGCGGCCCGGCGCCGAGGACGATGCCGAGCCGCCGCTCGGGCATCTCGGCGACATCGCGCTCTGCCCGACCGTCGCGGCCGCGCAGGGCGCGAAGGCCGGGCACGGCACGTGGGCCGAGCTGGAGCTGCTGACGGTGCACGGCATCCTGCACCTGCTCGGCTACGACCATGCCGAACCCGCCGAGAAGGCGGAGATGTGGGATGTCCAGGGCCGCCTTCTGGAAGCATGGCGGGCTCCTGGAAACCGGTTGGAAGGGTGACGTTGCGGTGACCTCCCACGACCTCGTTCTGCTGGTTGTGGCTGCGGTGCTCGTGCTGCTCGCCGGGCTCTTCGCCGGCGCCGAGGCGGCACTGTCGTCGTACTCCAAGGTGCGCGCCAACGAGCAGGTCGAGCTGGGCAACCTGCGCGCGGTCCGGCTGCGCGACCTGCTCTCCGACGCCCCGCGCTACCTGAACTCCCTGCTGCTGCTCCGGCTGAGCTGCGAGATCACCGCGATCGTCCTGGTCACCCAGGCGCTGTCCGGCGTCTTCGAGGTCACCTGGGAACACATCCTGATCACCGCCGTGGTGATGATCCTGGTCTCGTACGTGATCATCGGTGTCGCGCCGCGGACGCTCGGCCGGCAGCACTCGGACCGGTTCGCGATCATCTCGGCCGGTCCGGTGATGGCGCTGACCCGGGTGCTCGGCCCGCTGCCGAAGGTGCTGATCATGATCGGCAACGCGCTCACGCCCGGCAAGGGGTTCGCCGAGGGCCCGTTCGCGACAGAGGCCGAGCTGCGCGCACTGGTCGACTACGCCGAGAAGTCCGCGGTGATCGAGTCCGGCGAGCGGCAGATGATCCACTCGGTGTTCGAGCTCGGCGACACGATCGTCCGCGAGGTGATGGTGCCGCGGACCGACATGGTCTACATCGAGCGGCACAAGAAGCTCCGCCAGCTTACCTCGCTGGCGCTGCGCTCGGGGTACTCGCGGATCCCGGTGATCGGCGAGTCACTCGACGACATCCTCGGCGTCGTCTACCTCAAGGACGTGATGCGCCGCGTCTACGACAATGCCCAGGCCGAGTCGACCGAGCGGGTCGAGTCGGTCATGCGGCCGTGCATGTACGTGCCGGACTCCAAGCCGGTCGACGAGCTGCTGCGCGAGATGCAGGCGGCCCGGATGCACCTGGCGATCGTCGTCGACGAGTACGGCGGTACGGCGGGACTGGTCGCGATCGAGGACATCCTCGAGGAGATCGTCGGCGAGATCACCGACGAGTACGACGAGGACCCGGACTCGGTGCAGCAGCTGTCCGACGGCGCGTACCGGGTGTCCAGCCGGCTCCCGATCGACGAGCTCGGCGAGCTGTTCGGCGTACCGCTGGACGATGACGACGTCGACACGGTCGGCGGTCTGATGGCCAAGCTGCTCGGCAAGGTGCCGATCCCCGGCGCCGAGGTGGAGATCGCGGGCCTGTCGCTGACGGCGGAGCGGCCGTCCGGCCGCCGCAACCAGGTCGGTACTGTGCTGGTACGGCGCGAGGAGACCGCCCCCTCGCCGCAGGACCAGAACCACCAGCACGCCTGAGCTTTCCCCTTTTGATCTCTTAGGAGTACTTCTTGTCAGACCTCTCGGCCGAGGACGCCAAACTCGTCACGCTCGCCCGCGCCGCCCGCGCTCGTACTCGCGCTGCCGAAGGAGCCGCCGTCCGCGACTCCGACGGACGGACGTACGCCGCCTGCACGGTGGCGCTCGACACCGTCGAGCTGACCGCACTGCAGCTGGCGGTCGCGATGGCGCTGGCGTCCGGCGTGAAGGGCCTGGAGGCCGCAGCGGTCGTCAGTGAGGCTGACTCTGTCGACGTCAACGTCGTCCGCCACTTCGCCGGCGCCGCCATCCCCGTAGTACTTGCCCAAGGCACCGGAGAGGTCCGCGATGTCGTCCACACCTGAGCCGTTCAAGTCCGGTTTCGCCTGTTTCGTCGGACGGCCCAACGCCGGGAAGTCCACCCTCACCAACGCGTTGGTGGGCCAGAAGATCGTGATCACCTCGTCGAAGCCGCAGACCACCCGGCACGCGGTCCGGGGGATCGTGCACCGGCCGGACGCGCAGCTCGTCCTGGTCGACACGCCCGGTCTGCACAAGCCGCGGACATTGCTCGGCGAACGGCTCAACGACCTGGTGCGGACCACCTGGGCCGAGGTCGACGTGATCGCGGTCTGCCTGCCGGCCAGCGACAAGATCGGGCCGGGCGACCGGTTCCTGGTCAGCGAGGCGGCCAAGGTCGCGAAGACGCCGAAGATCGCGCTGGCGACCAAGGCGGACCTGGTCGAGCCGGACCGGATGGTCGAGCACCTGGCCGAGATCGCCGCGCTCGGGGAGTCGGTCGGGATCGGGTGGGCCTCCATCATCCCGGTGTCGGCGACGTCGGGCTTCCAGGTCGACGTGGTCGCCGACGAACTGGTCAAGCTGATGCCGGAGGGCTTCCCGCTCTACCCGGACGGCGACATCACCGACGAGCCCGAGGAGACGCTGGTCGCGGAGCTGATCCGTGAGGCCGCGCTCGAGGGCGTCCGGGACGAACTGCCGCACTCGATCGCGGTCACCATCGACGAGATGGGCCTGCGCGAGGATCGTCCCGAGGACAAGCCGCTGCTGGACGTGTACGCGAACATCTTCCTCGAGCGGGACAGCCAGAAGGGCATCGTGATCGGGCACAAGGGTGCCCGGCTGCGCGAGGTCGGCGCGGCCGCCCGCCGCCAGATCGAGGCGCTGCTGGGTACGCCGGTCTACCTCGACCTGCACGTGAAGATCGCCAAAAACTGGCAGACAGACGCCAAGCACCTCCGCAAACTGGGGTTCTGACCAGCTGACCTTGGGGGACCACCCGGTGCTCACCAACCCCGTGTACGCCGCTCTCACCGGCCCGCACGCCACCTTCGCCGAGACCCGCGGCAACGCCCGCCGCTACCCAACCGCGGTCGCGCCCTTCCTCGGCCTACCCGACAACCCAACCAGCCAGGACTGGGCAGACGCGGCCGAGCTGCTCGGTCCTGGTACGACGGCAGCCCTCATGCGTCCCGACCTGCCGCTTCCCGAGACCTTCAAACTCGACCGCCAGTTCGACTTGGTGCAGTTCGTCGCACCCGAGTCGCTGGCCGCCGAGGACCCCGAGACGGTAGTCCTCGGCCCAGACGACGTACCCGACATGCTGGCCCTCGTCGCCCTGACCGACCCAGGGCCGTTCCGCTCCCGCACCATCGAGCTCGGCACCTACCTCGGCATCCGCCGCGACGGCGACCTGATCGCGATGGCCGGCACCCGCTTCAACCTCCCCGACTACACCGAGATCAGCGCCGTCTGCACCCACCCGTCGTACCAAGGCCAGGGCCTCGCCACCCGCGTCATCCGCGCGGTCGCCGCCCAGATCACCACAACCGGCCGCACCCCGTTCCTCCACACCGGCGGCACCAATACCCCCGCCATCCGCCTCTACAAAGCCCTCGGCTTCGACCTCTCCAACACAATGAAGGTCACCCTCGTCGAGGTGGTGTAGACCTACCCACGCGTGGGATGAACTGCCTACAGCGGCTTTTGGTAGGCGATTGCTCGGGCGACTATGTGGTAGTTGAGTTGTTCGTTGATGCCGATCATGTGGGTGTTTGACTCGGCGTTCCAGGTGTCGAGTTGGGTGATCGCCGGTTCCTGGTCGCGCAGCCACAGCAGCATGTCGGTCTTGACCAGCGCGCCGAGGCGGTGGCCGCGGTGCTTGCGATCGACCGCGGTGTCGTGCTGGTCGGCGAGGTGCGGTCGGTCGCGCTCGACCGCGACGACCGAGTGGCCGGCCAGCTCGCCGGTGGAGCGCTCGCGGGCGATCACCCGGTAGACGGTCTGGTCGCCGGCCTCCTGGGCGGCCTCGTACGCGCGGATCCGCTCCGGGCTGAACACGTCGTCCTCGATGTCCAGATCGTCCTTCGGCGCATCGTTGATCGACGCGGTCAGGGCAACCAGGCCGTCGAGCAACTCGTCGGCGACCGGCCCTCGCACCCGCAGCAGCTCGTACGCCGTCGATGCCTGAACCGCCTCGTCGTACAGCCGCTGGACGAGCGCCCAGTCGAGCCCGGCGATGTCCTGCCGCCGGTTGACCTCGACCGCCTTCTGCTCGAACCCGTGCCGTAGCGCGAACGCGTTCGCCTTCGGCAGGTCCCAGTTGTCCGTGCCGACGGAGGTCCGCCCGAGCTCGCGCGCCAGCCGCTCGCCGTACGCGAGCAGTTCGGTGCCGATCCCGCGCCCCCGGTGGTCGGGATGCACCTGCAGGTCGACCCACGACAGATGGGTGTTGTCGTACGTCGGGGCGTGCAGGCCGAGCAGTCCGACGGCCACGCCGTCCTCGTCCCGGGCCAGATAGGCCTCGCCCGGGTCGCCGTCCCAGCCATGCTTCAACTTGGCCGCGTAGCCGCGAGGCGTCGGTACGTTCGCGTCCGGGCAGTCCAGCTTGGTCGCGGCACTGATCAGCGCTACGGCGTCCGCGCACCCGACCTCGTCGTCGGGTGACAGTCTCTTGATCTCCACGCCCACAGCGTCCAACAGATGGACACTAACCGCGACCAATTTATCGGCGGTGGAGAAGTTCCTCGCTGACCGTCCACAACCGGCGGGCCGCGTCGGCGTCGATCGCATACGGCCTGACACCGTGCGTACCCTCGGACAACTCCAGGTCGCCGAGCTCCGCCTCGTCACTGCGGATCGGGGCGATGTCGGTGTTCTCGCAGTACACGCCGCCGAGTCCGTCGAGCCGCGGGCTGGTCGCACACCAGACGCTGGTCGATGCGCCCTGCTCGATGGTCTTCAGCCCTCGCGACGGGTCGATCACCGGCTCGCCATCCGCGTCCAGGACGCCGATCGAGCGAAGCGTCTCGGGGTTGGTATACCGCGCCAGGTTGGTGACGATCGTGCCGGGGTGCAGCGAGAACGCCCGTACGCCGTTGTCCTGCTCGCGCTCGTCGAGTGCGAGCGCGAACAGGATGTTCGCCGTCTTCGACTGCCCGTACGCCGCCAGCGGCTGGTACTCGCGATGCGCGAAATGCAGGTCGTCGAAGTGCACGTCGGAGTACCGGTGCCCGCGCGACGACACGGAGACGACGCGAGCGCCCTGGGCCTGACGCAGCGCCGGCAGCAGCCGGGTGGTGAGCTGGAAGTGTCCGAGGTGGTTGGTGGCGAACTGCGATTCGTACCCGCGGGCATCCAGTGTGAACGGGTTCGCCATGATTCCGGCGCTGTTCACCAGGATGTGCAGCGGCTTGCCGTCGGCGAGGAAGCTGTCCGCGAAGGCGTCGATGGAGTCCTGGTCGAGCAGGTCCATCGGGGCGACCCGGACGCCGTCCAGTGCGGCCACGGCCTTGTCGGCGCGGTCCACGTCGCGAGCCGGGACGATCACCTCGGCTCCGGCGAGCCGCAGCACCCGGACGGTCTCGAGTCCGAGGCCGGAATAGCCGCCGGTGACGATCGCGGTCAAGCCGGTCAGGTCAAGGCCCCGGACGACGTCCGCGGCCGTGGAGGCCGCGTCGAAGCCGGAGTCGATGGGTTCTTGGGGAGTGGTCATGGCATCAGCCTAGGAACGCGGATCCGGACGCAGAATATTTGTGAGTCCGGATTTCTTGCGCGATAGTACGGATGTGGCCGCTGATCCGTTGTCCGATGTTCTGCGGCTGATCGACGCGCGCTGCGTGGTGTCAGGTGGGTTCGTCGCCGGCGGCCAGTGGTCGCTGCGCTTCCCGAAGCCGAACCGGCTGAAGCTCATCGCGATCGTGGAGGGCGAGTGCTGGCTGGTCCTGGATGAGCACCCGCCGGTCCGGCTGACGCCTGGTGAGCTGGCCGTCTTCGACGGTACGCGCGGATTCGTGCTGACCAGCGACCTCGAGCTCGAGCCAGTTGACGCGACCGAGCTGTTCCCGGCGGACCGGGCGCCGATGGTGCAGATCGGCGAGGGTCGCGAGGTGGTCAATCTGGGCGGCCACATCGACCTGAACGAGGTCGGCCGGGAGTTGCTGCTGGACGCGCTGCCGCCGCTGCTGCACGTCCGTGCGGACAGCGAGGAGGCCGTCGTACTGCGCTGGCTGCTGGACCGGCTCGCGCACGAGGTGGCCGACGGCCGCGTCGGTTCAGAGCTTGCCTCAGGCAACCTTGTCGAGCTGGTCTTCGTCCAGGTGCTGCGGACCTATCTGACCGAGGCGCAGACGCTGCCGGCCGGCTGGCTGCGGGCGCTCGGCGACGACCGCATCGCGCCCGCGGTCCGCTCGATGCACGCGGATCCCGGCCGGGCCTGGCAGCTCGACGACCTGGCCCGGACCGCGTCAATGTCGCGGACCACCTTCGCCGAACGCTTCAAGGCGGTCGCCGGCGAGCCGCCGCTGACGTACCTGCTCAACTGGCGGATGCAGCTCGCCCAGCGGGCGCTGCGCGAGAGCGATGAACCGCTCTCGGCGCTGGCGCACTCGCTCGGCTACACGTCGGACAGCGCCTTCAGCACCGCGTTCAAGCGGGTCAACGGAATGGCGCCCAAGCGCTACCGCGATGCCGCCCGGGCGGGCGTCCTCGTTCAGTCTGGTGCTGGCATGCCGTAGGCGTGGTCGACGGTCATCGAGAACATCAGTCGTTTGTCGCGGACCATCACCGCGCGGTACTCGTCCCAGTCCGGGTGCTCGCCGGACGCGGTCCGGTAGTAGTCCACGAGATCCTCGACGACCTCGTCGTACGGATCGGCGGCGACCGGACTGAGTTCGGCTTTGCCTTCCAGGACGATGTACGAGCGGCCGCGCGGTCCGCCGACGTACAGGCTGGCGCGCGGGTCGCGGCGGAGGTTCTTCGTCTTGGCGCGATCGTCGGTGAGGGAGACGCGGATCCGGGTGCCGTCGTAGACATAGGTCACGTTCGACAGCTGCGGCCGGCCGTCTCGCTTGATCGTGACCAGGACACCGAGCCCGTGGCTGCCGATCCGGTCGGCGAGGGAATCAGTCATGACTGAAGCTTAAAATTTCAAGCGCCCTTGAACACAAGTCAGGAGCACGCCGGCGATGATGGTGATGAGGCCGGCGAGGCGAGCAAGGCTGAGTCGTTCGTGCAGGACGACCGCGCCGAGCAGCGCGCCGAGCACGACGTTCAGAGTCCGGCCGATCGCCACCGTGCCGACCGAAGCAACCGACAACGCCAGCAGGACAAGGCCGTAGCTGGCCGGCGTCAGGACGGCGATCGGCGCAGCACGCCGCCACTGGCCGAGGACGCCCCGCAGATCGTCCGATCGAAGGATTGTCGACAACAGGACGACCTGCGCGACGTTGGCCACGGCGAGATAGGTCAGGACGTCGACGCCGAGCGACGTGATCGCGAACCCGTCCCACAGTGTGTAAGCCGCGCTGCACGCCGCAACGGCCAGCCCGAGCGCAACCCCGCGGCCCAAGGTCCGGGAGCGCAGCCGATCCATCATCAGTACGCCGCCCAGCACCAAGACCGCCCCAGCGACAACGCGAGGCCCAGAACCGCCCAGCCATGGAATCGCCGCCACCGTCACCAGTACCGGGGCCGTTCCGCGGCTGATCGGATAGACCGTGGAGAACTCCCCAGCGCCGTACGCCTTCTGCAGAGTGATGGCGTACGTCGTGTGCAGGACCATGCTGATCAACGCCGGCCACCACGTCGTCGCGACGCCGCGGGTGAGCAGAACGAGCGACACCGGCAGCGTCACGAGACCGCAGAGCCAGACGAACGCCGGACCGCCCTGACCGGACCTCTTCATCAGCAGGTTCCACACGGCATGGCAGCACGCGGACGCCGTCAGCAGCCCCAGAGCGATCACGTAGACAGTGTCTACAGGATCGCCGTAGACGTTGTCTACCAAGCGCGGCCGGTCGGAGCTGTCACCCTCTGTGTCTCGGCCGTCGAGACCCCCGGTTCGACGGGCGAGGTGGGTTGTGCATAAACTCGCTGGCATCATGCGGCACCAGCTTCTCCTCCTTCGCTGCCGCGGCGAGGCCTGACAAGGCCGGTTCCCTCGCCGCGGAGTTTCGTCGTACGCCGGTCGTCCTCACGACCCCCAGCGACTGCAGCACATCCTCCGAGGAGAACCCCCGTGGCACCCAAGAACCAGCCCAAGCCTGTCCAGCAGCCGACCAGCCTGCCGATCCAGCGCTACCGCGCGTTCCCGCCGATCGACCTGCCGGACCGCACCTGGCCCGCGAAGTCCGTCGACCGCACCCCGCGCTGGCTGTCCACCGACCTCCGCGACGGCAACCAGGCCTTGGTCGAGCCGATGTCGCCGGCCCGCAAGCGGCGGATGTTCGACCTGCTGGTGAAGATGGGCTACAAGGAGATCGAGGTCGGCTTCCCGAGCGCGAGCCAGTACGACTTCGACTTCGTCCGCAGCCTGATCGAGGACGACGTCATCCCCGACGACGTGACGATCTCGGTGCTGACGCAGGCCCGTGAGGAGCTGATCGAGCGGACCGTGCAGTCGCTGCAGGGCTCCCCGAAGGCGACCATCCACCTGTACAACGCGACCGCGCCGCTGTTCCGCCGGGTCGTCTTCAACGTGGACAAGGCCGAGTGCCGCACCATCGCCGTACGGGGCACGGAGACGGTGATGAAGTACGCCGACGAGATCCTGGGCGACTGTGAGTTCGGCTACCAGTACAGCCCGGAGATCTTCACCGGCACCGAGCTGGAGTTCGCTCTGGAGGTGTGTGAGGCGGTCTCGGATGTCTGGCAGCCCGCCGAGGGCCGGGAGATCATCCTGAACCTGCCCGCCACCGTCGAGATGTCCACCCCGAACGTGTACGCCGACCAGATCGAGTGGTTCGGCCGCAACCTGACCCGGCGTGAGCACAGCACGATCAGCCTGCACCCGCACAACGACCGCGGTACGGCGGTGGCCGCCACCGAGCTGGCCCTGATGGCCGGTGCGGACCGGGTCGAGGGCTGCCTGTTCGGACACGGTGAGCGGACCGGCAACGTCGACCTGGTCACGCTGGGGATGAACCTGTTCAGCCAGGGTATCGACCCGCAGATCGACTTCGCCGACATCGACGAGATCCGCCGTACGGTCGAGTACTGCACCCAGATGCGTGTCCCCGAGCGGCAGCCGTACGCCGGTGACCTGGTCTACACCGCGTTCTCCGGATCGCACCAGGACGCCATCAAGAAGGGCCTGGAGGCGCTGGACAAGCAGGCCGCGGCCGAAGGCAAGCCGGTCTCCGAGATCGCCTGGGAGGCGCCGTACCTGCCGATCGACCCGAAGGACGTCGGCCGGTCGTACGAGGCGGTCATCCGGGTGAACTCGCAGTCCGGCAAGGGCGGCGTCGCGTACATCATGAAGTCCGAGCACCGGCTCGACCTGCCGCGCCGGCTGCAGATCGAGTTCAGTCGCGTGATCCAGCAGCACACCGACGCCGAGGGTGGCGAGGTCGGCCCGCAGCAGATGTGGGACATCTTCGCGGCAGAGTACCTGGCGCCGGGCAAGTTGTCGCTGCTGACCGTCAACTCGACCTCGGGTGAGGGCCAGGGCGACCAGCTCCGCGTCCAGGTGTACTCGCACGGTGTGCCGCACGAGTTGGTTGGCGAGGGCAACGGTCCGGTCTCCGCGTTCGTCGACGCCATCAAGCCGCTCAAGTACGACGTCCGCGTGCTGGACTACCACGAGCACGCGCTCTCCGCGGGCGGCGACGCCCTCGCGGCGGCGTACGTCGAGTGCGAGGTCGGAGACGAGGTGTTCTGGGGTGTCGGCCGGGACGCCAACATTCTCACCGCCTCACTGAAAGCGGTCGTGTCCGCAATCAACCGCGCCACTCGCTGAGCCGTCAGATATTGCCCGTCTCCCCGTGTCGGAGGCGGGCGATATCAACACGCCCCGATACCGTTGCGTCACAGTTCGCAACGTTGTCTCAACGTTGCCTCAAGACGTTGACTCGATGACCGGGGTTGCGCACACTGTCGTCACTATGCGCAGATCCTTGCAAGACAGCATTACTAAGTCCGCTGTCTGAGGGTCTGCGCCACCGACTTTCCCTGGTAGTCGCGTGGAGGTGAGCAGTGAGCGGTGCGGTCGAGACAACCGCGTCAGAACTGATCGAAGGTCCGGCCGAAGAGCCGAGACCGACGGCGGTGCGACGCTTCTTCAACGCCTGGCTGGTCCGAAGACTCGCCAAGGCGATCTTGACCGTCTACATCGTCGCGACGATGACGTTCTTCCTGGTCCGGCTGCTGCCGGGCAACCCGGTCGACACGTTCATCGCGACCCAGATCGCGCAGACCGGTGTCTCGTACGCCGACGCGGCCGCGCAGGCGCGCAGCCTGTTCTCGCTCGATCCGGACCAGCCGTTGATCCAGCAGTACGCCACGTACATGGTCAACATGCTGCACGGTGACTTCGGGAACTCGTTGCTGTCACCCGGCACCACGGTGGCCGAGGTGATCAGGACCTACTTGCCCTGGACGCTGTTCTCCGTGGGCATCGCCACGGTCATCGCCTTCGTCGTCGGCATCCTGGCCGGCATGCTGATGGCCTATCGCCGGGAGAGCTGGATCGACCACGTGCTGACCTCGCTCGGGGCGCTGCTGCACGCGATCCCGAACTACATCCTCGCGATCCTGATCGTGGTCTTCCTCGGCGTGAAACTGCAGTGGTTCAACCTGACCCTGGCCCGCGGCTCGTACTCCCCGGGTGTCGAGCCCGCCTTCACCCTGAATTTCCTCAGCGACGCGCTGTACCACGCGACGCTGCCGATCCTCGCCTACACCCTGACCACGGTCGGGTCGTGGGCACTGGTGATGAAGTCCTCGACCGTGGAGACCCTGGGCGAGGACTACGTGACCGTCGCCCGGGCCCGCGGCCTGTCGTCGGGGCGGATCCGAACCGGGTACGTGGGGCGCAACGCCGTCCTGCCGTTGTTCAGCGCGCTCGCCGTGTCGCTCGGCTTCGTCGTCGGCGGGTCGATCTTCGTGGAGCGGATCTTCGGCTACCAGGGCATCGGCTTCAGCCTCTACAACGCGCTCTCGGGCCGCGACTACCCGGTCCTGCAGGGGATCTTCCTGGTCCTCACGATCTCCGTGGTGGCGGCCAACCTCGTCGCCGACATCCTCTACAGCCGGCTGGATCCGCGGATCCGCGTCGGCGCCAAGGCGAAGGGGTGACGAGATGTCCGACATGACAGATGTGGCGATCCCCGGCCCCAACGAGGTAGTCGGGACGACGAGCGTCGGCCGGATGTCCGGCATCCTCCGCGGGCTACGCCGGAGCCCGGCCGGCTTCATCGGCTTCATCATCGTGGCGCTGCTGGTGCTGATCACCGCGATCGGGCCTTTCTTCACCCCGGACCTTGTGCCGGACGTGAAGTCGATCATGCTGCCTGCCGGATCGCCCGGGCACCTGCTCGGCACCGACAACGAGGGCAAGGACGTGCTGATCCAGATGATCGACGGCGGCCGGTCCGTCATCTTCATCGGATTCCTGGCCGCGGCGATCTCGACGGTCATCGCGATCGTCCTCGGGTCGCTGGCCGCCTACCTCGGCGGATGGGTCGACTCGCTGGTGGTCACCGCCGCCGATGTCGCGCTCACCATCCCGACGATCGTCCTGCTCGCGGTGCTCGGCGCGTTGTTCAAGCTCGACTCGCCGATCCTGCTCGCCATCCTGGTCGGCGGCCTGGCCTGGCCGGTGCTGACCCGGGCGATCCGGTCCCTGGTGCTCTCGCTGAAGGAACGTGAGTTCGTCGAGGCGGCCCGGCTGCTCGACCTCGGCACGATCCGGGTGATCTTCGTCGAGATCCTGCCGAACATGGCCAGCTTCATCCTGATGAACTTCATGATCGCCGTCAGCAACGCGATCTACGCGCTGGTCGGCCTGTACCTGCTGGGCCTGGCGCCGTTGACCGGATCGAACTGGGGCATCATGCTCAACCGCGCCTGGATCGCCGGCGCCATCTTCAACGACTCGAGCCTGGCGTTCATCCTGAGCCCGATCGCGGCGATCGTTCTCCTGCTCCTCGGATTGGTGATGATGACGAGATCTCTCGAAGAAATCCTCAACCCGCGTCTCCGGGACCGGTGAGCATGGTGACGGCGACAACTTCAGGCGCGGCCCGCGCGGTGCGCGGCGGCCAGGGCAAGCCACTGCTGTCCATCCGCGACTTCAAGGTCGAGTACCGGACCGGCGCCGGCGCCACGGTGCAGGCCGTCCGCGGCGTCGACCTCGACCTGTACCCCGGCGAGAGCCTCGCGCTGGTGGGGGAGAGCGGGTGCGGCAAAACGACCTTCGGGCTCGGTCTGCTGCGGCTCCTGCCGCGGCTGGGCCACGCCAGCGGCAAGGTGACGTTCAACCGCGGCGACGGTGCCGAGATCGACATCCTCGGCCTCAATGGCAGCGACCTGCGGGAGTTCCGCTGGCGGGACGCGGCGATGGTCTTCCAGGGCGCGATGAACGCCTTCAACCCGTTGCTGAAGATCCGCGGGCACATGTACGACACGATGCGGGCCCACACCAAGGCCACCAGGCAGGAGGTCGAGGACCGGGCCGGGGAGCTGCTCCGCCTGGTCCGGCTGGAGCCGGCCCGGGTGATGGACAGCTACCCGCACGAACTGTCCGGCGGCATGCGGCAGCGGGTGCTGATCGCGATGAGCCTGCTGCTCGACCCGGAGGTCCTGATCCTGGACGAGCCGACCACGGCCCTGGACATCCTCACCCAGCGCTCGATCGTCGACGTGCTGCACGAGATCCGCGAACGGCTCGGCTTCTCGATGATCTTCATCTCCCACGACCTGTCGCTGGCCGCGGAGCTGGCCGACCGGGTCGCCACCATGTACGCCGGTCGGCTCGTCGAGACCGGTGGTGTCCGGGACCTGTTCTACCGGCCGCGGCATCCGTACACGCTCGCCCTGATCAACGCCGTGCCGCCGATCGTCGGCGACCTGCCGGACCTCGAGTCGATCCCGGGCGGTCCGCCGAGTCTGGCCGCGTTGCCGAAGGGCTGCACGTTCCACCCGCGCTGCAAGTTCGCCACCGACGAGTGCAAGGCGGAGGATCCCCCGCTCATCCCGGTGACCGACCAGCCCGGCGACGCCCACGAAGTCGCCTGCATCCATTCCAAAGACGTGCACCTCGAACGACGGGTGCGCGGCGACGACCTTGGGACGGCCTCATGACTGTGCTTTTGGCCGGGCCTTCGGCGCCGGCGGGGTCATCGGGCCTCGGCTCCCGGCCTTCCCTCGTCGCTCCAGTCGCTGCGCTCCCTGCGCTCCTCAGTCCAGGCCGGGAGGCCCGATGACCACGACAGAGACGGTTCCGGCGGGTACGGCCGAGGGGCGCAAGCCGCTGATGACGCTTGCGGGGGTCAGCCAGGTGTTCGACACCAAGGCCGGTCCGATCCGGGCCGTCAACGATGTCGATCTGTCCGTCAATTCCGGCGAGGTGCTCTGCCTGGTCGGCGAGAGCGGCTCGGGCAAGACCACGGCCGCGCGGATGGCGGCCGGTCTGACCCGGCCGACCGACGGCAAGGTGGCCTTCGAAGGCACCGACATCTGGTCGTTGAAGCGGCAGGAGTTCGGCACCTTCCGGCGCAGCGTCCAGTACGTCCACCAGGATCCGTACGCCTCGCTGAACCCGACCCGGACCATTCAGCAGACGCTGACCGCGCCGCTGCTCAAGCACGGGGTGGTCAAAGGCACGAAGGCCGCCGTCGCGCGAGCGGCCGAGCTGCTGACGAAGGTCGACCTGACACCACCGGAGAACTACCTGCAGAAGTACCCGCACCAGTTGTCCGGCGGTCAGCGGCAGCGGGCGTCGGTCGCCCGGGCACTGACGCTGGACCCGAAGCTGATCATCGCCGACGAGTCGACCTCGATGCTCGACGTGTCGATCCGGATCAGCGTCCTGGCGATGCTCGGACGGCTGCGCGACGACCTCGGCGTCGGGTTCCTGTTCATCACCCACGACCTGGCGATCGCGAAGTACTTCGGCTGGAACGGGAAGACCGCGGTGATGTACCTGGGCCGGATCGTCGAGTTCGGGCCGACCCGGCAGATCATCAACGCGCCCACGCATCCCTATACCCGGGCGCTGATCGAGGCGATCCCGGAGCCCGATCCCGACCTGACCAAGACCAAGGGCGCCGGATCGCTGCGCAGCCTGGAGATCCCGAGTCTGGCGCATCTGCCACCCGGGTGTGCGTTCCATCCGCGCTGCGGCCGGTTCGAGGGCGGCCTTTGTGACGGCGAGGTGCCCGGTCTGCTCGAAGTACGTCCTGGTCAGTCGGCCGCGTGCCACGTGGTGGCCCGCGACGGCGCCGACCAGGTCCGGCTGGATGAACCGGCCGCCGGCTGATGC
The DNA here is from genome assembly GCF_055562215.1 of Kribbella sp. NPDC020701. Classification (NCBI taxonomy): domain Bacteria; kingdom Bacillati; phylum Actinomycetota; class Actinomycetes; order Propionibacteriales; family Kribbellaceae; genus Kribbella; species Kribbella sp. NPDC020701. The sequence goes on along the minus strand of NZ_JBVHFT010000012.1, from coordinate 230,379 downwards.
CACCCGAGATGGGCCGAGTGGCTCTCGGTTGGGCGGTGTTCCTGATCCTGGCCAGCGGGGTTCTGCTCCTCACGCTGACGCCGGGGACGCCGGAGTTCGTGATCACCCTGTTCACCTTGTGTTTGGGCCTGCTCTTGGGCCTGATCGTCGTCGCCGGGGTCGTCCTGACCAGGCGCCGGGAGAAACGCGAGGACGGTTAGTAACAACCAGTGGTAGTAGTGCCTGACCACGCGGGCGTGCGGTCAGTTCAGGAAAGGACGAAGGATGAGTCCCACCGGCACCAACGAATCCGGCGCGAGCGACCGGACCAACGCGGTCTCTCGCCGGCACGTGCTCCAGCTGTTCGGCATCGCCGGCGTCGGCATCGCCGGCATCGGGTCGCTGGAGGCGTGTTCGCCGAGCAATCCGGACGAAGCGGGCAACAACGCGAGCAAGTCCGCCAACAAGGAGTTCCACGGCGCGTACCCCTATCAGTTGCCGCCCAAGGGTCACTTCAACCTGGCCGCCGGCGTCACCGACGGCATCCAGCAGCAGAGCCCGTACCTCGATCTGATCTACCCGAGCGGCGGTCTGTACTACTGGGCGGACAAGAAGTGGGAATACATGATGGCCGAGTCCAGCAAGCTGGACGAGGCGGCGAACACCTACACGATGAAGCTCCGGTCCGGCCTGACCTGGAGCGACGGTTCGCCGATCACCGCCAAGGACGTCGTGTCCACGTTCAACCTGCACTGGCTGATGCGCCAGCAGTCGTGGACGTTCCTGTCCGACGTGAAGGCCCAGGACGACACCACTGTCCTGTTCACCATCGGCACGCCGTCGACGGTGCTCGAGCGTTACATCCTCCGGGCGCCGATCCTGCCGGACTCGGTCTACGGTGAGTGGGCCACCAAGGCCGAGACGATGCGCAAGGCCAAGACCAGCCTGGACAGTGCCGAAGGCAAGGCGCTGAACGGCGACTTCCAGAAGTTCCGCCCGGAGAACCCGGTCGTGTCTGGTCCGTTCAACTACGACTCGAAGACCATGACCAACTCCCAGATGAGCCTGGTCAAGAACGACAAGGGCCTGTTCGCCGACAAGATCGGCTTCAGCAAGGTCCTGCTGTACAACGGTGAGACCTCCGACATCACCCCGACGGTGATGAACAAGGACGTCGACTACGCCACCCACGGCTTCGCGGTGGCCAGCGAGAAGACGTTCCTGAACACCGGCTTCCGGATCCTCCGTCCGCCGGTGTACTCGGGTCCGGCCCTGGTGTACAACTTCACCACCCACCCGGAGTTCTCCGACGTCCGGGTGCGGCAGGCGATCGCCTACATCATCGACCGCAACGAGAACGGCACCGTCGCGCTCGGCGACTCCGGCAAGGCCTGCAAGTTCATGGCCGGTTTCTCCGACATCGCCGTACCGGACTGGATCTCCGACGCCGACCAGAAGAAGCTGCAGGCCTACGAGAAGGACGAGGCCAAGGCCACCCAGCTGCTGCAGGCGGCGGGCTGGAAGAACTCCGGCGGGAAGTGGACGTTGCCGAACGGCAAGCCGGCGGCGTACGACCTCAAGTTCCCGACCGAGTTCGCCGACTGGAACCCGGCCGCCACCAACGCGGCCGACCAGCTGAACAAGTTCGGGTTCAACATCACCAAGCGCGGCATCACCTTCACCCAGCTGAGCCCGGACGTCCTGGCCGGCAAGTTCGACATGGCGATCCAGAGCTGGGGCGCGTCGTCGCACCCGCACCCGTACTTCTCGTTCGTCCAGGACCTCTACACGTTCAACTACGTGACGGCGGCGAACTCCGGCGGCAAGGGAATGAACTTCCCGCTCAAGCAGACGACCTCCGCGGGTCCGATCGACCTGCAGGCCATCGTCGACAAGTCCGCGCAGGGCCTGAACCTCGACGAGCAGAAGAAGAACGTCACCGCCGCGGCGCTGGCCTTCAACGAGCTGCTCCCGATCATGCCGCTCTGGGAGCGCTACGGTAACAACCCGGCGCTCGAGGGCACCCGGGTGGCCAAGTTCCCGGCCGACGACGACCCGATCCTGAAGAACGCTCCGTACGCGGACAACTTCGTGATCATGTACATGTACCAGGGCAAGGTCGCGCCGGTCTGAGTTATTGACTGGCGGTCTGACCCGTTTGTTTGGTTGGGTCGGCCGGGTGATCAGCGTTCGCGAGATCGACCCGGCCGACCTGGCCCTGTTCGACGAGTGGTACGACGCCCTCCGGGCCGGTGCGGTCGCGGGGCGGGAGGCCGCCCTCGTGGTCGGCCGGGGGGCCCTGGGGTATTCGCTGCGCCATCCGGGACCGTTGAAGCAACGGCTCGCGGTCGGCGCGTTCGAGGACGATCGCGTGCTCGGCACGATGCTGTTCGCGTACCGCCTGACCGACAACCTGGACACGGTCGAGGTCGAGATCGACGTACCTCCCCAGCATCGGCGGCGGGGGATCGGTACGGCGCTGTGGCAGTGGGCAGTCACCCGGGCGGCGCAGCTCGGGCGGACCATCTTCCAGACCGAACTCGGGGTCCCGTCGGATCCGTGGCCGGGCGCCGCCTTCGCGGAGCACCTCGGTTTCACCGTCGAGCATGTCGAGGAGCATCTCGTCGTACCGCTGCCGTACGACGAGTTCCGGCTGTCCGAGTTGCAGGAGTCCGCCGGGTCACTCGACGGCTACGTGCTCACGTCGTGGGCGGGGGTGTGCCCGCCGGAATATCAGCAGGCGTACGCCGACCTGCACACGGCGATGGACCACGACGTACCGACGGGCGGCATGACGCGGGAGGTCGTGCCGTGGACGGTCGAGAAGCTGCAGGCGAGTGAGCAGCGGATCGACCGGAACTACCTGGCCCTCGTGACGATGGTGCACACGCTGTCGGGAGAGCCGGCCGGGTACACGTTGCTGTACCTGCCGCGCGCTGACGCCGAGCACGCCCAGCAGGACGACACGCTGGTGCTGCGTGAGCATCGCGGTCACCACCTGGGCACGCACCTGAAGCTCGCCAACCTCGCCCAGTTGGCCAAGCACCGGACCACCCAGCGCTTCCTGCACACGTGGACCGCGCTGTCGAACGCGCCGATGCGCAAGGTCAACGCCCGCTTCGGCTTCCGCGCCATCGAGGAGCATCGCGAGCTGGAGCTGACCTTCCCGCACTTGCGCCCAGCCGCTCGCGGCGTCGTCCTCGACGCCGACGACCGCATCTTGCTGGTCCGGTTCGAGTTCTCCTCCGGCCCCCTGTGGGCGACGCCCGGCGGCGGCATCGAGGCAGGGGAGTCGGTTGTCGAGGGCCTTCGCCGTGAGCTCCGCGAGGAGATCGGTCTCGACACCCCGGACGACCCACCGCACCTGTGGCACCAGGAGGTCGTTGCCGAGGGCCACGCCACCGGGTACGACGGCGTACTCAACGACTACTTCCTGGTCCGGGTCGACGCCTTCACACCCGCCGCCGAGCTCACCGAGGCCGAGCTCCAGGCCGAGAACGTCCACGGCCACGCCTGGTGGACGCTCGAGGAGCTCCAGGCCCACGAAGGCGACTTCGCTCCGCGCGCCCTGCCCGAGCTGGTGCAGCGGTTGCTGGTGAGCGGGCCGCCCACCACACCCACCCAGTTGGGCCTGTGAGAAAGATGTGGGAGTTCTGTGAGGACAGAGGATTGCGGGGATCCGGCGGCTTAACGTCGAAGTGTGAAGCCTCGACATTGCGCTGACTGGTTGGTTCCCGTTCGATCGACTGGTGCGGCGGCGGCGCTGCAGACTGGGCGACTGCCCGACGGACGACGGGTCGGCATCGCGTTCAGCACTTTGGCACAGTTGCGGGCGGCAACGGGTCCTCGGCAGGAGTGGATGCGACTCACCGAGGAGACGCTGCGGGAGATGCTCGCACCGCTCGGCGTGACCAGGATCCAGCTCGATCCGGTGCTGGTCGGTCCCGACGTGGCGCTACAGTCGTCGTACCCAGCTGAGCCGGCCTTCGTCCATTAGCGCGTGGCCGTCGGCGCTGTCCGCGACGTTGGGGTCGTGGGTGGCGATGACGACGGCGGCGCCGCGGTCGGCCTCGGCGCGGAGCAGTTCCAGGACGCGCTCGCGGTTGGTGCTGTCGAGTTCGCTGGTGGACTCGTCGGCCAGGATCACCCGGCCCTGCTGGGCGATGCCGCGGGCAACGGCCACGCGTTGCTGTTCACCACCGGAGAGTTCCTCGACGAGATGGTCTCCGCTCTCCTCCAGGCCGACCTGGGTGAGTGCCGCTTCGACCGCCCGGTCGAGCTCATCCGCCGGCTTGCGCTCGGCGAGCAGCGGGATCGAGAGGTTCTCCCGGGCAGTGAGTACGCGCGCGAGTCCGTTGCCTTGCGGGATCAGTACGACGCCGTGCGCGGCCGCCGACGGCCGATCGGTGATGACGAGTCCGTCGACCTCGACCTGGCCGGTCGTCAGCGGCACGGCGCCGGCGATTGCCCACAGCAACGAACTCTTCCCGGCGCCGGATGGCCCGCTGACCGCGAGTACGAACCCCGGCGGCACCCTGAACGACACATCCGCCACGGCAGTCGTCTCGCCGTACGTGACAGTGACTTGGCTGACGTCGATCACCGCGTTCCCTCCTGGTCGACCGGGGTGAGCCGGATCTCGCCGTCTTCCGTGGTGACCTGGACGAGTGTGCCGGCCGGCAGCAGTTCGGCCACGTGGGGCGGCAGCGGCAACGAGCCGTCGGTCGCGACTACGGCGTACTCCTCACCCGACCGTCCTTCCGAGGCGATCCGTCCGTCCCGGATCGTGATCGTCCGCGGCAACGTCGCCGCCACCTCGGGGTCGTGGGTGATCAGCAGCACGGTCATCCCGGTCTCGGCGTTGATCGTGCGGATCGCCGCGAGTACTTCGTCCCTTGCGTGGTGATCCAACTGACTGGTCGGCTCATCGGCCAGCAGCAACCCCGGGAACGTCGCGATCCCGACCGCCACCGCACACAGCTGCACCTGTCCAGGTGTCAGCAACGTCAGCGGGGTGTTCGCGTGCTGGGGGAGGCCGACGAGCTCGAGGATCGCTGCGGGCGTAGGAAGCTCGCGGCCACGCGGTGCGGCTTGTTGTGCGTAGCGGATGTTGTCCACTGGCGTCAGGTAAGGGATCAGGTTCCGTCCGGCGCCCTGCAGCACGATGCCGACGTCACCGGCTCGCATACGGTCGAGCTCGGCCTCGGTCATGGTGGCGACGTTGTGCTCACCGATCTGCAACCGCCCCGCGCTCGGAGTCAGTAGACCGCCGCACAACTGCAGCAGTGTCGACTTCCCGGCACCAGATGGGCCGAGCAGCCCGACCAACTCGCCGGGGCGGACTGTGATCCCGATGCCGGACAGCGCGGCGACGTCATGGCCGTGCGCACGGTAGATGTTCACGAGTCCCGTCGTACTGATGGCCAGTCCTGTCATGTGAGGTCCTCCCGGATGCGGGCGAACCCGGCGCGCCTGTTGACCCCGGTCCCCAGCAAGAGCGTCACTGTCGTGAGTACCGCCGTACCTGCGAGCCAGAGCAGCAGTGCGACCGGCCAGTTGGTATTGAGCTCCAGCGGTATCGGCCCACCGGTGTCAGCGAACAGCGGTATCAGTGGTAACGCGATCTGCGCCCCGACCACACCACACACCGAGCCCAGCAGCACAGCCAGTGCCACCGGACCGGTCTGCTCCCACCGAGCGGCTCGCCCAGTGGTGCTGGCCGATACGCCGGTGATCCGCAGGCTCGCGTAGTCCTGAGCCCGCGACCGCCACGATGTCACCACTGTGAGCAGCAGTACGACGATCGCCAGCGCCCACCCGGCTATCCCGACCACAGGGGTCAGCTGCAACGCGAGCGCACTCGCCGACCGCCCGTACGACGCGATCCGGTCGGTCCGGCGATCGATCAGCTCTGGTGCGAACCCGTCCGCGCGGAGCTGATCGACGATCGTGTCGACCTTCGCCAAACCGTCGGCGTTCAGCCACAGCTCGAACTCCGTCGAGGCTTCGTCCACGGTCCCGGCGAGGCGCCGTACCGTCTCGAGGTCGACGACCGCGGTGCGGAGCGGGAACCGGTTGACCGGTCCGTCGAGCCGGTCGAGCTTGGTCAGCGCGATCGGTGCGCCGTCGAAGCCGGGCGTCGTTGCCGAGGCGTCGTACCGGTAGTCCGGCGTCACCAGCGCGGGGGTCACCGGCGGCACGGACGCGTACTGCAGGAGTTGGTCGCCGCCCAGGTTCGTCACCGCCAGCGTGAGTGCACCGCCGGACACCGGTTCGATCGAGTCCTGGCTGGAGTCGGGTTGCTTGACGGGCTGCCAGTCCTCGGGCTGACCGAGCGCGACGGACGGATGGTCGTCGCTGGACAGCTTCTCGATCTGTACGTCGCCGCGGATGCCCGCCTGGTCGTCGAGGTCGCGGCTGATCCCGAGCCGGAGGAGTTGGCATCCGTCCCGGCAGTCGATCTTGGCCTGCAACTCAGCCTGCCGACCCAGCGGCAGTCGCGGGAAGGTGAGGAGGTTGCGTGCGCCGGTGCTCAGGTTGATGACGTTCGCGACCACGCGGACGGATTTCGCGGCGGGTTGCGGCACCGACTGCTGGCCGTTGTTGACTGTTTTCGGCTGTACCGGCGTCATCGTTCCGGTCGAGGCGGTGATCGTCAGCTGCGTACTGCGGAACTCGATCGGCGGGACGTTCGGCGCCGCCAGCCTGCGGAACCCTTCGGCGTCGGTGAGCCGGTCGCCGCGGTACGCGATCCGCTGGAAGCTGTCTGGCTCGATCATCATCGTCTGCAGCGAGTCGGGCGACGGTGGGCGCGTGACTACGACCGGCGTGAGCCAGTGGCGGTCCGGGTCGATCTTGTCGATCGCCTGGGTGAACTTGCTCAGGTAGCCGGCATTCACCCGCAGCACCCCCTCGGCGCCGGTCTCGTAGCCGGCCCGGGACTCTCGGTTGTGTTCGCCGACCGATGCGGCCTGGCCGGCCAACACGACCAACGCGGCGGCCACCGCGACCGCTGCGACGATGCGCGTGACGGCGGGCCTGCGGGAGATCTGCAGCGCTCCTAATGCCAGGCCCAGGCGTCCCCGGCGCAAGGCTCGCCGGCTGATGAGGCCCGCGATCGGGAGGAGCAGGTGGGCGAAGGTGAGCCCGACGGCGAGGGCCAGCAGCGCCGGCGCGAGCACAGGCAGCGGACCCCGGCCCGAACCGGTCAACCCGGAGACGAGCCCCGCGATAGCGAGCACGATGATCGCCAGGTCGACCATGCCGAGCGTCCGGCCACGACGGTGTGGCGCCACCCGTCGCAGCAGCGCGGAGATCTGCTGCCGTACGACGCCGCGCACCTGGAGCACCACGACACCGAGGGCGACGACCGCAACCGCGAGCAGCGCAACCGGGACGGTCCAAGGGAGCTCGATAGGGGAGCCATGGTGCAGCCAAGTCGCCCGGACGATCAGTAGGAGCGCGAAGCCGACCGGTGCGCCGGCGAGTGTTCCCACGAGCACTGGCGGGCCGAGCTCCACGGACAACGATCGGCCGGTCCGGCGGGCAGTGGATCCGCGAAGGCGGGCGACCGCGATCTCCGGCCGCCGCTGGTCGACCACCACAGCGAGGGCCAGGGCGAGGACGACCAGTCCGAACAGAGCGACCTGCACCATCACCAGCGGGATGATCGTGGCGGCCTGTGCGCGCTCGTTCCGGATCCGCTCGAGCACGCCCTGCAGGCCTGAGGTGTTCTCCGCACCGAGTTCGGTGGCTTTGAGCTTGACCGCGGACGATGCCGCTTCGAGGCGGTCCAGGTCGTCGAGCCTTGCCACTCCCGGCGCCGGCCTGGTGTCCAGGGTCGTGTGCTGACTCCAGGTGTTGCCGGCGAACGTCGTACGGTCGGTCAGCAGGTAGTCGGACTCACCCGGCTGCTTGTCGATCGGGGGATGGGAGTGACCGACGGGTGGGCGACCGAACCAGTAGTCCGCCTCGCCGTCCTTCGGGCGGTACAGGCCGACGACCTTGAGGGTGCCGCCGACGTCCGAGGTCTCCGGGACCACCGGGAGGGTCTTGCCGGGCTCGAGACCCCAGGTCTTCTCGTCGACGGTCGAGACGATCACTTCGTTCGGTCCGCTCGGGCACCGGCCCGCGACCACGACGATCTCGGCGCAGTACCCGTCCCGCCACAGCAGCCGGCTGACGATCGGCTCCGGCGCGTCGCGCCAGTTGACGTCGCTGTGAATGCCCAGCACGGGCTTGGTGAAGAGCGGCCCGATGTCGGCGGGGACCAACTTCGTCAGATCCTCGGGCTGGGGGTTCGTCGAGGAGCTCCGCGCCGGACTGGTCTCGAGCTGCCACGCGGCCGACAGGCGCTGCCCGGACAGGGTCTCGGTCATCACGGTCTGCTGGACGGCGCGGGCGAACCACGGCCCGAACACCGCGCAGGTCCCGATCAGCAGGCTGATGCCGGCCAGCACCAGCGCCTGGGACCACCGGTACCGCAGCGCCTGTCGTACGAACATCCGTCCAGCCACCCCCAGTGTGTCGCCGCCCCGCCTGAACATACGGAATGGTGTGGTCACGGTGGCGAGCCGTGGCGAAATGTCACAGAGTTGTTGTCTAGGCAGCAATGCCGGTGTCACGGACGGTGATCATCCGGAGGGTGTTGCCCAGCGCAACGGGTCCCGGCGGTAGGTTCGGGGCATGCGTGAATCCCAGCTCGGTGACCTGACCGTTTCCTGCCTCGGCCTCGGCTGCATGGGGATGTCCCAGTCCTACGGCGTGACCTCGGACGAGACCGAGTCCGTCGCCACCCTGCATGCGGCCATCGACGCGGGCTGCACCTTCATCGACACCGCCGACGTGTACGGCGACGGCGCGAACGAGGAACTCGTGGGCCGCGCCCTGGCCGGCCGCCGCGACCAGGTGGTGCTCGCGACCAAGTTCGGTTTCAAACGGCCGGCGAGTGCCACTGCGGTGCCGTCGGTCGTCGACGGATCGCCTTCGTATGCGCGGGAGGCCATCGATGCCGCGCTGCGCCGGCTGGGCGTGGACCACATCGACCTGTGGTACCTGCATCGCCGGGACCCGCAGGTGCCGATCGAGGAGACCGTCGGCGCGATGGCTTCTATGGTCGAGGCAGGCAAGGTGCGGTACCTGGGTCTGTCCGAGGTGAACGGCGACACGGTCCGGGTCGCGCACGCGGTGCATCCGATCAGCGCCGTGCAGAGTGAATGGTCGCTGTGGACGCGCGACCCGGAGACCGTCGTACTGCCGACGCTGCGGGAGCTCGGGATCGGGTTCGTGCCGTTCAGCCCGCTGGGCCGCGGATTCCTCACTGGGCAGCTCAAGTCGCCCGACGACTTCGAGCCGGACGACATGCGGCGCGGGCTGCCGCGGTTCACCGGGGAGAACTTCCAGCGCAACCTGGACCTGGTCGCCCAGGTCCAGTCGTTGGCTGCCGCGAAGGGTGTCACGCCCGGCCAGCTGGCGCTGGCGTGGTTGCTTGCGCAGGGCAATGATGTTGCGCCGATCCCGGGGACGAAGCGGCGCAAGTATCTGGCCGAGAACCTCGGTGCGGCCGACGTATCGCTGACACCTGCGGAGCTGGCCGCGCTGGACGAGGCGTTCCCGGCCGACGCGGTCTCGGGGCAGCGATACGCCCAGGGTGGGATGGACCTGGTGGGGAAGTGATCGGCGTCACCGGTTCGACTGGTCAGCTCGGTTCCCGGATCGCTCGCCGGCTGGCGGAATCCGGCGTACCGCAGCGGCTGGTCGTCCGGGACCCCGGGCGGGCTCCGTCGCTCCCCGGTGCTTCGGTGGTGCAGGCGTCGTACGGCGAAGATGACGCGCTGCTGGACGCCCTGGACGGGGTCGAGGTGTTGATGTTGCTCAGTGCAACGGAATCGGCCGATCGGGTCGCGTTGCACAAGGCAACGGTCGATGCGGCGGTGGCGGCCGGGGTCTCGCGGATCGTGTACACGTCGTTCGCGAGTGCCGCGCCGGGGGCGACGTTCACGTTCGCCCGGGACCACTGGCACACCGAGCAGCACATCCGGTCCACCGGTGTCGATTTCACCTTCCTGCGGGACAACCTCTATCTCGACTTCGTGCCCGGGTTCGCCGGTGCGGACGGCGTGATCCGGGGTCCGGCCGGCGACGGGCGTACGGCCTCGGTCGCGCGCGACGACGTGGCGGCGGTGGCGGCCCGGGTGCTGGTGGACCCGGGGCACAGCGGGGCGACGTACGACCTCACCGGTCCGGCCGCCTTCACGCTGGCCGAGGCGGCCGCCGTACTCACGGAGGCGTGGGGGCGGAAGATCCGCTACGAGCCCGAGACCCTCGACGAGGCGTACCGCTCCCGCGAGTGCTACGGCGCTCCCGCGTGGGAGGTCGCCGGCTGGGTCACGTCGTACGCCGCGATCGCGAGCGGCGAGCTCAGTCACGTGTCGACCGCGGTCGAGGACATCACGGGCAGCCGTCCGATCAGCCTCGAGGAGTATGTCGGTCGCGGGTGAGACACTGACCTCGTGCCGCTCTACCGGGATCAGGCGATCGTGTTGCGCACCCAGAAGCTGGGTGAGGCCGACCGGATCGCCACCCTGCTGACCCGCGGCCGCGGCAAGATCCGCGCCGTCGCCAAGGGCGTCCGCCGTACGTCGTCCCGCTTCGGCGCGCGGCTGGAGCCGTTCAGCCACGTCGACCTGCAGCTCGCCACCGGCCGCACCCTCGACGTCGTCACGCAGGCCGAGTCGATCGCGGCGTACGGCGAGGGCATCGTCGGCGACTACGCCCGGTACACGGCCGGTACGGTCCTGCTCGAAACCGCCGACCGCCTCGTCGTCGAGGAGAAGGAACCCGCCACCCAGCAGCACCTCCTGCTGGCCGGCGCCCTCCGAGTCCTGTCCACCGGCGAACGCGAACCCGCCCTGGTCCTGGACTCCTTCCTCCTCCGCTCCCTGGCGATCTCCGGCTACGCCCCCTCCTTCGCCGACTGCGCTCGCTGCGGCGAACCAGGCCCCCATCGAGCCTTCAACCCCGCCTCCGGCGGCATGGTCTGCGCCACCTGCCGCCCACCCGCCTCAGCCATGCCCGCCCCCACCACAGTCGCCCACCTGGCCGCCCTCCTCACCGGCGACTGGCCCACCGCCCTCCGCGCCGACCCCAGAACCCGCCGAGAAGCCACCGGCCTAATAGCCGCCTTCTTCACCTACCACCAAGACCACCAACTCCGCTCCCTACCCCACCTAGACCTCACCACGGACTCGGGCACCCGATAAGCCCGGCTACTGCTCCTGTTCGGCGCTCTTCCCGCGCTCGTGGTCCGGCATGCTCTTCACGGCCGCCGGAGCGTCGTCGTCATCGTCGTACACGGCCTCGCTGAGCATGGCATCGAGGGCCTCCCGGCGCTGCGCACGTAGCCGCTCATCAAGAGCGAGTACGTCGGCCAGCCGCACCCAGTCGGTGTATTCGCTGGACCGGAACGGGATCGCACCCTCGGCCGCATAGGACCGCAGTTCGTCCGAGCCGATCCCCACCGCCGCGGCTGCCTCGTCGATCGGCAACTCATACCGCAGGGCAACGACCTGCACCTCGAACCCCTGACGCATCGCATCCTCGACAACCGCATTGCCGCAAACACTTTCGGCGGGATGTCGTTCCTGACTCCATCCGGGCCGACAAGTCCCGGGCCTGCAGGCACCAGCTTCCGATCCTCCTCGGACAGCAGAAGGATCTCAGACTGGCTCGGCAACACATCCATGCCGTCAACCTATTGCCTGACCAACTCACCCGCTGTGCAAACCGGTCCCGTCGCGGCGCCCAGCCGACGTACTCCGACAACCGGAACGACGCACTCGGCAACACAAACCCGCAGGAAGGTGCAACCTGTGGATAACCCCCGCGCCGCGAACCGCCGGTATGGCAGAGTTACACACTCAGTAACCGGTCCGACGCGGAGGAACCCAAGCCCAGCCGAGCCGTCGCGGCAGCGGTCCTCACCCTGACCGCCGCCTCCCTCTCGGCCTGCGGCACCAATTCATCCCCAACGCCAACCCCATTCACCCCGTCGACTGCGCCGACAAGCAGCACGAGCACGCCACCCAGCGAGCCTGAGCAAGCCGGCCCGGCTGCCGTCGCCGCCTATCGGCGCTACATCGAGGTGATCGATGCGATGACGGCGAGCGGAGGAACCGAGGTCAATGCGATTCCCGCGGTGACAGCAGGCGTCGAGCTCGGGGCATCACAGAATCAGGCGGCTACCTATCGCGGCCGGAAGATCAAGACGATCGGGACCACGAAGCTCATCTGGGCCAAGGCGGTCAAGCTCGGCGCTCCGACCGCGGGAACGATCTCTTCGGCTTCTGTTCAGGCCTGCTACGACACGTCAGAGACGCAGGCGGTTGACTCCAGCGGCAAAAAACGTCAAGTTGCCCGGCACACCAACCCGTTGGCTGGACAACCGTGATCTCCAGTTGATCGACGGTGCCTGGAAAGTGATCAACGGCAAGAATCAGGGCGCTCAATGCTGACCGCCGGAATCGCGATCGTCAGCATGCTCGCTGGATTGCCGGCGTCGGGTGAGGTTGCCACTGGCTCCCCGACGCCCACCATCACGACGCCTGACTGCGATCGCGACCGCGTCACGGGACGGTGCCGCATCTCAGTGAGCGATGAAGGCGATCCGCCGTCGAACTCTGGAAAGACGACGCCCGGAGCGAAGAAGCCTGGTGGTGCCAAGTGTGTTTTCGAGGGGCAGGCCGTGCCGTGTCGGACGGCGGATGGGTTCTTTGATGCGGCTTCGGGGTGTTATCTGACGCCGCAGGAGGCGCCGTCGTCGTTGGTGAATCCGGTCAGTGGCTATCCGGCGGGTACGAAGTTCTACCGCTGTTGGGTGATCCTCGGGGTTGTCGATGGCCGGCCGCAGGGCATTGAGAGGGCGACGAGCCGAGCGCGTGGACCGAGCCTCGCCAGGATCGGTCCTATAGGCAATACAACAAGCAGTCGAGATGAGGTGCGCCTGATCCTGCCGGCCACGGCTTCATGCGCGATCATCCGACAGAACGCGCAGTCTGACTGCGCGTTCTGTCCAATGGCCATGGACGCAACGACCGCCGGGCTTACGTCGCCATGTCAGTCGTCGGGCTCCACGGTGAACCACCAGTCACCGCTGACGTGGACCTGCAGCCTGACGCCAAGTCCTGTCTCCGTCCGCACCTCTTCTGGGGCGTCGGCTGGGGTGCCGGGAACGTAGGAGTAGTACCAGTTCCACCTCCAGGAGCTGTCGCGGAGGTGGAACGACGTGCCGGGGCCCCAGCCGCCCTTCTCAATCCGGTGCACATTCACGCCAGAGTGCTCGATCGCGTCGGACACCCGTGTGAACGCACCCTCGCTCTCAGGGTCGAACGGCAGCCCGGGGTCGTCGGGATTCGCACAACCCGAGTCGCGGTCCAAGAACGCTCCGTGCGACCAGGTGAACACGCGGCACCCCGGACGACCCCACGCCGCTTTCTCGTCGATATACCTGGTGAGCCCCAAGTCGTCTGCCACCGGCAGAACCTGACGCTCCAGGTCCGCCACGTCGTCAAGTTGCCTTTGGCGCGGGAACACCGGCGGCTCGCCGTGGTTGATGAGCGAATGGACGTCGTACCCGCCAGGCATGACGAACGTGCCGCCGCCGGGCAGCTCGATTGGGCCTGCCGCTGTGAGACCGACGGCCGCGGCCACGACCGCGGCCACGCTGCCAAGTGCCCGCCGGCCCCGGCTGCGGCGCAGCGCTCGCCGGGCGGCGGCGAGGGTACGCGCGGCGTCGGGACCGGCATCCGGGTAGCCCGGGGCGCCCGTCCTCAGCCGGGCGACGACGTCGTCATCATGAAGCTGGACGCTCATCGCAGATCCCCTTCCGCGAAGATCTCGCGCAGCCGGGCGATCCCGCGCGCGTGGTGGGACTTAACCGTGCCGACCGAGATCTCCAGTTCGTGGGCAACCTCGGTCTCGGTGAGGTCGAGCAGGTGTCGCAGCACCACGACCCGCCGCTGCGCCAGCGGCAGCCGGGCCAGAGCCTGCACCACGGCGTTACGGGCGACGACGGCACCCGTGTTGTCAGGCCGGGCCTGTTCGGGCAGCGCGCCCGGGTCGACGACGACCTCGCGACGCGTGCGCCGCCACCCATCCACCCGCAGGTTGACCAGCACCCGACGCGCGTACGCCTGCGGGTCGCCGTCGCGCGCCACGCGTCGCCAGGATCGATACATGCGCTCGTAAGTGGCCTGGACCAACTCCTCCGCACGGACCGGGTCACCACACAGCAGCACAGCAGTGCGTAACAAATATCGACCGGACGCGACCACGAACTCGACGAACTCCTGATCACGCGTGCCCCGCTGCCCCGACGCGGACGGGGGCATCGCCAAGCACATCAACCACCGTGGGCACCACGGAAGCGGGGTCCACGGCAGACGGTTCGCTGTGCATGCTCACACTAATCACCACGCAGCAGTATTGCTGAACGTTGTCAACGGGCTGAGAAAGATCTACCCCAAGCCACGCCCGACAGGAGCCATCCGCGCATCGCTGGCGCCGGCAAGGTCAAGGCACCGATCCTCCCGCTGTCCGGTGCACTCACGATGAGTGGACTCCGACCTGAGCTAGCGTGCCGACGTGCTCCTCACAAACGACAACATCCAAGAGGAGCTCCTGAGGACCTTCCGCAGGCAGCCGCCGCTCTTGAGGCCGACGCCGGCGCAGATCCCGCGGGGCGCGTCGACTGGGTGTTCCGCCACGATGTGATGCCCCACGCCATTGGCGACCCGGCTGGCCTGCGCGATGTCTTCGCCTGAATTGAGCGATTGCTGCAGTCCACTGACAGCATGATCGAGTACTGGACTGCAGCTCCTCACGGCGCTTGTTGTCCCACGCGATCACTTCGTCCAGGCGGACCCAGTCGACGTACTCCGTCGACCGGAATGAACGGCCCCATCGGCAACGTACGAACGGAAGTCGTCTCGGCCCATTGCGATCGCGTCGGCTGCCTCGTCGATCGGTAGTTCGGGCCGCAGCGGTGAGATCTTGACTGCCATTCCCGCCCGCATCGCCTCGATCACGTGCTGAACCGCCTTGAACACCAGCGGCGGGAGCTCCTCGCGCGTCCCGTCAGGTCCGACTACAGCCGGCCCACCCGGCGAGACCTGCCGCTCATCCGCGTCCAGCAAGTAGATCCGTGTCTAAGTCGGCCCTGGCACGTTCGGATTGTAATCGCCTGAAATCTCATCCCACGGCTCCGCGCGCTCCACCCGCATCAACATGCCGCCTTGGCGGGCGCGGCGGGCTGCGTGCCGCCGTCCGGGTCAACCAGCACCGGCACAGCTTCCCCGATCCGCAACTGGGTGGCCGCCTGCTGCGTCATCGAGATCTGCCCGGTGTCACCCAGAGTGCTCTGCCACGTGATGTCCCATTGCGCGGTCGCGGTCACCGGATACAGGCACTTCGGCAATGCCTTGGATGTCTTCTTGTACCGATGCCCACAGTCAGGCGAGTCCTTGATCCCCATCGACTTGTCGTACGGCGTACCAGCGCCCTCACACCTGATCGTGGTGCCGTCGCCGAGAGACCAGTTGACCGCCTTCACCTGAGCGGTCGCAGTCACCGACAACCCCGGCACCTCCGCACTCCGCACGATCGGCCCCCACGTGTTCTCCGTCTTATCCACCCACAACCACACAGGCATGTTCACGAGTCCGAGCTGCCCAACCCCAGGTGCCGTTTTCACCAGCGGTGCAGCAAGTTGCATCTCCGCGATCGCTTGATGGGCCAGGGTTACCGGATCCGTCACCACGGTGTCCGGCTCTCCTGGCAGCCAAACCCACTTGCTCACGAGATGCGTCCCCTCGTCATAGCCCTGCTCCAGCACGCAGGCCCAGATGGATCCGTCGGTGTGCCCTTCCCAACGAGGATCAGTGAACGGCGGCTGGGGATCCTCGCGGGTCATGTAGCACTGCTGGCTGTTCGACCAGTTGCCGAGAGCAGATATGCAGGCCTGCGCTGCGCCATGGTGCTGGCAGACCCGCTTGACTGTCTTCGTCGGCTTCTTTCCTTTGGCAGGAGTCTTCGGCGGATCACCCGTGTACGAGCTCAGCACCCAAACGCAGTAGTCCGCTGTGATGCATTTCCAGACGTAGTTCGGACCCGGCTTGGGTGGTCGGTCACCGTCAGCCGCGAACGCGGTGTGCGTACCTGAGAAGGCGAGGGCGCAGATCGCGACGATTGTCGCCGACCTGATGTGCCTCAGCATGGGCCGACGCCCTTGTCCTCGATGAGCCACCACATCTTGGTGCCACCGGCGGCTGGCGGTGCGTAGACGAGGCGAGACGCGAACTTGTGCCGACGGCCGTTACCCGGGCCCAGAGGCACTGGTTTCCCGTCTTTCTGGAACCGGATCACGATGGCGGAACTGTCGAGGCAGCTCACCAGTCGTACCTCAGGCTGTTCGAGCGTCAGCTTGACCGAAGAGACCACCGTGTTCGTGACCTTGACGTTCCCGGTCTGGTACCAACCGTCATGCTGCAGGTTGAGGAGGCCTTCGAGTGCGGCCAGGATCCAGGTGCCGCCATTCCCGGCCTTCTCCAACGCGGGGCGATCAATCTGAGCAGGGGCCGACATCGCTTTGTCCACTGCGGCCTTGGCGGCGCTGTAGCGGGCTTTGGCGGCGGTGATTGCGGCTTGTTGTTCGGGGGTCCAGGTGGGGGTGGCGGGCGCGGTGGGGATTGGAGTGGCTGTGGGGGAGGTGGGGGTGGTGTTGGGCCGGCCGGCTTCGGGGGAGCCGGTGCATGCGGTTAGCGCGGTGACGGCGCTTAGCAGGGCAACGGCTGTGGTGAGCGGACGGCGGGTCATGCGGTGAGGGCTCCTTCGTGAGTGCGGATGGTGTAAGGGTGTCATACGGAGGGTGTTCGGCAGGGGTGTTATCCACAGGTTTCAGGTAGTTGCATGGGTGGGGTTGTCGTGACGGTGGGTAGTCGGGAGAGGATTTGGGTATGTCGCCTCTTGGTCGTCGTCGAGATCGTGGGTTGGTTCGGTCGGGGGAGAAGGTCGTGGTTGCGCCGGAGCCGCATCCGTCCGGGGCTCGGCCGCCTGCTATCCCGGGTGAATTGGTTCCGAAGCATGTGGCGATCGTGATGGATGGGAACGGGCGGTGGGCCAAGCAGCGGGGGCTGGCCCGGACCGAGGGTCACAAGGCGGGTGAGGCGAGCCTGCTGGATGTGATCAAGGGCGGGATCGAGATCGGGGTGAAGTACATCTCGGCGTACGCGTTCTCGACGGAGAACTGGGCGCGCTCGCCGGAAGAGGTGCGGTTCCTGATGGGGTTCAACCGCGAGGTGATCCACCGCCGGCGCGACGAGCTGGATGCGATGGGGGTCCGGGTGGTGTGGTCCGGGCGGCGGCCGCGGTTGTGGAAGAGCGTGATCGACGAGCTGGAGAACGCGCAGGAGCGGACCAAGGACAACGACACGATCACCCTGCAGTTCTGCGTGAACTACGGCGGTCGCGCGGAGATCGCCGACGCGATGAAGTCGATCGCGCGGGATGTTGCCGCGGGCAAGCAAAAGCCGGACCGCATCAACGAGCAGACGATCGCGCGGCACCTCTATGCGCCGGACATCCCCGAGGTGGACCTGTTCGTCCGGTCGTCGGGCGAGCAGCGTACGTCGAACTTCCTGGTCTGGCAGCTCGCGTACGCCGAAATGGTCTTCCTCGACACCCTCTGGCCCGACTTCGACCGCCGCGATCTCTGGCGCGCGATCGAGCTCTACGCCCAGCGCGACCGGCGGTACGGCGGCGCGATCCCGAACGAGGTTGTTGCCGAAGGCTAGGCGCGGGAACGGCCGTTGGACTCACCCGCGTCTACCCTGATCGGAAGATCCGCCACGGACAATGCAGCAGCCGGGCGAACGACGAAGGACGACTACTGATGGCGAACGAGGCGGAGATCGCCGGACGGACCGATCTGATCGCGAAGGCGATGATCGAGACGAACAGGACGATGCGCGACGTGCTCAACGACCTGGGAGAGGTCGACAAGGGCATCGGTCGGCACCTGGAGGACGTCCAGAGACTCGCCGGGAGCGCCGGCAACGTCCGTGCCGCGGAGCACGCAGCGGAGCAGGTCGGGGCGGTCGCCCAGCGGACCCGGGACCCTCAGACCATGGACCAGTGGAGCGACGCCGACATGCGGGTTCGCCGGACGTTCGGGACGTCGCAGGTCGCCGCGGGTGAGCTGTCGTCGCGGATCGGCAACAGTCAGCGCGGACTCGAGGAGATCCGCAACAGGCTGGCCCAGAGCAGGGGCCGGCTCGATCAGGCCATGAAGCACCTCGACGCGCTCGACCAGCTTCCCGAGTACGCCGGTTCGCAGCAGTCGACCGGCCTGCGTGCCCGGCTGGACCAGCTCAAGGTCGTCACCGCTCGCGCCGACGCCGGAGTCAGGGAGACGGTGGAGGGGCTCGGAGGGGCCCGGCGGTCGGCGGCGGCGTTCGAGAACAGTCAGGTGCAGATCGGCGAGTCCCGGCACTCGAAGGCCGTCGAGCAGACCAGCGAGTCGCTGAGGTTCACGGTGACACAGGCCCGCACCCGCCTGCGCGACACGGGGAACACGATCTACGACGAGCGGACCCAGGTGGGCGAGGCGGCCCAGTACGCCATCAACCAGGCCAACGAGAGTCAGGCGACGCAGCGGGATCCCGAGCTGGCCGACGCGCTACGGGCAGGCTCGAATCCCACGCCGCAAGCGGCTCAGCAGGTCGGCCGTGGTCCCGCGGAGCAGGACCTTCGTCACCGCCTGGACGGCCCGTCCCAGGACGCCAGCCTCAATCGGTGATCAGCCGGCGTCCCAGGACGCCAGCCTCAATCGGTGATCAGCGGCCGGGGGACGGGAGCAGGCCGCGTTCGATCGCGACGGTGACCGCGTGGGTGCGGTCGTCGACGTCCAGCTTGGCGAAGAGACGCTGGAGATGCGTCTTCACGGTCGCCTCGCCGATGTACAGCTCCCGCCCGATCTCCGCGTTGCTGAGTCCCCGCGCCACGGCGGCCAGGACCTCCAGTTCGCGCGGTGACGGCTGCGCAGCCGGCGGCGCCGAAGGTGTCCGCAACCGCGACATCAGCCGAGCCGCGACAGGCGGAGCCAGGACCGTCTCGCCACGGGCCGCCGAACGGATCCCGTCCAGCAAGTCGGCATGAGGCGTGTCCTTCAGCAGATACCCCGCCGCGCCCGCCTCGACGGCGTGCAGGATGTCGGTGTCGGTGTCGTACGTCGTCAGCACGAGTACGCGCGTCGACGGATAGCCGGCCACGATCGATCCGGTCGCCCACACCCCGTCCCGCCCCGGCATCCGCAGGTCCATCAGTACGACGTCAGGCTTCGTCGACTCGACCTGCGCCAAAGCCTCCGCGCCGTCGCCCGCCTCGCCGACGACCGAGATGTCGTCGGTCACCGCCAGCATCCCGATCAGCCCGGACCGCACCACTGGATGGTCGTCGACCACCAGAACCCGAATCACACATCCTCCCCAGCAGGAACCAACACCTGAATCCGGGTGCCGTGACCAGGCGAGCTCTCCACCTGCACCGACCCACCCGACTCCTCGACCCGCCCGCGCATCGCGTTCAGCCCGAACCCACTCGACACCGCGGCCGGCGTGAACCCGGACCCGTCGTCGCGGATCTCGATCCACACCCCACCGTCAGACAGCCCCAGCGTGATCCGCACCTGAGTCGCCCGAGCGTGCTTCCGTACGTTCGCCAGCGCCTCCTGCGCCGACCGCAGCAACACCACCTGCTGCGCCTGCGGCAGCGCGGCGACCTCCTCATCCGGAAGGTCCAACGACACCTGCACATTGACGCCAGTCTCGGCCGCGAAGCGCTCGCCCTGCCGCCGCAGCACCTCCGTCAACGTTGCCTCTGACAACGCAACCGGGGTGAACGCGGCAACCAGTGCGCGGGCCTCGGCCAGGTTCTCCCGGGCGGTGTCCTCGATCGCGGCCAGCCGGGCCGAGGCTCCGTCCGTCCCGCCGCGCCGTAGCTCCACCGCGGCGGTCTGCGCCAGCATCACGATGCTCGTCATCCCCTGCGCGAGCGTGTCGTGGATCTCCCGCGCCATCCGCTCCCGCTCGGCCATCACGCCGGCGCTATGGTGGGCCTCGGCGAGCTCGTCCCGGGCCGACTCCAACTGCTCGATCAGCACCGCCCGTTGCTGGCTCTGCGTGATCACCTTCTCGATCCAGATCCCGAACAGCAGGCTCACCACGAGGCTGACCAGCATCCACGGGAGGATCTCCCAGAGCCCGTCCCAGCCCCAGCCGGCGCTCCACAATTGAGCCGAGCCGACACCGATCACCAGCAGCAGACTGAGCCACGCGCTCTCGCGCACGCTCTCGCACAGCAGCCAGATCTGCGCGGACGCGATGAACATCAGGAACACCGCCTGCGGATACAGCCCGACCATCACCATCAGGCACGCGATCAGCACCAGCCGGTACGCGTACGCCGGAAGCGCCCGCCGCGACGCGATCGCCGGCAGACCGATGAACTGGTACGCCGCCCCGAGCACCACGACCGCCCCGACAAACGCGACCTGCCGGGTCCGGTCGAGATCACCGAAGAACGACAGTACGAGCGTCATCGCCAGTAGCACCCAGAACACGATGTGCCACCCGACGAGGGTCCGGGTCCACACCGGCTGGCCGGCTCCGGAAGAGGTCTCCACGGCAACCATCTTCCTCCACACCAGGATCCAGACCCGAGGTCCGGTCCGGGCAGGGGTACGACGCCGGGCCACCGGCGCCGGCGTCGTACCGCAGGGGTTGTTCATCAGCCCGCGTCCCGGCGGGTCCAGCGGAACACGCGCTGGGCGACGATCAGGCCGACCACCAGCCAGACCGTGAGGACGACCGCGCCGAGGCCGAGCTGCCACGAGCCACCCGGCTCGTTCGCCTCGAGCGCGGCCGGCAGGAACACCGACCGCATCCCCTGCGCCAGCCACTTCAGCGGGAAGAACTCCGCCACCGTCTGCATCCAGGCCGGCAGGCTGCTGTAGACGAAGTACACACCGGACATGAACTGCAGCAGCAGGACGATCGGCGTGATCACCGCGGACGCGGCCTTGCCGGACTTCGGTACGACGCTGAACGCGATCCCGAGCACCGTTCCCGACGCGGTTCCGAGGACGAAGATCCAGGCGAAGTTGACCCATTTGGCCGGCTCGGACGGGAGGTCGACGCCGAGCAGCAGTCCGGAGATCGCGAGCAGCAACGCGATCTGCAGGATCGAGGTGATCAGGACCTGGCCGATCTTGCCGATGAAGTAGGCCTGTTGTGGCATCGGCGTACCGCGCAGCCGCTTCAGCAGGCCTTCGTCGCGCTCGAGCGAGATGCTGATCGCGAGCGACTGGAAGCTGCTCAGGAAGATGCCGGAGGCGATCATCCCGGGCGTGAAGTAGGTCGCGGCGTTGACGCCGTTGAAGTCGGTACTGCCGAAGACGGCGGAGAAGATGCCGAGGAAGATGATCGGGAAGAAGAAGGTGAAGATCAACGCCTCCCGCTCCCGGAAGAACTCGCGGACCTCGAGCTTGGTCCGCGCCAGGCCGACCGAGAGCGTCGAGGGCAACGGCTTGGTGGTCAGGGTGTCGGCCATCAGAGTGCTCCAGCTTCGATCGCAACAGAGACGGTCTCGGTGTCGGCGGCGGCGGTGGCCTTGCCGATCAGGTCCAGGTAGATGTCTTCCAGGCTCGGACGCCGTACTTCGAGCTCGGGTACTTCGCCGCCGAAGCGCTGCATCAGCGCGGCGACCTCGGTGGTCGGCTGGTCGGTGCGCAGCTCGTGCGGGCCGTCGGCGTCGCTCCAGGTGACCCGGGCGGTCCGGGCTCCGCGCCCGCCGAGCGTCTCCGGCGTACCGATCTCGATCATCCGCCCGTCCGCGATCACCCCGACCCGGTCGGCCAGGTGCTCGGCCTCGTCGAGGTAGTGGGTGGTGAGCAGGATCGTGGTGCCTTCGGTGCGCAGGTCCTCGATCAGCGTCCAGAACTGCCGTCGCGCCTCGGGGTCGAACCCGGTCGTCGGCTCGTCCAGGAAGAGAAGCTCCGGGTTGCCGATGACGCCGAGCGCCACGTCGAGCCGGCGGCGCTGACCGCCGGACAGCTTCCGCGGGCGGGTCTTGCGCTTGTCCTGCAGTCCGACGGCGGCGATCACCTCGTCCGGGTCGCGCGGGTCGGGGTAGTAGGCGGCGTAGTGGTTGACCAACTCGGCCACCGTCGACTCGGCCTCGTCGCGCGAGGTCTGCAGCACGATCCCGAGCCGGCTGCGCCACACCCGGTCGCCCTGACCCGGGTCGGTGCCGAGCACGCTGACCTCTCCGGCGTCGGCCCGGCGATACCCCTCCAGGATCTCCGTGGTCGTCGTCTTGCCGGCCCCGTTCGGCCCGAGCAGGGCGAACACCTCACCCCGATGGATGTCCAGGTCGACCCCGTCGACCGCGACCTTGTCCGGGTACCGCTTCACCAGGCCCCGAACCCTCACTGCGTCTGTCTGCATGCCTCAACTTTCCCGTCCGGACCGCGTCCCCCGGGAGCACCGCCCGGTGGACTCGCTGTCCCCCGACCGGTGGACAGAGGTGTACCGAAGAACAGGAGGTGGTCGGCTCGGGGACGTCTCGGCCGGGGGTGTTCAGGCGGGCGGTGGGATGTACGTAGACGACTACGTCCTGTTCTTCGGTACGGCGGTGGCGAGTCAAGGCCAGGCCAGATAGCGTCGGGGAATGGCTCAGACGGTGCGTGGTGTGGTGGCGAAGGGCAAAGGCCTACCGGTGTCGATCGAGGAGATCACCATCCCCGATCCCGGGCCGGGGGAAGCGGTGGTGAAGGTCCAGGCGTGCGGCGTCTGCCACACGGACCTGCATTACCGCGAGGGCGGCATCAACGACGACTTCCCCTTCCTGCTCGGCCACGAGGCGGCCGGCATCGTGGAGAGCGTCGGAGCCGGTGTCACCGACATCGAGCCCGGCGACTTCGTCGTCCTGAACTGGCGGGCCGTCTGCGGCAACTGCCGTGCCTGCCTGCGCGGCCGCCCCTGGTACTGCTTCAACACCCACAACGCCAAGCAGAAGATGACGCTGGCCGACGGCACCGAGCTCAGCCCGGCCCTCGGCATCGGCGCGTTCGCCGACAAGACGCTGGTCGCGGCCGGCCAGTGCACCAAGGTGGATCCGGCCGCGAAGGCCGAGGTCGCCGGTCTGCTCGGCTGTGGCGTGATGGCCGGCCTCGGCGCGGCCATCAACACCGGCAATGTCGGTCGCGGTGACAGCGTCGCGGTGATCGGCTCCGGCGGCGTCGGTACGGCGGCAGTCGTCGGCGCGCGGCTCGCCGGGGCGGCCAAGGTCATTGCCATCGACATCGATGAGCGCAAACTGCGGACCGCGCAGGAGCTCGGCGCCACCCACACGATCAACTCCAAGGGCCTCGACCACGACGGGGTCGTGAGCGCTGTCCAGGAGCTGACCGGTGGGTTCGGCGCGGACGTGGTGATCGATGCGGTCGGCCGTCCGGAGACGTGGAAGCAGGCGTTCTACGCGCGGGACCTGGCCGGCACCGTGGTCCTGGTCGGCGTACCGACGCCGGACATGACGCTCGAGATGCCGTTGCTGGACTTCTTCGGCCGCGGCGGTTCGCTGAAGTCGAGCTGGTACGGCGATTGCCTGCCGACCCGGGATTTCCCGCTCCTGATCGACCTCCACCTGCAGGGCCGGCTACCGCTGGACCGCTTCGTCTCCGAGACGATCGCCCTGGACGAGGTGGAGGCCGCGTTCACGAAGATGCATCACGGAGACGTGCTGCGGTCGGTTGTGGTGTTCTGAAGGAGATCCACACATCGGGGGTCGCGTCCGGCTTCCCGGCGATCGGACGGCGTTCCGAGGTCCAGGCGTCCCCGGAGACCTCGGTCGCGACCCGGTGCCAGAACCGGACGGCCTTCGGGTTGTTCTCCTGGAACGCGACCTCGCACGGTCCGGGGTGATGGGCCAGCACTTCCAGCACCGCCCGCAATCCAAGCCCATTGCGCCGGACCGGCCGCACCATGAAGAAGGCGTTCAGCACCCGCACCGGTTGCGTGAGCGCGCGCATGAAACAGAAGCCGACCGGGCTATCACCGCTGTAGAACAGGTACCCGGCCCAGTCCGGGTCCCCGGTGAGCACCTTCTCCAGCCACTCGGTCCGGTAGCTCCCGTCCGGCCGCGGCAGTTGCCCCTGGAACTCGGACATGTCGTGACGGAACATCAGCCACAACCGCTCCAGCACGACTCGATCCTCCGCAGCGGCTCGCCGTACGAACATAGGTCTCCTTAGACGGTCTGAGAACGCAGAAAAGCCTCCCGCCGGAAGAAGATCCGGTACGGAAGGCTTACTACGGTCAGTTTATCAGTCCTGCGCCGCGGTGGTCCCGGCGACCCAGTTCATGTCCGGGTACCGCGTGCCCACCGGCGTGAGCTTGGACAGCGAAAGGATGTCGTCCTCCGACAGCTCCACTGATAGGGCGCGAGCGTTCTCCTCGAGGTAGCGACGCCGCTTGGTCCCTGGGATCGGCGCCACGTCGTTGCCCTGAGCAAGCACCCAGGCGAGTGCGATCTGCCCGGGCGTCGCGTCGTACCGTGCGGCGACCGCGCGGATCTCCTCCACCAGCGCCAGGTTCGCATCGAGGTTCTCGTCGGCGAAGCGGGGGAGCGTACGGCGGTAGTCGTCGGCGGCCAGGTCCTGCGGCAGGGCGCCGGTCAGCATGCCGCGGCCGAGCGGCGAGTACGGCACGATCCCGATGCCGAGCTCCCGGCACGTCGGCAGCACCGACTCCTCGATGTCCCGGCTGAACAGCGACCACTCGGTCTGCACCGCCGTGATCGGGTGAACCGCGTGCGCCCGCCGGATGGTGTCCGCCGACGACTCCGACAGCCCGAGGTACCGGACCTTGCCGGCATCCACCAGCTCGGCCATCGCGCCGACGGTCTCCTCGATCGGTACGGCGGGATCCGCTCGGTGCTGGTAGTACAGGTCGACGTGGTCGAGACCGAGCCGGTTCAGCGATCCGTCGATCGCCGACCGGACGTACGACGGCGATCCGTTCACGCTCCGCGCCGCGGCGTCACGCGGATCGTTGATGATGCCGAACTTGGTGGCGAGGAACACCTCGTCGCGGCGGTCCGCGATCGCCCGGCCGACGAGTTCCTCGTTGGCGCCGAAGCCGTACATGTCGGCGGTGTCGAGGAAGGTGATGCCGAGGTCGAGCGCCCGGTGCAGCGTCGCGACCGACTCGGCGTCGTCGGTCTCGCCGTACGCGTAGCTCATTCCCATACAGCCCAGTCCGAGTCGGCTGACCTCGGCGCCTTCGCTACCTAGTTTCATGACTATCTCCTCAGAGGGTTTTGGCATGGCTCCGCCGCCGACGGACCATGAGTGGTCGTGGGCCGAGCAGAACCCGATTTACGGAGCGGCAGTGCCGCCGTACGTGCTGATCTTGTAGTCGGTCACCGCAAGCGCGACCTGCAGATCGCGCATCCGGCGCTGGATGCCGGCCCGGTGCTCTTCCATCAGAGCGAGCCGCTGCGGGGCGGTGTGATCGCCTTGCGCAACCAGGTCCAGGTAGTGACTGATCGTGCCGATCGGCATGTCGGACGCGCGGAGCCGGGTGACGAACATGATCCGGCCCATCGCCTGCCGGTCGTAGCTGCGGTAACCGGCGTCGTCCCGGCCGACCTGGACCAGCCCGATCCGTTCGTAGTACCGCAGGGTGTGGGCGGTGAGCCCGGTGATCGCGGCGGCCTCCGCGATCGACAACTGCTCCGGCAGGTCGTCCGGAAGCTCGAGCAGCCCCAGCAACCGCACATCGACCGGCGGCTTGAGCAGCTCCGTGGTGTTCATGTCTTCGACCGTACGCCTTCGAGCGCACTCAAAGGCAAAGGTGACCTGGGCCACAGTCAGGCGAGGAGATCCCGGGTGAGGGTGCCGGCCGGCCAGGTGGCGTACTCGGTGCGTTCGACCACGCGGCCGAGTCGCTGGCCGCGGCCCTCGAGACGATCTCCACCCGGCTCGCCGAGCATCTGGGAGAGGAGGAGCGTGACGTGGTGCCGCTGATCGCGGCGCACATCACGCAGGCCGAGTGGGACCGTCTCGGGAAGGTTGCCTTCAGCAAGTTCAAGCCGGATCAGCGGTTCACCGCGATGGGTGAATTGCTCGCGACCGCTGACCCTGACGAGTCCGCCCGGATGCTGGCCGATCTGCCGGCTCCGGTGCGGTTCATCTGGTGGCTGGTCGGACGCCGGCGGTACCAGCACTTGATGGTGGCGGTCCGCGGCTCCTGACCTAGGCGGTCTGCTGGCAGTCCCCGCAGGTGCCGAAGATCTCCAGGGTGTGGCTGACGTCGGCGTACCCGTGCTCGGCCGCGACCTTGTCGGCCCAGCGCTCGACCGCCGGACCCTCGACCTCGACGGTGCGGCCGCAGTTGCGGCAGACCAGGTGGTGGTGGTGACCCTTCGAGCAACGCCGGTACGCCGTCTCGCCGTCGGTGGTGCGCAGGACGTCGACCTCGCGGGAGTCGGCGAGGGCCTGCAGGGTCCGGTAGACGGTGGTCAGGCCGACTGCCTCACCCGCGCCTCGGAGCTCCTGGTGGATCTCCTGGGCGGTCCGGAAGTCGTCGAGGTTGTCGAGCGCGGACGCGACCGCCGCGCGCTGACGGGTCGAGCGTGTTCCGATGGCCACCGTTCCTCCTGTCCTCAAGTCACACCGATTGTCTCAGAAGTCAGCAAATCAATGCTCATCCCAGTGATCACCGTGCGCCGCGTGCAGGTGACCGTCGTGCACATAGTCGACGTGGTCGCCGTGCTCTACCTTCTTGTGACCGCACTGCTGATTGTGTGCGTGCGGGTGCCCGGCGCTCACCACATGCGGCTCCGGCGCCGGTACGCCGATCTCCGGCTCCTCGTCCTCCAGCGGCAGCGCCCGCCCGGACCGCCGCCGCAGCAGCGTCCCGATCGTCGCCGCCACCACGAACCCGGCCAGCGCCAGTACGACGATGGTCGCGCCCGGAGCCACATTGGCGTTGTACGACGTGACGATCCCGGCCAGGCACGCGAGCACACCGATCACGCATGCGGTCACGAACGTACTGCGGAAGGACCGCGTCAACTGCTGTGCGGTCGCCACCGGGACAACCATGAGTGCACTGACCAGCAGCAGTCCGACAGTCCGCATCGCCACAGTCACAGTCACGGCAGCCATCACCGCGATCACCAGGTTGAGCAGCTGGACCCGGAGTCCCGTCGTACGAGCGAACTCCTCGTCCTGGCAGACCGCGAACAACTGCGGTCCCAACCCGATCGCCACGACCAGGACCGTGACGGCCAGCCCGACGACGACGTACAGGTCGCTGGGCGACACCGTGGTCAGTGAGCCGAACAGATAGGTGTTCAGAGTGGCTGCGCCTTGCCCGGCCAGGCCGATCAGCAGCACACCGCCCGCGATACCGCCGTAGAAGAGCAGTGCTAGCGCTACGTCGCCACTGGCCTTGCCGCGGGCACGGACCAGCTCGATCGCGGTCGCACCGGCGATGGACACGAGCACCGCGGTCAGCACCGGCGCGCTCCCGGTGAGCAGGCCCAATGCGACACCAGTGATCGC
This sequence comes from Kribbella sp. NPDC020701, assembly GCF_055562215.1. NCBI lineage: Bacteria > Bacillati > Actinomycetota > Actinomycetes > Propionibacteriales > Kribbellaceae > Kribbella > Kribbella sp. NPDC020701. The sequence continues at coordinate 202,721 of NZ_JBVHFT010000012.1, read as the reverse complement.
GATGTGCCCGATGCCATCACCCATCAACGACAACCGCCGCTGCACCAGGTAGGTCCCGATAGCCGGAGCCGACAGCCCGGTCAGCAGGCCGGCGATCAACGCCCGCTGCATGAACTCCAACTGGAACATGGTCATGAGGTCAGCCACCCGGGTTCGTCACCAGTGTGTGAGTGGTGGACATGAGCGTGGGTCTGGGATGCGTGCGGCGGGCCGTCGTACACGATGCGGCCGCGGCGGAGGACGACCGAGCGGTCGATCAGCGCGTCCATCGGGCCGAGGTCGTGGCTGACCATCACCACTGTGGTGCCGCGGGCGACCCGCTCGCGGATCGCGTCGGCGAAGATCTGCTGGCTGGCCAGGTCCACGCCGGCGGTCGGCTCGTCGAGGATCAGCAGCTCCGGATCGGACACCAGTGCCCGGGCGATCAGGACCCGCTGCTGCTGCCCGCCGGACAGCTCGGCCACCCCGTCCTTGCGCCGGTCGGCCATGTCGACGATCTCGAGCGCCTGCTCGATTGCCTGCTTCCCGGCCACTCCCAGCGGGGTGAACATCCGCCGCTTCGACAGCAGCCCGGACGAGACCACCTCGTACACGGTCGCGGGTACGCCGCCGGCCGCGGTGATGCGTTGCGGTACGTAGCCCACCCGGCGCCACTCGCGGAAGCGGGGGACCGGCGTACCGAAGAGGCGGACCTGCCCGCGCGCGGCCGGCAGCAGACCGACGATGGTCCGGATCAGCGTGGACTTGCCGGAGCCGTTGGTGCCGAGGACGGCGACCACCTCACCCTGGCGGATCTGCAGGTCGACGCCCCGGAGCACGAGACGACCGCCCAGGTCGACCGAGAGATCGGCGACCTGGACGGCCTTCGCGGTGCTTTCTTGTGCTGTCACGAGCAGCTGTTCGCCTTCCGGAGCTCCTGGAGGTTCTCCTGCATCAGGGTCAGGTAGGTCTCGTGAGAGTTGGCGTCGGACAGCCCTTCGATCGGGCTCAGTACGGCGGTCTGCACGCCGACGTCCCGCGCGATCGTCTCGGCCACCTTCGGGCTGACCAGCTCCTCGTAGAAGATCGTGGTCACGTGCTGGGCCTTCACGATGTCCTGGACCTCCTTGATCCGGGCCGGGGTCGGCTCGGCGTCCGGGGTGAACCCGGCGATGCCGACCATCGTCAGACCGTATCGCTTCGCGAGGTACGCGAAGGCCTGATGACTCGTCACGAAGGTCTTCAGCTTGCAGTCGGCCAGACCGGTCTTGTAGTCGGTGTCGAGCTTGCCGACCTGGGCCAGGAGAGCGTTGGCCCGGGTGTGGTAGCCCTCGGCGTTCGCGCTGTCGGTGGCAGCCAACTTCTCCTCGACCGCCTTCACGACGTCGGCGTACCGGACCGGGTCGAGCCAGAAGTGCGGGTCGAGCGCGTCCTCGGTGTGCGCGGCCGGGGCCGCACCGCCGGGCTCCTCGTGCTCCTCGAAGTCGGCGCCGGTGGCTTCGAGCTTGGCGGCCGGGGCGACGTCGAAGCCGGCGTCCTTGGCGTTCTGGTCGACGGCCTCGTCGACGGCCGGCTGCAGGCCCTTCTCATAGACGACCAGCTTCGCGCTGGCGACCGTACCGACCTGCTTGGGAGTGAGTTCGAGGTCGTGCGGCTCGACGCCCGGGGCGGTCAGGGTGGTGACGTTCACGGCATCGCCCCCCACTGTGCGGGCGATGAACTCGAGCGGGTAGAACGAAGTCACGACGTCGAGCTTGCCGCTACCGGAGCCGCCGGCGGCCGAGCCGCTACATCCAGCCAGGGTGAGGGCGGCCAGGGCGGTGGCGCCGGCGACGACAGCACGAGCACTAGATCTCATGACAATCATTTTCATTTAACTGGAAGTGATTGTCAAAACAGGGAGTTGACCGATGGCCAGCCGTTCTGCCGGGCACCGCCGCGCCGACCACCGGAGCAACCGCAGACGCCGGCTGGAAATTCCGCGCGGTCATGGGCACGGTCATGGTCACGGGCACGGCGACCACGTGGTCGACACCTCGGTGGTGAACTCGGATGCGATCGTCGCCCGCCGCGTCCGGATAGTGGTCGCCGCGATCCTGATCCCGCTGATCACGGCCGCCGTGGTGTCGATGATCGTGCTGTGGCCGGGCGGTGATCTGAAGGTCGCGTCGTACCAGACCGCCACCGCCCGCGGCGAGGTCACCGCGCTCAAGGCGTGCCCGGATCCGAAGAACAAATGCGACGAGGCGACGGTCAGGCTCACCAGCGGCCCGGACAAGGGAAAGCTGGTGCCGATCGAGGTCCCGCAGGCCGGCGCGACCCCGCTCCCGGTGAAGGTCGGTCAGTCGGTCATGCTCGGGGTGCAGGACGCGCCGACCATCGCCGACCGGTACTCGTACGTCGATCACGACCGGAGCAAGCCGTTGCTGGTGCTGGCCCTGATCTTCGCGATCGCGGTCGTGGCGCTGTCGCGCTGGCGTGGTTTCGCGGCGCTGATCGCGCTCGCGGTGACCGCGGTGATGCTGACGCAGTTCATCCTGCCGGCGATCCTCACCGGCGAGAACGCACTGGTGGTCGCGGTGGTCGGCGGCACGGTGATCATGGCGATAGCGCTGTTCCTGACGCACGGGATCAATGCGGAGAGTTCGATAGCGCTGTCCGGAACGATCGCGGCGCTCGGGCTGACCGTGGTACTCGGATGGTTCTTCACCAAGTTCTGTCAGCTGAGCGGCTTGGCCTCCGAGGGCGCCTCGGCGGCCAAGCAACTCGCGCCGACCATCGACCTGACCGGGTTGCTGGTGGCCGGCATGGTGATCGGTGCGCTGGGTGTGCTCGACGATGTCACCGTCACGCAAGCGGCAGCCGTCTGGGAGTTGTCCGCGGCGAACCCGGCCGCGACTCGGCGTGAGCTGATGGGCGCAGGTCTGCGGATCGGCCGTACCCACGTCGCTTCGGTGGTCAACACGCTCGTCCTCGCGTACGCCGGCGCCGCGTTGCCGACCCTGCTCGTCTTCGCGATCCAGGATCTTCCCGGCCGGATCGTCCTCTCCACCGAGACGGTCGCCATGGAAGTCGTCCGCGGCCTGGTCGGCAGCCTCGGCATCATCGCGGCCGTCCCGCTCACCACCGCCCTGGCCGCGATGGCCGTCGCGGACCGCTCACGGGACCTGGTCACCGCCGAACCGGAACACATCCACAACGCCTAACCGAAAATCACCCCTTCCGCACAGCCTGCCAAGCGAATCGCCAAAGAGCTGCGCTGGCTTGGAGATCGCCTGACCGCTCTGGGGCTGGAGCCCGTCGACTAGACCGCGCTGACTCTGGAGTGGATCGACTAGACCGCTCGGGGCGCTCTGGTCAGGTCTGAGTAGTCGGGGAGTGGCACTGAGGTCAGCGCCTTGCCGGCGGCGTTCTGCGACCAGATGAACCGCTGGACCGGGATCGGCAGCTTCGGCACGGCCGCAGCCGCGATCGGCATGAGCCGCACTGCGCCGGGACCACTGGGGATGATCGAGCGCATCACCTGCGGTCCGATGCCCCGGCTCAGATCGACCAGCCGGCGTATCGCCCTCTCGTAGTTCCGCAGGCCGGACGGCGGATCGCTGCGAGCCGCGGCGAGTTCACCGGCCAGGATGTACGCCGTCACCACCGCCAGGCTGGTGCCGCCACCCACAGCCGGAGCTGGGCAGAAGCCGGCGTCGCCGACGAGTGCGATCCGGCCGCGCTGCCAGGTGTCGAGCGTGATCTGCGAGATCGAGTCGAAGTAGAAATCATCGGCCGCGTCCAGGTGCTCGAGGAGCTGTGGCACCTTCCAGCCGTAGTCGCGGAACTCCTTGCGCAGCAGGGCTTTCTGCTCATCCTTGTCGCGGTAGTCGTAGCGCAGTTCGTGTGGCGTCCGGAACAGGAAGGTCGCTCGCTCCTGGCCGGTTTGGTGTACGCCGTACGCGCCGCACAGCCGGTCGACGCTCAGGTGACCGAGCATCCGGTCGCCGAGACCGAGGACGGCCGGCATCGAGTACACCGCGAGGTAGCCGCCGAGTGGCCGGCGCATCGACTCCTCGGGGCCGAAGACGAGCCGGCGGACGTTCGAATGCATGCCGTCGGCACCGATCACCAGGTCGAACCGGCGTTCCTCGCCGGACTCGAACGACACGTCCACACCGGCACCGTCGTCGTTCAGGCTCGCGATCGAGTCGCCGAAGAGGTACTCGGTGCTGTCGCGGGTGGCGTCGTACAGGATCGTGGTCAGCTCGCCGCGGAGGATCTCCACGTGGCTGCTGGCGATCCCGGCGTACAGGCGGCTCAGGTCGATGTGCACCGGACGCTTGCCGAAGCGCTCGATCGTCATCGACTCGATCCGGGTCCGGGCCGCCTCGATCGCGTCCCAGCGGCCCATCCGGCGCGCGACCTCGGAGGCCGGGCCGAACAGGTCGACGGCGTGCCCGCCGAGACCGTGCCGCATCGCCGGCGTGCGCTCGACGATCGTCGGCTCGAAACCGTAGCGGTGCAACCAGTAGGCGAGCACCGGACCGGCCACGCTCGCGCCCGAGATCAGGACCTTCATGACGACCCCCTTCGATTCGCTTACTTAACGGAAGGTAAGCAATCCGGCGCGACGTTGTCAATGGCTTACTTACCGGAAGGTCAGCTAACCTTTCGGGTATGCCGAGACAACGGACCGGAGACACCCGGGCGCGGATCCAGCAGGTCGCGCTCGAGTTGTTCACCGAGCAAGGGCTGCAGCAGACGAGCCTGCGCGACATCGCCGACCGCCTCGGCGTGACCAAGCCGGCGCTCTACTACCACTTTGCTTCGCGCGAGGACCTGCTGAACAGCCTGGTCCAGCCGATGATCGAGGACTTCGAGGCGTACGCCGCCGAGCAGCAGGAAGCCGCGCCCGTCGAGACCCGTGAGCTCCTCGGGTCGTACTTCGATCTCGCCTACAAGCACCGGATTCTGATCCAGCTCGCGATCCGCGATCTGTCCGTGCTGCAGGAGCTCAAGCTCGCGGTCCGCTTCATCGAGTGGCGGCAGCAGCTGACCGAGCTCCTGATCGGGGCGTCCCCATCCCTGTCCGACCAGGTCCGGGCCATGGTGGCCATCGGTGGCCTGTCCGACTGTGCGGTGATGATCGACCACGTCCCGGTCACCGAGCTACGGACGGCCGCCGTCGACGCGGCGTACGACAGCCTGGGTCGTTCGTGATCAACCGTTTGCGATACGGGACACTGCGAACAACAGGATGACGAGGATCGAGAAGATCCGGAGCAGCCGGGGTCCGGTGGTGACGACCGGCCAGGACAGGAAGCCCAGCCAGGACAGCAGCAACGCCAGCAGGATCAGGGCGGGGATGGCGACGGGTACGGGCGCGAACACGCCGGCCAGCGCGAGCACCAGGGTGATCCCGGGCAGGGTGAGCTTCGGCATGCCGTGCAGCCGCGCCACGTACGGGTAGCTGAACTTCGTGATCCGCTGCCGGAGCGGACTCACCGGCTGACTGCCCTGGGAACTCATTGCTCCATTGTTCCAGGTGCAATGAGTTCCGCGGACATCTCCTTACGGGATGAGCTGGTAGAACCGCCAGAACGGGTGCTCGATCGGCAGTACGTCGACCCGCGAGAACCCGGCGTGCTCGGCGAGGTGGCGCAGGTGGCCGGTCCGCAGCATCGTGCCGACGACGTCGGAGTCGGCCTCGACCCGGCCCTGCGGCGTACACCAGATGACGCTCGCCGCCGCCAGGAAGCGCTGCACCTCGTCGCCCGGCGTGGTCAGCGCGTCGTCGGCGCGTTCGTCCATGACGATCACCGAGCCGCCCGGCGCGAGTCCGTCCCGCGCGGCGGCCAGCGCCTCGACCGGGTGGGCGAGGTCGTGCAGGCACTCGAAGAACGTCACCACGTCGTAGCACGGGCCGTTGGCGGACACCGCGGTACCGTCGCGGACCTCGAAGTCCACCTGGCCGGCGACGCCCTGCTCGGTCGCATTGCGACGGGCTCGCGAGATCGAGTCCTCGTCGTTGTCGAACCCGTCCACCCGCACGGCCGGGTAGGCCTTGGCCAGCTCGATCGCCGACCAGCCGGCGCCGGTGCCCACGTCCGCGACCCGTGCGCCTCGGGTCAGCAGGTCGTGCAGGCCCGGGATGGCGGGCACCCATTCGGCGACCAGAGAGTTGACGTACGCCGGCCGGTTCAGCGCCTCCTGGGCTTCGACCGCCTCCGGGCCGTACGCGCCGTACGGCACGCCCGAACCGGTCCTGAAGGCATCGACCAGCACTGGGAACGCCCGGCCGACAGCCGGTGCGATCGCGGCGAGACCGCCGGCGAAGAACGGATTCGCCGGCTCCAGCAGTGCCTCCCGAACACCCGGCGCCAGGTCGTACCGGTCGCTCCACACGTCGGTCCCGTCGATGGTGAGCAATCCGCTGATCGCCTGCGACTGCAGCCATTCGACCAGGTAGCGCAGGTCGACGCCGGTCTGGTCGGACAGCTCGGTCGCCGTGAGTGGACCGGCATCTCCGATCGCGCGGTACAGCCCGTGCACGTCGCCGAGGTAGATCGTGAACAGCTCGGCCGCACCCAGTGCCGCGCCGAACAGGCGGCCGAGAACGGTTTCCGCAGGTGCAGTGTCGATGGTGGTCATGGCAGTGCCCTTTCTCGTGGGTTTGCTTTCACCCACTCAGGCGCCAGGTGTGGTCTGGCAATGCCAGGTGACCTCGTCCTCGGGCTCGTAGACGCACTGGCGGCCGGTCCGGACCGATACGCGCAAGTGCCGCCCAAGTGCCGGGTGCACCTGTTCGATCGCCTTGACCGCGGTGCCGATGCGCATCGAGACGGCCTTCCGGCTGCGCTCCACCGGGTCGCCGGCGGTGCGGGCCCGGCCGCCGAGTCCGAGCGCGCTCGCCAGTTCGCGCGCCAGGAAGTCCCGTTCGGCCCGGGCCTTCTCGGCGCGGATCAGGTCGTGGTCGGCCTCCGCCTCGGCGAGATCGTCCTCCAGCCCACGCAATCGCTCGCGATACGCGGCGCGCGCCTGATCGTCGAGCACCGGGCCGAGGCCGCCGCCGACCCGCCCAGGACCGGACAGATCCAGGACACTGACCGGGACACTCGGTTGCGCCAGCAGGACCGCGATGTCGCGGATGCCCTTGGAATCCGGGATGTGCACGCTGACACCGCGCCAGCTCACTTCCCAGGTAGCGCCGTCGCGGCGCAGTTCGCCGGTGTCCACGACCCTGCGGACCCGGGCGGCGCCGAGTTCGGCCAGCGCCTCCTCGGTCTCGGCGACCAGCGTCTCGGCGCCGGCGGCACGGTGTGCGTCGAGCGCGGTCTCGAGCAGCTTGCGCGCATCAGATCGTCCGAGCCGCGCCGCGAACCGGCCGAGGAACAGCTCGACCTGCCCCAGACACGCCCCGCCGACGCCGTCGATCACCCACAGCCCGGCGTACGGCGCCAGTGCCTCGGACGCGATGGTCACCGCTTCGTCATCGCCGAGCAGGCGGCCCGCCTCGCCGAACAGAGCGACCGACTCCAGCCACTCGGCATCTTTCGGAATCGCCGCCAGGCCACCGCGGACGCGGCGTCGAACGATGCCACGCGCTCGTTCGACGGCACCGGCCCGGGCCAGATAGCAGGCGGCCGGTCCGTCGATCATCGGGTGGTCGGCGTACGGCGCCATCACCTGCTCGATGTACTCGCGCAGGCGGGGGACGGTGCCAGTCGCGTGCGCATACGCTGCCCGCAGTGCGAACACCATCAGTCCGGCGTTGACGCTGTCGGCATCGTCGGCGAGTTCCCTGGCCCGCGCGATGCAGGTAGAGGCGTCGTCGAGAGCACCGGCCATCAGCGCCCGCATCCCCTGCCAGATCGGCACCAGCCAGCTGTAGAACGGCAGCCGGAGCGGCGACACCGCTCGTGCGAACGCGGCTATTTGTACGTCGGCATCGGCGAACCGGCCCTGTTCGAGAAGGGCCACCACCAGCGATCGGCGCGCCAGCAGGACGAGCGCCACGTCGGCGGTCGCGACGGCCGTCGCCAGCATCCGCTCGGCGGCCGCGACGCGTTCGGCGACCTGGTCGGGTCCGGCGAAGACATCGCACCAGGCCGCCAGGGCCGCGACCTCCGCGCGTGGATCGCCCGCATCGCGCGCCAGCGCGACCGCGTCCTGCGCCAGCGCGCGCGGCCCGTCGCCGTGGTCGGTCCGGGTGCGACCGAGCGCGAGCCGTGCGAAGGCAGCTGCCTTGAGCGCGCCATCCGCCAGCATCGGCGCCGCCTGTTCCAGCAGCCGGATCTGCTCGGTGTCGGCCAGATCGACCTCGAACCCGCCGAGTCCTCCACCCATTGCCAGCACGGCCCGCGCGACGGTCTCGGCATCCGCGCTCGCGACGGCCTGCCGAGCCACCGCGCGCAACGTGTCCCGGCCGGCGGCCAGCGCCCCGGCCAACACCTGGGCCTCACCGAGCTCGAGGCGCGCCGCGGGGTCGGTGTCATCGGCCCAGCGGTAGAAGCGCACCGCCTGTTCGTATCCGGATCGGCGCATCGCGGCGCGCGCGGCGATCAGCGCGAACTCCCGGGAACGCTCCTCCGCCTCCGGATGACCGATCGCGGCTCGGTAGTGCGCTGCGACCTGGCCCGCGTTCGCCTCGACCAGCGCCGGGCGGCAACACGAGTCGATCAGTGGCAGTCCGGTCGTCACGTTGTGCACCCCGGTCGGGCAGCAGCGCCCGGTGAGCGCCTGTCCCGCCAGCAGGTGCAGTTTCGACCGTTGCAGCGCGCCGAGACCGGAGTACACGACCTCACGAACGAGCGAATGCGCGAACCGGACCCGGTCCCCGTCGACCTCGGCGAGCCGGGCCGCCACAGCCTCACCGAGCAGGGCGAGAACGTCCGCGGTCGGCGTGCCCCGGACTGCGGCGATCAGGCGGATGTCCGCCTCCTCACCCAGTACCGAGGCCGTCGCGAGGACGTCGTACGCGTGCTGGTTCAGGCGCGCCAGCCGTCGTTCGAGCACCTGGCGCACGCCGGTCGGCGTCTCCAGGGACGCCGTCCCGCGGGCCGCGTGCAGCCGGGTCAGTTCCTGGACGAAGAACGGGTTCCCGCCCGTCCGTGCGTACACCGCGTCGGCATAGCCGGCATCGGATCGGCTGCCGAGGACCTGCTCGACGAGTTGGCCGGTCGCCTCCCGGTCCAATCCGCTCAGAGCAAGGCGGACGAAGGAGACCGGCAAGCCTCGCAGTACGTCCGCAGCGGGCTCGGTGAGGTCCACAGCGTTGTCGCGACTACTGAGCAGGAGCAGACAGCTCAGCTCCGGCAGGACGCCGACCACGAACTGCAGCAGGGCCAGCGTCGGCCCGTCGGCGATGTGAACGTCCTCGAGGACGATCACTGCCGGTTGTTGCGCGGTGGCTGCCGCCAGTTGGTCGGCGACTTCGGCGAAGACGGCCACGCGGCCGGTCGCCGCGGCCGCCGGCAGAGCGGTGGGGATGCCGAGAGCGCGGAATGCCTGCCGCCACGGCCAGTACGGCATCGTCTCGGTCTCCGGGCAGCGCCCCCACACCACTCGGACACCGCGGTCGCGCGCCGTGTCCGCGAAGGACGCCGCTGTGGTCGACTTGCCGATGCCCGCGTCACCCAGCAGGAGCGCGCCCTGACCACGTCCGCGCTCGACCTCGTCCAGCAGACCGGCGAGGGCCGCGAGCTCCCACGTCCGGCCGACCACAGGCTCGGGCATACCGCCACTGTGCGGCGGCGGCGGCCGGAGCGGAAGTGCTGATCGGCGTCCGTGTGCGTCACGTAAGGTGAGCCGCGTGTTCGTGGTGATCAGGTTCCGGGTGACAGAGGCCGAGCAGGCGGAGTTCGCCGTCCGGGCGCAGGCCGCGGTCGACGTCCTGGCGCAGCAGAAAGGGTTCGTCGCAGCGCAAGTCGGGCGCAATGTCGATGACCCGGAGTTGCTGGCGCTGAACCTGGAGTGGGAGAACGTCGGCAGTTACCGTCGGGCGTTGTCGCCGTACGACGTGAAGCTGACCGCCGTGCCGCTGCTGTCCCAGGCGATCGACGAGCCGACTGCCTACGAAGACCTCGCCGCGATGCTTCCGTAGCACTGATGCGGCGGCGAGCGCCCTGGACCGATAGCCTGGACCCTTCCGTATTGCAACTGCCTGTTCTGGAGTCTAAAAGTGCCCGTGGAAACCGTCGATGCCGTCGTCAGCCTCAGTAAGCGGAGAGGCTTCGTCTACCCGTGCGGCGAGATCTACGGCGGTACCAAGTCGGCCTGGGACTACGGGCCGCTCGGCGTCGAGCTGAAGAACAACATCCGGAACCAGTGGTGGCGGGCGATGGTGACAAGCCGTGACGACATCGTCGGCCTGGACTCGTCGGTGATCCTGCCGACCAAGGTCTGGGAGGCCTCCGGCCACCTGTCCGAGTTCGTCGACCCGCTGACCGAGTGCCAGTCGTGCCACAAGCGGTTCCGCGACGACCACCTGCGCGAGGACTACGCCCGCCGGAAGAACAAGGACGCCGACGAGGTCAAACTCGCCGAGATCGCCTGCCCGAACTGCGGGAACAAGAACACCTTCACCGAGCCGCGGATGTTCAACGGCCTGCTGAAGACCTACCTCGGCCCGGTCGAGTCCGAGGAAGGCCTGCACTATCTGCGCCCGGAGACCGCGCAGGGCATCTTCATCAACTTCGCGAACGTGATGGGGACCGCCCGGAAGAAGCCGCCGTTCGGCATCGCCCAGGTCGGCAAGAGCTTCCGCAACGAGATCACCCCGGGCAACTTCATCTTCCGGACCCGCGAGTTCGAGCAGATGGAGATGGAGTTCTTCGTCGTGCCGGGCAGCGACGAGGAGTGGCACGAGTACTGGCTGAAGACTCGCTGGGACTGGTACACGGGCCTCGGTCTGAACCCGGACAACATGCGCTTCTACGAGCACCCGCAGGAGAAGCTGAGCCACTACTCGAAGCGCACCGTCGACATCGAGTACAAGTTCAACTTCGGCGGCAAGGAGTTCGACGAGCTCGAGGGCATCGCGAACCGGACCGACTTCGACCTGTCCACGCACTCCAAGCACTCCGGCGCCGACCTGTCGTACTTCGACCAGGAGAAGGGCGAGCGCTGGACGCCGTACGTGATCGAGCCGGCGGCCGGCCTGACCCGCAACGTGCTCGCGTTCCTGCTCGACGCCTACACCGAGGACGAGGCGCCGAACGCCAAGGGCGGCGTGGACAAGCGGACGGTGCTGCGCTTCGACCCGCGGCTCGCGCCGGTCAAGGCCGCCGTACTGCCGTTGTCCCGTAACGCCGACCTGTCGCCGAAGGCTCGCGATCTGGCCACCGAGTTGCGGAAAAACTGGAACGTCGACTTCGACGACGCCGGCGCGATCGGCCGCCGGTACCGTCGGCAGGACGAGATCGGTACGCCGTACTGCATCACCGTCGACTTCGACACCCTCGACGACCAGGCGGTGACGATCCGGGAGCGCGACTCGATGAAGCAGGAGCGGGTCGCGCTGACCGAGGTTACCGGCTACCTCGCCCAGCACCTGGTGGGTTGCTGACGATGGTGCTGTCGGGGCAGCGGTTGCGCTTCGGGCTGGCCGTTTTCGGTCTCTCCGCACTCGCGGTGTTCCTGCTGTCTGCTTGCTCGGACAGCAAGCCGGAGGCTGGTTCCACGCCTTCGACCGGGTCGTCGTCATCTTCGAGTGCGCCGATCCCGACCGCCTCGACGCCCGCCTTGACTCCACTGCCGACGCCGTCGAAGCCGTGGCCGACGCCGAAGGTGACCGGCGCGCCGGAGAACGACGCGCCGCTGGCCGACCGGATCCGGTTCGCGATCGCCAAGCAGGCGCAGATCGCAGCCGGCAAGGCCGCCACCACGACGGTGAAGTGCCCCGGCATCGAGACCGCCGAGACACCCGGGAAGCACGAGCTCACTTGCACGGTCACGTACGCCGGGAAGCCGTACGGCGGGACGCTGACGATCGACGCGAAGCAGTACAGCGCGTCGTACAAGTTCACCTCCGAATCGGTCGCCATCGTTCGGGCGAAGGTGGTCGATGCGGTCCTGCGGACGGTGACGGACGCGGCGAAGGTCACCTGCACGATGGATGATGTTGCCGTGGTCAAGCATTCCGACGCCGGTATCGCCTGCGACGTGACGACGACGGCGAACGCCGTACAGCCTTACAAGGCACAGGTTTCGGGCAACGGCCAGGTCCTGGTGGCAAAGGCTGGTTGAGATGCTTCCCCCACCCCACCACCCCGGTCGCATGCTGAAGTTGGGCAACCTCACGATCGACACACCCGTGGTGCTGGCGCCGATGGCCGGTATCACGAATGCGGCGTACCGGCGGCTGTGTGCCGAGCAGGGCGCCGGGCTGTACGTGTGCGAGATGATCACGTCGCGCGGGATCGTCGAGGGTGACCAGAAGTCGCTCGACATGCTGACGTTCGACTCGCGTGAGACGGTCCGCTCGGTGCAGTTGTACGGCGTGGATCCCCTGTATATCGGGCGTGCGGTGCAGATTCTCTGCGACGAGTACGGCGTCGCACATATCGATCTGAACTTCGGGTGCCCGGTGCCGAAGGTGACGCGCAAGGGCGGTGGCGCGGCCCTGCCGTGGAAGCGCAACCTGCTCGGCGCGATCCTGCGGTCGGCGGTGCACTCGGCGACGCCGTACGGCGTACCCGTCACGATGAAGACGCGGATCGGGATCGACCAGGATCACCAGACGTATCTCGACGCCGGCCGGATCGCTTCGGACTCCGGCGCCGCGGCGATCGGGCTTCATGGGCGTACGGCGGCGCAGGCGTACTCGGGTCAGGCGGACTGGTCCGCGATCGCCGCGCTCGTGGAGCATGTGGACATCCCGGTGCTCGGCAACGGCGATATCTGGGAAGCCGGCGACGCACTCCGGATGGTCGCCGAGACAGGGTGCGCCGGCGTCATCGTCGGCCGCGGCTGCCTCGGCCGCCCGTGGCTCTTCCGCGACCTGGCCGCCGCCTTCGCCGGCGGTGAGACCCTGAACCTCCCGACGCTCGGCGAGGTAGCCACCGTCATGCGCCGCCACGGGGAGTTGCTGGCGGATCTGATGGGGGAGCCGCGCGGCCTCCGCGACTTCCGCAAACACGTCCCCTGGTACCTCAAGGGTTTCCCAGCCGGCGGCGAACTCCGCGCCGCCCTCGGCATGGTCGAGTCGTTGGCCCAGCTCGACGAACTGCTGGCCCAACTGGACCCCACCGTCCCCTTCCCCGTCGCCGAACTCGGCGCCCCCCGAGGCCGCCAGGGCAGCCCCCGAGACCACATCGTCCTCCCGCAAGGCTGGCTGGACGACACCGACGGCCTGACCGCCGACCTGGCCGAAGCAGAAATCGGCGTCTCCGGCGGCTGAGCACCCGCCTTCGGTGGCGGCAGTTCTCTTGGCCCTGGCCCGCATGGTCCGGAAGTCGGGGGCTCGTACGTCTTGGCGGGGCCGTGAACAAGTTATGCCCTGTTCAAGGCCCCCACCACGCGGACGAGGCCCCCGTTTGCGGCTTATGTACCTTGACGGTTACGTACACCAGTGGTTACCTTCGAGGGGTGGAAGCTGTTTTGCGGGCGTTGGCTGATGACGGGCGACGGACCTTGGTAGAGGCCTTGGCTTCGGGGCCGGCCACGGCGGGGGAGTTGGCGGCGCTGTTGCCGATTGCGCGGCCCGGGGTTTCGCGGCATCTGCGGGTGTTGCGGGAGGCGGGGCTGGTGGAGAGTCGGCAGGAGGCGCAGCGGCGGGTGTACAGCTTGCGGTCCGAGCCGTTCGCCGAGCTCGACGAATGGCTGGGGCGTTATCGCAGTCTCTGGGAGCAGCGGCTGGACGCCCTCCACACCGAGATCGCCAGAGGCAAGCGAGGGAGTAACAGATGACGAGCAATGCGGGTCCGGGCAGTCGCGTCCTGGGGCGCCTGGGAGTGGCCGACGGTACGGGTGTCGTACGCGTCCAGGACCGGTACGACACCGACATCGACGATCTGTGGTCGTCGATCACCGACCCCGAGCGACTGGCCCGGTGGTACGGCAAGGTCGAAGGTGACCTGCGCCCCGGTGGGGCTTTCACCGTGTACCTCGAGTCCGCCGACCTGGAGAGCGTCGGGCGCGTCGAAACCTGCGAACCACCGCGGCAACTCCAGGTCACCACTAGGGAGTCGGACGAGTCCGCCCAACGAGGCAACGGCCCGCAACCCTTCGAGCAAACCATCGAAGCCACACTCACCGCCGCCGGCCCGCACACCGTCCTGACCATCGAGATCCACGGCCTGCCCCTCGACAAGATCGAGTACTACGGCGCCGGCTGGCAGATCCACGCCGAGAACCTCGCCGCCTACCTCACCCACCAGGAATCCACCAACACCGAGTCCCGCTGGTCCGAACTCGTCACCACCTACCAACAGCTGGCCTCCACCATCCGCTGAACCGAAGAACCACGACCGGCCCCGAACCGCCCGACCGGGTTCGGGAGTCGGTCGCGTACTACGACGGGCTCAACTTCGCGCCGAAGGTGCAGGCGCCGACGTTGCTGTATCTCGGGCTCGAGGACGACGTGTGTCCACCGGAGACCGGGTTCGCGCTGCATCGGGTGCTGACGTGTGAGAAGACGTTGCACACGTACCCGAACTGCGCACATCACGCCGGACTGCCCGGAGTGATGCGGATCGTGGAGGACTTCCTTGCCGAACACCTCAAGCCGGGACGGTGCCGATGAACTTCGCTGACTACTGGGCGGCGGTCGACGAGGAGCTGGCCGCGATTCCTGGTCGGCCCGTGCTCGACCTGGTGCCGCAACGGGTCACGGCCGAGGCGACGAGCTACACCGTCCGGCTCACCAGCACCGGGCCGTACCGGGTGTTCGGGCATCTCAGCATTCCCACCGGTGACGGCCCGTTTCCCGCGCTGCTGCAGACGCCGCGCTACGGGAGCGTCAACCACGTCCCTCATCCGAACGACCGCAGCCGGTACGTCGTACTCGGCCTGATGCACCGTGGTCAGCGGCTGGCCGACGAAGGGTTCTCGGCGGCGTATCCGGGATTGTTGACGATGGGCATCGATGATCCGGCGTCGTACATCTATCGCGGGATCGCGGCGGACTGCTTGCGGGCGGCCGAGTTCTTGATGAGCCTGTCGGAGGTGGATCCTGCGCGCGTGGCCGTGAGTGGGGACGACCTGGCGGTGCTGACCGCGGCGCAGCGGCCTGGGTTCAGCTCGGTCCGGGTGACGGAGTTGCTGTTCTACCGGGCGATGGAGGCGCGGTTGAGGTCCAGTCACTACCCGCTCGAGGAGCTCAACGACTACCTGCGCGCCGGTTCCTCCCCGGAGATTGTTGACAATACGATTGCGTACTTCGATCCCGCCCGGCACGCGCCCGCGGTCACCGGCCGGGCGTTGGTCGCCGTCGATGATCCCGATTGGTGTGCGTCGCTGATCGAGGCCCTGCCGGCCGCGGACGTCTATCAGCTGACCCACCTCGACGTCACGGACAACGACTTCCTCGACGCCTGGCTGGCCAAACTCTCCGGCGTCCCACCCCTCTCGAGGTTCATCACCACATGACCACCCCAGCCGGGGAGGCTTTGGCGGGACCACCCCAGCCCGGGAGGCTTTCGGCGGGACCACACCAGCCCGGGAGGCTTTCGGCATGACCACCTCACCCCGGAGGCTTTCGGCATGATCACTGCAGCCCGGAGGTGTCCGGTATGACCAATCCGTTCGGGGTGCGTTCTGTCATCAACGCATCCGCCACGTTGACCGTGCTCGGTGGGTCGCTGATGCCGCCGCCGGCGCTGAAGGCGATGGCCGACGCGGCCGCGCACTTCGTCGACCTTCCCGAACTGCACGACCGTGTCGGCGAACGCTTGGCCGAGCTCACCCACAACGAGGCGGCCTGCGTGACGTCCGGCGCCGCCGCGGCGATCACCCTCACCGTCGCGTCGTGCATCGGCGAGCCGGCGCAGGCGTTCCCGACCGACGCCGAGGTGGTGATGTTCGCCGGCCAACGCAACGGGTACGACTACTCCGCCCGCATCACGGGTGCGCGCATCGTGGAGATCGGTCCGTCGATGGCCGAGCTGCAGGAGGCGCTGGTACGACGTCCCGCGTGCGTACTGTGGTTCGCCGGAGCCCACCTGGCCACCGGCGCACTGCCGATCGAGGACGTCGTCCGAGCCGCCCGCGAACTCGACCCACAGGCCCCCAACAGCTCGGCCGCCAACAGTCCGGCCGCCAACAGTCCGGCCTCCGCTGGGCCGGCGGGGGTGCCGGTGATTGTTGATGCGGCTGCTCAGATTCCGCCGGTTTCTTCGCTGTGGCGATTTACTCGTGATGTCGGGGCGGATGCGGTGATCTTCAGTGGCGGGAAGGGGCTGCGTGGACCGCAGGCCAGTGGGTTGGTGCTGGGGAAGCAGTGGATTGTCGACAGGTGCCGGGCCCATGCGTCGCCGTACCAGGAGATCGGGCGCGGGATGAAGGTCGGCAAGGAAGAACTCCTCGCGTTGCTCGCCGCGGTCGAGTGGACGCTCGAGCAGGACGAGGAGGCCGTCATCGCGGGCTACGAGCAGATTGTCGACAGGTGGATTGTCGGTCTCAGCGGGTTGCCGGGCGTGGTGGTCGAGCGCCGGTATCCGAGTGAGGCGGGCCAACCGCACGGGCGTGCCATCGTCCGATTGTCGACAACCTGCAAATGGACAAGGGATGCGCTCGTACAGGCGTTGTGGGACGGGGATCCGCGGATCGCGGTCGGCACGTTCCGCGTACCCGACGACTCGATCGCGCTCAACCCGCAGACGCTTGAACCCGGAGAGGACGTAGTGGTTCTCGATGCCCTGGCCAGGTTGCTGAGCCGTGTCTCGTGAACCTGTACGGCCTAAGCTCTGGGGATGGCGAGCAAGCCGGATGAGACGCGTGACGGGGTTGACCTGACCAACCTGGACCAGCCGCTGTTCGACGGGGCGGACGCGACCAAGCG
This sequence comes from Kribbella sp. NPDC020701, assembly GCF_055562215.1. NCBI lineage: Bacteria > Bacillati > Actinomycetota > Actinomycetes > Propionibacteriales > Kribbellaceae > Kribbella > Kribbella sp. NPDC020701. Next base: position 185,758 of record NZ_JBVHFT010000012.1, on the reverse strand, counting down.
GGATCTGGTCGACTACCTGGACGCGGTGCACGAGCGGATCCTGCTCGAGTTGCGGAACCGGCCGCTGTCGGTGATCCGGATTCGGCCGGGGCAGCCGGCGTTCATGCAGAAGAACGTGCCCAAGTACACGCCTGACTGGGTGAAGACCGTGCCGGTGTGGGCGGAGGCGTCCAAGCGGGAGGTGTCGTACGCGTTGTGCGACGACCGGCGGACGTTGCTGTGGTTCGCGAACCAGCGTGCTGTGGAGTACCACCCGACGCTGGTGCGCGCCGACCGTTGGGACCACGTCACGCATCTCGTGCTGGACCTCGACCCGCCTGAAGGTGACGAGACGTTCTCGAAGGCGGTGCAGGCGGCGTTCCTGGTTCGGCAGGCGCTGACCGACGCCGGGTTGACGGGTGCGGTCAAGACCAGTGGCGCGAAGGGCGTGCACGTCATCGTTCCGATCGCCGACTCGATGACGACGGAGGACGCCGCGACCGCGACCCGTGCGATCGCGGCCCGAGCTGAGCGGATCGACCCGGACGTGGCGACCACGGCGTACATCAAGGAGGACCGGCACGGGAAGGTCTTCGTCGACTCGACGCGCTCCGGTGGCGCGACGGTCGTTGCCGCCTATAGTCCGCGTGTCAGGCCTGGTACGCCGGTGTCGTTCCCGGTCGGGTGGGACGACCTGGACCGCGTCACGCCGCGCGACTTCACCGTCCGCACAGCAGTCGACCAACTAGGCGATGCTGACCGCTGGGCCGACCAACTCCCAGCACCCCAAACCCTCCCCGAAGACCTCCTCGAGGAAGGCCGAGGCATCCCCATCGCCCGCGTAATAGCCATGCACGAAGGCAAACGCCGCAAACGAGCCCGCGAAGCCGCCGAACACCCCAAGCCGGAATAAGTCCTAGCTCTCGGCAGCAGTGGTTAGGTCGAGGGCGCGTTGGCGGATGTCCGGGTGTGGGTGGTTGCGTAGGGCATGTAGTTGGTGGCGCCATTCGCGGGGCCAGCCGGCGCGGGGGGCTGCGGCTGCGATGAGGGCGTGGGCCAGGAGGCCGGAGGTTAGGTCGGTGGCTTGGGTCAGTGGGGTGGCGACGGCCAGGAAGGTTGGCGGAGTCCAGGCCGGCTCGGTTGCTGCGAGGCGGTTGCGGACGATCTCGGCGGCGGTCAGGGCGGCGAGCGGGCGATTGTCGACAATCTGACGCAACTCGGTCAGTTCGGCTGCGAGGCGCGAGGTCTGCAGAGCGGTGATCAGGAGTTCCAGGCGGAGCTGGAGGAAGTCTGGGCCGGTCAGCTCGGAAGGGATCGGCTTGAGGACTTGGCGGGTCTGTTCCGATCGGCCGGTCAGTTGGGTCGACAGGCGGCGTACCAGGAGGGTCAGGCGTTGGCGGGCGGGGTGGTCGCGGTCTGCGGTGGCGTTTGGCAGGTGCGGATCGTCCTCGAGGCGGACCAGCGATCGGACCACGTCGATCAGGTCGTCCAGGCCGTCGGGCGGGTTGGTGGCCACGATACCGACGAGTGCGGTGACGGCGTCGGACCAGATGGCGCTTCGGTTCGTCAGATCGGTGATGAAGTCGCCGCAGACGCGGGCCGCGGCGCGGTTGTAGCGGGCCCACTGCCGCAGTGCGAGCAGGGACGGCCCGACGACTTCCGGCTCGCTCCGGGTCGTGACCGCGATCAACAGGTCCGCATACCGCGATCGGTAGGCGGTCGGCACGGCGTACGCGCGTCGCTCGGTCAGGACGATGGCCGTCGCTGCCGAGTCGTGGACGGCCTGCTCCAGCACCGCCCACGCGGCCGCGTCGTACAGCAGGTACTGCGACACCGTGCTGGCGATCGTTGCCCGGACATCCCGATGCGCAGTCGGCCAGGCCTCGGTCAGGATGGCGCCGGCGCCCGGTGCGCGCAGCTCTCCGAGTAGCCGGACTGCCTCCTTCCGGGAGGTCACTTTGGCGCCGTCCCCGGTCAGCAGCGGCTGCAGCAGGCGAGGCAGCAGACTCGGCCGGACATACCGTGCCGCGCGGGAGGCGGCGTACATCGCGACTCTCGCGCGATCGTCACCGGCGTGCGCGAGCAGCAACGGCAGAGCGAGGTCCGGCCGATCGGTCCACGCCAGCCCGGCGAGCGCGGCCTCCTGAAGCAGGACATCGTCACTATCGAGGAACTGTTGCAGAACAGCCCCAGGTATGTGTCCCAACGCCTTGACGGCCGAAGCCCGGTACCACTCGGGCATCCGTTCGTCACGGGCAGCACCGACGAGAAGCTCGGCATACCGCGCCTGCTGGCGAGGGAGCCAAACCCGTACGGCGTAGTCCGGCACGTCCCAGGCCGGGCTGTTCCGGTCGAAGCGGCGGATCTGGTCCGCAGCGGCGAACACCGGGTCGAGAAGGTCGGTGTGGATCTCAGTGACCACCCACCAGACCGGATGCCAACGAGCCAGCCGGACATCGCGGTCGATGATCCCCGCAGTCCGGTCGTGACGCGTCCGCGGCGGATCCAGCCAGTACCTGCAGGCCTGCTGAACCGTGTTCTCCTGGTTCGACCAGACAGCCTGCTCGAGCAGCTCGTGCAGATGAGTCAGGGACCAGCCCCGGCGACCAAACGCGGCGGCCACGGCGAAGGCCAGCCCGAACTCGTTGCGCTTGGCCGCAGCCTCGATGGACGGCCGGAGTACGTCGTACACCTCGGTCTCACGGCCTCGGCGGAGACCGTCGATCAGTCCGTACAGGCTGAGCGAGCCGCGGTTCTCGGACAGCCGCGCGTGCGCCTGCAAACCCCAGTCCAGCAACGCGGATCGGTTGCCCAGGGCACCTTGTACGACGGCATGCTCGGCCAGCGTGGTGAGCGCCCGCCTGGTCGCTCACGAAGTGTCCCGCGCCTCCAGAGCGTCGGTGAGCAAAGCTTGCAGCTGATCGACATGCTCGTCACCGAGCAGCGACCGAGGTACGGCGGTCAACGCATCGAGCACCGCCACCCGGACGCCGTCGCGGTCGTTGCGAACGCGCTCCGCCGCCCAGGTCAGGGCACTCGCCAGCTGGTCGCTCCGCCGTGACCGCCCCGCCGCGCGAATCACCGCGCGATAGACACCGGCCCGGTAGTCCGCGTCCGGTCGTCGTACCTCGGACTCGAGTGCCGCGAAGGCCTCGTCGTACGGCAGCTGAGCCAGCACCCGCCAGCGGTGGAGCGTGTCCTCCGCGACGGTCGGGAGGTCGAGCATCCGCCTGGCCTGCTCGTGCCGCGTCGCACGCGGGAGGACGTCGAGCAGTTCCTCGGAGCTTCGAGCAGGCCGTCCGCGGCTTCGTCGCCCCAGCGGGCTCGGTGCTCGTCGATGAGGCGGGTGGCGAGGTGCTCGCGCCGCGTCCGCCGTACCAGCGAGACGAGTTTGGTCCGCAGTGCCGCGGGTGCGTCGTCGTACAGGATCCGGAGGTCGTCGTCGGACACGGGTACACCGCGGGACACGGCGGCCAGTGCTCGGCTCTGGACCGCCGGCTCGGGGTCGCGCAGCATCCTGGTGACGTACGACGTCTCGCGCGCGGCCTCGGCGATCTGGAGACCGAGCGTCCGCTCGAACGCGCCGCCCCGGCCCAACTCGTCGAGAAGCCCGGTCAGTTGTTGCGCCCGGCCACCGAGCAGCCGCGCCCGTTGCCCGTACGAGAGACCGTCGATCGACCGCAGTAGCTCACTCGCACGCATGGGCCAATCCTGCCGACCCCCGGTGTCAGGTCAGGACGGCAGGGTGGCGTCCAGCAGCAGCCCGGCGGCCTCGCGGGCGCGGATCGCGGGGTCGGGGGAGCCGGAGATCGCGGCGCGGGTGATCGCGCCTTCGCTGAGCAGGATGAGGTGGTCGGCCAACCGGTCGGGATCGGTCGCGTTGGCCTCCGCGGCGAGCTTGATCAGCGCCTGCCGGAAGCCTTCCTTGTGCTGCAGCGCCATCTCGGCGACCCTCGGCGAGACGGACCCGAGCTCGCCGAACGCGTTGATGAACGCGCAGCCACGGTAGTCGCGCTGGCTCGACCAGGTGTAGAGGAAGTCGAACACTGCCAGGATCCGCTCGCGCGGGTCGGTCTTCGCGTCGACGTGGTCGGCGAGCATCGTCTGCCAGAGAATCTCGCGGCGGTCGAGGTAGGCCTCGATCAGCTTGTCCTTGGACGGGAAGAGTTGGTACAGGCGCTTCAGCGACACCCCGGACGCCGAACGGATCGCGTCCATCCCGACCGCCTGCACACCGCGCTCGTAGAACAGCGCGTCGGCCGCGTCGAGCACCTGCTGCTGTGCCGTCGCCGTGTCCAGAGCCATCTGTTCCTCCCGCGTGACCCGCGCCACCTTGCGCGGAGAACCATCGTTCTCCTAGAGTACAGGACATTGGTGAGAACGTGCGTTCTCTCCATCGAAAATCCACCCAGAGGAGATCGTCATGACCGTGCTCGAGCCCGCCGCCCAGGCCTTCGCCGACGCCACCGCCAAGCCGCCGTACCTGTTCCAGTTGACCCCGGAGGAAGGCCGCAAGGCGGTCGACGAGGTGCAGACCACCGACTACCCGAAGCTCCCGGTCGACGAGGAGTGGGTGACCGCCGCCGACGGCACCAAGGCCCGCATCGTGAAGCCCCAGGGCGCCACCGGTGTGCTGCCCGTTATCCTCTACATCCACGGCGCGGGCTGGGTGTTCGGCAACGCGCACACGCACGACCGGCTGGTCCGTGAGCTCGCGGTCGGCGCGGGTGCGGCCGTTGTGTTCCCGGAGTACGACCTCTCGCCGGAGGTCCGGTACCCGCACGCGCTCGAGCAGAACTACGCGGTGGCGCGCTGGATCATTGCCTCGGGCAAGGATCATGGCTTGGACGCGGAGCGGCTCGCGATCGCCGGCGACTCGGTCGGCGGGAACATGACCGCGGCGGTGACGCTGCTCGCCAAGGAGCGGGGCGACGTGAAGTTCGTCCAGCAGGTGCTGTTCTACCCGGTCACCGACGCCTCGTTCGACACCGACTCGTACAAGCAGTTCGCCGAGGGCTACTTCCTCATGCGGGACGGCATGAAGTGGTTCTGGGACCAGTACACGACCGACGAGAACGAGCGGAACCAGATCACCGCGTCCCCGCTGCGCGCGACCACCGAGCAGCTGACGGGCCTGCCCCCGGCGCTGGTGATCACGGGCGCGGCCGACGTACTGCGTGACGAGGGTGAGGCGTACGCCGCCAAGCTGCTCGAGGCCGGCGTTCCGACGACCGCCGTACGGTTCGCCGCGATCATCCACGACTTCGTGATGCTGGACGCGCTCCGCGAAACCCACGCGGCGGGTGCGGCTATCGAGCTGGCCATCTCGACGTTGCGGAAGGCCCTCAACTGACCTGCGCGAGTTCGGCGAACGCGGCGGCCAGCTTCGGCAGTGTGTAGTGGGCGTTGAGGCCACTCGGGTTCGGCAGGATCCAGACCCGGGTGGTGCCGATCAGCCGCTCCTGCCGCCCGATCTGGGCCGTCCGTTCGCCGAAAGCATCCCGGTACGCCGTGACGCCGACGACGGCAAGCCATTCGGGCCGATAGTGGAGCACCTTCTTCACCAGGTTCTCCCCGCCGGCCAGGTACTCCGCCCGGGTGAGCTCGTCGGCTCGCGCGGACGGGCGGTCGACGACGTTGGTGATCCCGAGCCGGTAGGTCAGCAGCTCAGCCTGCTCGGCCGGTTGCAACTGCCGCGGCGTGAACCCGCTGAGGTGCAGCGCTGGCCAGAACCGATTCCCCGGTCGGGCGAAGTGGTGCCCGGTCGCCGCGGACATCAGCCCGGGGTTGATCCCGGAGAACAGCACGCGCAATCTGTCGTCGATCACATCCGGCAGGGGTTGCACGCGCCACACCGTACCGAAGAACGGGTAGTGGTCGTCACGCTCGGCCGACTCCACGCCTGCAGCGCTCCTGCGGAGGCCGGCCGGAGCCGACCACTACCCGTCCTTCGGTACAACCACCAGGGGGCGGAGGCTGACGCCGTCAACCCAGGGTTGACGGCGAATGGATCGTCAACCTAAGGTTGACGGCATGACTCCTGGACCGGATCTGCAGCAGCTCATCGACATCATCAAGGCCGACGCGGGGACCGACGACGAGCTCGAGCAGCTCGCGACCGCGGCGACGACGATCAGTGAACTGACCGGCACGAGTGACGCGGCGCTCGGGTTCTTCGTGGATCGGGCCCGCGGCGCGGGGAAGTCGTGGGTCGAGATCAGCGCGGTGCTCGGGGTGAGCAAGCAGGCCGCGCACAAGCGGTTCGCCGACTCCTGGACGACGAAGCCCGCCTTCAATCGGTACACCCAGCGCGCGATGGCCGTGGTGAAGGCCGCGGCGGACGTCGCCGGCGCGGACAACCACGACTACATCGGCACCGAGCATCTGCTGCTCGCGTTCTTCACCCAGCCCGAATCGCTGGCCACGAAGGCGCTGCTCCAGCACGGCCTCACCGAAGAGAGCGTCCGCGCGGCAGTCCACGAGGTCAATCCCGCCGAGGAGCCGACAGACCCGCCGAAGATGCTCGACGCCGCGCGACCTCCATTCACCCGGCGGACCGCGCACGTACTGCAAGGAGCCGTGGGGGAGGCTCTGACGCTCGGCCACAACTATGTCGGCACCGAGCACCTGCTGCTCGCGTTCTACCGGGATCAGGGTGGCCTGGCGACGAAGATCCTGCTGGCGCAGGGCTTCGACGAGAACGCCGCCTGGACCGCCCTCCGTGCATTGCTCGAGGAGGCCACGAAGTAGGTTGGCCGCATGCCTGACTGGTCTGCGCGGTTGAGTGAACTGGCGGTGGCGGGGGAGGTTCCCGGAGCGGTGCTCGGGATCTGGCACGACGGTGAGACGACGATCGCGCCGTACGGCGTTCTGAACGCCGGGACCGGGGTCGAGACCACCGCCGACTCGCTGTTCCAGATCGGCTCGGTGACCAAGCCGTGGACCGCCACGATGATCGTCCAGCTCGCCGCCGAGGGCCGGCTGACGCTCGATGATCCGGTGGTGAAACTGTTGCCCGAGGCGCCGATCGATCCGCGGGTCACGGTGCGTCACCTGCTCACCCACACCAGCGGCATCGACGGCGACGTGTTCACCGACACCGGCCGCGGTGACGACTGCGTCGAGCGGTACGTCGCTCTCCTCGCCGACGTCGACCGTCTCTTCGATCCCGGTACGGCGTACTCCTACTGCAACGCCGGATTCGTGCTGCTCGGCCGGATCATCGAGGTCCTCGACGGCCGCACCTGGGACGAGTCGCTCAAGGCCCGCCTGGTCGAGCCGCTCGGCCTGACGAAGACGGTCACCCTCCCGGAGGAAGCGATCCTGCACCGCGCCGCGCTCGGTCACCTTGCCAGTGACAGCACCCCGGTGAAGACGTGGCAATTGCCCCGCAGTATCGGTCCGGCCGGCCTGATCACGGCGAGTGCGAGCGACGTTCTCGAGTTCGCCCGGATGCACCTGACCGACGACCGCTACGCCGCGATGCAGGAGCCGCAGGTCCCGTACGCGGGTGGCATCGGCGGCTTCAACGACCTCGGCCTGGCCTGGCGGATCTACGACTGGGACGGCCGCCGCCTGTTCGGTCACGACGGTACGACGATCTCGCAGCAGGCGTTCCTGCGGATCGACCCTGAGGCCCGGCTGATCATGTGCCTGCTGACCAACTCCGGCAACGGTACGACGCTGTTCGAGCCGCTGGCCACCGAGGTCTTCACCCACTTCACCGGTGTCGCTCACCCGGCTCCACCGCAGCCGATCGACGCCCCGATCGACGACCGCCACGTCGGCCGCTTCGAACGGGCCAACGTGCGGCTGGACGTCGTACGCCGGGAGGGCCGCCTGGTCATGATCTACCAGGCGACGGGCGACCGGCTGACGTTCACCGACCAGCCGTCGCACGAGTACGAGCTGCGCCCGACGGAGCCTGCCGACGGCGACCATTTCGTCACCCGGGAGGCGCCGACGCACCCGTGGATCCCGGTCACCTTCACTCCGGCCCACGTCTTCACGTCGGGCCGCGTCACGCCCAGGGTCTGAAATACCGCGGGCGTTGCTGGGGAGACCGAGCTAACGTCTTCAGGGTGACTAGTGCACCTGCTGAACTTCCCCGTAAGGCCGGTGACCTCCGGGCCGCCGGATATCTCCCTCGGTCGATCAAGGCCGAACTTCGTGACAACCTCCTGACAGAGCTCCGGGCCGGGCGTGATCCCTGGCCCGGCATCGTCGGATTCACCCGGACGGTGATTCCGCAACTCGAACGAGCCCTGCTCGCGGGCCACGACGTCGTCCTGCTGGGTGAGCGTGGTCAGGGCAAGACCCGGCTGCTGCGCACCCTGGTCGGCCTGCTGGACGAGTGGACCCCCGTGATCGAAGGGGCCGAGCTCCCCGAACACCCGCTCGACCCGATCACCCCCGCCTCGCGCCGCCGCGCCGCCGAGCTGGGCGACGACCTGCCGGTCGCGTGGCTGCACCGCAGCCTGCGGTACGCCGAGAAGCTCGCGACCCCGGACACCTCGGTCGGCGACCTGATCGGTGACGTGGACCCGGTGAAGGTGGCCGAGGGCCGCAGCCTCGGTGACCCGGAAACCATCCACTTCGGTCTGGTCCCGCGGGCGCACCGCGGCATCGTGGCGATCAACGAGCTGCCTGACCTGGCCGAGCGGATCCAGGTCGCGCTGCTCAACGTGATGGAGGAGCGCGACATCCAGGTCCGTGGGTACACGCTGCGGCTGCCGCTCGACGTGTTGCTGGTGGCAACGGCCAACCCGGAGGACTACACCAACCGCGGCCGGATCATCACGCCGCTGAAGGACCGGTTCGGGGCGGAGGTCCGGACTCACTACCCGCTCGACATCGATGCCGAGGTGGACGTGATCCGGCAGGAGGCCGAGTTCACCGCCGAGGTGGGCGAGCCGCTGCTGGAGGTGCTGGCCCGGTTCGTCCGGCATCTGCGGGAGTCGACCGCTATCGACCAGCGCTCGGGCGTGTCGGCCCGGTTCGCGGTCGCCGCGGCCGAGACGATCGCCGCCGCCGCGTTGCGCCGCAGCGCGATCACCGGTGAGGAGCCGGCCGTCGCGCGTCCGGTCGACCTCGAGGCCGTGCCCGCTGTGCTGCGCGGCAAGCTCGAGTTCGAGCCCGGCGAGGAAGGGCGCGAGATCGAACTGCTCGAGTACCTGCTGCGCCGCTCGGTCGCGGACACAGCGCGGGAGCGGTTCGCCGGCCTCGACCTCAGCCCGCTCGCCCACGCGATTGCCGATGGCAACCTTGTGACGACCGGCGAGCGGGTGCCCGGCCGCGACGTACTCGCGGCGTTGCCCGAGCTGCCCGTGCTCCACGACGTCGCGGCCCGCGCCGGCGTCGAGCCGGACGAGTCGCCGGGCCGGATCGCCGCCGCGGTCGAGCTCGCCCTGGAGGCGCTCTACCTGTCCAAACGAGTCGCCAAGGACGCCGACGACGACACCACCATCTACGGGGTCTGACATGGCAATGTTGAATGCCGCGCCTCCGGCGCGGGGGGCATGGGGCTTTGACTCCCGGCCTTCCCTCCTCGCTCCGGTCGCTGCGCTCCCTGCGCTCCTCAGTCCAGGCCGGGAGGCCCCATGACCGCGTCCATACCGGAAGGCTGGTCCTACGGGCCGTGGCATGACGGGCCTGATCCACTCAAGGCGCCGGCGGATCTGCGGGACGCGCTGGACGAGATCGGCCGCGACGTGATGAGCGGTTCGTCGCCGCGGTCCGCGCTGGAGGAGCTGCTCCGGCGCGGAACCCGGAACACCCAGGGCCTGGACGATCTCAGCCGCCGGTTGTGGGAGCGCCGCCGCGAGATCCAGCGGCGGCACAACCTCGACGGCACGCTGCGGGACGTCCAGCGGTTGCTCGACGAGGCGCTCGAGGCCGAGCGGCACGAGCTGTTCCCGAACCCGTCCGACGACGCCCGGTTCCGGGAGGCTCAGCTCGACGCGCTCCCGTCCGGTACGGCGGCCGCCGTCCGGGAGCTGGCCACCTACGACTGGCAGTCGCCGGAGGCTCGGGAGAAGTACGAGGAGATCCGGGAGTTGCTCGGGCGTGAGTTGCTCGGGTCACGGTTCGAGGGCATGAAGGAGGCGCTGCAGCAGACCACGCCCGAGGACGTCGAGGCCATCAACGAGATGCTCACCGACCTCAACGCATTGCTCGCGGCGCACGCACAGGGCCGGCCGGAGGTGCCGGAGCTGTTCGAGGAATTCATGGCTAAGCACGGCGAGTTCTTCCCGGAGAATCCGCGGAACGTCGACGAACTGATCGACATCCTCGCGCAGCGGGCAGCCGCGGCGCAACGGATGCTGAACTCGATGACGCCCGAGCAGCGGGCCGAGCTGATGGAGCTGTCACAGCAGGCGTTCGGCAGCCCGCAGCTCGCGCAGCAGCTGTCGCAGCTCGACGCGCAGTTGCAGGCGCTCCGGCCGGGCGAGGACTGGTCCGGATCGGAGCGGATGAGCGGTGACGATCCGCTCGGTCTCGCCGATGGTGCGCGGGCGATGTCGGATCTCGCCGAGCTGGACGCGTTGGCCGAGCAGCTGGCGCAGTCGTACCCGGGTGCGCGGTTGGAGGACATCGATCTCGACGCGCTCACGCGGCAGTTGGGTGACGAGGCAACGGTTGATGCCCGTCGGCTGTCCGAGCTCGAGCGGCAGCTTCGCGATCAGGGTTTGCTGGAACGGGCGCCCGACGGATCGTTGCGGTTGTCACCGAAGGCGTTGCGGCAACTCGGTCAGACTGCGTTGGCCGACGTACTGCGGACTGCCCGGGGATCCGGTGAACGCGACGCAGCCAATGCGGGCGCGGCCGGTGAGCTGAGCGGGTCCACGCGGCAGTGGGAGTTCGGCGACACCCAGCCGTGGGACGTTCCCCGGACGGTGCGGAACGCCGTACTGCGGACGGCTTCGCGCAGCGGGTCCGTCAAGCTGGACGTCGCAGATGTTGAGATCGCGGAGACCGAGCACCGGGCCCGGGCCGCGGTCGCGTTGCTGGTCGACACGTCCTGGTCGATGGTCCAGGAGGGTCGCTGGCTGCCGATGAAGCGGACGGCGCTCGCGCTGCACCAACTCATTTCGACGCGCTACCGCAACGACGCGCTGCAGTTGATCACCTTCGGCCGGTACGCCGGAGTCGTCGAGCTGCCGCAGTTGATCGGGATGGAAGGCACCTGGGAACAGGGCACCAACGCGCATCACGCCCTGCTGCTGGCCGGCCGTCACCTGCGCCGGCATCCGGACGCGCAGCCGGTCGTGCTGATGGTGACCGATGGCGAGCCGACCGCGCACCTCGAGCCGGACGGTACGGCGGAGTTCTCGTACCCGCCCGAGCCGGCGACGTTGCGGAAGACGATCTTCGAGGTGGACCGGCTGGCCAAGCTCGGTGCTTCGCTGACCGTGTTCCGGCTTGGTGATGACCCGCGCCTGAACGCGTTCGTCGACCTGCTCGCCCGCCGTAGTGGCGGGCGGGTGCTGGCGCCCGACTCGGACGGCCTCGGTGCCGCGGTGGTCGGGGACTACCTGCGCACTCGCCGGAAACTGTGAGCTGTGGGCACCTTGATAGGTGCCCACAGCAACATCATTCGATCAGGACCTGGCGGCCCGCGCTGCCTCGACCAGGTGCCGCAGGGCGGGGACGACCTCGTCGTACCCGCGCGTCTTCAGGCCACAGTCCGGGTTGATCCACAGTTGCTCGGCGGAGGTGGTAGCGAGGGCGGCCTGGATCAGGGCGGTGAGTTCCTCGGTGCTCGGGACCCGTGGTGAGTGGATGTCGTACACGCCAGGCCCGACCCCGCGCCGGAAGCCGACGGCGGCGAGATCCGCCAACACCTCCATCCGCGAGCGCGCCGCCTCGATCGTGGTGACGTCCGCGTCCAGCCCGTCGATCCCGGCGATCACCGCACCGAACTCCGAATAGCACAGGTGCGTGTGGATCTGGACGCCCGCCGCTGCTCCACCCGTCGCCAGCCGGAACGCACCGACCGCCCAGTCCAGATACGCCTTCTGTTCCGCGGCCCGGAGCGGCAGCAGTTCGCGCAACGCAGGCTCATCGACCTGCACGATCCTGATCCCGGCCGAGACCAGGTCGGCCAGTTCGTCGCGGAGCGCCAACGCGACCTGGTCGGCCGTGGTGGCAAGCGGCTGGTCGTCCCGGACGAACGACCACGCCAGGATCGTCACCGGCCCGGTCAACATCCCCTTCACGGGTCGCTCGGTCAGGGACTGCGCGTACGACGCCCACGGCACGGTCATCGGGGCCGGTCGCGACACCTCGCCGTGCAGGATCGGCGGACGGACGCAGCGGCTGCCGTACGACTGCACCCAGCCGTGTTTGGTGGTCGCGAAGCCGTCCAGTTGCTCAGCGAAGTACTGGACCATGTCGTTGCGCTCGGGCTCACCATGCACAAGTACGTCGAGCCCGAGCTCCTCCTGCAGCCCGATCACCCGTGCGATCTCGGCCCGCATCCGCTCGTCGTACGTCGCTGAGTCGATCCGACCGACCCGCAGATCGGCACGGGTCCGGCGGATGTCCGCGGTCTGCGGGAAGGACCCGATCGTGGTGGTTGCGAGCGCCGGCAGCCCGATCGACTCCTGCGCGGTACGGCGTTCGTCGTACGACGGCCGCTGTCGATCCGCGGGACGAATCGCGGCCGCCCGTTCGCGGACCGCCTGTTCGCGGGCGAGGCCGGACTCCTCGACCGGTCCGCCCGGCGGGTTGCCGAGGTCGACCAGGACCCCTTCGCTGAGGGCTCGGCCGAGTACGACGACCTCGTCGACCTTCTGCCGTACGAAGGCGAGCCGCTCGCGGACGCGCGGATCCAGCTCGTCCTCGGCCTCCACGTCGTACGGGACGTGCAGCAGCGAGCAGGAAGTGGAGACGACCAGCTGCCCGACCGAGTCGAGCAACTTCGCGCAGGTGGAGAGTGCGTCGCCCAACGGCGTGCGCCAGACGTTGCGGCCGTCGACCACTCCGGCGACCACGGTCTTGCGCCGCAGACTCGGCAGTACGGCGAGTTGGTCGACAAGCCCGGGGGCGGACACGAGGTCGACCGCGAGACCGTCGATGGCGGTCGACGTCAGTACTGGCAACGCGGGGCCGGGGTCACCGAAGTACGTCGCGATCAGGAGTCGTGGGCGGTCGGTGAGTGTGGCCAGGCGGTCGTAGGCGCGACGGAGAGCGTCGAGCTCGGCGGGGGTGCGGTCCTGGACCAGGGCCGGCTCGTCCAGCTGCACCCATTCCGCTCCGGCGGATTCGAGTTGGTTGAGCAGGTCGGCGTACGCATCCACTAGGCGGTCGAGCAGGCTGAGCGGTTCGAACCCAGGCGTGACGGACTTCGAGAGCAGCAGGAAGGTCAGTGGTCCGATCAGGACCGGGCGGGTGTCGACGCCGAGCTCGCGTGCGGCCGCCAGGTCCTCGAGCGGCTTGGTCGCGTCGAGCTGGAAGACGGTGTCCTCGGTGAGCTCGGGGACCAGGTAGTGGTAGTTGGTATCGAACCACTTCGTCAGCTCCAGCGGCGCGACCTCGTCCCGGCCGCGGGCCATCGCGAAGTACGTGTCGAGCTTGGAGAGGCCCCGGAAGCGGTCGGGGACGATGCCGAAGAGTTGCACGTGGTCGAGCATCTGGTCGTAGTACGAGAAGGTGTTGCCGGGGAGCACGTCGAGGCCGCGGCCGGCCAGGTCGCGCCAGGTGTCGGCCCGTAGCCGGTGGGCGGCTGCCTCCAGCTCGGCCGCGTTGCTGTCGCCGGACCAGTACTTCTCGACGGCCTTCTTGAGTTCGCGGGCCGGGCCGATCCGTGGGTAGCCCAGCACCGTCTTGATGGTGTTCACGTCTCTCTCCTCGCGAGCGTGCCGATGGTTCGGCGGTTCGCGGAGAGACCGTGCCGGTGGGGTCGGTTGGATGCGGCCGACCGGGCAGGGTCCTCCCACGAGACCGCCGTTCCCGCGCGCACCGGGTTGGTGCGCGCACCGGCGGCAGGTCTTCGGACTCACGGGCGGACCGGTCGCTGACCGGTGGACCTACTGGCCGTCGCTTCCCGGACGCTGGGCGTCCAGTGCATGTGACGGCGGTCGTTCCCGTTCACCGCTGCGGGGCAGTCCCGGATTCCCACCGGGTTCCCTCTTGCCTCGCGCGATCACAACCACATGACCACGCGAACCGTCGGCGTACCCGAGCGTACGCGCGCCGGCCGCGGATCGCCGTACGTCGAGACGAACGCCACTACCGCAGTCGTCGAGCGATCTTCTGATCCGGGGTCTTGTCGTGGAGGAGGGCGGCGAGCAGCTCGATCCCGTCGACGAGCCGGGGACCCGGCCGGGCGAAGTACCCGTTCGCGTCGACCGCCCACACCGGGATGCTCGGTGGGAGGAGATTCAAGAGGTCGGCTGTCAGTCGGGCGGCACCGTCGAGGTCGTACCCACACGGAGCTGAGACGATCACGTCCGGTCGCGCGCCGGCGACCGCCTCCCAGGTGATCGGGGTCGAACGCTGACCCGCGGCGCCCAGGACGTTGGTGCCACCCGCCAGCGCCACCATCTCCGGCAACCAGTGTCCTGGCGCGTACGGCGGATCCGTCCACTCGAGCAACGCCACCCGCGGCCGCGTGCGGTTGGCTCGGACTGCCGCGGCGCGCAGCCGGCGACGGAGGTTGTCCAGGAGCGGGATGGGGTCTCGGTCGATTGCTTTGGCCATGGTTTCGATCGAGGTGAGGACCTCTTCGAGGTTGTGTGGGTCGGTGGTGACCACCTCGGCTTGGCAGCCCAGGTAGCTGAGGGCGTCGGCTACGTCGGTCACGTCGATCGCGCAGACCTTGCACAGGTCCTGGGTGATGACGACATCCGGGTCGAGTTCGCGCAAGGCACCCGCGTCGAGGCGATAGAGATCCTCGCCGGCCGCGACCCGCTGCCGGACCAACGCGTCGATCTCACCCGGCGTCAGCTCGTCGGGCAGCGCGGTCGTCGACACGATCCGCCGAGCCCGCGCCGCCGCCGGATGGTCGCACTCGAACGTCACGCCGACCACATCATCACCGGCACCCAGCGCGAAGCAGATCTCGGTCGCAGACGGCAGCAACGAAACGATCCGCACCTAACGACCTTATCCGCCACCCGGCCCCGCAAGCCCCGCGCCCCGATCCCGCAAGCCCCCTGACCCCACCTCGCAACCCTCACACCCCCGGCCCGCAGGCCACACGACCCCGCCCCGCAGGGCGGGTGAGCCTTGCCGAAAAGTCCTGTTTGGGTTGGCGCGAGGATTCATCGGCGAACGCGACGATTGTCTTGCGTTGTCAATGAGGGAAGGGTTTTCCGGCCTTCGACCTGTGGGCAGGGTCACGTCGGCATCGTGAGACCAGTGTTCAACTGGACTGGTTTTCTGGCTTACCCTGAAAAGACGCCCCCGCCATCGGAGTCGATGGGCCAGCGGACCACACGCCGCGACTCACCAGCACCGCCCGCAACCTTGGGAGTGACAGTGCCGAAACTCGTCTACGACTTCGCCGAAGGCAACAAGGACATGAAGGAGCTGCTCGGCGGCAAGGGGGCGAACCTGGCTGAGATGACCAATCTCGGCCTGCCCGTGCCACCCGGTTTCACCATCACCACCGACGCGTGCCGCGCGTACCTGACGACCGGCTCGGTGCCGCCGGAGCTCGCAGACGAGATCGACCACTACGTCGACGTGCTACAGCAGAAGATGGGCAAGAAGCTCGGCCAGGCCGACGACCCGCTGCTGGTCTCGGTGCGGTCCGGCGCGGCCGCGTCGATGCCCGGGATGATGGAGACTGTCCTCAACGTCGGCCTCAACGACGACTCGGTGAACGGGTTGGCGCACCACTCCGGCAACCCGCGGTTCGCCTGGGACGCGTACCGGCGGCTGATCCAGATGTTCGGCAAGACCGTGCTCGGCATGGAGGGCGAGGTCTTCGAGCAGGCGCTCGACGCGGCCAAGGAGGCCAGGGGTGCCGGCACCGACCTCGACCTGGACGCCGACGACCTGAAGGGCCTGGTCGAGGCGTTCAAGCAGGCCGTGCACGAGCACACCGGCCGCGAGTTCCCGCAGGACCCGCGGACCCAGATGGACCTCGCGATCGAGGCCGTCTTCGGCTCGTGGAACTCCGACCGCGCCATCCTGTACCGCCGCCAGGAGCGGATCGCCACCGACCTCGGAACCGCGGTCAACATCTGCTCGATGGTGTTCGGCAACCTCGGCATGGACTCCGGCACCGGCGTCGCGTTCACCCGCGACCCGTCGAGCGGCCAGCCGGGTGTGTACGGCGACTACCTGCAGAACGCGCAAGGCGAGGACGTGGTGGCCGGCATCCGCAACACGGTCCCGCTGGCGGACCTGGAGCAGATCGACAAGACGTCGTACGACGATCTGATGGCGATCATGGCCAAGCTCGAGGGGCACTACCGTGACCTGTGCGACATCGAGTTCACCGTCGAGCGCGGGAAGCTGTGGATGCTGCAGACCCGGGTCGGCAAGCGGACCGCGGCCGCGGCCTTCCGGATCGCGACCAGCCTGATCGACGAGGGCGTGATCGACACCGACGAGGCG
This sequence comes from Kribbella sp. NPDC020701, assembly GCF_055562215.1. NCBI lineage: Bacteria > Bacillati > Actinomycetota > Actinomycetes > Propionibacteriales > Kribbellaceae > Kribbella > Kribbella sp. NPDC020701. The sequence continues at coordinate 169,210 of NZ_JBVHFT010000012.1, read as the reverse complement.
CTGCGCCGGGTCAAGGGCGCGCAGCTCGCGCAGCTGATGTTCCCGCGGTTCGACACGGACGCGGACAAGGACCTGATCACCAAGGCGATCGGCGCGTCGCCGGGTGCGGCCTCGGGCACGGTCGTATTCACCTCCGCGGCCGCGGTCGAGGCGGCGGACAAGGGCGAGAAGGTGATCCTGGTCCGCCGCGAGACGAACCCGGACGACCTGCACGGCATGATCGCGGCGCAGGGCATCCTGACCAGCCGCGGCGGCAAGACCTCGCACGCGGCCGTGGTCGCCCGCGGCATGGGCAAGACCTGTGTCTGCGGCGCCGAGGAACTCGACGTGAATGTTGCCCAGGGCACCATCAAGGTCAACGGCATCGTGATCGGGGCCGGCGAGACGATCTCGATCGACGGCACCACCGGCGAGGTGTTCCGCGGCGAGGTCCCGGTCGTGCCGTCGCCGGTCGTCCAGTACTTCGAGGGCTCGCTGGCCCCGGACGCCGGGGACGAACTGGTGGCCGCCGTACACCGGTTGATGACGCATGCCGACGAGGTACGGCGGCTCGGCGTACGGACCAATGCGGACACCGCGGACGACGCGGCCCGCGCGCGGCGGTTCGGCGCGGAGGGGATCGGGCTGTGCCGGACCGAGCACATGTTCCTGGGGGAGCGGCGCGAGTCGGTCGAGCGGTTGATCCTGGCGGACAACGACGCCGATCTCGCGGCGGCGCTCGCGGAGCTCGAGCCGTTGCAGCGTGGCGACTTCCTCGAGTTGCTGGCCGCGATGGACGGGCAGCCGGTGACGATCCGGCTGATCGACCCGCCTTTGCACGAGTTCCTGCCGTCGATGGAGGAGCTCGCCGTGAAGGTCGCACTGGCGCGCGAACGTGGTGAGGAGCCCGGGCACGACGCCGCGCTGCTGACCGCGGTCGAGCGGCTGCACGAGGAGAACCCGATGCTCGGCCTGCGCGGTGTCCGGCTCGGCCTGGTCGTCCCCGGCCTGTTCGCGATGCAGGTGCGGGCGATCGCGTCGGCGGCGGTGGAACTCCGTGGACAGGGCAACGACCCGCGGCCGGAGATCATGATCCCGCTGGTCGGCGCGGTCCAGGAGCTGCATCTGGTCCGGGACGAGGTGGAGCGGGTGCTCGCCGACGTGGGTGTCGACTGGACCATCCCGATCGGCACGATGATCGAGCTGCCGCGGGCCGCGGTGATCGCGGACCAGATCGCCGAGGCGGCCGACTTCTTCTCGTTCGGGACGAACGACCTGACCCAGACCACCTGGGGCTTCAGCCGCGACGACGTCGAGGGCGCGTTCTTCTCCCGCTACCTCGAGAAGGGCATCTTCGCGGTGTCGCCGTTCGAGTCGATCGACCGCGAGGGGGTCGGCGCGCTGGTCCGCACCGGCGTCGAGCGCGGCCGCGCCACCAAGCCCGACCTCAAACTCGGCATCTGCGGTGAGCACGGCGGTGACCCCGACAGCATCCACTTCTTCCACGAGGTGGGCCTGGACTACGTCTCCTGCTCGCCGTTCCGCATCCCGGTCGCGCGCCTGGAGGCCGGCCGCGCAGCACTCGACTGACCGCCCGGCACCGTTCGAGGGGATATCCGGCGCTCCGATCGGTTCCGTGGGTGTTTCGGCCGGATCGCCAGGCCATCACAACACCGCGAATGCGACGGCTTCCCGCGAGCGGTCGCGGCGTCTCAGTGATTGTGATGGCCCGGAGGTCCGGCCACCCCCTCCCGCCCCGAGGCGGTGCCGGGTATGGCGATGCCGGGCCGCTTGTCCGGGTCTGCACCACTCACCAGCGGCCCGCACCACTCATCAAGCAGCGCGATGCCGGAGCTGCCAGGCTCGGCCGCGAGCAGTCGGTGGCTGGACCGGTTGGTGAGTGCGCCACGTCCGCCCGGGTCGAGCCCCGTGGGCAGGCAGCCCGGGTCAGGCTGGGGAGGATCTGCCTCCCGATCCGGGACGAGATCCTCCCCACCCCGGCGGCAGACGGCAGAACAAGACCAGCTGCCCGGACGCGAAGAAGGCCAACGAACCACCCAAGGATGCGTCACAAGAGCCGGATATCCCCTCAGCTTGTCCCTTCTCCCCCCGTATAAGAGCGGAGAAGGGGCAAGTCGGACGGATATCCCCTCGAATGGACCGTGGTGGATTGCTTCGTGGATTGCTTGACAGTGGCTGGGTGTGACCGTCCGTAGAGCGGGATCGAGGTTCTCAGAGATTGGATCGGCACGGCGAACACTGTGCGTTACGGGTGGGAGCTGTCCGCATAATTTCTCTTAACCAACCCCTTGCGTAAGCGCTCTCCGGGTGGCGAGAATGTGCGGGCGGGAAGGGCGATCACTCGTCGACTTTCGGGTCTGACCTGAACCAGCCGCTGTGGCGGCTCGTGACTCCCTTCCCGCACCAAACTTCTTGTTTTCAAGGCCGTTGTAGGGTTTTCTGCATGGCCCTCTATGTCGTGCAGCTGCGCTTCGACCTTGCCGAGACCGACCGCCGGATGGAGGTCCGTCCGGCCCACCGCGAGTACCTCACCGAGCTGAAGGCCGTCGGCAAGCTCGTCGCCGCCGGACTCTTCGCCGACCAGACCGGCGCCCTCCTCGTGTACGACGTCGCCGACGAGGCCGAGCTGCGCGACATCCTCGCGAAGGACCCGTACACCCCGGCCAACGTGTATGAGATCGCAACTCTGGCGGAGTGGCAGCCGCTGTTCCCGTTCAGCTGACGGGGTCAGTGCTGAAGGGAAGCGAGCAAGGCGAGCACCCGCGTCCAGCCCTGCCGAAGGGCGGACTCGTTGGCGGCGCGGGTGCCGCCGAGCGGGAGCAGCCGGCCGGTGACCGGATGCATGACGCTCGTCCCGTGCGGAAGGTACGGCGCTCCGCTGACACCGTGACCGGCGTTCGGGACGACCAGAGCCTCGTGCCGGAATCGCTTGCCGGCCTGGTCGAGCTTGGCGACGATCAGCGATGCCGCCGGGTTCGATAGCCAGACCAGGTCGTCGGTCCCGGCGACCGCGAGGACGGGACCGTCGACCTGGTCGACCGGGATCAGGTCCTCCGGCAGCTGCTGCCCGTGCAGCGTCCAGGCCGAGCCGTTCGGGGTGGGGAATGACCCGTGGATCACGGCGCTCGGCGCATACAGCACGGCGCCGTGGACCAGGCTCGGGAAGTTCTGGCACAGCAGGAGGGCGGCTTCCGTCCCGCGGGACGCGGTGAGGACGATCACGCGGTTCGGGTCGACCCCGGGCTGCCGTGCCAGCAGCCGTGCTGCGGACGCGAAGTACTCCAACGGGATGTTGCGGAGGTCGTCCGGCAGGCCCGGTGCATGGAAGTAGGCCACGGTCAGTGCGGGGTAGCCGTGCGATGCCACCAGGTCCGCGGTCGACAGCAGGCCGAGACCACCCTCGGAACCCCCGAACATCAGTACGGCGGGGTGCTTCGCGTGATCGGGTGGCGGAGCGACGTACATGCCGCTGACCTTGTCCTTGGTCAGGCTGACTGGCCTCGTCGTGACGCCCGGGCCAACCCACTGTCTGGTCAAGGTCGTGCGCACGACCTCCTTGCCGTCCTTGTGGACGAAGACGTCGAGGTGCTCGACTGGGCGGCCGTCCTCGTCCGGCGGGACGTAGGACTGCGCGTCGGGGTCGCCATCGGGCGGGTTCATCGACCAGAACAGGCCCATCCCGTCGGTGTCCTGGTAGCTGCCGGAGGACGGCTTGGCGCGATCGAGGTAGATCGTCCCGTGGTCGTCGGCGGTGAAGCTCGCCTCGCCGTGCCACTTCTTGCCGTCATGATCGACGGCCTCGGCGCCGACGGTCACCTTCGCGTGCGATGTGAGGCCCGTCACCGTGAGGTGGACGGCCTGGTCGGCGAGTGCGACCGCATGATCGACGTGAATGACCGCGTGGTCAGCGCCGGGCGAACACCCGGCCGCGACCAGGCAGACAGTCGTGGCCAGCATGCTCGCGCGGATCCGGACCATAGCCAGCATGTTCGCGCAGATCCGGGGTCAGATGTCGGCGCCTTCCAGGTCCAGGTGGTCGACGTAGGCCCAGAGCCAGACGAGTGGGGCGAGCACCAGTTCCGGTTCGCCGTCTTCGTCGGCGATGAAGAGCATCGAGGCTTCGCCGTTGGCGATGTCCTCGATGACCGCCTCGCACAGCTCGAGGGCGAGCTCGAACGGCAGCAGGCGCGGCCCGTTCTCCCAGCGCGGCTCGGGGAGCGGGAGTACCGGCGCTTCGTCGGTTCCGCCCAGTTCGACCGAGACCTTCTGCAGTTCCTCGTAGAGGTCGAAGGTGATCAGCCCGGCGAGCGGGCGGCCGTCGAGGCCGATCAGGTACGGGTCGTCGGAGCCGTCGCGGAAGTTGTCGCGGATGTCCGGCAGCGCGGCCCTCAGATCGGAGGCTTCCAGGTACGGCGCCTCGCCCGGCTCCTCGTCGGACTCGACCTCGACGAGCCCGCTGCGCATCCGGTCGAAGTCGTGCAGGAGGTCGTTCAGTTCGTCGTACGCGCCACCGCCGGGAGCCTTCTGCGCCCGCGTCTCCAGATCCCGCAGGTGCTCGACCAGGTCGTCCTCGAAGTGCAGCTCGTAGCGCGGCAGGTGCGCCTCGCGGCCGGTGTTGATCTGCGCGACGAGCTGGGTCGACACCGGCCCGAGCCGCTCGGCCAGCACCTCCAGCGGCGTGGTCGGCTTCTCCTCGTCGTCGTGCGCGCAGGAGTCGTCCTCGACCTTGCCCTCGCCCTCCATCGCGAGCAGCACCTGGAACGCCGGGAACGCGACCAGCGCCGCGGTCGCCATCATCCCGTCGCCGATCAGCATCAGCGGGTTGCCGCCGGCCTCGGTCCGGCGCAGATGATCGGGCATCAGTACGGCGGCCTGCTCGACGTTCACCTGACTCGCGAGCGACGAGAGCCCGTGGTCGCCGTCGACACCGAGCAGCTCGACCAGGCGCTCCGAGCTCATGTCGAAGTTCGAGCGCAGGTAGTACCGCAGCCAGCCCGCGTCGACCGGGCTCGCCAGCAGCTCCGCGATCCGCGCCCGGAAGTCGGCCAGGTCCGCGATCGCGAGCACCACCAGCACCGGCTGGTCGCCGTCACCGATCACCAGCGGCCGGGTGTCGCCGTTGTGGAATCCCTCGATGACCTGGTGCAGGCTGTCCGCGGCTGCCTCGAGCGGCCACGACTCCGCCTCGAACTCGCTGACCACCGCGGCGGAGGTGTCGTCGGGCATCTGCTGATCCTCTCCTGGCGGCCGGAGTTGGAGTAACTGTAGGCGGCGGTCGTTTCGACGGACGGTAGTGGGTCCGTCGGGGGCCGGTGTGAGGGCCGGCGTGACATTGGCTACGCTGGCACCGGCGGGTCGATGCAGAGGTATCTCACATGTGAGATAAGGTCCGGCGCATGACCGATGACTACCTGAGCCGGATCGGAAATCTCATCCGGGACGCCCGCAAGCACCGCGGCTGGACGCAGACGCAACTCGCGGAAGTACTGAACACCAGCCAGAGTGCGGTGAACAGGATCGAAAAGGGTCATCAGAACCTCACCCTCGAGATGCTCGCCCGGATCGGCGAGGCACTCGACTCCGAAATTGTCTCTCTCGGCGGCGGGCCGGTCCACCTCCGCGTCGTGGGCGGAGTGCGGTTGTCCGGGTCCATCGACGTGAAGTCGAGCAAGAACGCCGGTGTCGCGCTGCTGTGTGCCAGCCTGCTGAACAAGGGCCGTACGACGCTGCGCAAGGTGGCCCGGATCGAGGAGGTCAACCGGCTGCTCGAGGTCCTGAACTCGATCGGCGTGCGGACCACCTGGCTGAACGACGCCGGCGACCTGGAGATCGTCCCGCCGGCCCACCTCGACCTGGCCGCGATGGATGCCGAGGCGGCACGGCGTACCCGCTCGATCATCATGTTCCTCGGCCCGCTGCTGCACCGCGAGGACACTTTCCAGTTGCCGTACGCCGGTGGCTGCGACCTGGGCACGCGGACCGTCGAGCCGCACATGGCCGCGCTGCGTCCGTTCGGGCTGGAGGTGAAGGCGACCGGCGGTGAGTACCACGCGGTGGTGAATCGGGCGCTGAGCCCGGGCAAGCCGATCGTGCTGACCGAGCGCGGCGACACCGTGACCGAGAACGCGATCATGGCCGCGGCCCGGTACGACGGTGTCACGGTGATCCGCAATGCCAGCTCGAACTACATGGTCCAGGACCTGTGCTTCTACCTCGACCTGCTCGGCGTGAAGATCGACGGCGTCGGTTCCACCACGCTGACCGTGCACGGCAAGGCCGAGATCGACGTGGACGTCGACTACGCGCCGTCCGAGGACCCGATCGAGGCGATGAGCCTGCTCACCGCGGCGATCGTGACCGGCTCGGAGATCACCATCCGGCGGGCGCCGGTGGAGTTCCTCGAGATCGAGCTTGCGCTGCTCGAGGAGATGGGCTTCGACTACAGCCGCACCGACGAGTACCTGGCCGAGAACGGGCGGACCCGGCTGGTCGACCTGACCACCCGGCCGTCGAAGCTGCACGCGCCGATCGACAAGATCCACCCGATGCCGTTCCCCGGCCTGAACATCGACAACCTGCCGTTCTTCGCGGTGATCGCGGCGAAGGCGACCGGTCAGACGCTGATCCATGACTGGGTCTACGAGAACCGGGCGATCTACCTGACCGACCTGAACAAGCTCGGCGGCCGGGTCAAGCTGCTCGACCCGCACCGGGTGATGGTCGAAGGCCCGACACACTTCTCGGGTGCGGAGATCATGTGCCCGCCGGCGCTGCGCCCGGCCGTGGTCACGCTGATCGCGATGATGGCCGCGAAGGGTACGTCGGTCCTGCGCAGCGTCTACGTGATCAACCGCGGCTACGAGGACCTCGCCGCCCGGCTGAACTCGCTAGGCGCCCAGATCGAGACGTTCCGGGACATCTGAGTCCTGGACGTCTGAGTCCTGCAGGAAGGCGACGGCCTCGGTGATCACTTCCGGACCGGCCAGGATCCGGCTGTGACCGAGGCCGCTCGTCGGCAGGAAATGCGCCCGCGGCCCGTAGGCCCTCAAGAGCACTCGCGCCTGCTGCGGATCAACCACCTCGTCCTCGTCGTTGTGGATCACCAGCAGATCGATGTCGCCGGTGGCCACCGAGAACCGGGTCCAGATCCCGTCGTCGCCATCGAAGTACCCGCGCTCGATGCGGCGCCGGAGCTCTCGGTTGATCTTCGGGCCCAGACCCAGCTCGCGGCAGAAGGTGTCCGCCAGGTAGGCGAACTCGGCGACGCCGCTGATCGTGACCAGCCGGCGGGCGGCGACCCCTTCGCGGACGGCGTACAGGGCGAACGGTACGCCGAGGGAGTGGGCGATCACGCCTTCGAACGGGCCGTGCCGTTCCTCCAGTCCGCGGATGATGCGCTGGTGGCCGAGGATCGACACGATCGGCCCCGCGGAGTCGCCGTGGCCGGGAGCGTCGTACGAGATCGGGCTGTAGCCGAGCTCGAGCAGCTTGGTGACGAACCCGGCGTACCGGGACGCGCGGGAGCGCCAGCCGTGCACGAGCAGCACCGGCCGGCGACCGTCGCCCCACGCGTAGGTGACGACCCCGTCGACGACCTCGACCCGCGCGGCCTCGTGGATCTTGCGCTCGGAGTCGCGGACCTGGCCGCGGGCGAAGGGGCGGCGCCAGAGTGCGAATGCGAGGCGCCCGGCCAGCCGGGGTGACAACGATCCGATTGTCGACAATCCGGTTCTGACTAGCTTCTTCATGGCGCTCCTCGGCTCCGTGGCGTTGATCTCTGGCAAACTATACGAACGGTCGTATTATTAGTTTGTCGGGACGCGAACGTCAACACCACTAGGATCGGGAACCGTGGAGAAGGTCGACGGACGGTTGGTGCGGGGTGACCAGACCCGGCGCGCGGTCCTGCGCCGGGCGGTCGACATCGCGTCGGTCGACGGACTCGAAGGGCTGTCGATCGGGCGGCTCGCGACCGAGCTGGGGATCAGCAAGAGCGGGCTGTTCGCGCACTTCGGCTCGAAGGAGGAGTTGCAGCTCGCAACGATCCGGGCCGCGCGACGGATCTACGCCGACAACGTGGTGACGCCTGCGTTCGAGGTCGAGCCCGGGCTCGGGCGGGTCTGGGCGTTGAGTGCGCACTGGCTCGACTACTCGCAGAGCCGGGTGTTCCCGGGCGGGTGCTTCTTCCAGAAGGTCTCTCACGAGTACGCGGCCCGTGGGGGAGCGGTGCAAGACTCACTCGCCGCTGTGCATCGCGAGTGGATGGATCTGATCGAGACCATGATCAGCGAGGCGATCGAGCGCGGCGAGCTGGCCGGGGATCCGAAGCTCCTGGCCTTTGACCTCAACGCGTACTACGAGGCGGCGAACCTCGCGTCGATCCTGCACGAGGACAACACCACCTACGACCAGGCCCGTCATGCGGTCCGCTTCCGACTGGAGTCAGCAGCTACTGCGGGCACAACGTTGCCCTGGTGAGGTTGTCGGTGGGCTTCTCTAGGTTGGCGGCATGCGGCCTCAGGTGGTGGCTCAGGTGGCGGTCTCGCTGGACGGGGTGACGTCGGGGTTCGATGTCGACCTCGCGCGGTTCTACGCGCTCGCGACCTTGTGGCAGGAGGACGTCACGCTGGCCGGCGCCGACACGATCCTCGCGCAGGAGATCGCCGTACGGGCCGCTCCTCGGCCAGGGCCGAAGCCCGATGGTCCGTTGCTCGCGGTGGTGGACAGTCGCGCGCGGGTCCGCGAGTGGGAGACGCTGCGACAGCTCGGCTACTGGTCCGACGTCCTTGCCTTGTACGCCGATCAGACCCCGGCGCGACCGCCTGATGCGACGACCCGCGAGCTCGTCACCGGCTACGAGCACGTTGACCTGGCCGAGGTGCTCGATGTCCTCGGTCGGCGTGGGGTGCAGACTGTTCGCGTCGACTCCGGCGGTGCGCTCGTCAATGCGCTCCTCGACCTCGGGCTGGTCGACGAGCTCGCCCTGCTGGTCCACCCGGTGCTCGTTGGCACCGGCCGACGCTGGTGCGACACCCGGAAGCTGAACCTGCACCCGGTCGGCACCGAGGTATTCGAGGGCGGCGTCGTCTGGCTCCGCTACTGCGTCTCCACCTGACGCCCGATGGAGACCGCTCTGGCGACTCACGCCCCTCAGGTGAGATCGTCAGAGCGGCCGGCCTCCAGGCGTGACCACTGCGAGATGGGGCGGCCGTTGCCGGTCAGGCCACCGACCTCCCACTGCTGCGGCCGGCCGTCGGGGGAGTCCTCGTGTACTTCCTGGCGCCCGTACACGGTGAGGTCCATCAGCGAGTAGCTGTTGTCCATCACCTCGACGCCGCGGATGGTGGTCCACCAGGTCTCGAACACGCGATCGCCGTCGCGGACGTAACAGACCAGGTGCATGTTGCCGATCCTGCGCCCGACGAGGAGTTCGTCGAGGGAGTCCACGGCCGAGTACCACGGCATCGTCCAGCCCATGAAATCGCGGTAGCGGCGGCTCTCGTCGTACGGGCCCTGGCAGAAGACGGCGTACGTGATGTCGCGGGAGTGCAGGTAGGACAGTTCCGCGACGTTGCCGTTGCACCACGTGCAGCCCTGGCACTGCTCGGCCGCGGGGTGGCCGGTGTGCCACATGAAGTAGTAGGCGATGAGTTGCTTGCGTCCTTCGAAGGCGTCGAGCAGGGTGAGTGGTCCCTTGGGTCCGACCAGTTCGATGCGCGCGTCCACCTCGACCATGGGGAGGCGCCGGCGAGCCGCCGCGATCGCATCACCCTCGTGGGTGTGTGCCTTCTCCCGTACGCGCAGAGCGTCCAGTTCCGTCTCGAACGCGGTCCGATCGACTACCTCCGGCAGGCTTGACCTTCGTTCGTCAACCACGACTACTTTCCTTCCGTCGATTACCTGGTACCCGGAACGTCGGAGCCGATGCGCTCTGCGTGACATGTGTTCACCGAACTGTCGGTGATGGCCGCTACTGTGAGCAGTGATGAGGAAGCAGCATGAGTGGTACGACGAGCATGACGCCGAGCGATGGGTCGCCGAGCCGGTCAAGCGGCCGGGGCGGACAGCCTTCGCTCGTGATCGCGCGCGCGTACTGCACAGTGCGGCGTTGCGGCGGCTGGCGGCCAAGACGCAGGTGGTGACGGCCGGTAGTGACGACTTCGTCCGCAATCGTTTGACCCACAGCCTCGAGGTCGCGCAGATCGGTCGCGAGCTGGCCGCGACGCTCGGCTGCGATCCGGACATCGTGGACGCCGCTTGCCTGTCGCACGACCTGGGGCATCCGCCGTTCGGGCACAACGGCGAGCGGGCGCTCGACCAGGTCGCCGCGGAGATCGGCGGGTTCGAGGGGAACGCGCAGACGTTGCGATTGCTGACCCGGCTGGAGTCGAAGACCTTCGACTCCGACGGCCGCAGTGTCGGCCTCAACCTCAGCCGCGCGACGCTTGACGCCGCGACGAAGTATCCGTGGCCGCGGCGGGCCGGCGAGCGCAAGTTCGGGGTGTACGACGACGATCTCGCGGTCTTCACGTGGTTGCGTCCGGGCGTCGGCGAGCGCCGCTGCCTGGAGGCGCAGGTGATGGATTTCGCCGACGACGTGGCCTACTCGGTGCACGACGTCGAGGACGGGATCGTTGCCCACCACATCGATCTCGCCGCGGTCGGCGCCGACCGGGCGCCGTACTGGGAGATCGTCCGGCAGTTGTACTTGCCAGAGGCAACCGACGCGGACCTGGACGAGGGGTGGACGCGGCTCACGTCGCTGAACTACTGGCCGGGCGGCCCGTTCGACGACAGCCGGCGAGCGCTCGGTGGGCTGAAAGACCTGACCAGCCAACTGATCGGCCGCTTCGCCACCGCGGCCGAGCAGGCCACGCACGCCGTCTTCGGCCGCTCCCGCCTGATCCGCTACGAGGCCGACCTGGTCGTCCCCGACGGCGTCCGGGTAGAGATCGGGCTGCTCAAGGGCATCGGCATGTTCCACGTCCTCAACTCACCCGAACGCCAGGCCCGCCGCGCCTTGCAGCGCGAGCTGCTCACCGAGCTCGTCGAAGCCTTGTGGAAGACGGCGCCCCTGCACCTGGACGCCGCCTTCCGTAGCGACTTCACCGAGGCCACCGACGATCACGCTCGTCTCCGCGTCATCGTCGACCAGGTAGCCTCCCTCACCGACCCCTCGGCCCAGGCCTGGCACTCACAGTTGGTCAGCCGACCGAGCTGAACGGGAGATCGAGGCCGAGCTGCGAGCGGATGGGCTTGTTGGTCTGGCGGATCTGGTCGAGCTCGGTCGTGGAGAGTGCGCGGCGGTAGACGCGGACCTCGTCGACGCTGCCCTGGAAGCGGTTGACACCATCGACTCGCTGTCCGATATGGATGCCTTGCACACCGAACTCCTTGCCGGCCGTCACCGACCCGGGTGGTGCGGTGGCGGAGCCGACCTCGACCCCGTCGACCAGCAATCTCAACTTCCCCCCGGTCCGTTGGAGCACCACGTGGTGCCATTGGTTGTCGTTGTACGCCGACGCCGACTGCACAGTGATGTTGAAACGGTCGACCGCCAGAAGCGCCCGGATTCGGTTGCTCTCCGGCTCTGCTCGCAGCCAGACCTGCGGTGTTGTTCCCGACCCGGTGCGGAAGGCCCACAGGATCGCGTGGGATCCGGTGGTGGCGCCGTACTTGATCCACGCCATCATCGTGAAGTCGTCCGCGCCGAGATCGATCGAGCGGTCGAACGGCACCTCGACCCGATCGTCCACCCCATCGAGCGCCAGGCCGGTGCCGAACTTGCCCGGGGCAACAGTCGCCCCACCACGGACGTACGCCGGATTGTGGGCCGGGCCCACGTCAGGTGTGAGCGGCCCGGGTGCGGGCGGCCCCGGAATGCCCGGGGGAGTGCCGTTCGGTGTCGACAGGTACGCCTCGTTGAAGCGTGCGTACCGGATCGTCTCGTACGGGTTCGCGACGCCCGCCTCGTAGAGCAGCCCGGCCTGGTCGCCGTCGAGCCGGACCATGTCCGAGTACGCCGTCGGACCCCAGTAGAAGACCTTGCCCTGCTGCCACGTGTCCCAGGTCCGAGCCTCGTCGTACGACGAACGCACCGTCATCACCTCGCGGGCCGCCGGATGGGCCGGCGCGGAGAACAGGATCCGGTTGCGCCGATCGCCTTCGTTGCGGGCGCTGAAGCGCAGCAAGGAACCTTGGACATCGGGCATCACGAGTTTTGGCAACGTCCGGAAGCGTGCGTCGAAGGTGTCGCCGCCATCGCTGCTGATCGCGTACGCGCGACTGCCCGGGTCGGTGCCGCGTTCGCGGGCCAGCGCGTAGATCCGGCCGTCGGTCAACTCGACCACGGTCACCTCCTGGGCGATCACCGTGCCGTCGTCGCGGGAGGTGGTCGCGCCGATGTGCCAGCTCTGGCCGGAGTCGTCGCTGTAGAGCAGATGCGTGCCGTAGACGTGCGGACCGACGCCGTCGTACGTCTCGAAGTTGGCGCCGACGACCAGTCGGCCGGCGTGCTCGCCGTGCTGGAGCTGGATGCCGTGCATCGGGCCGGTCGCGTACCAGAAGTTCCAGCTCGGCAGCTTGGCGTCGGTGAGCTCGCGAGGCGCCGTCCAGGTCGTGCCGGAGTCGTCGCTGGTCTGGACGTACGGGTCGCGATCGCAACCGTTCGTGCAGGGCTCGGGGCCGTTGTGCGTAGTAATGAGGACAATCCGACCAGTCTGATTGTCAACAATCGGCACCGGGTTGCCGTGCGTACCGCCGTTGCCGTCCGAGACCACCTGGAGTGGTCCCCAGGTCTTGCCGCCGTCCGGTGACTTGCGCAGGACGATGTCGATGTCGCCGTCGTCGCCACAGTCCGCGACCCGGCCCTCGGCGAACGCGAGCACCGTGCCGTCCTTCGCGCGGACGATCGCGGGGATGCGGAAGCACGAGTACCCGTCGGTCTTCTGCTGGAACAGCACGTTGTCCTCGACGAACGGCGCCGAGGCGTCGGGCGTCGCGGGCTGCGCGGCGACTGCGACCGCGGCCGGCGGCGAGGCGGCGAAGGTGGTGAGTGTGGTGAGGGATCCGAGCACGAACAGGGCGGCGGCCGCGAGGCGGCCGGGTGGGAAGGCGCGCATGAGACTCCCGGAGGACATAGGACGTATGATGTCCTCCGCCACGGTAGTGACTCAGTGACCACGCGACAAGGCTTCGCGCACTAGAGTCGGCTGCATGAGTGACGCAGATCAGCAGGCCATGGTCATCGTTGGTGCGAGCCTTGCGGGTGCGACCGCGGCGGAGACGCTGCGGACCGAAGGCTGGACCGGCGGCATCGTCCTGATCGGCAGTGAGAGCGCACTGCCGTACGAGCGACCGCCGTTGTCCAAGGGGGTGCTGCTCGGCAAGGACCAGACCGACGTCGCCCAGTTGCATGACCAGCAGTGGTACGACGACAACAACGTCGAACTGCGTCTCGGCCGGACCGTCACGGCGATCGACCCCGCGGCCCACACCGTCACCGTGGACGACGGTTCACAGGTGTCGTACGGCAAGCTGCTGATCTCCACGGGCAGCCGGGTCCGGAAGCTCGACGTACCGGGTGCCGACCTGCCGGGCATCAACTACCTGCGGACGGCCGAGGAGTCGCAGGCGCTGACCGACGCGTACGCCGCCAAGCCGCGCGTCGTCGTGGTCGGCGCCGGCTGGATCGGGCTGGAGGCGGCATCGGCCGCCCGAGAGCGCGGCTGCGAGGTCACGGTCGTCGAGCCGCAGTCGACTGCGCTGGCCGCGGTCCTCGGGGAGGAGGTCGGGGAGTTGTTCGCCGAGTTCCACCGGCAGCACGGGGTCCAGTTCCGGTTCGGCGCCAGGGTCGAGGGCTTCGAGGGCACCGACAAGGTGACCGGGGTGCGGCTCGCCGGCGACGAGGTGCTTCCGGCGGAACTGGTGGTCGTCGGCGTCGGCGTCCAGCCGAACGTCGAGCTGGCCGCGGACGCCGGCATCGAGGTCGCGACCCGTGAGAACGGCTCGGGCATCGTGACCGGTCCGGATCTGCGGACGTCGGCCGAGGACGTGTACGCCGCGGGCGATGTGGTGCGCTGGGACCACCCGCTGTTCGGCGGGCCGGTGCGGGTCGAGCACTGGCAGAACGCCAAGGACACCGGCAAGTCGGCGGCCAAGGCGATGCTCGGCCAGGACGTCGCGCACGACGCGATCCCGTTCTTCTTCACCGACCAGTTCGACCTGGGCATGGAGTACGCCGGCTACGTCCCGCACGGAACGTCGTACCAGGTCGTGCTGCGGGGTGACCCGAAGTCCGGCGCCTACGTCGCGTTCTGGGTGGACGACGACCGGCACGTGCTGGCCGGCATGCACGTCAACACCTGGGGCGCGACCGACGCCATCCAGGACCTGATCCGCTCCGGCAAGCAGGTCGACCCGGCCCGCCTCGCCGACACCTCGGTGGAGCTCGTGGACATCTAAGCCCCTAGATCGGGTAAGCGACGTACGCGAACTGTCTGCTGTCCGGCGACCAGCTCGGCACGTTCATCGTGCCCTGGCCGCCGAACAGCGTCGCGATCTCCCGGATCTCGCCCTCGGCGGTGAGCAGCCGCAGGCGTACGTCGGCAATGTCAGCTGGATGCCCCTGGACACCGGGAGGGAAGCTGACGTAGACGATCGCCGACCCGTCCGGCGCGGGATGCGGGAACCAGTTGACCCGCTCGTCGAACGTCAGTTGCTCGGCCGCGCCACCGCCGGCCGCGATCCGGAACAGCTGCGCGTGTCCCGGCGTGGTCGACGCCCGCTCAGAGTTGAAGTAGATCCACTTCCCGTCCGGGCTGTACTCGGACCCGTCGTCCGCGTGCTCGTCATCGGTGAGCTGTACGTCGTCCCCGCCGGCCGCCGGAATCGTCCACACATTGGTGATCCGGCGACCGTCCACCTGCTCCAACCCGATGTACGCCAACGTCGCGCCGTCCGGCGAAACCCCATGCAGGTAGTGGTGAAACCCGGGTCCCCGATCGTTGGTCACCCGGCGAGGCAATCCGCCTTCGAGCGGTACGGCGTACAGATGTCCGTCGTCTGCCGACACGTAGACCGTCGTCCCGTCCGGACTGACCACGTGGTCGTTGTTGATCGCCGGCACCCCGCCGAGATCGATCTCCTCGAGCCCACCGTCGACCCGGAACAGCCGTCCGTCCCCGTTGACGATCAGCTCCCCGCCGGGCGTCCAGTTGGGCGCTTCGAAGAGGAGATCGGCGGAGCTGTAGACCAGGCGGCGCTCGCCGGTGTCCACCTCGACGACGTAGAGCTCGGACTTTTGACCAGGGCGAAGAGTACGCGGCACGGTATCCAGGTTAAGTCCACCCCGCCCGCGTCGTAGACTCGCGGGGTGGCAGGCCGGATCAAGGACGAGGACATCGCGCTGGTGCGCGAGCGGGCCCGGATCGACGACATCGTCGGCTCGTACGTGACCTTGAAGAACGCCGGCGGTGGTTCGCTCAAGGGGTTGTGCCCGTTCCACGACGAGAAATCGCCGTCGTTCAACGTCACCCCGGCGCGCGGGTTCTTCTACTGCTTCGGCTGCCAAGAGGGCGGCGACGTCATCGACTTCATCCAGAAGATCGACCAGATCAGCTTCTCCGAAGCGGTCGAGACCCTGGCCTCGAAGGTCGGCATCCAGTTGCGGTACGACGACTCCGGCGCGCCGATCCAGCGGGGCCCGGGCAACCAGCGGCCCCGGCTGGTCGAGGCGCACAAGGTCGCCGCGGAGTATTACGTCGAGCAGCTGTTCGGCGCGGCCGACGCGTCGTCCGGCCGGCAGTTCCTGGACCAGCGCGGCTTCGACAAGGACGCCGCCGTCCACTTCGGGGTCGGGTTCTCGCCGCGCGGTGGTGAGGCGCTGACCAACCACCTGCGCGGCCGCGGCTTCACGAACGCGGAGCTGGTCTCGTCCGGCTTGTCCGCCGAGGGTCAGCGCGGCCTGTACGACCGGTTCCGCGGCCGGCTGATGTGGCCGATCCGGGACGCGTCCTCGGACGTGATCGGGTTCGGTGCCCGCCGGCTCTTCGACGACGACCGGATCGAAGCGAAGTACCTGAACACTCCCGAGACCCCGATCTACAAGAAGTCCAAGGTCCTGTACGGCGTCGACCTCGCCCGCCGCGAGATCGCGAAGGGCCGCCAGGCCGTGGTCGTCGAGGGCTACACCGACGTGATGGCCTGCCACCTGGCCGGCGTACAGACGGCGGTCGCCACGTGTGGGACGTCGTTCGGCGAGGATCACGCGCGGGTCCTGCGGCAGTTGCTGCTCGACCACGACCAGTTCCGCGGCGAGGTGATCTTCACCTTCGATGGTGACGAGGCCGGTCAGCGCGCGGCGCTCAAGGCCTTCGCCGGCGACCAGGCCTTCGCCTCGCAGACGTACGTCGCGGTCGAGCCGGACGGACTGGATCCGTGCGACCTGCGGCTGCAGAAGGGTGATGCCGCGGTCCGGGAGCTCATCGGCCGGCGGGTTCCGCTGTACCGCTTCGTGCTGACGAATGTGCTGTCGAAGTACGACCTGGATCGCGCGGACACGCGGATCGACGCGCTGCGGGAGGCGGCGCGTCTGGTGATCAGCATCCGCGACCGGTCGAAGGTGGACGCCTTCACCCGCGAACTGGCCGGGCAGCTCGGCATGGAGGTCGACCAGGTCCGGTCCGAGGTCCACCGGGCGGCCTCGCGAGGTGCGGCACCGACCGACCGTGTTCACAATGATCGTGGTCAGGGCGGGCAGCCGCTGGAGGGGGCTCAGCCGCCGCCTCCTCGCGTCGAGATCCCGTCGCCGCGGGACCAGCGGTTCGTGATCGAGTGGGACGCGCTGAAGGTCGCGATGCAGTATCCGCTGCTGGTCGGGGTCGCCTTCGACGAGCTCGACGACCACGACTTCACGCATCCGTGGCTGGCCGCCGTCCGGGTCGCGATGGCGAAGGCGGGTGGTCCGGCGGCCGCGGCTCCCGGTGAGGCGTGGGTGGTCGCCGTACGCGATGCCATTGGCAACGATCCGGCCGCGGCGGTGGTGAGCGCGCTGGCTGTGGATCCGTTGCGGCTCGGGCGTGAACCCGACGAACCGTACGCGCAGGCGTTGCTCGCCCGGTTGCAGGAGCTGACCTGTGCGCGCCGGATCCAGGACCTGAAATCCAAGCTGCAGCGCACGAATCCGATCGATCGCGCCGACGACTACAACCGGATGTTCGGCGAGCTGATCGCGCTGGAGGCCTACCGCGCCGACCTCCGCAAGACCGCCATCTCCGGCGCCCTCTAGTCCTTGCCGCCCAGGTGTGACACGAGCCTGGCCGCCTGCTCGGCGTGCAAAGCGGTTTGAGGCCGGCTGAGAATCTGAGGGTTCTTGCCGCCGATCTGAGGGTTTCCCTCGGATGTCGCAGGGGTGGCGTGAGCGTAGTTGTGGGAGGAACAGCAAACAGGGGGAGGTTTCGCAATGAGCGAAGTAGTGGTCGACAGTTCGCAATCTGTCGACGTGCTGGACGAAAGTACGCTGCTGCCGTTGAGCAAGTCGGCGGGAGTGATGGCCGATGACCCGGCGCTCGACAGCGAGTTCGCCGAGCCGGTCGGGAACAGCGATGAGACCGCGCTGGAACCGGGCGAGGAGCCTGGTCAGGAGACGCGGCCCGACGATGTCGTGAAGTCGGCCGACGAGGTCGATCCGGAAGGGGATGAGTGAGATGGCGATCCGCACCGGGCAGGCCGCGATCGACTTCGCGAAGGGACAGGTGGCCAACCCGTCCCAGGATTGGTTCCGCCAGTGTCTGGTCTTCGTCCGGCGTTGCTTCAACGTCGGACCGCTGTACGGGTCGGCCGAGAAGGGCTACTTCGGGGCCGATCTCAGGCACGGCACAACCGGTACGCCACCGCTCGGAGTCCCCGTCTGGTGGACCAACGGAGGTGACGGCCACGTCGCCATCAGCGCCGGCGACGGGATGTGCTTCAGCAACGACATCAAGCGGCACGGCAAGATCGACAAGGTCGCGATCTCGTTCATCACCCGCACCTGGGGACACCGGTACCGTGGCTGGAGCGAGGACGTCAACGGAGTCCGGGTCTGGCGGCCCAATGCCCCAGCACAGCTGCCGGTCGTCGACCTCAGCAACGTCATCGACGCCGCCCGCCGTGACCAGTTCCGTCCGAGTGGGGACGGGCTGCACGAGCGCGACGTACTGATCGTCGAGAAGGCGCTGCGGCACCAGGGCCTCAAGGCGGCGGAGTTCGTCGACGGCTACGCCGGTACCGAGTTCCGCAAGGCCTACGCGCTCTTCCAGAAGGCCACGGTCCCACCGCCGTTCGACGGCATCCCAGGGAGGCAGAGCCTGACGAAACTGGGCGCACGCAACGGCTTCCGCGTCATCGACTGACCGCACGACAGAACCGACGGCGGGCGGTGCCACGTCCGCCGTCGGTTCGCCGTGCCTTGCCGGCGCGAGCGTACGGCGAAGCAGTTTGGGGCCAGGTCTTGCGCTCGTGAGGGTGACAAGGTCCACTGCTGGCAGCTCATCGGGCCAGGGGAGGACCGCCACCATGTCTCTGTCAACGATGCCTGCGTACCGCCGGAAGGCGCGGCTTGCGGCCGTGTTCGCCGCGGTGCTCGGGTTGGCAACCGCCACCGTCACCACAGTTCCAGGGGCCGCGGCACGACCGGGGGGAACCGGCAGTGCCGCCGCCACCGCAACCGATCCACATCCGAAATCGGACCAGGACCTCGGCGATGCCGACCGGGCCAGGCTCGCCGCGGCACAGGCCGCGGGCAAGAAGACCGTGACGCTGTTGGTCGCGGCTGAACGCGACCACTTGTCGGCCGCCGCGGACCAACTCCGCGCTCTCGGTGGCGTCGTGCTGAAGTCCGACGCCGCCGTCGACTACCTCAAGGTCGAGATGCCCGTCGGGAAGGCCGAGCAAGCCGCCAAGGCGAGCGCGGTCGAGGCGGTCGACGTCGACGGCCTGTTCAAGATGGACGATCCGCAGCCGGACGGGACTCAGCTGCCGATCCCGCAGACGCCGCCCAGCGCGACCACACCGCGCGTCAACCCATACCTGCCGACCGGTGACACGCAGGCCGCGCAGTTCGCGCTGGCGAACCCGAAGTGGGACGGTCGCGGCACCAAGATCGCGATCCTGGACTCGGGTATCGATCTCGACGTACCGGCCCTGAAGACCACGACGACGGGTCTGCCGAAGATCGTTGACTGGTACAACGCGAACTCCCCGACCTCGGGTGACGCGACGTGGATCAGTACGACCGGACGATTCAACGGCACGTTCACGGCCGGCGGCCGGACCTGGACCGCGCCGGCGACCGGTGGTCCGTACGCCCTCGGTCTGCTCCGTGAGGCGGCGGGCGAACTGGCCCAGGGCGAGCTCGGCGGGGACGTCGACCGGGACGGCGTGACCGCTGAGGCGATCGGCGTACTGCAGGACCGCACGACGAAACGCGTGTACGTCGATACCGACCAGGACGGCGACTTCACCGACCAGACCTCGATGATCGACTTCAAGGTCAACCGCGACACGGGTCACCTCGGCACCGACAACCCGGCGACGGCCGTCAACGAGAGCGTCCCGTTCGTCGTGGTGACCGATCGATCGGTGTACAACCCGGACTCGGATGCGGGCTCGGTGGTCAACCTGGGCATCGCCGGTGCGCAGCACGGCACCCACGTTGCCGGTATCACCGCGGCCAACGGACTGTTCGGCGGCCAGATGAGCGGTGCTGCCCCGGGTGCACAACTGATGGCGGTCAAGGTCTGCCTGACCACCACCTCCTGCACCAGCAGCGGCCTGATCGACGGTGTGCTGTACGCCGCGCACAACGGCGCCGACGTCGTGAACATCTCGATCGGCGGTCTGCCGGGGCTCAACGACGGCAACAACGCCCGGGCGGAGCTCTACAACCGGACGATCGACGAGTTCAACATGCAGATCTTCCTCTCGGCCGGCAACAGCGGCGCCGGGGCGAACTCCGTCGGCGATCCGGCGGTGGCCACCAACTCGATCGCCGTCGGGTCGTACATCACCAAGGCGACCTGGCTCGCGAACTATGGCTCAGATCCCTTGAACAACAAGGGTTTGCACCCGTTCTCGTCGCGTGGCCCGCGGGAGGACGGCGGCTTCAAGCCGGACGTCATCGCGCCGGGTTCGGCGATCTCCACCACGCCGCTCTGGCAGCCCGGTGGTCCGGTGGCCGGCACGTACACGCTGCCGCCCGGCTACTCGATGCTGAACGGCACGTCGATGGCCGCCCCGGAGACCACTGGCGCGGGCGCGTTGCTGGTCAGTGCCTACAAGGCGACGTTCGGGACTCGTCCGACCGCGGCCGCGTTGCGGAGTGCGATCCGGTCGAGTGCGGCGTACCAAAGTCAGCTTGGCGCCTACGAGCAGGGCGCGGGCCTGGTCCAGGTGACGGATGCTTGGAAGGAGCTTCGTGCTGGGCAGCGGCCGAACGCGATCACCGCGTCCGTTCCGGTGAAGACGGTGCTCAGCGGTCAGCTGGCGACGCCGAACGTCGGTGTCGGCATCCACGATCGTGAGGGCGTCACCCGTGGGGTCAAGTACGTCCGCACGTACACGCTGACCCGGACGACAGGGCGCAACCTGCCGATGCCGCACCTGGTGCGGTGGGTGGGCAACGACGGCACCTTTACGTCGCTACCCGCGGTCTTCCTGCCGTTGAACCAGCCGGTTTCGTTCGCCGTGCAGATCAATCCGTTCAGTACGGGCGCGCACTCGGCGGTCCTGCAACTCGACGACCCGACCACACCGGGCATCGACCTGATGACCATGAACTCGGTGTTCGTACCGACCGACCTGACGGCGGCCAACGCGTACACGTTCCAAGCCAGCGGCAAGGTCGGGCGGGACGCGACTCGCAGCTACTTCGTCCGGGTGCCGCCCGGCGCGAGCGCGCTCAAGGTCGACCTGACCGGCGGCGGCACTCAGGCCGGCGCGGGACAGATCCGCTTCCTGCGGTACAGCCCGCAGGGCCTGCCGGTGGACAGCAACGCGAGTACGAGTTGCTACGACCCGGATGCGGGCGCCGGCTGCGCCGGTGGATCGCCGCACAGCCGTACGGTCGTCAACCCTCAGCCGGGTGTCTGGGAGCTCGTCGTCGAGGCACGCCGTACCTCGGACGTCAAGGAGGCGCCGTTCGACCTGTCCGCGACCGTCCTCGGTACGACGATCTCGCCGAACCCGGACGTGGTGTCGTCCGCGGCGCTTGGTGTACCGGTCGTCCGTAATTACACGGTCTCCAACCAGCTCGCCGGATTCACCGGCCGGCTTGTTGGTGGCGGTGCCTTGGCCAGCGCACAGACCCAGCGTCCGACGATCGGCCACCTGGCAACGCAGACGTTCGACGTCACGGTGCCGGCGGGCGTCACGTCGTACACGATCCGTACCGGGAACGCGTCCGATCCACAGGCGGACATCGACCTGCTCGTCTATCGGTGCGCTCCCACGTGCGTCCTGGTAGGCGCCAGCGGCGGCGCAACAGCTGTCGAACAGGTCACGCTGGCCAACCCGGTAGCGGCCCTCTACCGGATCGAGGTAGACGGCTTCAACGTGCCGAGCGGCAGTACGGCGTACGACCTGGTCGACTCCTACGTCTCGCCGGCGCTCGGCAGTCTGGTGAGCCCAGACACCAACGCCAATCACCCATCCGGCTCGTCGTGGTCAACCACCGCGACCCTGACCGTCAACGCCGACCCCGGCGCCGGCCGCACCATCACCGGCACCCTCACGGTCCAAACCGACACCAACGCCACCATCGGCACCGGCTCAGTCATCGTCAACTCTGTCACCGGTCCCTAACCCGTGAGCCGTCGGCGGACGCACCCGCGCCCGCCGACGGCTCAGGCACGGGAGACGAGGAGCCAGGCGAGGTAGGCGACGTACGCGGCGACGAACACGCCGCCTTCGATTCGGGTGATTCGGCGGCCTGACATGAAGACCGGTATGCAGGCGACTGCGGCGCCGACCATGAGGAGGAGGTCGCCGCCGAGGATCTCGTCGGGGACTTCGACTGCGCCTGGTGCTACGAGGATCGTGACGCCGAGGATGATGGCGATGTTGTAGACGCTGGAGCCGAGGAGGTTGCCTAGGGCAATGTCGCGGTTGCCTCGGAGCGTGGAGACGATCGTGGTGACCAGTTCGGGGGCCGACGTACCGATCGCGATGATGGTCAGGCCGATGATGGCATCGCTGACTCCGAACCCACGATCAGCAGAGCGCTCGACATCAACCCACCGTCTCACGCCCCCGACAGCGGGCCAAGCACCTGCCGGCCCGCCAGTCAGGCCCGCCAGCGGTCGGTCAGTTCGTCATTGCTGGGTGGCGGTCCCGGGAGTTCCGAACCGCTGCCCGGTCGTTCCCCGGGCCGATGCATCGCCTCCAGCATCAGGGTGAGATACCGATGCCGGAGCTGGTTCGTCCGAGCCTCGTCGCCGAGTTTGATCGACGTGATCTGCTCCAGGATCACCGCGAAGTCCTCGACCACGATCCCCGGCCGGAGGTACTCCTTCGTCCGCGCGTAGATGGCCTGGTTCAGCTCAGCCGCCCGAGCGGCGTCCTGCCAGAGGCCGGGCGTCGGGGTGAACGTTCCCGCGAGCCGTTGGGTCAGTGAGTTGGTGTCCGCGTCGACCAGCGCGTGCAGGAACGCTCCGAACGCAACCCAGGGCTCGCGGTCATCGGCGAGAGCCTTCTCCGACTCCTCGATGTACCTGCCCAGCCCATCGCTGCAGAGTTTGCGGAGCAACTCCTCCTTGCTCGCGTACCGCCGATAGAGCGCGCTGATACCGACACCGGCGCGCTCCGCCACGGCGGCGATCGGGGCACCGGGATCGGCGATGAACACCGCCCGGGCCGCGGCCAGGATCACTTCGTCGTTGCGGGCCGCCTGCGCCTGCCGGCCACTGAGAGCTCTCGTCATGTCACCAGGATACCACTTGAACGGAATGCTCCGTTCCGCTAGAGTTGGAACAGAACATTTCGTTCCGTTTGGATCTGGAGCCGATGATGACCGCAGTCGCAGAACTCCCCGGTAGCTCCGCTCTCGAGCTGGCCCCGCGTCGCCCCCGCAGCCGCTGGTTCGCCTTCTCCGCGGTCATCACCGCGTCGGTGATGGATCTCCTCGACTCGACCGTCATGAACGTCGCCGCCCCCGCCATCCGCGCCGACCTCGGCGGCTCCTACGCGAGCCTTCAGTGGATGGCCGCCGGGTACACGATGGCCCTGGCGGTCCTGCTCCTCGTCGGCGGCCGCCTCGGCGACCTGCTCGGCCGCAAGCACGCGCTGCTGATCGGCGTCGGCGGATTCACCGTGACCTCGTTCCTGTGCGGCCTGGCGGTGTCGTCGGAGATGCTGATCGCCGCGCGCGTCGCTCAGGGCGCGTTCGCCGCGATCATGTTGCCGCAGGGCTTCGGACTGGCCCGGGACCTGTTCGAACCGGTCGAGCGAGCCAAGGCGTTCGGGTTCTTCGGTCCGGTGATGGGTCTGTCGGCGGTGATCGGCCCGATCGTCGGCGGCACGCTGCTCGACGCGGATCTGCTGGGGATCGGCTGGCGGGCGATCTTCCTGGTGAACATCCCGGTCGGCATCTTCACCTTCGTCGTCGCGGCCAAGTACCTGCCGAACATCCAGCCCACCGGCCGCCGGATCTCGCTGGACGTTCCCGGACTGCTGATCGCCGGCGCCGGCCTGGTCGCCCTGGTCTATCCGCTGGTGCAGGGTCACGAGATCGGCTGGCCGCTGTGGTCGAAGGCGCTCCTGGTCGCCTCGGTGCCGATGCTCGCCGGGTTCGGCGTCTACCAGTCCCGCCGGCAGCGCATCGGCGCTCTGATCGAGCCCCGTCTGCTGCGGAGTCGCTCGTACCTGTCCGGCGTGTTCTTCGCGGTGGTCTTCTTCGGTGCGATGGCCGGCACGTTCGTCCTGGGCATGTTCCTCCAGGTCGGCCTCGGCTACACCCCGATCCACGCGAGCCTGGCGATGGCGCCGTGGGCCTTCGGGGCGTTGATCGGCTCGGCGGTCTCCGGGATCACGATGCAGAAGTACGGTCGCAAACTGCTCCACATCGGCCTCGCGCTGATGGCGATCGGCCTCATCGGTCTGTACGTCGTACTGACGCTGGCCGGCCTGAACGTCGGGCACTGGGATCTCGCGGTGCCCAACCTGATCGGCGGAGCCGGTATGGGGATGGTCTTCGTCCCGCTGTTCGACATCATCCTGGGCGGCGTCCGGGACGAAGAGGTCGGCTCGGCCACGGGCCTGCTGGGCTCGCTCGAGCAGGTGGGTATCGCGCTCGGTATCGCGGTGATCGGTTCCATCTTCATGGGCAAGGTCGCCCACGAAGAGCCCTCCACCCGCGCCCTGGCTGCGCTCGACGGGACCCTGGCCGCGCTCCTCGCAACCGTCGGCGGAATCCTGCTCGCGTTCGCGGTCGGCTTCCTGCTCCCCAAGACGGCCCGAGCCGGCGCCTCGCACTGATCCCCATCGGCTGGTGGTTCAGCGTGGCTCGGCGAATTGCCGGAGGGACTGCGTCATCGCGGCACGATCCGGATAGCCGTGCTGAGCACCAACTGTGTAGATGTAGTGCCGGTCGCTTTTCGTCAACGCGGCGACGTACCAAACGGGACTGCCCGCGGCCAGCATCGCCACTATCGTTCGGTGTTCGGGTGTCGTGCACATGCTGACCCTCCTCAGTTCGGTGTTGGCCCTGACAGTGATTCGGAACAGATGAACTGCTGGACTGCGCAGTTGTTGCGTCAGATTCGTACTGGCGTCCGGACCTGTGTGAGCCGGTCCGCGGCTCGGCTCACACAGATGTTCTTCCATGCTCAGAAGCACGCCTCGGCGTAGTAGCACGGCGGCTCATACCACGGGTCGGGCGGGGGCGGGTCGACGAAGAAGATGCGGAAATGCGCCTGGTTCTGGATGAACCGCCCCGAGTTGCCCGTGAGGTAGTTCGCTCGGACCGTCCAGACCTCTCCTGCAACGGTGTGCCTGGCAAGGCCGACCGTCGTCTCGTTCGCGACGCAGTTGCTTCCGGCGACTCGGCCATTGAAGACGAACGACCCGCTCACGTTGCTCTCGACGGTCCACGCCGGCGAGGTGTACGAACGCAGGCCATTGCCACCGACCCGGAACGAAGTCCAGTCGCCGGTGAACATCTGGTAGTCGTCAGTGCCACCGTCGACCGGCTGATCCTCGGTCCGCACGCTCGTCGGGTACACCGACGTCAGGTAGACGTGCCCGTTGGTTCGGCACCCCGTCGCCTGGGCGGACTCCGCACCAACGACCGAGACCGCCGCCACCGGGACCAACACGGCCGCCACGGCGGCAAGCCGTCTCACCGACCGCCGCCAGCGGCCGGATGTACGCGTTTGTTGCATAGCTGTTTCCTTCCCCACAGATGCAGATCGGTCGACCGGTCGATCGAATGGACACCCGACCTTCGACACCACCGATCCCGCAGATGGCCGGCGTACGCCCCTTCAGGGGCAGGTCTTCTCGTACGGCCGATCGCCGAAGGCCTGACTCCACTCGTCCGCACTGAGATTCCGCCCGGCCAGGTTCGCCGGCCGCCAGCAGCTCACGAGCCCGTACCACCGCGCGATCGAATCGCTGCGCATCGATCTCATCGAGCGGAACGACGAGCCGGTACCCCAGCGGCAACGTTTCGATCGCATGCGCGCCGAGAACCTTGCGAAGCCGGACCACACAGCCCTGCACGATCTTCTGCCATGACGGCGGCAGCAGCTCGCCGCCCCACAACACGTCGGCGAGCTGCTCTGCACTGACGACCTCCCCAGGGTTCACCGCCACCGCTGCGACCACGACTTGGTCACGTCGCCCGAGAGCCTTCTGATCCCCCTCGATCGTGAGCGGGCCCAGTACATCGATGCCCACTCCTCGACTGTCGGCCTCCCACAGCAGGTCGTCAACGGCCGAGTTACCGCCGTGATACCGCGCTCAGGCGTCGCGATACCACCTTGCGCGACAACAGGAACACCGAGCGACCGGCGTACCCGGACCGCAGCGAGCGGCCCCGCCGGACTCGAGGACAGGGAGACCGAATCATGAACCACCGCATCACGGCGATCGCAGTCATCCCCTTCGCCTTCGCTTTCGCCTTCGCAACTGGCGGACCGGCGACGGCGAGTCCGGGCGATCCCCAGCCGACGCAGCAAGTTACTCCGTGGCCGGACGAGGGGTCCGGCTATCCCGGGTACGCCGACCAGCCGGCCACAGGACCGGCACCAGTCGAACCGGTCAATCAAGCGACTGCACTCGATACCACCTCGATCGCTCTCGGCGCACTCGGCGGCATCGCCCTCGGTGGAGCCGCGCTCGGCATCACCCTCGGCGTACAGCGACGCCGCGACCACTCGGCGCCGCACCCGACCTGAACTCGTACGCCGCGACCACCTGAAAGGAGGAATCATGAACCGCAAGTACTGGGCCATCGCAGGGTCCGCGCTCGCACTGGGCGCTGCCACGCTCACCGCTACCGAAGCGTCGGCACGACTAGCCCCGGAGCCAGGGTCCGGGTCCGGGTCCATAACAATGCCGGACTGCCACTGGGCCTACCACCCTGCCTGCAAGGAGCCCCCGCTGCCGGGGCTTCCCGCCGAGGCGGCGCTCGACCCGGGCCCGTCGAACGACGGCGGAGCCGAGGCCCGACAGGCGGGCGCATCCGCACTCGGCACCGCCGGCCTCGCATTCGCCGCCATGTGGCTGTACCACCGCCGCCATGCACCGGACATCTAAACGAGTCGCCGTACCTGCGCGCCCACCAGGTACGACGCATCCGTGTCACCCGCGTAGAACTCTGCCCGGCGGGTCTTCGTGGTAGGGCGGGCGGGACTCGAACCCGCGATCCAGAGATAATGAATCCGACGGCTGTTGCCACACGGACCAACTTGAGGCTCCGAGAGTTCGTGGCTCGACCTGATCTGGCCACTCTGCCCACACCATTTGACTCCAGTTGGCCCCACGCCATCGGCACCTCGCGGGACACTCTCGCTGCGCCGGCACTGAGTCGACCTGGTATCGCCGGACTAGAAAACCCTTATCGCCGCAGGCCCCTGACGAATAGGCTCGCGCTCATGACCGACGGCGACTGGAGGGATGGCGGGTTCAGGCAGCGTCGGCCCTCCGTGGAGACTCTCGCCTGGGTTGCGGCGTCGATGGGTCGGGGCAGTCGCGTCGTTGGCTATCGCCGATTGACCGGTGGCGTCTGCTCCGCCGTGCATCGGCTGACTGTCGAGCGACGTGGAATGCGAACGTTCGTCGTACTGCGGCAGTACCCGGGAGGGCTTGGCCTGCAGGGGAGCTTGGAGAAGGAGATCGCCAACCTTGGCGTGGTGGTGGGAAGCGGGCTCCCGGTTCCGAGCATCCTGGCTACTGATGTTGCTGGTGCTTCGACGGTGGGCGCGCCATCGTTGCTGATGACACGGTTACCGGGGCATGTGCACCTCAATCCGGCGGAACCTCGGTCGTGGATGACGAGGATCGCGGAGATTGCCGTATTGCTGCATTCCCTCGATCTCCCCGCGAAGATGTTCAGACCTTGGACGGATTCTTGGATCGCTCCTCTAGACGGGTTTCAGGTGCCGGTCGACGCACAGAAGCCGGCTGTGTGGAAGGCGGCGTTTGGTGTCATGGCGGCGCCGCCGCCAAAGGACACTGCCGTCTTTCTGCACTGCGATCTCCTGCCTGTCAACATGCTGTGGTCGCGCGGGAGGATTACTGGACTGACCGACTGGAACTCCATCCATCGGGGGGCGCGCGCGATTGACGTCGGGCACTGTCGGCGATACTTGGCGGCGCTCTACTCGCCCGAGTGGTCGGAGCAGCTTCGGTCGCTCTATGAGTCGATCGCCGGGGTGACTCTCGATCCGTGGTGGGACCTGTATGCCCTGCTGCACTATAACGATAGCGGGCCGAAGTGGATCCGTGGTCAGGTCGCTGGGCGCCGTCCCGTCGATGTGCCCGGCATGACTTCCCGGGTCGAGGTCGCTATCGAGACAGCGCTACGGCGCCTCGGATAACTGCGGGTTCCCTGCTGTTCGCCCTTCCGGTTCTGGCATGCCGCACAGACCCCTGCACGAAGGCCGGTCGCACTCGCATCAATCACCGGCTAATAACTAGCCCAGTAGAGCCACCAGCCGGGGCATGTCATCACACCATGCTCGCCGATCGGGTCACTGCAGACCTCGGGTACGGTTACCCCCCGACAATCGAGCCTTTCACCGAACCACCTATCTGAGACGGTGCTGGCCGTGGGCCAAGGACATCTCGCGCGCGTCCGGCCGGTCGTGTCCAGTCGGGAACGCCTATCGGGCGTTGCGTACGGACAGCGGGTCGGTTAAGAGGTCCAAATGGCCGACATGGCATGCGGTCTCTTCCAGCATGTGCACCATCACCCAGCGAAGTGTCACGGGACCCTTGCCGAATGATGGCCGGGGCGCGGTCGTGTCGAGGCTAGGAAGTCGACTTGCGACGCCGCGGCTGCGCGCGCACGCGGCACGGTAGAGCTCGACGATTTCCCCGACGGTGTCGTCGGCCGCGGACTCGAGGTCCCACTCCGGCTGCGTGTCGAACGGCGCGGACGCCCAGGGCTCAGGCAAATCACCGCCGCCGACGCGCGCGATGAACCAGTGGTCCTCCATGTGCGCGAGATGCTTCACCACAGCGCCTGGTGTCAGATTGGTTGCCGGCAGAGACTTGGATTGCGCCTGCTCGTCCGTCAGCCTCCCGAATCGGGTGAGCACCCGATGACGATACTGATCAAGAAACTGGCTGAGGGTGGTTCGCTCGTCAGCGTCGAGGTCGGGGTAGAACTGTGCTTCGTCCACGGACATCTAGGCGTTGATCCTTCCGTGATGGTTCCGGGTGGCAGCGCCGGGAATCAGATGCGGTTGGTCTCAACGTATGCCAGGCCGAGCTCGGCGTTCAGTGCGGGCGGCTCGCCAACTGACCCGAAGGCAACGGTTTATCCGTCTGACCGGTGGTGGATCCTCTTGCGGGCAACTGTTGATCATGGAGTGCCACGGCAACGTCCGCGAGTACAACGTGGCATGAGGATTGATCATGAACGGTCTCGACCCAGTACGACACCGACGCCGACCGGATCAACCGCATCCTCACGGGTTCATCCGAACTCGTTCGATTCCGCGGGCCGATCCCGCTTCAACCTACTGACGAACGGCCGGAGGCTTATCAGGACGCCTTTGACCCAGAATCTCAGCAAATGTCCCCGCTCGCGCCTACGCTGCGAGCATGAACCGCAT
Source organism: Kribbella sp. NPDC020701 (assembly GCF_055562215.1). Classification (NCBI taxonomy): domain Bacteria; kingdom Bacillati; phylum Actinomycetota; class Actinomycetes; order Propionibacteriales; family Kribbellaceae; genus Kribbella; species Kribbella sp. NPDC020701. The sequence continues at coordinate 139,892 of NZ_JBVHFT010000012.1, read as the reverse complement.
CGACCGTTTGTACGCCGTGGTCGAGGAGCTGCGGGCGGCGGGTGCCCGTGGCCGTACGGCGCGGCAGCTGGCCAGGCATTTCGAGGTAAGCATCCGTACCATCGAGCGCGACCTCAGTGCGCTTGGGCAGGCCGGCGTTCCGCTCGCGACCAAGCAGGGCCGAGGGGGCGGGTTCACGCTGGACCGCTCGATGAGCCTCCCGCCGCTGAACTTTACTCCGGGCGAGGCGGCGGCCGTGGCCGTGGCGCTGAGCCGCAGCGAGCACGTGCTCTTCACCAAGGACGCCCGCAGCGCACTGCAGAAGATCGTCGCGGCGATGCCGGAGCGAGCACTCGCGGAAGCGCGTGCCGCTGCCGAGAAGGTGCGGTTGCTGGTTCACCCGGTGCCCGACCCCGACGCCGAGATCGCCGAGACGATCTGGCGCGCTGTGCGCGACAACACCGTGCTGCGCATCCACTACATCGACGTCGGCGGGATCGAGACCGAGCGCGAGGTCGAGCCCCAGCATGTCGTGGTCGGCCCCAACGGCTCGTACCTGACGGCCTGGTGCCATCTGCGGCGAGACGACCGAGTGTTCCGGATGGACCGCATCACCCGCGCCGCGAGGGCGGCGTCGGCGCCGCGCCCGCAGCGTGTCGTCCCGGAACTGTTCGTTGACGGCCACGAGACCAAGCTGCCGGCGTCGGCGTTGCGTCCCGAAGATCTTCTGCCAAACACCGACATAGGGCTGTCGCGAGGGGTTGAGACGGTAGGTGTGACCCGCCGCCCCGGTGGGTGAACCGAGGCATAAGGAGATCGTCATGACCAACCCCGCTCCCGGAACCCTCGCCTGGTTCGAGGTCGCCACCAGCGACCCCGACGGTGCCCAGAAGTTCTACGGCAGCCTCTTCGACTGGAGCTTCGAGGCCGACGGTCCTGCGGCGTCCGGCGACATGGACTACCGCAACATCAAGGCCTCCGGTGCCGACCGCCCGATGGGCGGCATCTTCGGCACCGGTGGCCAGGTGCCCGGTCACGCCGTGTTCTACATCCTGGTCGCCGACGTCGAGGCCACCTGCGCTGACGCCGAGCAGCTCGGCGGCTCGGTGCTGAGCAAGCACCTTGACCCCGGCCCGGGCGCGCCGACGTTCGCCTATCTGCGCGACCCGGCGGGCAACACGTTCGGCGTCTTCACCCCACCGGCGGCCTGATGGCTGAAAGCCGGAAGGGCACGTCCCCGTCGGGGCCATCCGTCGGGGACTACGCCCGCGACCTGTACGACGAACTCACCGACGACCTGCTCTACGACCCCGCCATCGGCCGGGCAACGATGATGGGACACCCGTGCGTACGGTTGGCCGGACGATTCCTCGCCGCCTACGACGACAAGGCGGGCTCCCTAGTCGTGAAGCTGCCTCACGAGCGGGTTGGCGAGCTCGTCGACGATGGTGACGGCGACCCGTTCGCGCCCGCCGGCAAGGTCTTCCGCGAGTGGGTCTCGATCCCCACCGGCGATCCCGAGCTATGGCGCATCTTGCTCACCGAAGCCGTCGACTTCGCGCGGAAGTCACTACGCGACGAGCGGTGAATGTAGACGCCGCCGTCGATCGCTGAGTAATCACTCACCAGATTCCCGACCCGGCCGGCCCCCTGCAATCCCAGCCGGTTGGGGTGGGTCTGCAATATTGTGGCCGTGGACAAGTGGTCGCCCGAACTCATGCGTCGTACGACGAACGACGCGGAGACAAAGCGAGGTGCCGCGCGGCGGGGCGTACGCCGCGCACTATTCACCGGACCTGGCCTGACCGCTTGGCCGCCGCTAGCTGAGCGCCGGAACCATTGCCGCGCAGAGGTCGTCCTGCCGGCCGGTCTGCAGGAGAATGTCAGGGCGCCCGATCTTGACGTCGTCGGACCGGTCCGTCAGCGTGCCGGCATAGTCGTACACGATCTGGTAGCGGAACAGACCGGCCTGACGGGCGAGCGTCTTACCGTCCTCGGCGTACAGCACGACGGTGCCGGTGTTGTTCACGACGAACGTCAGCGTGCCATCGCCGTTATCCGTAACGTGGAGCTCCTGGCCCTGCCTCTCGCTGACCTGGGTCACCGACTTCCCGTTCGCCGGGTTGGTGTAGACGTCCGTGTCTTGCGCCTGTACCTGAAGGTGGGGCAGACCGTCGGCGCCGCGTGGGGTGAACTTGTCCCGACCCTCAGACGCGCCCTCGAGCTGGACGGTGAGACCGGCCACGTCACAGAAGTCTTCGGTGACGTCGCCATACGTGTCGTGGAAAGGCTGCCACTCGGTCGGCGCGGCCGAGGCGCCCGCCGTACCGACCGTGGCCAAGGCCAAGCCGGCCAGTGATGCGACCGCATTTGTCATCGCACGAGATCGCCCCATGATGTCCCTCCCGGGTGGTTGGTGGGAGGCACTCCGAAGCTGACCCCATTTCCTGGCATACGCCTGGTCCATGCGGTGCGCAATGGTCTGTCAGAGTCCGCCGGACTTCACTCTCACCGAAATCTGTTCAGGATTCCGAGATCATGTCCGAAAGAGTGATATTCGATCACATCCACCGTCGAGGGATTATGGGTTTGTCTCCCGACTGGTTGATGGGCTGGTCTTGGGGCGATTGGCTGCGACGTATTTCACCGACTCCATCGCGAGGAAGGCGGTGATGACGGCGAGCAGGATGGGTGCGGTCTGCAGTGCGCCCAGTTGGCTCATGAACGCGGCAAGCAGTACGAGCGCGAAGGGCGCGGAGACCAGCGATCCGGGAACTGCGGCGAGCATGCATGTGAAGGCCAGTCCCAGGGGCATGTCGGGGAACACTTGGTGCACGAATACGCCCGCCGTCCCGCCGATGAAGAGCGCTGGGAAGATCGGCCCGCCGACGAATCCACTGGCTTCACAGACGGCGAAGGTGATGATCTTGGCGACGACGAGGGCGGCCAGTAGACCGGCGCCGAGTGTCCCGCCGGTTTGCAGGACTGTGGTGAGTTGATCGCTGCCTGTGAACATGGTCAGCGGCAGGATCACGCCGACGAGGCCGAACACCAGGCCGCCGATCATTGGCCGAACGATGGCCGGCACTTTGAGTTGGCTGAACATCCTTGCTGCCAGCTTCATCGCGGTGGCCAGCAGCGTCACCACTACCGCCGCGAACAGGCCCAGGCCGATACCGGCGAGCAGCTGCCAGTCCTCGAAGGTGAAGGCGGGCACCGCGTAGGCGTCAAGGAAGAAGGCGCCCGCGACGACGAAGTAGATCGCGAACGAGACGCTGGAGGAGACGATGGTGGCAGCCAGCGTCTTGGTCATCCGTTGCCCGCCCGGGCGGGCAACCTCCAGGATGAGCATGACCACGATCAGCGTGCTGGAGAACAGTCCGCCGTAGGTGCCGGCGAACCCGGCCAGCGTGTTCACCTTGCCGTCCTCGTCGTTGAGCCGTCGCCTCCGGCCGATCCACCCGGCGGCGCCACCGCCCATGGCTCCGAGCGCCTGCTCGGGGCCTAGGCTTGCGCCGCCGATCAGCGAGGCCGCCGAGACGACCACGATCCCGGGTACCGATCGGCCGTCAACGTGCCCGTGCTCAAGGTCGTCGATCAAGCTCGGGATCTTGTCTGGCAGGTGGGTCCACCGGCGCAGGAGGCCGACCACGACTCCCGCGGCGGCCGTGACCCCCAGCCACCACCACTGCCCGCCGAACCAGCCCGGATCCGAGACCGTGTACCAGTTGTCTCCGAGCCCGAGCAGTCCCATGAACAGCAGGGCGGCGCAGGCGCCGAAGACGCCGAGTCCGAGTGCGTTCACCATGAGTACCCAGAACTGTGGTGTCTGAGGGAACGGCGGTGCCGGCGCCGATCCTGAGGTGGCGTTCATGAGGTGTGTTTCCTCTGCCTCGTCCGCATCTGGGCCCCCTTCAATAGAGACGTCCCCCGGCCCCGTTGTCTCACTCAGTGTCCACCGACCCGCCCTCGGCGCGACATGCCGACAACCTGCCGCCGTTCGGGTACCGGAATCGCGGAATGTCGGATCGGGCCGGGTCATCCGCTAGGGGTGACGCGGCATACCAGGCGGGCGGCTCGCGGCGACACCGACAGGCGGCCTCTCCCTGCTCGGCGGTGCAGCCGCAGGTGTCGTCGGCGGCGGAGTCATCGGCAAGTTCTTCCACAAGGGCCTCAAGATGACGGAGGACGATGCCGCGCGGATCAGCAGCGAACTCGACGCAGATCACGCAGCAGTAGGAGTGCTCGCCTGGGACTTCGACGCCGATGCAGTGGCAGACAAGCTCAGGACGCTGGGCGGAACACCACGGACCCACGAGGTGACCAAGCTGCCGGCAGAGACCGACTGAGCACGCGGCCGCAGCGGCCGCCGGCGAGCTGGTATCGAGTCTCCATGCAAAAGCGCACAGTAGACAGGCCTGCATGCCCACCGGCGCGTAGCAGGCGTGCTGGATGACGCGCGATGTGTCGATCACGGCGCGCGATGGGGCAGGAGTTGCCGCGCACCAAGCGGATCCTGGAACTCAACTCGGAGCACGCGCTCGTCACCGGGCTGCGCACCGCGCACGAGGCCAACGCCGACGACCCGGCGCTGGCCGAGGTCGCCGAGCTGCTCTACGGCATGGCGCTGCTCGCCGACCCGCCCCGCTTCACGTGCCTGCTCGCCGACCGACTGGCCCGCTCCGTCTAGACAAAATCCTGGATTCGAGCTGCCGCGACGCCCGTCGCGGTAGCCCCCTATCTCAGGGTTTGAGGGCGCGGGTGGCGTAGTAGCCGGGCAGCCAGCCTGCGGTGGCGTTGGAATGGTGCGGGGCCTCGTCGAACCCGGTGATCACGAAGCCGGCGGCGAGCTGCCCGCCGATCTGCTCGGCCATCGTGTGGCTGTACTCCAGCGGCGCGTTGGCTCCCCACAGCCGCTCGCGCTCCTCGGCCGGGACGTGCGTGAGGTCGCTGTACGGCAGGCGGTGGCGGACGACGAGCTCGCCGCGGGTGTCCATGGCCTCGTGGTCGAACAGGTACACGTCAGGGTTGAGGAAGCCGCACAGCAGCGCGCCGCCCGGCCGCAGCACGCGGAAGCACTCGCGCCACACGGGTGCGAGCTCGGGCACGAACAGGTTCGAGATCGGGTTGAGGACGAGGTCGAACGAGGAGTCGCCGAACTCCGTCAGGTCGCGCATGTCGCCCAGTACTGTGCGCAGCTCCAGACCCTCGCGCTCCGCGACCATCTGATCCTGGGCGAGCTGACGCGGCGAGTTGTCGAAGACCGTGACCCGCGCGCCGGCCGCAGCGAGCGTCGGGCCTTGCTGCCCACCGCCCGAGGCCAGGCAGAGAATGTCTACATCGGACAGGTCGGCGGGGAACCACGCCCGGTCGACCGGCCGGTACCCGATGAGCACGACGGACCAGTCACCGGCGCGTGCCCGCGCGACGGTCTCGGGAGTGACCGGGCGCGACCACTCGTTGCCGCTCTCGACCTGAAGGTCCCACGCCGCGCGGTTGTGCGCTACCGGATCAACGCTCACGGGCATACGGTAGCGCCCCGGCGACGATCGCCGCCGGGCCCCATACCTGCAGCTTCTGGTCCAGGCCTGGTTGCTGTCTCCGTTGCAGGTCGCGACATTGACCGGGGAGCCGTTTCCCGGTGCCCGCCGCGTTCAGGCGCAGGGCCAGGTTCGCGACGCTGGTGATGGACTGGTTGGCGTTGGCGGTCCACTGCTGCGACGTGGCGCCCGTGCAGTCGGTGATGACGACCGGGTCGCCGGCCGTCCCGCCGGAGCGGCCCACGGTCATGCAGTTGGTGCCGTAGATGCGCAGCTCGTTGCCCTCGACGTTCCAGGGTTGGTTGCCCGCGCCCAGGGCCCCGGCGCCGAAGCCTGCGAAGCGTGCTGCCGCGCCATCTTGATCGTGTGAGGCTTGGTGCATGGCGGCCGATCAGGGCGAAGAACCGGGCGAACTCCCCGTCGATCCACTGCTCGGCCAGCCCCGGCTGGTCGACGACCCCCGGATCTCTCTCACGCACGTAGCCGTTGTCCTGGGCAAGAAACCCGCACAGGTCCACCGGTTCATCGCGCTCGGCCGGGTGCCCCGGCACGGCCCGCCGAACAACGGCCGCTCCGCTGCTGCTGTCGGAGGTCGAGGCGCTGCGCGACAAGGGCGAACCGATCCCGCTGAAAGACGCCGCCCGCAGGCTGGGGGCGATCGCTCAAGGCCACCCTCGAGCTCGTCGCCGACGGCCACCTGCGACTCGTCCCTGGCACGAAGTCGACGGTCTACCCGGCCGACCTCGCGGCCATCACGGCCGCGAAACCCCAACCGCCGATCCGGCACCCCGCAGGCCCACCCGGCTACCTCAACACCAAACAGACCGCTGCACGATTGGGGCTCACCGCCATCTACGTCACCCAGCTGGCCTCGGAAGAGAAACTGCCGTCTTCCAGGACCGGCAGTGGTGGTTCGACCCCCAGCGAATCGAGATGATCAGCGGGCGCGGCGCGATCGAGTGGTCGCCCGGCCGCTGCGCCGCCGCGGCGACGGCTCAGGTCAGTCGATCGGGTTCGGGTGACAGTCGCCGCAGGTGGCGTCCGCTCAGCCGTCCGAAGGGTCCGCGACGGCATGGCTGCGACCCGCCGGCACCTGGCCGTCGAGGTCGAAGTCGCCACGCTGGCCGAGGCATTGGACTGCCAGGTCGAGTGGATCATGCTCGACAACATGTCCACCGACGTCATCAGGTCAGTGGTCGAGCAGCGTGACGCATCCGGATCCGGATGCCGGCTCGAGGCCTCCGGCACCATCAGTCTCGAGACTGTCGCCGACATCGCCGCCAGCGGAGTCGACGCCCTGTCTGTCGGCGCGCTGACGCACTCGGCACCGGCGCTCGACAGCAGCCTGCTGATCAGTCCGTTCGAGCCTCAGGAGCAGACTGTGCGGCCGTGAGCCGGATCATCGGGGTGGGCGCAGTACGGCGAACGGGTCGGTCACCGTCAACTCGCGGGCCACGAACTTGTAGACCGCGGCGGGGCGCCCGCCGGACTGTCCGGGCCGGGCGGTCCGCTCGGTCGGGCCGATGACCTTTCGCCGGGTCAGAACTCGGGTCAGATTGGTCGCGCCGAGCTCATAGCCCAAGGCGGCACTGAACAGGTCGCGTAGCTCGGCGATGGTGAACTCAGCCGGAGCCAGAGCGAACCCGATGTTCGTGTACGAGAGCTTCGCCCGTAGCCGCCCCACGGCCGCGTCGATGAAGTAGTGGTGGTCGAACGCCGTACGCGGCAACTCGTCCACCCGGTGCCAGGCCGTGTCGGCCGGCAAATTCGGTTGTACGTCGGACGGAGCGAGCCCGAGGTACGCGGTCGCGAGGACCCGCGCCCGCGGATCTCGATCGATCGCACTGTGGGTGGCCAACTGCTCCAGATGGGCGACATCACGCACATCGACCTTCGCTGCGAGATGACCGGTGATCGCCTCCCTGAGCCGTTCCGTGGGCTGCACGCCACCCCCGGGCAGCGCCCAGCGATACCTGAACGGGCTCTGCCCGCGCCGCCACAGCAGGACGCACAGATTGCCGTCACGGACGGAAAGCACCACGGCCAGCACCTCGTGCGGATAGCTGGGGATGTTGACCGGATCACTTTTCTTGGCGACGGGCATGTCGCCGATGGTACCGTCACCCTAGTTATCGCCTAACAGGCGAAAACTAGCCGAAGGAAGGGAACAGGCAATGTCCGTTGCCCAGAGCACTGCGACGACCTGGCCGGAAGAGGTGCGACGCCTGGCCCGCGAGCGGGACGCGGTCGTCCTCGCCCACAACTATCAGGACCCCGCGATCCAGGATGTGGCCGATCACGTCGGCGACTCGCTCGAACTGTCGCGGATCGCCGCCAGCACCGACGCATCGACCATCGTCTTCTGCGGCGTGCACTTCATGGCCGAGACCGCGAAGCTCCTCAGTCCGAACAAGACCGTGCTGATCCCCACGGCTCAGGCCGGGTGTTCGCTGGCCGACACGATCGACGCCGATCAGCTGCGGAGCTGGAAGGCCGAGCATCCCGGGGCCGCGGTGGTTGCCTATGTCAACACCAGCGCCGCGGTCAAGGCGGAAGCCGACGTGTGCTGCACGTCGTCGAATGCTGTGGACGTGGTGGAGTCGATCCCGGCGGACCAGCCGATCCTGTTCCTGCCCGACCAGTTCCTCGGCAACCACGTGCGACGGCAGACAGGGCGCGACAACATCCACGTCTGGATGGGTGAATGCCACGTCCACGCCGGGATCAGTGCGGCCGATCTGCGGGCTCAGGTGGCGGCCGATCCGACGGCCGAGGTTCTGGTGCATCCGGAGTGCGGCTGCGCGTCCTCGGCGATCTGGCTCGCCGGCGTCGGTGACCTGCCCGCGGACCGGACCCGGATTCTGTCCACCTCCGGGATGCTCGGCGCCGCTCGCGACATGACGGCGAAGACGGCGCTGATCGCGACGGAGATCGGCATGCTCCATCAGTTGCGCAAGGTCAACCAGCGTACGACTTTCCGGCCGGTGAACCCGAAGGCCTCGTGCCGCTTCATGAAGATGATCACGCCCGAACTGCTGCTGCGGTGCCTCCGCGAGGGCCGCGACGAGGTGGAGGTGCCATTCGACGTGGCCGAGCGTGCCCGGCAGTCGGTCGAGCGGATGGTTGCCATCGGCAGACCCGGTGGTGCTCGGTGAGACGATCCGCCGACATCGTCGTCATCGGCAGCGGTGCGGCCGGCCTGTCGGCCGCGCTGGGCCTCGCGGCGACCCGGAACATACTCCTTGTCAGTGCCGGTTCCGGGAGTACACCGTGGGCACAGGGCGGGATCGCCGCCGCGTACGGCGACGACGACCCGTTCGACCACGCCCACGACACCGAGATCGCCGGCGCAGGATTCTGCGACCCGCGCAATGTCCGCGCACTCGTCGAGGAAGGTCCACAGCGCCTGGCCGAACTGATCGCCGTGGGCGCTCGTTTCGACCGCGACAGCAACGGTTCACTGTCGAGAACCCTCGAAGGTGGCCACGACCGCCACCGGGTCGTCCATGCCGGCGGCGATGCCAGCGGCGTCGAAGTTCATCGCGTGCTCCACCAGGCAGTGCAGCTCGCCGGCGTCCGGACGGTGACAGGACGGGCCGTCGGCCTGATCAAGTCGGGCTCCGGACACATCGCCGGCGTACTCGTCGAGGAGGACGCGGACGTCAGCCAGATCGACGCTCGCGCCGTCGTGCTGGCCACCGGCGGGATCGGCAACGCCTACCTGGCCAGCACGAATCCGTCGACCGTCCGCGGCGACGGCATCGCCTTGGCGCTGCAGGCCGGGGCGTCGCTGGTCGACATGGAGTTCGTACAGTTCCATCCGACCGCACTCTTCACCGGCGACAGCACAGGTCAGCTCCCCTTGGTCACCGAGGCCGTCCGCGGTGAAGGCGCCGTACTCCGTGACCTGCGCGGCCGCAGGATCATGACCGACGTGCACCCGTGTGCCGACCTCGCTCCGCGGGACATCGTTGCCCGGGCCATCGAGTCGACGATGCGGCGCGACGGGTGCGAGCACGTGTGGCTGGACGCCCGGTCGATCCCGGAGGACACCATCCGCCGGCGGTTCCCGACCGTCCTGGCGTCCTGCCGGCGAATCGGCGTCGACATGCTGAGCGAGCCGATCCCGGTAGCCCCGGCCGAACACTTCCTGTGCGGCGGAATCCGGACGAACCGCGACGGCGCAACCGATGTGCCGGGTCTCTACGCCGTCGGCGAGGCCGCGGGCGGTGGCGTCCACGGAGCCAACAGACTGGCATCCAACAGCCTGCTCGAAGGCCTGGTCTTCGGGCGGCGCGTCGCCACGGCTCTGACCCTCGACCTGCCCGCGGAGTCGTACGAGCAGCGCAGTTGGCTGACCTTGGGAGAGGACCGCGAACCGGACAGGATCCGGGCGATCCTGACTGAACACGCCGGTATCCGCCGCGACGGCGCCGGATTGCAGACCGCCCTCGACGAGCTCGACTCGGCGGGAGACGGCCCCCTGGCCACGGTCGCGCGAGCGGTCGTCGCAGCAGCGATCACCCGGGAGGACAGCCGCGGGTGTCACTGGCGCTCCGACCACCCCCGTACCGACGAACGGTGGAACCGGCATCTTGTCATCCGTCTCGACGAGGAGGGTCGCCCAGCTGTGCGTCAGCTTCTCCACTCAGCCGCAACCTGAGCTCCGCGTCGGGTACTCCCTGGGCAGCCCCATCGGCGGCACCGGCCCCGGCCACCTCTTCCCCGACGACAGCGCCTACACCACCGCGGCGCTGGTCGGCATCGGCGCCATGGCGATCACGACGCTGACAAGCCTCGCTCTCGCCCGCCGACGCTCGTCCGAGACCAACCCGTAAGTCAGATGCACTCATCCCAACACTGGAGGTTCCATGCCCAAGGGCTACTGGGTCAGCGCCTACCGCACCATTTCAGACCCTGAGAAACTGGCTGCTTACAACAAGCTGGCCCCTCCGGCCATCAGGGCCGGGGGCGGTCGGGTCCTCACCCGCGGCAGCCGGGTCGTGGCGCATGACGCCGGAATCGCCGAGCGCACCGTCCTGATCGAGTTCGACAGCTTCGAGCACGCCGTCGCGGCGCACGAGAGTGCGGCCTACCAGGAGGCGCTGGTCGCCCTCTCCGACGGCGTCGAGCGCGACTTCCGCATCGTCGAAGGCATCGACTGACCGAGGTCCAGCCGGATCTTCACTGAAGCAGCAGGATTCTGGGTATACCGGCCCGCTCCCGAGTCCTATGGCGTTCACCGCCAACTCCAGCTCGACTCGCACAACCCCGACAACGTGGTGGTCGAACTGCAATGCCCAGTTCGGGAAGCCGGCGCAGCCTGCAACTGAGTGGGCCCCGGGGGTCTGCGTCCCGGCGTCCTCGTCTGCGCCGCGCGGCGGCCGGGCCAATACGGGGTCGGGCTGGTCTTGGTCGGCGCGACGTTGTAGTCCGGCGCCTTCTCCTCGTCAGCCAGCGCCTCCTCTATCTTGAAGGTCTCCAGTAGGTCCTCGCGGCTCCGAGTGGATGCATAGCGTCCGCACATAACTGCCAGCCTGCCAGATCCAGCCGACGGTCGCGGTGCCACAGGAGCAGTCATCGACCGTGCTGACGCCTGCCACGACAGCGTGACCCGGCCTGCCAACTGGGTACCGGCAGGGTGGTCATCGACGACGGAGCAGGAGGTATGTGATGCCCGAGGCAACATCCAGCCGCAACGGTCGCCGGGCCTGGACCGCCGAACAGGTGCAGCAGCTGCAGGAGCTCGCGGACGGCAACACACCGGTCGGCGTGATGAGCATCAAGCTCGGGCGCAGCCAGGACTCGATCCGGTCGAAGGCGCGCTCGGAGGGCATTTCGCTGGCGCCGGCCAACCGGTTGCCGTACGGCGACATGAGCTGACCGCGGGGCGCATGCTGGTGCCGTGGCGAGCGTGTGGCGGTGCGGGAAGTGTGATGGCGCTGCTGTGCCCGAGCACCACCGGTTCTGCCCACACCGCGACACACCGCCCCGGTGAAGCGGGTGCTGGTCGTGGAGTGGCCGTCGCTCGCCCGGACACGCGGAGGTAGCAGGTGACGCCGGCACGGCGGCGTGCCGAGCCCGCCGGGGTGCGGATCCCGGCCGAGCTGGCCGGCCCGGTCGAGGTTGCGCTGGCCCGGTCCGTGGACCAGATTCCGGCACCCAACGCGCTGCCGGGCGGGTCACGGTACGAGGTGAAGTGGGACGGCTACCTTCACTGAACTTGTCAATCGGCAGAGCTCTGCGGACGGTGTCGTCGTTGAGGTTCCGTTACCCCGACCCCGTCGAGGCGAGACCGGCACGAAGTCCCCGCGGAACGCCGCGACGCGCGCCAACATGTGACTAGGAGCCCTCGACGACCTCGGTGTTCTGGCAGGCCACTAGGCGCCATTGGCCGTCCTCCTTGGCCATGACGAACAATGGGGTGCCTTCGTTGAAGACGATGTCCTGGTTGTTCACAAACGAGCCGTCGAGGTTGCTGTACTGCTGGCGTACCTTGACGGCTGCGACATCAGGGCGGATGAACAGGACGTGTGCCACCTCCATCGCAACCGACAAGCCCTTTCCCTTCATTCCACCGGGTAGGGCCTGACGGGTGAACGCCGAGATCTCCTCGAGGCCGAACAGACGCTTGCCACCCCCGGTCGTCCAAATCGCGTCGGCCCGGAACAAGCCGAGGAACTCCTCTGGGAGTTCATTCCGCTGGGCATGTTCCACAGTGGCGACTACCTGCTTGATCGCCTCGACGTCGGCCTGATCTGTCTGCTCTGCTGCGGTCATACGAGCAGTGAAGTAGCTCAAGTTGACTTGAGGTCAAGCGGGGAAGAGGTCAGTCAACTAGCCTTCACTGGACTAGTCAAGCCGGCGTGGGGCAGGGCTGGAGTTCAACTGGTGGGGCTGAGCGAGGCGTCGCGCGCTGCAGGGGCCTCGATCGCGTCGAGGATCTCCCGCGCGAATACGGGTCTCGGTGAAGGTGCCGTCGTCACCGACTGCCTGGGAGGCCGCGATGGCCGTTGCACCACCGAGTGGGCTGCATCCTCGCCGCCCTTACCCTCGGCATCGCAACCCTGAAACGTCGCATCCGCTGATAGAACGCCGGCCCGGGCCAGTCCCGGGCCGGCGCCTCGATCACTTCTCGGGGTAGAGCTTGCTGAGGAGCTTTCCGTCCTTGTCGTACGCTCTGACCTTCAGCGACTCGTTGTTGGAGTGGCTGTTCTTGTCGAGCGCGGTGAAGGTGTACCAGCCGTCCTTGAGCGGTGACTCGTACTTCGGGCCGGAGCCGATCTGTACGACGATCTTGGCGGTGTTCGCCGGTGCTCGCCCCCAACCGGTGGGCAGCGACCGGCCGCAGATGTTGCCGTTGCAGTCCGTGCCCTCGGGAAGAATCGCGGCGATGTCCTTGCCGCGGGTCCCGTCAGGTAACAGGAGCCGCGGGTAGTCGGTACCGAGGTCGTCGAGGCGCAAGGCGGTGACCCCCCAGCCGTAGCCGGCGCCTCGGATATCGTTCACCGGCAACTGGCAGGCGATCGCTGTCTTGCCAGACGGTGAGATCGCGATCAGCAGTTCGCGGTTGAATCCGCGGTAGTTTTTCTCGTTATCCAGACTCAGACGGTCGGAGACCAGGATGTGCCATTTGGTCATGTCGACCCATGCGTTCACCGAGCAGTTGCGAAGCTGGTCGGCGGCGTCCTTCGGGAACGGATCCGCCTTCGCGGCAGCGACCAGTGCGGCGGACGGTTTGTCCCCGCCGGGGATCGTGCAGAACGGGGTCACCGGGGAACCGGCAGAGATGTTATGGATGTAGGCCTGTGAGCTCACGGATCGGAAGCCGGTGCTTCCCTTCATCGAGCCCTTCGTACCGGGGTACCGCAGCGCGCAGCGGCGTTCGGCCTCCTGCTTGGAGATCCGCTGGCCGGCGCCGTCCTCGCCGCGGGGGACACCCGGGACCGGGCTGAACTGGGAGGTCTCGGTTTGGGTGCCGGCCACGCCGGGGTCGTTGCCGGTGGCGGTGAGGTTGGGGATGAGGGTGACAGCGAGGGCTGCTGCTGCGACGCCGGCGATGGCGCCGCCCGCGGCCAGGAGGCGGCGGCGCCGGAGGCCGCGGTGGCCTCGGGTGAGGACCGTTCCGGTGTCGAAGTGATCCAGTGGTGCGGTGTCGGCCAGGCGGTGTAGTTCAGCGCTGACCTCGCGGGTGTCTTCCATCTCGTTCTCCTTCACAGCGCCGGACTCCGTCGCCGATCGATGGCCTTGCGGAGAGTCTCGAGGCCGCGGGCGGCCTGGCTTTTCACCGTGCCCTCCGAGCACCCGAGGATCTCCGCGGTCTGCTCGACCGAGAGGTCCTCGTAGTACCGCAGGACGACGCAGGCACGCTGCCGTGGCCCCAGTGCTCGCAGCGCTTCGAGCATCTCGTCACGGTCAGCGTGCCCGGCCGCGAAGTCGCCGTTCTGGACGGCGTGCTCCGGGACCTCGGCGCTGGTGACCTCCCGGCGCCAGGGACGCCGGCCACCGTCGTACGCGACATTGACCAGCATCCGGCGGGCGTAGGCGAACGGGTTGCCGGCCCGTTGTACCTTCGGCCAGGCGAGGTACACCTTGTAGAGCGTCTCCTGGACGACGTCGTCCGCCTTGTGCCGGTCGCCGCCGATCAGGTACGCCGTCCTCCGTAGCGACGGAATCGCCGCCTCCACGAACTCGACGAACGCCTTGTCCCGCTCCGCCATCCGCGCCTCCACTCTCCATGTCCCCCTCAAGACGGGAGGCCCGCTCCTTCTGGTTGCATTCCCAAGGCGGAATTCTGAGAGACGCTGCGGTAGGCCCCGCGCTGTCTGGATCGGCGCCGCCGATCGCGTGTCGGCTGCGAGTCGGAGTCGGCCAGGTCGCGAAGGAATCCGGAAGCCACGACGTGCTCAAGTTCCGGGAACAGCACCCGCCACCGCGAACCAACCCCGTACTCGACCACCCGGCCCAGTCAGCGACCACCAGTACCCCTCTCCAGATACCACCTCGAGACGCCAACTGTCGTCTGAAAGAGTTCAGTCAACTAGCCGGGTCGCGATCGTCCGCTCTGGTGATGGGGCGCGGCTGTGGACCCGCAACCGCCACGAGATCAGTGACCGGTTCCCCGACATCGTCACCGCCGCGACGCGGCAGCTGCCGGACGGCGTCGTGCTCGACGGCGAGCTGGTCATTCTCGGCGCGGACGGCCGGCTGAGTTTCGACGCGCTCCAGCAGCGACTTGTCACCGGCCCCGCGAGGGCCCGCGCGAAGGCCGCCGAGCTACCCGCCTCTTTTGCCGCGTTCGACCTCCTCGCGGCCAACGGGGTCGATCTGCGCACCGAACGCTGGACGGTGCGCCGGCAGCGCCTCGAGCAGCTGGCGGGCGACTGGGTGCCGCCGCTGCAGCTGACCCCGGTCACCGCCGACCTCGATGAGGCGACCGAGTGGTTCGAGGTGCTGCCCGCCGCGATGGGCGTCGAGGGACTGGTCGTCAAGGGCGCGGCCACCCGCTATACCCCCGGTCGCCGCGACGCCTGGATCAAGGTCAAACATCGCGAGACCCGCGAGGTCATCGTCGGCGGCGTCCTCGGCTCGATCAGCCACCCTGAGGTCATCATCGCTGGCCTCTACACCACCGACGGCGAGCTGGTGACCATTGGGCGCGCGGTCGCCCTCAAACCCGAGCAGTCGGCCCAGCTCGCCGCCGTTCTGACTCCCGCGCGACGCGGTCATCCCTGGCCGGACGAGATCACCTCCTACCGGTGGGGCGGCCCCGACTCCAAGAAGCCACTGACCAAGGTCGAACCGACTGTCGTGGCCGAGGTTACCGCCGACGCCGCAACACAGGCCGGCCAGGTGCGGCACGGGATGCGCTTTGTCCGTCTGCGCCCGGACCTGCAGCCGCAGGATCTGCCGCGCGTCCCTTCACCCGGCTGAATGACCCAGCCCGCAGGCGGACGACCGGTCAGCCCCTTCCCCCGGTCGCTCGATCGTACGGTCACCACGACGCACATCGAGAGCGCCTGCGGCGTCCTTACTGGATCGGCGAGCCGACTCTTGACGTGCGCCGCGTTGTCCTGGGTTTGGCAGCATTAGGGGACGGCGCAGGAGTGGCGGCGCGGTGTTAGGAGACGAGCTCATCGATCACGATGCCTTCGCTCGCAAGAGTTTCCCGCATTCAGCGCCGTATCAGGTCGTACGATATGTCCCATGCGTACTGCAGGTCTTCAGCGGTGCCTGCCTTGTGTCCGCGCAGGGGGATCCGAGAGATTCGCGGCGGTGCCCGCTCGCAGGCGCATGCCTGCGATGATTCGTGAGTGAACACCGACCGTCACGTGCAACCGCGAATGGCCGAGGGTGCGGCCAGCCGCTGTTGGCGGGTGGCCTGGCCATCCGGCTCGGCACGGGAGCGGCAGTCGTCGCTACCGGCGCGATCGCCCTGATCTCCACCGCGATGCAAGACGACCACCCGATCAGCGACCCGCTCACGGCGATCGCGATATACGCGGCGCTCTGGTGGTTTGGCGCGATACGGCCCGCGGTCTGGCTGTCACCCGACGAGCTGGTTGTGCGCAATCGGTTGCGGACTCACCGAATCGCCAGAGACAACGTCGTTTCGGCCAAGTCCGGCTCCCGCGGAGTTGTCATCATTCGGCGAGATGGTCGCCGTTGCACCGCCTTCGCCTTGCACAAGTCCCAGATCGCCCAGGACCGCGCGGCCAGCCTGATCACCTACTGGGCGCAGACCCGGCCATCGAGCAATCAAGGCGAGGCCCCCGACGGTTCTTACGCGGAGACCCGGGAAGGCCCCACCAGGCAGCGCGTTGTCGACCTCTTGGCCGCCGCCGGCCTCGCCATCGCCCTCACCATTCCGGCCGTACTCCTGGCCTGGCCGGACAACCCTCAGTGGCTGTGGCCAGTCGCCGGCCTCATCATGGTCACCGCTATCGTGCCGTTCGGCATCACTCGACAGGCAAGAGATGCGCCTCCTCGCGATCACTGAGGCCCCACAGACCCCCGGACAACGCTGAACAGCCATCAACCCGTGACCACTGAGCCTGTTCGGCGCTCAGCATCAGGAATCATGCGGCTGTCGGCGGGGCGCCGGATGGACCCGCAATGAGCAGGTCAACCTGCCCATCTCGCTAACGGACTTGCTAACAGGCGGTGTGGATTGCGGCAGACAGGCAGGGACGAGGGAGTCGGGTTCCACGCTCAGATCAGAGACGGCTCGCAGCCAGGCGGCATAGACCCGGATGGACGGTCGATCAGCAACTTTGAATCTCACGGCCCGGCCGTGGTGCCGATCGTGGTGCGAAATGACGGATACCACTGGGGAAATCCAGGCGTGGTGCGGACGACCGTGTTAGCGAAACCGCTTGTAGAGAGCGTATGCGACGCTGAGCGTCCTCCTCGTAATGAGAAGGTCGTCCGCTCGACGCTGTGCTCCGTTCGTTGATCCCCGACCTGTTGGCCGCCTCGCCCAGGTTGCCGCTATGACGGGGATGCCGGCTTGAGTTCGGTGACGGAGGCCAAAGGCGGATCGTCGCCGGTAGCAACCGTCGCACGCTTCCCGCGGGACGCGGTGACAAGACCTGCCGCCACCAGCAGTGCCACCGCGCGGTGGGCCGTGCTGGCGGCGACGCCGTACCGGGCGGCCAGGATCTTCTCCGGTGGCAACGGTTCGCCATGAGCCAGAATGCCGGCGTCAATCGCGCCACGGAGATCGGCGGCGATGCGCTCGTATGGCTTCAAGTCTTCGTCCGTGACATCAGGGACGGCGGGCTTCGAGGCCTTGGTGTCACGCGCCGCAGGCCTGGCGGGAAGGCGCACGGGCGAGGCTCCTGCCGCGCGCTGATCTGCTTCGGACCACCAGGCCGTGTAGACCCGCAGTGTCGTGGTGCCACCGCCCGAGTGACCCGAGCGGCCAGCGGCGGAGCGCACGTTGTAGCCCGCCATGATCAGCTCGGTTGCGTTGTAGTGGCGGTGGTTCTTGAGCTCGGTATCGATCCCGAGTCGCTTCGCGAGCCTCGCATAGCGTTTGCTGACGGAGTCCGGATGTAGCGGCCGACTTCCGTCCGGCGCTGAAGAGAAGATGTACCCGTTCGGGTCGAACGGGATGCCGAGCTCGTCGGCGCGCTGGCGGCAGCGTGCTTCATGTTCGTCGAGGACTGCGTCGGGTTCACGGTCCATGACGATCCGCCGCTGTTGGTGCGTCTTGGTGTCCTTCTCCTCGAGTTGGCCGGCGTCGTTCACGAAGATCGAGCGCCGGACGCTGAGGACCGACGTGGCGCCTTCCCTGCGCGTGCGATCGCTCCACCGCAGCCCGCACATCTCCCCGCGGCGATTGCCGGTCGTTGTCTTCGTTGACAGGAAGGCGCCCCAGTCCTCGTCCTCTTCCCAGGCCTCTGTGAGCAGGCGACCGACCTCGTCAACGGTCGGCGGGTGCGGGTCGGCCGTTGGCAATCCTGGCTTGCTCGCATGCTCGGCGGGATTCACCGCCATCCATCCCCTCCCCGTAACGTCAGTACGTCGACGTCGACAACCTCGAAGTACTTGACGATGAGCTGGCCGACAGTGGCGCGGGTCTTTGGGTTCCGCCCTTCGTCGACCTGGTTGAGGAAACGGGTCTTGAGCTTCTCCGCCTCCTGGTCCTGCCGCGGGCCGGGTGGCACGGTCGATGTCAGGGTAGAAGGGCTTCTTCGTTACAGGGTCTTGGCCGGCGTACACCCGCACTCGCAGCGCCCCGGAAGGCAGCGGCGTGATGTTGCCAGGCGGCCGTTCCCGCGGCTTCCCCGATGCAGCCCTGCTGCGACGTTAACAACATGCGTTCATGTCACGAGAGATGTCACGGACGGGGCTCGATCTGTCGCAGGTCACGGCCGAATGTGGCCGTGACCTGCGGTGATGCGGGGTAGGGCGGGCGGGACTCGAACCCGCGACCCAGGGATTATGAGTCCCCTGCTCTAACCAGCTGAGCTACCGCCCCGTGTCGGGTGATCGTATCTGGTGGGTGGGGGAAACCAGGGGCGGGTCAGGGGTTTGACTGAGGGGTGGTTGGGGTGGAGCGGGCATGATGGACGTAGGTCCGGACGAAGGGAAGATCGATGGGCTGGTTCATTTTCCTCGTGCTCGTGGTGGGTGCGATCGCGGCGTACAAGTATCGGGTGCCGTTGATCGCGAAGCTGACTGGGCAGCCGCAGCAGCGTATTCAGCGTGCCATCGATCGGAAGAAGGGTAAGTAGGCGCTCGGCCTTGAGATGGGGTCGCCGTCGTGCTGCTGGTTCATGCAGTACGACGGCTTGTCCGCGTGCGGTGCGGGC
The DNA here is from genome assembly GCF_055562215.1 of Kribbella sp. NPDC020701. NCBI lineage: Bacteria > Bacillati > Actinomycetota > Actinomycetes > Propionibacteriales > Kribbellaceae > Kribbella > Kribbella sp. NPDC020701. The sequence goes on along the minus strand of NZ_JBVHFT010000012.1, from coordinate 121,054 downwards.
GCGTCAGGGACGCTTCAGGCTCCAGGCGGTGAGGGTGATCTTGGCTGTGGTGCCGATATCGGTGACTACTGGCCAGACTGTGGGCTTCTCGTGCTTGGCACGTGCGACGGAGAGGTAGGCGCCGGTTTGGTTGTCGCCGCCGATTTCTACGGTGCCGGACCACGCGATGGCCGCCTGTGCGGACTCGCCTTTTCGTAGGCGGAGCTTGGTGGGACCGGGGTCGATGGCCATGTACGACGTGCCGTGGGTGACGGTCACCTTCATCGTCGTGCGTTTGCTGTCCAGGACGGTCACGTCGGGGTAGCCGGTGACGGTGATCGGCTCAGAGCGGCAGTTGGTGAGCCTGGCGATGACGGCCCGGTGGCCCACCGACGCGTCGAAGTCGCCGACTGAGATCGACACCCCCGAGCTGGGGCAGGTGCGTGGTGGCGGGGTGGGTGTCGGTCGACGTGTGGGTGTTGCGTGCTGGGTCGGTGTGCGCTTGGGGATTCCGCCGGCCGCGGTCTCGGTACCGCATCCACTCAGGACGAGCAGTACGGCGGTCAGTCCCGCCCAGCCCCGTCTCTTCACTCCCTGACCCCTTCCCAGTCGCCGACTGGATGTGACGTGAAGAGTCCCTCGGGATTCTGGGGTGACGGTACGGGATTACGTGGTCTAGGCCAAATTGCTGAAGCGGCGCGTCACCGGATGTGGGGGTACGAGAAAGACCGGCTCCAGTGGAGCCGGCCTCTGAGTCGATGCTTGTGTCTGCTGCTCCCGCGACTGGACTCGAACCAGTAACCTGCCGGTTAACAGCCGGCTGCTCTGCCAATTGAGCTACGCGGGATCGGTGGTGTTACCTGCCCTCCGAACCCCGAGGACCTGAGTAGGTTAGCAGGCCGGGGGCGAACTACAAAAACGGGATTCGGGTGCCTGGAGGCTGGCTTCCGGGTCAGATTCCGAACTCGTCGCGGACCTGTTTGAGGGCTGCTTCGGCGGCATCGAGTACGCCGGGCTGGTCGGGCTCCAATCCCTTGTCCAGAACGAAGTTCCAGGTGACCGCGGCGTCGGTGGTGGCGGGGTTGCGGCGGCCGACGATCCGGACGCCGCGCTTGCCCGCGAGGGGGACGTGGCGTTGGACGACGATGCTTGCGTCGACGCGCTCGCGGAGGAGCTGGCCGAAGCGGCCGGGGTCGTCGACTTTGAGTTCGGTCGCGCGGAGCGGGGTGCCGAAGTCGGTGGTCTCGAAGACGGTGAGGACGGAGGCTTCCGAGTCCCAGCTGGCGCGTTCGATCTTCTCCCAGCCAACTCGGCGGACGGTGTTGGGGGAGTCGGTTGGGAGGTAGACGGCTGAACGGGTGCCTGCTACCCAGTGGGCGTCGGTTAGTTCCACGGCGGCGAGGATGTGTTCGTTGCCGTGGGTGGTGTGTCTGGAGGCTGCGTTCACCGCCTCGGTCAGCTCGCGAGGCCAGGAACTACGCCGGAGTTTCACGTCTTCATCATTCCAGTTGGGGCAAATCTCGGTGTGGGTGGGCTTGCTGCCGCGGGCGGGGTGGGCTGGTGCGGGTAGCTCCCGTTCGGTGCTTTGCAGGTTGGTGGTCGGGTTGCCGTTGGTGGCTAGGCAAAGCACCGAACGGGAGCAGTTCGATTCAGGCGGGCGGTTGGGTTCGCGCCTGTGGGTGGGGCTTCCGGGCCGATCTGGCTAGGCGGCGTAGTCGCGGAGGTGGTGGTGGGGGCGGCGGCGTAGGAGGCGGAGGGCTTCTTTTTCCAGGGTTCGGATTTGGTCGGGGTGGAGGTTGAGGGCGGTGGCCGCTTCTTCTGGGGTGCTGGGGGTGTGGCCCTCCAGGCCGTAGCGGTGGTGGAGGACTGACTGGTGGAGGTCGTCCAGGAATTGGAGGTGGTGGGCGATGTCGCGGCGGAGGGCGGCGCGGAGGACGATCGCGTCGTCGTCGATGACTGGCTCGGAGTCGTCCAGGTCCAGGGTCTCGGGGTGGATTCGCCAGGCCTGGGCGCGTTCGACGCGGGCTACGGTGAGGGCGCTTGCGGTGGCCAGGTCTGCGGTGGTTGGTTCGCGGCCCAGCGACTGGGTCAGGTCGTGGCGGAGGGACGCGATCCGGCAGGCGTCGGCGTACGCCTGGGCGGGCATCCGGACCAGCCGGGAGCGGTCAGAGATGGCGCGGCCGATCGACTGCCGGATCCACCAGATCGCGTACGTCGAGAACCGGTGGCCCAGTCGGTGGTCGAAGCGCTCAACGGCCCGCATCAGGCCGATGTTGCCCTCCTGGATCAGATCCAGGAGCGAGATGCCCTTGCCGGTGTATCGCCGGGCCAGCGATACGACCAGTCGCAGGTTGCCCTCGATCATCCGTCGCCACGACTGCTTCCCGAGCGCGACCACCTGTCGCAGGTCGGCCGGATCGTGACGCCCCGGTTCGTCACTCAGCCGTTCGGCCGCCAGCAATCCTGCCTCGATCCAGTACGAGTGCTCGTGCACCTCTTCCAGAGTCAGTAGTTCGTGCCGCCCGATGTCGCGCAGATACGCCACCAGCGCTGTCACATCCGCCGGCTCGCAGTCCAGTTCAGCCATCCGTTCCCCTCTCTCCTGACAAAGAGAGTGCCGTGATCAGACCACCGGGAACCGGGTGACTTTCCGTATGTGGATAACTACTTGCTGCAGCAGTCAGTTCCAGGCCGAGTACGACGGCGCGACTTCGGCGTACCGGTCCGACCAGTTGGGGAGGTCGGTGCCGGCGAGGTGGGCGTCGAGGCGGTCGAAGAAGGCGTGGGTGCCGGGGATGAAGCCGCGGGCGTTGGTGACGGACAGGCCGGTGTGGGTGAAGGTGAGCAGCGTGCCGTCGCCGTCGGGGGTGAGTTCGTAGCGGACGGCGCTGTCCTCGACGATCCGCTGGCGCCACTCGTGCTCGAGGACGTGCGGCGGGTCCCAGACGAGGATTCGCCCGGTCAGCCGCTTGGCGTCGGGAGCGGCCGGTGGCTCGTCGGGCATCATCTCGATCCTGCCGCCGGTGCGGCCGTCGATGACGGTCTCGCCGAACCACGCCTTCCGTTCGAGCGGATCGGTGAGCGCCGCCCACACGACCTCGATCGGATGGGGGAGGTGGCGCCGGAACGTCATGGTGGCGCGGTGGCCGTCGATGGTCAGGTCGCCGTAGCGGTCGGTCAGGCTCATTCGGTGGACTCCTTCTGGTCGAGGTGCTGCTCGAGGGCGTCGAGGTGCCGCGGCCAGTACTTGCGGTACTGGCTGATCCAGGTCTCGATCTCGAGCAGCCGGTCCGCGCGCAGGGCGTAGATCCGCCGCCGGCCGTCCGGCCGGACCTCGACCAGGCCGACCTCGCGCAGGATCCGCAGATGCCGCGACACCGCCGGCTGGGTCAGCCGGTCCAGGTGCGCGACCAGCTCACCGGCCGGTCGATCCCGCTCGGCGAGGAGGTCCAGAACTTCCCGTCGGCTCGGCTCAGCGATCGCCTCGAACACATCCATGGCCAGAAGTATTACAGAAGGCGTATATACACTTCAAGTGATATGTCTCAGGCGTACGCGCGGAGGCCGCTGAGTAGGCCGTGGTGGAAGGGGTTGGCGTCGACCGCGTCGAACCAGCTGGTCCCGGTGGTCAGCGGTTCGAGCGGTGGGATGGTGACGGCCTCCGGGGTGGCGCCGGCCGGGCCGCGGCGGCGGACCTGGACGTCGAGCTCAGGTGCGGGCATGTCCGGGAGAAGCACGAAGCCGTCAGCGCCGACGTCCGTGGCGCTGAAGGTGTCGAAGGTGGCGGGGTCTGCGCCACCGGAGACGAGGCCGTCGAACACGCCTTGGTCAGCCAATGCGGCGAAGGTCGTTGCGGCTCGGTTGGCGGCGCCCGAGGGGTCGGAGCGGATCTGCTCCAGCTCGGCGATCACCGTCTTCCACGTCACGGCCGGGTCGCCGTAGTCGATGCTGCGGGAGAGCTTGCCGACCGTGATCTGGGTTGCCGACGGAGCCAGGGGTTTCATCAATGAGCGCAGGCCGTAGCGTGCCCGTCCGCCGACCACCACGAGCCGGATGCCCGCCTCGGTGGCCTCGATCAGGCTGCGGTGGACGTCGGTGCCAGACCGCCGTACGACGATCAGATCGGCCAGCGCGCCACGGGCGAGCTGTCCGACCGGATGCGGCCAGACGCCGGACAACGCCTCGCCTGGGTTGGACGTTGTCATCCGCACCAATTCCTCATCGGTGAACACCGACTCGGCCTTGTTCCACAGGTCGGCGACCTTCAACTCCCACAGCACATTGCGCGTCCCCGACGGTCCCCAGTCCGACCCGATGCACAGTCGTACGCCGGCCGCGTGAGCGGTGCGCACGTCCGCCGTCGCGCCGTACAGCCAGAGGTTGGAGAACGGCGACCACACCAGGCTCGAATTCCCCGCCTTCATCGCGGCGAAATCGTCAGCGTTCAACGCGCCCCCGTGAATCGCCACCAGTTGCGGTTTCACCACCCCGACCTGCTCGAGCAACCCGAACTCCGAGCGCAGTTTCGGATCCGACCCCTCGGCCGAGTGCGCGATGAATCCGCGGCCGAGCTCGACCGCCTCCGCATAGGGCGCCAGCGCTTCCTTGCTGTCGGCAACCAGTGTGCTGACCCGGATGAAGTCGTCATGGGTGCCGAGTTTCTCGGAGTCGACGTTCCGGATCAGGTCGTTGTCCGGCGGTACGGCGCCCCGCGGGTTGCCCTGGATCGACGTCGTACCGCCGACGATCGCCCGCGTCTCGACGTACCTCAGCAAGGCTCGGCCGGCGGCCGCACCGAGCAGCCGGGCCGGCTGGCTGATCTGCGCGCTGTACGTCGGCGCCCGCCCCCACTGGTTGTGCGAGGTCCACGGAACCTTGCGCGAAGGCTCGGTCCACAAGGGCAGGCTGTTGTACATCAAATGATTGTGTAGATCGATCAGCCCGGGAAAGATCAGCCCACCCGCCGTGATCCGCGCGGCGTTCTCGAAACCCGGCGGTTCTGCGTCGATCGGCGTGACCGCCGCGATCAGGCCGTCGTCGCCGACATAGACCGCGCCTTTCGGAAGCACCTGCCCGTCCGGCCGCATCGTCACCACGGTTCCACGCAGTACGAACATGGCTTTCCCTCCCGTACAATCCCCATTGCCGCCCTGTTCACGAGCGTAAGTCACGCATCGTCGAGGGGGAGGTATTTCGATGGCTGACTTCGATCCCGGCCCGCCCGCCCTGGTGGCGCGGCACTTCGCGAAAGTGCCCAGTTATGCGGACTATCGGGAATTGTTCTGGTACGACTGGGGGCCGGTGTTCTATCGCGGCCGGCTGAACCGCACCGCCCGGTTGCTCGCGATCGCGTCCGATCCCGGACCGACCGAACGCGTCGCCGGACGCACGCTGGTCGGCGACGCGGGTCAACGCGTGCAGGGATTCCTGACGAAGCTCGGCCTGACCCAGAGCTACGCGCTCGTCAACGCCTACGCGTACGCACTGCGGCCCTCGCGCGCCATGCAAGCCGCGCCGCTGCTGTCCCGGCCGGACCAGTTGGACTGGCGCAACACGCTGCTGCGGATGATCACCGGGCCGGAGTTGCAGGCGATCGTCGCGTTCGGGGCGCAGGCACGGTCCGCAGTGCGGCTCTGGGACGACAAGCCGAACCTGCCGATCTTCGAGGTGCCGCATCCGTCCAGCCGCGATCCACAGGCCCTGGTCGACAGTTGGCGGCAGGCCGTGACCGAGTTGCGGGCCGTCGTCACCCCGGACCTCGACGGAGATCCCGCCGTACCGAACTACGGCCCGAAGTTCCTCGAGACCGACTACGCGCCGATCCCGCCGCGCGACCTGCCGTTCGGCGTACCGCCGTGGCTCGGTGACGACGCGTGGGGCCGTAAGGACAAACCGCGCCACAACAACAGCGTCGAGCGCCCGGAGGAGGATCTCCTCAACACATTGGTCTGGCGGGCTCCCAAACTGGGCTGAAATGGTCCGTTGCTGGGTTTACCGTGATCCAGTGCGAGTGGCTACCTGGAATGTGAACTCGGTCAAGCAGCGGATGCCCCGGTTGTTGGGCTGGCTGGATGAGCGGCAGCCCGACGTGGTGTGCCTGCAGGAGACGAAGCTGGCCGACGACGCGTTCACCGCGCTGCTCGGCGACGAGCTGGCGGAACGCGGTTACGAGACCGCCCTGTACGGCGAAGTGCAGTGGAACGGCGTCGCCCTGCTGTCCAAGGTCGGCCTCGAGGACGTGGCGACCGGGGTGGCAGGAGCGCCGGGATTCCCCAATCCCGAGGCCCGGGCGGTCGCGGCGACCTGTGGTGGCATCCGGATCCACTCGCTCTACGTGCCGAACGGTCGCGTCCCGGACTCCGATCACTACCAGTACAAGCTGGCCTGGCTCGAAGCGCTGAAAGACGTCATCGCAGCCGGTCCGGCCGACCAGATCGTCTGTGGCGACATGAACATCGCCCCGACCGACGCCGACGTCTTCGACCCAGCGGCGTACGTCGGTGAGACGCATGTGACCGCGCCCGAGCGGCAGGCGCTCGCGGACCTGATGGCCGCCAAGGGGCTGCACGACGTCGTCCGCGATCGCTGGCCCGACCAGCGTGTCTTCAGCTACTGGGACTACCGCGCCGGCATGTTCCACCAGGACCTCGGTATGCGGATCGACCTGATGCTCGCGACCGATCCGGTGGCCGAGCGGGTCAAGGCGGCGTGGATCGATCGCAAGGCCCGCAAGGGGACCGGACCGAGCGACCATGCGCCGGTGATCATCGACCTCGACGTCGCGCCCGACGGCGACATCGGCCCGGTTGTACCACCGCCGTCCGCGCCGCGGACCGGCCGCAAGACCACCACCAAGCTCCCTCAGAACCGCTGATGCGGCGCGTCGTCGCGGTCGCGCTCCTGCTAGCGGCCCTCGCAGCCTGCACGAATGACAAGTCCCCGGCAGCACCGCCGGCGGTCGCGTGGTCGAAGGTCGACGTCGGTACGGCGGAGCCCGTCGTACTCACGGAACACGGCGACCAACTGCTCGTGGGCCTGCGACACCGTGGCGCCAAGGTCGTCCCGGAGCTCCTCCTGCTCGACGGAGACAAACGCACGCCGATCGCGGTCAGACCGAACCCCGCGAGCCCCTACGCCTTCGAAGCCATCTGGTACTCGATCGCGTATGACGGCAAGCAGTTGCTCGCCCTCGGGGGAGCGGCCGGCGGCGCGCACTCCAACACGCGCTGGACGGTGTGGACCGGGACGCCCCAGACCGGACTCATCGAGCGTCCGCAGGACTTCTTCACGTTCGGCGGCCAAACCGCGGGTGACCTGTACAGCGCGGTCATCACCCCGAGCGGCCGGGCGCTGCTCGGTTCGTGGGGCGGTGTGGAGACCGGCAACGACGCCATGGTGTGGCTACCGCAGGGCGACGCCAAGTGGACCCGGCAGAATCCGGCCAAGACCGCCCTGCAGAGTACGCCGTCCCTCCTGGTCGGCCCCGGCTTCGGTACGACGCTCGGCGAGAGCATCGTCCTGGTCGGCTCCCAGGTCCGCCTCGCGCCGAATGTGGTCGCCCAGGAGGCAGCCGTCTGGCGATCCACCAAGCTCAACCAGGGCTGGTCCCGGATCGCGCTTCCGGACCCAGGCAACCGCAGTCAGGCGAACACCGCGACCTGCGACAAGGATTGCGTCATCTCCGGGTACGTCGACGGGAAGCTCGCGATCTGGCAGCTGGACCACACCGGCCAGGCCACGCGGCTCAAGGACGTCCCGGCGATCCCGGTGGGCGACAAGGACAAGCTGCCGCCGCCGGTCGTCGACGGCGACAAGGTCGTCCAGATCGTTGCTCAGGACAACAAGGTGAAGGTGCTGACGGGCCAGGATGGTCACTGGACCACGCAGGAGTCGCAAGGCCCGGAGGGGCAGGTCACCGACGCGGTCCTGCTGCCGAACCACAAGCTCTACCTGATCGCCGGCACCTCCCTGTGGGAAACCACCCTCAGCTAGCTGAGCAGACCCTTCACGTACGCCGCCTGACCGGAGTGCTGGGCGCAGTCGTCGATCACGCTGACCAGCCGCACGCCGAGCGTGACCGGCGGGTTCCACCGGCGGTCGACGATCCGGTCGAGACCCTCATCGGTGACCGTCTTCAGGAACTCCACCGTGCGCGCGTGCACGGCGTCGTAGTACCCGAGCAGTTGCTCGGCCGAGAGCTGGACCAGCGCCACCTGGTCCGAGGAGTGCGCATACCCGGTGTCGGCCGCGTCGAGGGGCAGCCCGAGCCGCTCGTGCCAGCCGTCCGCGGTGTGGACCTGCTCATACCCGCCGGCGTCGGCGAGGTGGTCGTCCTGGACCCGGGTCAGGTGCCAGACCAGCCACGCGATCGAGTTGGCCGTGTCCCCGGGCCGGGTCGCGAGCGTCTTGTCGTCGAGACCCTCCACGACGTCGTGCACGACCTCCTGGATCCGGCTGTGTGCGTCGATGAGCAGTTCACTTGTCTTCATGACGGCCACCGTAGTCTTCAACACGGACAGTTCTATGAGAGGGAGCAACCGTGGAATACCGCACTCTCGGTACGAGTGGCGCCGTCGTCTCGACGTACGCGCTCGGCACCATGACGTTCGGCAACGAGACTGACGAGCCCGGCTCGCACGCGCAGCTGGACCGGTACGTCGAAGCCGGCGGCAATTTCATCGACACCGCTGACGTCTACACGGCCGGCGTGTCCGAGGACATCGTCGGTCGCTGGCTGGCGAAGAGTTCCGCGCGCGACAGCGTCGTACTCGCCACCAAGGGCCGGTTCCCGACCGGCGACGGACCCAACGACGTCGGTACGTCGCGCCGCCACCTCCGCCGCGCTCTGGAGGCGTCGCTGAGCCGCCTCGGCGTCGATCACATCGACCTCTACCAGCTGCACGCGTGGGATCCGGTCACGCCGCTCGAGGAGACGCTCAGCTTCCTGGAGGACGCCGTCCGCGCCGGGAAGATCTCGTACGGCGGCCTGTCGAACTTCACCGGGTGGCAGCTGCAGAAGGCGTGCGACCTGATCGCCCACCGTGGCTGGTCGCCGCTCGTCACGCTGCAGCCGCAGTACAACCTGCTGGTCCGTGAGATCGAGTGGGAGATCGTCCCGGCCGCGCAGGAGAACGGACTAGGCCTGTTGCCGTGGTCGCCGCTCGGCGGCGGCTGGCTGACCGGGAAGTACTCCTTCGACGAGCTGCCGACCGGCGCCACCCGGCTCGGCGAGAACCCGGATCGCGGTGTCGAGTCGTGGCATCGCCGCAGCCAGAACCAGCGCGTGCGCGACGTGGTCGGCGCGGTCCGGGAGATCGCGGAAGCTCGTGGCATCTCGATGGCGCAGGTCGCTCTCGCCTGGCTCGTCGACCGCCCGGCGATGACGTCGGTGATCCTCGGCGCCCGCACGCTGGAACAGCTCGACGACAACCTCGCCGCCGCGGACCTGCACCTGACCGCGGACGAGACCGACAAGCTCGACCGGGCCAGCGATCCCGGTGCGGCGGACTACCCGTACGGCGGCCCCGGCGTCGCGCAGCGCGACCGCCCGATCATCGGGGGTCGCGGCTGACCACTGGCTCCACCGCAGCGCGGAGGGCGGCGTACGACGCGACCAGTGCGCGCCGCTCCTCCGCGAGCAGCGGATCGTCGAGCCGGCGCCCGGCCTGGACCCAGCGGTCGGACAGCAACATCGCCTCGACCCGTTTGCGCGCCGCCGAGCGCATCGCCTCGCGATCGCCGCCGTCGTACACATACGCGTACAGATCGATCAGCGCGTTCTCGAGCTGCTCCTCGGTGACCGACTCGTCGTGCTGGTTGGCCCGATGGACCCGCCACCACTCGACCTCCAGCCAGGCGGCCCGCGCCGGGTCGAACAGGAGTCCATCCGAGTCTCGGACGAGCTCGTAGAAGCGGCGCATGTACGCGCGGGCCGCATCCGGCTGGTTGTCCGGGAACGGCGACCACATCTGGTTGGCCCGCAGCACGTACCAGGCTCCGGCCAGGGTCCGGCGCGGTGACATCCCGAATCCGGCCGCGACCATTCCGACTGATGCGACCATGAACCGCCGCCACTCGTGCCGGTAGTAGGACGCCCAGGCGTCGGTTTCACGGTTGCCGACGACCACTGGGTCGAAGGACAGTGGACTTGTTCTGGTGCCCCGCATGATCCCTCCCCCTGAGGAGATCCGATGAACGATGGTAGTCCGATAGCCGGTGTGGTCGCGCGGATGCGGCAGCGAATGGACGATCTGCCGGACGGACTCGCGCACCGCCGGGTCTTCCTCGGGACCTACCTGCGGACGACGCAGGCGGTCGGGGCAGCGATCGACCGGGCCCGCTTCGAGGACCCGGACTGGGTCGAGGACTGGGACGTGAAGTTCGCCGAGCTGTACCTGCACGCCCATGATGCGGACCTCAACGGAGGCGGTGTCCCCCGGCCCTGGCGGTTGGCGTTCGATGCGTCGGCGGACCTGCCCGGGCTGGCGCATGTGCTGCTCGGCATCAATGCGCACGTCAACTACGACCTGCCGCAGGCGCTGCTGGCCGTCATCAGCGACGACGACTTCCTGGATCCGTTCCTGATGGATCGGCGGCGACGAGACCATGAGCGGATCGACGGTGTCCTGGCCGAGCGGGTGGGTGCGGAGGACGGCGAGCTTGCGGCCACCGGGCCGAAGAGTCTGCTCGATCAGGTGCTGACGCCGCTCAACCGCTTGTCCTCACGACGGTTCTTGCGCGAGTCCCGGCAGAAGGTCTGGCACAACACCATCGAACTGCAGAAGGCACGTGTGCAAGGCACCTACGCACAACGTCTGGCGGAGCTGGAGTTGTTGAGCGCCGCGAAGGTTGCCGACCTGCTCAGGCCAGGACAAGTCCTGCTCCGCCTGGCACTCACCGGCTTCGGTGTGACCCTGCCACCACCGGTCTAGCCCGGCAGCACCCCGGACCACACCACGCCAAGCGCCAAACACCCAAGCGTTACCAGTCCGAACACGCCGACCCACATCACCGCCGGTACGCCGGTAAGCCGCCGAAGCTGATCCGCGTCCGAACTCCGCCCCTGCCCACCACGCCGTGAGTGCTGCAACTCCAGTACGGCGCGCGGCGCAGCCAGCAGAAGGAACCACGTAAGCAGTTGAGCGAACGCGGACTGGACCGACGGTGAACCCCACCACGTCACCCCGAAGACCACCGCACCGAAGACCACGACCGACCAAAGCCCGTAGAGATTGCGGATCTGGAGCAGCAGGATCACCAGCGCGACCAACAGTCCCCAGAGCAAGGCAACGGGGTACCCACGGCTCAGTACGAACGCGGCGGCGAGGCCGAAGAGGGCGGGACCGGGATAGCCGGCGAGCAGTACGGCGATCATCCCCGGACCGGTCGGATGGCCGCGCGACACGGTGACTCCGGACGTGTCCGAATGCAAGCGAATCCCGGCCAGCTTGCGTCCGACCAGTGCGGCGATCAGACCGTGCGCGCCTTCGTGGGCGATCGTCACGACCTGCCGTGTCAACCGCCAGAACGGTCGCCACGCGATCAGCAGCAGGGCGACGACGCCCGTACCGATCACCACCCGCAGCGATGGATCCGCCTGTGCCGACGTGATGCTGTCCCAGAACTCACTCACCCGCCCATCCTTGCAGCCGGGCGGTCAACCACTGACCGTTGACATCACCGGGTGCGCGGACGACGGTTGAGAGATCGCGACCCGGGGAGGGGCGCTGTATTGGGGGAGTCATGTCTCAGCCACGCAGCATGAAGGGCACGGGGAAGACGACCGCGGCGAAGAAGACCGCCGCACCAAGGAAGACCGCAGTCAAGAAAACCACCACAGCGAAGAAGACCACCGCCGCGAAGAAGACATCCGCAGCGAAGAAGACCACCGCCCGGCGGGAGCCGGCGAAGACGGCGACGGGGACGAAACGCGCCGCCCGCGCATCCGTCGCGAGTACGACCAGAACCCCTACGTCGACGGCCGTGACGGAACAGGCCGCCCTCGTGCCGCTGACCGACTTCCTGGAATCGGCGGGCACCTTGACCCTCGATCAGCGCAAGCTCCTGGTCGACCAGGCACTCCTGCTGCTCAGCGAGAACTACGTGCATCTGCCGCTGAAGGTCGCGATGCACGCGGTCAATCCGTTGCAGCGCCTGCGCGTGATGCGGGCCCGGATGGAACGCCAGACCCCCGCCACGATGGAAGCCGAGTGGATCTTCCACCGCGCGATGTCGAGCATCTTCCACTCGGTCCGCGACCTGCACACCAATTACCTGCTGCCGGTGCCGTTCGCCGGGAAGATCGCGTTCCTGCCGTTCATGATCGAGAAGTGCTCCGACGATTCCGGTGACGAGCACTACCTGATCACCCGGACCATCACCGGCTACTCGGCGCCGCAGTTCGGACCGGGGGCCGAGGTGACGCACTGGAACGGTACGCCGATCGCTCGCGCTGTCGCGTTGAACGGCGCCGTGTTCGCCGGCAGCAACGACGCGGCCAACCTGGCCCGCGGCCTGGAGTCGCTCACGCTGCGCCCGCTGGTGATCCAGGCACCGCCGGACGAGGACTGGGTGACGCTGTCCTACATCGGTCTCGACGGCTCAAAGCAGGAACTGCGTGAGCAGTGGAAGGTCACCACCAACCTCCCGCCGATGACGGACCTGGACGCGATCAGCGAGGCGTCCGCGTTGATGGGTCTGGACCTGGACTCCGACGAGAAGGCGCGCGCGAAGAAGGCGCTGTACGTCCGCGACGTCGTCGACCTGGAACGCGGCCAGAGCTCCGCCGAGCTGAGCACCCCGGCCGCGGTCAGCGGGGCCGACGTCCCGACCACGATGCCCGGCGTCTTCCGGGCCCGCCAGGTCAGCACCCCGTCCGGGACCTTCGGGCATCTGCGCATCTTCACGTTCAGCGTGCAGGACCCGGTCGCGTTCCGGGACGAGTTCATCCGGCTGGCCGGCCTGCTGCCGCAGAACGGCCTGATCGTGGATGTCCGCGACAACGGCGGCGGGCACATCTACGCCAGCGAGTTCACCCTGCAGACGATGACGCCGCGGCACATCTCGCCGGAGCCGGTGCAGTTCATCAGTACGCCGCTCAACCTCAGGATCTGCCGCCGGCACCAGGACAACCCGGCCGGCATCGACCTCGGTCCGTGGTTCGGCTCGCTCGACCTGGCCACCGAGACCGGATCACCGTACTCGGCCGCGAAGGCGATCACTCCGGAGGACGGCGCGAACGACATCGGTCAGACGTACCACGGCCCGGTGGTGCTGATCACCGACGCCCGGGTGTACTCGGCGACCGACATCTTCGCCGCCGGGTTCGCCGACCACGCCATCGGCACGATCCTCGGCGTCGACGACAACACCGGCGCGGGCGGCGCGAACGTGTGGACCCACGGGTTGCTCGCCGCGTTGCTGAACGAACCACCGCCACCCGACGAGACCTCGCCGTACGTCGCCCTGCCGAACGGGGCGAACATGCGGGTCGCGATCCGGCGCACCTTGCGCGTCGGCGACCTGTCCGGCACGCCGGTCGAGGACCTCGGGGTCAAGCCGACGGAGACCCACCGGATCACCCGTGCCGACCTGCTCGACGGCAACGTCGACCTGCTGAACCGGGCTGGTGCGCTGCTCGCGGCGATGCCGGTCCGCCGGCTCGACCTGAAGACGTCCTTCAGCGGTACGACGCTCATCGTCGAGATCGATGTCCAGGGCATCGATCGGGTCGACATCTACCTCGACGACCGGCCGATCAGCTCCGAGGACCTGACCGGGGTGCCGCTCAGCATCGACATCCTCGAGGTCACCCCCGGCCAGCTCCTGCGTGCCGACGGCTTCGAGTCCGGGGCCCTCGTCTCCTCTCGCCGAATGAAGGTCTAGTTTCAAGGCATGCAAAGCCTCCACCTGACCGCCGAGGAAGAAGCGATGCTCGGCGGTCAGGAGGGAGACGGCGTCGCGCTCGCGATGCGCGTGATCGTCAGCCTGGCGCAGATCTCCGAGGCACCCCGGCTGGTCGAGATCACCTCCGCGCACGTCGACTCGTGCCTGTACCACGGTCAGGTCAGCCTCGACTTCGCGCACCGGCTGGTCGACCTCGGCGCCAAGGTGCGCGTCCCGACCACGCTCAACGTCGGCTCGCTGGATCTCCTGCATCCCGAGCTGGTCCGTGACCGTGACCTCGCGGACGCGGGTCGTGAGCTGATGTCGGCCTACGTCGCGCTCGGGTGTACGCCGAGCTTCACGTGTGCGCCGTACCAGCTGCCGAACCGTCCCGGGCTCGGTGAGCACGTCGCGTGGGCGGAGTCGAACGCGATCGTGTTCGCGAACTCCGTGCTCGGCGCGCGGACCGACCGGTACGGCGACTTCCTCGACATCTGCGCCGCCATCACCGGGCGAGCGCCGTACGCCGGACTCCAGACGACCGAGGCACGGCGGGGGACCGTGGTGTTCGACTGCCGTCCGTTGGGCAGGTTCCTGGAGTCGGAGCTGGCGTACCCGCTGCTCGGGCATCACGTCGGCTCGGTGGTCGGTGCCGGAATCCCTGTGCTGCTGGGGATTCCGGCGGACGTGAGCGAGGACAGGCTGAAGGCTCTCGGGGCGGCGGCTGCTTCGGCTGGAGGAGTCGCGCTGTTCCACGCTGTGGGGGTCACGCCGGAGGCGCCGACGGAGGTGTCCGGCCTGCCGGTCCGCGAGGTCGACCTCACCACACTGCGCGAGGTGCGACGGTCGTTGTCGACGTTCTCCTCGGGCGAGCTCGATGCGATCAGCGTCGGTACGCCGCATGCGTCGTACGCCGAATGTGCCCGACTGGCGGAACTCGTTGGAAGCGGGCCTGCGTTGAAGGTGCCGTTCTACCTGTCGACTGGCCGGGTGACGCGAGCACGCGCGGAGGAGACCGGCATACTGCAGGTCCTCGAGGCCGCGGGGGTGACTGTGGTGGTCGACACCTGCACCTACGTGACGTCGATCCTGTCGCCCGGTTGGAAGAACGTGATGACGAACTCGGGCAAGTGGGCGCACTATGCCCCCGGCAACATCAACGTGTCGGCCGTTCTGGGGTCGCTCGAGGAATGCGTCGCGTCCGCCCGGGCCGGACAGGTGGTGCTCGACGCATGATCGTTTCGGCCCGCACTCTTCACCCCGGCACGGCATCCGGCGACCCGATCCGCCTCACCGCGCCGCTGTCCTTCTGGGGCGGCACCGACGAGCACGGCCGCATCGTCGACGCGCATCACCCGCAATGCGGTGCGATCCTGGCCGGCCGAATCCTGATGATGGAATCCGGGCGCGGCTCCAGCTCGTCGTCCAGCGTCCTCGCCGAGCAGATCCGCGCACGCACCGCCCCCGCCGCCGTCATCCTGGCCCGCCCCGACCCGATCATCCCCCTCGGCGCCCTGATCGCCCGCGAGCTCTACGACCTGGCGACTCCCGTGATCGTCGTCGACCAACCGACGTACGACGCTCTGCCGACCAACGCAATCCTGCAGGTCGAGGCCGGCCCCACCCAAGCCACCATCAGCTGGCCGGGCCCGGTGCCTGCAATACCTACACGGCGGACTCGGCCTTGGTCGGCTGACGCATGAGTACGGCGGTTGCCGCGAAGAGGGCCGCGCAGGCGGTGAGGGCCAGCGGAAGCGTGGTCAGGCGGGCGATGGCGGCGATGGTGAGGCCGCAGATGATTTCGCCGAGATACTCGAGTTGGGCCAGGAACGAGTGCGTGGTGGCGCGGACATCCGCGGTCGTCCGCGCGTTGACCCAGATCGTGCTGATCACTCGCGTGAGTGGGGTGACGATGCCGGCGAGCAGTACGACGGCGATCGCGCCGACGACCGGGTCGCGGGCGAAGGCGAGCATGAGCATGCTGAGTACGCCGGCCACGGCCGCCAGCGCGTAGTCCGTCCGGGCGTGGGCGCCGTCGATCCGGTGGGTCACCAGGCGAAGCGCGATCGCGCCGACGATCAGGCCGATCACGCCGAGGGCGGTGAACCACACGATCGGATCGGGATCGCTGGGCAGCCCGAGGTCGAGGAGCTGCTTCTGGGTGAGCCGGCCGGCCGCGTCCGAGGCGCCGTTGACCAGGAACGTGGCCGCGAAGATGAGGAGGATCGCGCGACTCCGCCGTACGAGCGTGAGACCGCGGCGGAACGTGGTCCAGGACGCCGACCAGCGGGCGGTCCGGATCGGGACGAAGTTGTGCTCGGTGAAGCGGAGAGCGACGTAGAGCGCGAGTGACATCATCGCGGCGCCGGCGATGACGATGGTGAGGTCGCGGCGGGTCGCCCAGGCGAGCAGGCCGAGAACGATCAGCCCGGTCGCGGCGCCGGTCAGCTGAGCGCGGGCGGCACGGGCGAGAACGGCCGTGATCTGGTCCGGCTGGTCGAGTTCGTCGGTGATCCAGGCGACGTCCGAACCACTCGCGAACGTCCACGAGATCCCCCACAGCACCTGGGTCGCGACGAGGGCGGGGAACGACTCGAACAGTCCGGTGGTGAGCATCGCCGTACCCATCAGGAGCTGCGAGATCACCAGGGACCACTTCCGGCTGACGGTATCGGCGAAGACGCCCGCCGGGATCTCGCAAACCAGCGCGAACACCCCCTGCACCGACCCGATCAGCACGAGCTCGGCAGGCGAGAGGCCGGCATCCGCCACCAGATAAACGCTGGTGACCAACCACCACCCGTTGTGCAGGACCGCCCGCATCCACGTCCACCGGATGAACACCGTCACCATTCAGGCAGCCTCCCGGCCCCACACCACCACCGTCCTCCGAAACCCCCGCCGCCCCGAGCGAAGCGAGGGGGGTTCTTTCCTTTGTGTGAGTTGGTTCATATGGTTCGCAACTATCAGCAGGTTGCGATAATTTGAAAGAGTGCCAAGGATCACAGTGGAAAACGAATGACCGTTCTTGATTTCGGGACGGTCCGCGGCGCAGGGTGGATGTTCAGAGAACGAGCGTTCGGTTTGATGTGGGGGTCGACGTGGCGCAGATGACTCTGGAGCGCGTGGGACAGCCGCTCCCGGCGGCCACAACTCATCGCGGGATCTGGCGGATCGTGCGCGAGATTGCATTGCTGGCAGTGCTGTTCGGGGCCTACAACCTCGGCCGGTTCCTGTCCGCGGATCACACGGGATCGGCGTACAGACACGCCGACGAGCTGATCCGGTGGGAGAACTGGCTGGGCCTGCCGAGCGAGGCGACCGTGCAGCGGCAGGCGTTGCGGATCCACGGTTTGGCTGACATCGCCAACGTGTTCTACGCCAGCGTGCACTTCCCGCTGACCGCGGCCGTACTGCTCTGGTTGATGATCCGGCGCCCGGCCGAGTACGGAAAGGCGCGCTGGGCGCTCGCGTCGCTGACCGGGCTGGCGTTGATCGGGCACATGTTCTTCCCGCTCGCACCGCCGCGGATGATGCCGGGCTGGGTGGACACCGGCGTACTGCTCGGGCAGTCCGTGTACGGACCGAGCACCGACTCAGGAGTGGCGAACCAGTTCGCCGCGATGCCGAGTCTGCACGTCGGCTGGGCGTTCATGGTCGCGGTGTTCCTGATCCGGGCGACCCACTCACGCTGGCGGTGGCTGTGGATCGCGCACCCACTGCTCACGTTCACGGTCGTCGTCGTGACCGCCAACCATTACTGGCTCGACGGCCTGGTCGCGATCAGCCTCGCGCTACCGCTGCTCCTGATCTTTGACGTACGGCGGGTGCCCAAACTAAGAATGCCGGGCCCCGCCGACGTCCGTGGGTTGGATCAGCGTGTGCCTGAGGCGGCGAGTTCCTCGTCGGCGCGGACCAGGTAGGGCTCGCGCTCGAGCACCAGCCGCGCCGCCGCCGCGCCGATGTCGAACCACAACCCGATCAGCTCGAGCCGGCCTTCGGCCTCGGCCTGGCGAACACACGCGAAGCTGCGCAGGTTCGCCAGTTGTACGCCGACGTTCGCGACGGACAGCTTGTCGGCCGGGGAGAGTTTCACCCCGGTCGCCGGGTCGACGATGTCCGGCAGCCCGACCGCTCGCCGGACCGACGGTTCGAGGTGGCGCAGCCAGTTCTGCAGGCCTGACCCCGCGGGCACGTTGGCCTCCAGTGCGGCCGCCGCGGCGCCGCAGTGCGAGTGTCCGCAGACCACGATCGACCGCACGCCGAGCACCTCGACGGCGTACTCGATCGCAGCGTCGACGGAGTTGCTGTTCGAGCCCTTCGGCGGAACGAGATTCCCGATGTTCCGCACGCAGAACTGATCGCCCGGACCGCTGGTGGTGATCATCGTCGGCACGATCCGCGAGTCCGCACAGGTGATGAACAGGTGGGCCGGCCGCTGCCCGTCCGCCGCGAGCTTGGCCAGCATCGGCCGGATCTCGTCGGCCGCGGCCTCGAACGCGCGGATGCCGTCGAGCATCGAGACCCGGTGGTCGGGCGCGGGGATGACCTGGGGTTGCCAGGGCAGCATCCGCCGGGCCGGGTCGGAGTGCATCACGGCCCGGAACGCCGCGCGGTTGAGCTCGACCGAGCCGCCGCGCGCGATGTGTCCCCGTCGCCAGTCCTCGATCGCTTCGTACGCCGCATGGTCGAGATGGTCGACGTGCAGGTCGACCCGGACCCGCGCACCGGTCGGAATCGACCGCAGTGCGCGTACCAATGACGCGACGCCGAGGAACACGAGCGTGCCGCGGATCCGCACGGTCCATAGCCCGTCCTCTTCGGTCGCGATGACGGTGGCTCGGGCCAGCCGGTAGAGCACGCGCGCGATCGCGAGCACCAGACCGGTCAGGACACCTTCGGCCAGTCCGAGTACGGCGACGCCCGCCGCGGTCACGACGTAGACGAGCAACTCGTCGTGCCGGCGCAGCGTCCGGATGTGTGCGAGTTGCACCAGACGCAACCCGGTGACGAGTAGGACGCCGGCCAGTGCGGCCATCGGGATCTGTTCGAGCATCGAGCCGGCCGCGAGGACGAACGCGGCGATCCAGATGCCATGCAGGATCGCGGAAGCGCGGGTCCGCGCGCCGGCCGCGACATTGGTGGAGCTGCGCACGATCACGCCGGTCACCGGCATGCCACCGAGTGCGCCGGACACCGCGTTCGCGGCGCCCTGGCCGATCAGCTCACGATCCAGGTTGCTGCGTTTGCCGCGATGAAGCTTGTCCACGGCAACGGCCGACAGCAGCGACTCGACACTGGCGACCAGGGCAACGGTCAGCACCGCGGTCAGGATCTCGACCGGGGTGCCGTCGGGGATCGTGGGCAGGATCAGCTCCTTCAGGGGCTGGTCCGGCAGGTCGACCCGGGTGACGTCGACCATGAACACCGCAGCCAGTGCGGTCACCGCGACCACGGCGACCAGTGGCGCCGGAATCACCGTGACCTTGGGCAGTCTGGGCCACACCAGAACGATGGCGACGGTCAGTACGCCGACCACGACCGAGTGACCGTGGTGGGCGATGAGCTCCGCGGGGAGCGCGGCCACGTTGGCGATCAAGGAACTCTGCGCCTTGCCGCCGAGCACCACATGCAACTGCTGGACGGCGATCGTGACGCCGATGCCCGCGAGCATGCCGTGCACGACGGCGGGGGACAGGGACAGGGCGAGCCGCCCGATCCGGGTGACGCCCAGCAGGATCTGGACGAGGCCGGCGGCGCAGGTGATGCCGGCGGTCGCGGCCCAGCCGAACTGGCTGACGAGACCGGCGACGACAACGGTCAGGCCGGCGGCCGGACCGCTGACCTGCAAGGGGGAGCCGCCGAGCACTCCGGCGACGACACCACCGACCACCGCGGCCACCAGACCGGCGATCAGCGGGGCGCCGGAGGCGGCGGCGATCCCCAGGGAGAGGGGTACTGCGATCAGGAAGACCACCAGCGAGGCCGGGAGGTCGTGGTGAAGGACCGACTTCCACCTGGACTCAGCAGGATCGGAAGAAGGCGGGGAATGGGAGGTTGACATGGTCGGCACGGGTCCTCCGGCGTCGGTGCTCTGGGCATCAGGCGTCGAAACAAAGAGTGTCGATCTGATTACCCATCGTACTGATCCGTTCAAGGCCCGAACAGCGGCAATTCCAATTCGTTGCCGACGGCCCAGAAGATGACGATTGCTCAGGGCATCGAGTTGCCGGGGAACAGCACCCGGCGCGCGTGGTCGGTGTCGGTGTACTCCCGGACCGCGACGATCAGACCGTCCCGAACAGAGAAGACCGCTCCACAGTTGTTGTCATAGGCACCACCGCCCAGCGCGGTCGCCTGTGCCGTCCACTCGGCGAACACCTGCTCGCCGTCCGCGATGACATTGGTCAGCTTGATCATCACCGGCGTACCGGGGGCGAACAGACCGCCCGCGGCCGCACCGAGGAACTCGTCGACGACGGTGTCCCGGCCCTTCCACTCGCCGGACAGCGGGAGATCGCCCGGGTACGTCCAGACGACGTCCGGCGCGAAGCTGTTCCGGATCGTCGGCAGATCGCCGGCCGCGACCGCCTCGACGTACCGGGTCACAACGGTCTTGGGGTCCATCCGGGGTGTCTCCTCCCGCAGAGTCAGTACGGCGTTGCCGCGGATCCGGCGGTTGCGTAGGGCATCGAGTACGGCGTCCGTCTGCGACCAGTCCTCGATCCGGCCGAGCTCCGGGTGGAGCCGACCCGTCGCGACCAGGCGCACCAGGGTCGCGAGGTCCTCGTCGTCGCGGCCGTCGGTGTAGTGGAAGTGCCGGATGGTCGCGTTCTCCGGTCCGTCGAACAGGCTGAAGAAGTCCAGCTCGATCGGTTGCCGGCTCGCCTGGCCGAACCAGATCAGCTGACCGCCGTACGCGAGTTTGGACAGGGCGATCGGCAGGCTCGCGCCGCCGACGGATTCGAGCACCAGGTCGAACGGTCCGCGGGCGTCCGACACGTCGTAGACGAGATCTTCGGCGCCGAGTTCGAGCAGTCGCTCGCCGCGGGCGGGGGACGAGACGACCGCCGTGAGGGATGCGCCGGCCGCGGCGGCGAGTTCGGTGACGTAGTGGCCGACTCCGCCGGACGCACCGGTGAGCAGGATGCGTCGGCCGATCACGCTGCCCGCCGTACGCAACAAGCGCAACGCGGTCAGCCCAGCGAGCGGAAGGGCGGCGGCCTGCTGGAACGAGACGTTGTCCGGCAGTACGGCGACCTGCGTGGTCGGTGCGGTCACGCGCTCGGCCCACCCCGAATGCGGCAGATGAGCGACCACCCTGGACCCGATCGGCGGCCCGTCGGCGGGAGATTCGACGACGACGCCGGCGATGTCCTTGCCCGGTCGCCAGCCGTCCCGCGGCCGCTCCAGCTGGAAGGTCTCACCGCGATTGATCGAGAACGCGGCCACCTCGATCACCACCTCGCCCGGGGCGGGCTCGACCTCGTCCACCTCGGCTACCGCAACCTCGCCCGGTCCGACGGGTACCACTGCTCTCATGTGCCTTGCCTCTCACGCTTAGACTCGCCAATGACGCTACGAACCCCGTCGTGGCGGCGGAAGACAGCACTAATTACTGCGCTAGGTACCAAATGGATACCGACCAGGTCAGAGGTCAGTGGGACGCCACCAAAGGCGCCTGCCCGACACGTCAGGTGCTGGGCCGGATCGGCGACACCTGGACGATGCTGGTGATCAGCACGCTGGAGAAGAACGGCACGCTGCGCTCCGGCCAGCTCAAGTCGATCATCGAGGGCATCACCCAGAAGATGCTCACCCAGACCCTGCGCCACCTCGAGCGCGACGGCGTCGTCCGGCGTACGGTCGTCGCCACGGTGCCGGTGACCGTGAGCTATACGCTGACACCGCTCGGCCTGAGCCTGGCCGCCGCCGTCGCGACGATGCGGACCTGGGCCTACGACCACATGGACGAGATCGCCGCCGCCCGCGACGAGTACGACGCCAATAGCTGAGACGCCAGCACCTGAGGAGTCACGTGGATCTGCAACTGTCCGGCAAGACCGCGGTCGTCACCGGAGCGAGCAAAGGAATCGGTCTCGCGTGCGCCGAGGCGCTGGCCTGGGAGGGTGTGAAGGTGACCGGGATCTCCCGTGACCCGGGCAACCTCGCGAAGGCGCAGGAAGCGCTGGCGGCCAAGGGGCTGAGCTACGACGTCGAGGCGGTCGACCTCACCGACCCCGACGCGACCAGGGCTGCCTTCGAGCGGATCGGCGTACCGGACATCCTGATCAACTGCGCGGGAGCGGCCCGGCGTACTCCGGTCGACGAGCTGGACAGCAATGCGCTGCACGCCGCGATGGACGCGAAGTACTTCACCTACATGCACGCGACCGAAGCGGTCATCGGCGCCATGGCCGCGCGGGGCAGCGGCGTGATCGTGAACGTGGTCGGCCAGGGCGGCCGCGCGGCGAACCCGCTGCACATCGGCGGCGGCGCGGCCAACGCGGCGCTGATGCTGGCGTCGGCCGGCTATGCCAAGGCGTACGCCGGACGTGGCGTCCGGGTCAACGTGATCAACCCCGGCACGACCCGCACAGGTCGCGTCGACGAAGGCCTCGAGGCCGCGGTGCGCGCGACCGGACGCCCGAAGGAGGAGCTCCTCGAGGAGCTGGTCGCGGAGATCCCCATGGGCCGCGCCGGCGAACCGGAAGAGGTCGCCAATGTCGCCGTCTTCCTCGCCTCCCCACGCGCCAGCTACGTCACCGCCTCGATCATCACCATGGACGGCGGCACCACCGCCGGCATCTGATTCAGTTCGGCGGACCGCTCCGCAGGTTGACGTTCGTGAACGGCGTGATCGGGCGTGCCTGCGGTACGTCGTCGATCGTGATGTCGACGTGTTCGTTGAAGAACGCGACCTGGTTGGCGATCGGGAGCAGGGGTGCGGTCGGGAAGTCGTAGGACCACGCGACGTCGGGGACGCCTGCGGCGGACCAGTAGGCGGAGGTCTTGCCCTTGTACGGGCACGCCGTCACGGTGTCGACCGGGGTGAGGTGCTCGAAGTTCACGCTCGTCCGCGGGAAGTAGTAGCGCGGCGGCAGGCCGGTCTCGAACACGATCACGACCGACTCGGAGTCCGCGACGACCTCGCCGTCGATCCCCACCTGGAAGTGACGCGTTGATCTGATCGCATCACACCGCGCATACGGGTTCCGTGGGTGGACGAAGACCTCCTCGTCCTCCTCGAACCAACTGTCGAGCGCGTCCCACTGAAACCGGACCCGGTCCTTCGCGACGCCATCGTCGTACACCCAGGCCTTACCGCGGCCGGCGGTGTGCACCCGGGCGACACCGTGGGCGAACTCCTTCGTCTCGCCCGTGTCGGTCAGCACCCCGTCCGCCACGTCGGCGAGTGGCAGGTAGTACTGCGGGTACGGCGGGAACTCCCACAGGTAGATCGCGTCCTTCGTGTCGAGTACGACGCGGTCGTCAAGGGTCGCGCGCACCCGGCGGGGGACCGGAGCGGTTCCGCCGGGAGGCACGAGTGCTTCTGGATAGGCGCTCATGAATCCATCGTCCGTCATACCTCGGCACTACGGCAGACATCGGACGAACGGTTCCTGAACACCTCAGACGGTGATCCAGTCGATGTCGGCGATGTAGCCGGACGGGTTGCTGACCTTGATGGAGTTGGCTCCGGCGGTCAGCTTCAGCGGGAGGTAGGTCACCTGCGGCGTACCCCAGTCGTTGTCGCCGAGGCCGTGGTAATTGACCCAGTAGGTGTCGGCGTCGTTGACCGTGAGCATGCTCTGCCGGCTGGTGTCGCCGTCTGTGTAGGCGATCTTGACCAGGTAGGTGCCGGTGGCCGGGACGGTGATGTCGTTCAGCGTCACCGAGGCGTCGTACCCGATGTTGCCGATCTTCTTGCCGCCCGAGCACAGCGTGCACCCGTTGGCGCTGGCGTTGCCGGTCAGCGTGCTGTTCGCGGCCTCCGCCTCGTACCGGACCGGGCCACCCGACTTCGCGGTGAACATGGTTACCGGTGCGCCCCCGTCCGACGTACCGCCGCCCTTCACACCCTTCACGGTGAAGGTGTACTGCGTCTGCGGCAGCAGCCCGGTCACCACGGCGCTCGTGGTCGTGCTGGTCGCCACCTGTTTGCCATTGGCAAACACCTTGTACGACGTGGCGCCGGTGCTCGGCCGCCAGTTCAGCGACACCGTGGTGCGGCTCACGTCGGTCGCCGTCACGTCGGCCGGGATGCTGACCGACGGCCGGCTGTTCGGCGTGATCTTGTACAGCTTCGACCCGTGCGCGGGCAGAGCTGCGCTGACCGAGCCGGAGACGTTGCGAGTGTTCTGGTTCGCCCAGATATCGCGGACGGTGGCCTCGCCGTCGATGCCGAGCTGGGCGAAGTCGCCGGTCACGGTGGCCGGGGTCTCGGCCAGGTTGAACAGTCCGACCGTGACGCTGCCGTCGGCGTTCCTGGCGTACCAGGTCTGCTGCAGCTGATCCTGGTTCAGCGGGCGGGCCGGGTTTCCGGACTGGTTGATCGCGATGACCTCGCGGTTGGTCAGCAGCTTGAGGCCATACGCGTCCAGCTTGGTCAGGTCGTCACCGGCGAACAGCGGCGCGGCGTTGATCGCCCAGAACGTCATGTAGCTCTGCCGCTCGGCCTCGTTGATGCCGTCCATCTCGCCGACGCCGACGTTGAGCGCGTCCAGGTTGTTCCAGTGACCCGGTCCGGCGTCGTCGATCCATTGCGGCAGGTCCCACCAGCGCTGCTTCACCGAGCCGTCCCAGCGGACGATCGTGTCGCAGTAGCACTCCACGTCGGTATCGATCCGCCAGCCGTTCGAGTTCTGCTTCCAGGTGTCGGCGTAGCGGTGGCTGAGCGACCAGGACAGCGTGTACTGCATCGGGCGGCCGGCGTCCTGCACCGCGCGCCACCACGCCTCGACGTCCTCGGTGTTGTTGTGGTTCGGGTCGTCCGGTGCGCCCTTCCAGGAGCCCGGGCCGACGCCGTCCATCTTGATGAAATCGACGCCCCAGCTGGCGAACAGCTTCGCGATCGAGTCGGCGTACTTCTGTGCGCAAGGGCTCTCGTAGTTGATCTTGTACGCCGCGTCCCAGCCGTTGGTCTTGCGCAGGTCCGGGTAGACGATGTCGCGGGTGAAGCAGCCGGGCGCGTCGTAGATCGGCGTGTTGCCGTCGCGGTAGACGTCGATGCCGAGGCCGACCACGGTGTAGATGCCGAACTTCAGGCCGAGCTTGTGGATGTCGTCGCCGACCGCCTTCATTCCGCGCGGGAAGCGCTTCGCGCTCGCGACCGGGCGGCCGTACTCGTCGCCGCCGTCCTGCCAGCCGGCGTCGACGTTGATGTACTCGTAGCCGTACGGCTTCAGCTTGGTCGCCAGCGCCTGGGCCTGGGTGAGGATGTTCTTCTCGCTGATGAAGCTGCCGGGACCGTCGGGGTTCACGCCCGGGTAGTTGGTGGACTGCAGGCTCCAGCTGCTCCAGCCCATGTAGGGCTTGGCCGCGACCTGCGGGTACTTCGCCGGCACGGGATTCTCGGCCTGGACAGCAGTGGAGACAGCTGGGGTTTGGACCGCACCAGCCGGGGCGATCGCGGCGGCCGTCGACACCAGGGCGACGGCGGCGAGCGCTGCGGCGGCAGTACGGCGTCTCATGTTCAACACGGTGTGTTCCTCCGGATGACCGGGGAGTGAGCGGACCCGGCCGAGCCTAGGAGGCTTAATTTACCTGGTCAAGTATTCAACGCTCATGACTTCCTGTGACGAGACTGCCATCGAACCTTCATCAACTTCGGCCCGCGGCGGGGGCGTCGTACGAGCGAGAAGACCGGCTCGTGAGGACCCGGTCCGAGAGCAAGAGGGGGTTCCATCATCAATACTTCAAGGAGGTTCGGCCGGACGGCGATCGCCGCGGCCGGTGCGGCCGGACTGGTCGCGCTCGCGGCCGCCGGAGCGTCGGCGGCGTCATCGAGTACGACGTCGGGCACCGCGACCGCGCGGCCGGCGTTGAAGCTGGTTGCCGGGAGTACCGACGTGACGCTGGACAGTATCGAGGATTATGGCGTCGATCTGGATCTCGGCACCCACGTGGTGGCCGGGAACGCACCGATCGAGGTGCGCGCGACGCGGGCGTCGTACAAGTCACCGGTGGTTGCGAAGCAGTACGTGAACGGGAAGGCGACGCGCGTACTGCCGAAGGGCCTCGTCACGGACTTCTCCGGACTGGGGAAGTTCCTGCACATCACCCTGACCGATGCATCCGGCAAGAAGGTCGTGGATCAGGACCAGTCGCTCTGCCTGAACGGTGACGGGTCGCGCACCCGACCCGATGCGCCGGCGACTTCGCCGTACCCGGAAGGCTGTTCGGCGAACCCGTTCACGCAGGGCGCGGTGTGGGGCCTGCAGACCGGCTGGTCGTCGAACACGTTCACCGGGTACGGCGCTCCGGTGAAGCTTGCCGTCGGCAAGTACAAGGCCATGGTCACGGTGCACATGGCCTACCGGGACTTCTTCAAGATCGGCGCGTACGACGGCGCCGTGAAGCTGAACGTGACCGTGCGGCAGAGCGAAGACTGCGGGCATGGCGTCCGTGGTTGCTTCGCCGGGAAGAAGACTGCGGCCGCGGCGAGCTCGGTGGCGCCGAAGCCGAACGCGGCGCGCCCGACCGGCAAGGCGAGCGTGCCGAAGGGGCCGAAGCCGGACCTACGGCCGGTGCCCGCGTGGGGGATCGAGGTCACGCCCGGCGAGGAGGGTACGCCGGACGCTGCCAAGGACTTCCTGCAGTTCTCGGCTACCGTGTGGAACGCGGGTCCGTCGCCGCTCGTGCTGGACGGCTTCCGGCAGCAGGGCAAGGACCTGATGGACGCCTATCAGTACTTCTACGACGCGAATGGTAAGCAGGTCGGGTACCAGAACACCGGCACGATGGAGTGGGACGCACGGGAGGGCCACAACCACTGGCACTTCACCGACTTCGCCCGCTACAGCCTGCTGAACTCGAAGCAGAGCGAGGTGGTCCGCAGCCAGAAGGAGGCCTTCTGCCTGGCCGCGACGGACTCCATCGACTACACGGTGAAGAACGCCAACTGGCACCCGTCGAACACCGACCTGCACACGGCCTGCGGTAACCACGGATCCCTTTCCGTCCGCGAGGTCCTCGACGTCGGTTCCGGCGACACCTACGTACAGTCCCTGCCCGGCCAATCCTTCGACGTCACGGACCTGCCGAACGGCACGTACTACGTCCAGGTGGTTGCCAACCCGGAGAACCGCCTGTTCGAGTACAGCACGAAGAACAACGTGGCGCTGCGCGAGGTCGTCCTCGGCGGCACCAAGCACCACCGCACGGTCAAGGTCCCGCCGGTCGGCGTGATCAACGTCCCATGAGCCTTCGGCTGACACCTTGAGCACCGATCAACCACGAATCCGGGTCGGAAGTGGTTGGTGGGTGCTCAAGGTGGCCCGGGGCAGGGCGGGAGGCAGCTTCTCGCCCCGCCCCGGGAGCTCAGTGGTGCTGGGGACGGCGCCGGGCGCGCAGGGGGCGGGCGTGGGAATCGGTACGAGCGTGCTGGCGGCGGCCGAGCACGAACGGGCGGGACGTGCGCGGCGCCGGGATGCTCGTCGGGGCCGCGAGCTGGATCGTGGTCTGCTCGAGGCGGAGCGGAGCCCGGTGCCAGGGTGAGCGGCTACGGACCAGCACCAGCCGGAACCGGCCGTCGCGCCGGAGACGGAGGCCGATCGCCACGGTGGCGACGGCCGGGATCAGGCCGGCGAGCAGCAGGGCGGTCCGCGCGCCGAAGTGCTGGGCCAGGTAGCCGACCGTCGGTCCACCGATCGCACCGCCGCCGATGAACACCAGGTTGTAGATCCCCGACACCCGCCCGCGGAGCCCGTCCGGCGTGGTCAGCTGGACCATCGACTGGGCGGCGGTCAGGAACATCAGCGTCGCCATACCCATCGAGGCGAGCACCGGAATGAAGGTCCACAACGAGGGCTGGATCGCGGCCAGGACCTGGGTCAGCGTGAGCAGCGTCGCGATCCCGACCAGGTTCCGCAGCCGGGTCGGGCGCACCCGCCGTGCGGACAGCAGTGCGCCGGTCAGCGCCCCGACCGCGACCACCGAGTTGAGTACGCCGTACCCGGTCGCGCCGGTGTGGAAGACCCGGTCGGCGAACGCGGTCAGCGTCACCGGCAGGCTGATGCAGAACATCCCGTAGATGCCGACCAGAGCGATCGCCCACCGCACCGCCGGCTCGTGGAACGCGTACCGCACGCCGTCGCGCAGCCCGTCCCGGATCCGGAGTCCCGCACTGGCCTTGCGCGCCGCGTGCAGCCCGGGCATCTCACTCTCGCGCATCCGCAGCAGCGCGCTGATCGAGGCGAAGAACGTGCACGAGTTCAGTGCGAACGCCCAGCCGGTACCGATCGAGCCGAGCAGCACACCACCGAGCGCGGGCCCGATCAGGCTGCCGAGCTGGAACGTCGACGACACCATGCTGATCGCGTTGCGGACCCGGTCCTTGCCGACCAGTTCGGTGACGAAGGACTGCCGGGTCGGATTGTCGACCGCTGTCGCGAGCCCGAGGAACAGGGCCATCGTGTAGACCTGCCAGACCTGCACCTGGCCGGTGAACGCGAGCACGGCCAGGGTCCCGGCCGCCGCGCCCATCATGGACTGGGTGACGAGCAGGATCTTCCGCTTCGGGAAGCGGTCCGCGATCACCCCGCCGTACAGGCCGAGCAGGAGGGTGGGGAGGAACTGCAGTGCGGTGGTGATGCCGACCGCGGTGGCGCTGCCGGTGATCGTCAGCACCAGCCAGTCCTGGGCGATGCGCTGGATCCAGCCGCCGGTCGAACTGACCAGCAACCCGCTGACCAGGAGGCGGAAGTTGCGGACCTGCAGTGCGCTGAAGGTGTCCTTGAAGCCGGGGCGCCGCTGGGTCTCGCGGAGGCCGGCGGGGGTGGTGGTGCGGTGGGTGTGGAAATCGGAGACGGACGGAACAGAACCGGTGGCCCGGGTGGTCAAGAGTGTTCCCTACGGGAGTGGACTGTCAGGGGAGGACACCTCCATCCTCACGGTTCGGTCCTGAATTCCGACAGCGAATTACTCGTATTAGTCTTATTGCGTCGCGTAATGAGAGGTGCATCGATGTACGACCCGGACCAGCTGCGGACGTTCCTGGCGGTGGCGCAGTCGCTCAGCTTCACCCAGGCGGCCGAGCGGCTGGGTATCCGGCAGCCGACGGTGAGCCAACATGTCCGCAAACTCGAGGTGGCCGTCGGGCGGCCGCTGTTCGTGCGGGACACCCGGACGGTGACGCTGACCGCGGACGGCGAGGCGATGGCCGGGTTCGCCCGGACCATCCTGGCCGCGCACGAGGAAGCCGCCGGGTACTTCACCGGCTCGGAGCTGCGCGGCCGCTTGCGGTTCGGAGTGACCGACGACCTCGCGCTGACCCCGCTGCCGCGGATCCTGCGCGACTTCCGCCAGCTGTACCCGCGGATCGACCTCGAGCTGACCGTGGCCCAGAGCCCCAACCTGCTTCGCCGGGTCGAGTCCGGACACCTCGACCTCGCCTACGTGAAGCACGGTGGCGGCGGCTACGAGCCGAACGGACGTCTGGTACGACGGGACCCGCTGGTCTGGGCCGGGATCGCCGGGACGCGGATCGCCCCCGACGGTCCGGTCCCGCTGGTCGCTTACCAAGCACCGTCCCTCAGCCGCTCGCTCGGGGTGCAGTCGCTCGAGCAGGCCGGCCGGTCCTGCCGGATCACGTGCATCGTCCGCGGAGTGAACGGCGTACTCGCGGCGGTCCGGGCCGGGCTGGGGATCGCGATCTTCGCGCGGTCGCTGATGCCCGCGGACCTGGTCGAGCCGCCGCCGAGCGCAGGGTTGCCGGAGTTGCCGCCGATCGACCTGGTCCTGATCACCAACCCGCGCGCCGCGAAGGAGCCGGCCGAGGCGCTGACGGCGGCGATCCTCGGCAGCAACGCACCGCTCAAGCCGGACGCCGCCTAGACCAGCGCAATCGCCGTCGACCAGCGCATCGCTCCGACCAGCGCATCGCTCCGACCAGCGCATTGCGGTCGGCCGGCGCGTCGCCTAGATCAGCGCGTCGCCCCGGAGGACGAGGGCGAGGATGCTGACGGCGGCGATCGCGATCGTGACCAGGAACGGCGCGTCCCGCCACGCGACGATCACCACGAGCAAGCCCGCGACGACAGCCAGCGCGATCCAGCCGACCACTCCGATCGGCCCCGGCGGCGCGATCACCAGCAGCCCGGTCGCTGCCGCCAGCGGCACCGGCGCGAGCAGTCGGGCGTACGGCCCCAGCCGCTGCGGCCAGCCCCGCACACCGGTCGCGAGGTCGTCGTCCAGGTCGGGTACGACGTTCGCCAGATGGGCACCGATCCCGAGCAGGGCGCCGGCCGCGGTCGCCCACCACGGAGCCCAGACCCCGGCGGTGCCGAGCGTGACGAACGAGGGCAGTGCGCCGAACGCGACGGCGTACGGGAGCCAGGAGATCGCGGTCGACTTGAGCCCGAGGTTGTACGCCCAGGCGCAGGCGACGAAGAGCAGATGCACCAGTCCGGCCGCGATTCCGTTGGCCAGCGAGACCGGGATGGTGACGACGAGCATGATGCCCGCGCCGATGGCGAGAGTACGACGACTCACCAGTCCACGCACCACGGGCTTGTCCTGGCGGTTCACAATGGTGTCGCGGGCGGCATCAATCGCGTCATTGCTCCAGCCGATCGAGAGGTGGCCGGTGAAGATCGTTGCTGCGACGAGGAGACACCCGGCCGGACTTCGTCCGGCCGACCAGGCCACGGCCGTGACCAGCGCTGTGACGGCGATCGTGGGTCCCGGGTGGCAAGCCAGTGCGAGACCACGCACGGTCCGCAGGATGCTCACCGAAGTAACGATGCCACGATGACGCGGATCGCAGCGGTCCGGCCCGCGTTGCCACCGAACCGCTATCCGCAATCCGCGTTGACCGCCGCTTTCGCCGACATCTGTCTGCCGGACGGCAAAGGGACGGCACTGCTTCGTCGCCTGCACGCGAACGCCGGGGTGTCGTTCCGGCATCTCGCATTGCCACTCGAGCAGTACGCCGTACTCAAGGACTTCGGGGACGCGAACGACGCGTGGATCGCGGCGGCCGTGGATCTCGGGGCGGAGGCGGTCGCGGGAGCGGTCAAGGATGCCGGGCTGACGCTGGACGATGTCGACGTACTGATGTTCACCACGGTGACCGGGGTGGCGGCGCCGTCGATCGACGCGCGGGTAGCGATGCGGCTCGGGTTGCGGGAGGACGTCAAGCGGCTGCCGCTGTTCGGGCTCGGGTGTGTGGGTGGGGCTGCGGGGATTGCCCGGTTGCACGACTATCTGCTCGCGTGGCCGACGCACGTCGCCGTACTGCTGTCGGTGGAGCTGTGCTCGTTGACGTTGCAGCAGGACGACTCGTCGTTGCCGAATCTTGTCGGCGGGGCGTTGTTCGGCGACGGCGCGGCGGCGGTGGTGCTGACCGGCTCGGAGCATCCGTCGGCGTCAGGACCATCCGTGGTGGCGACGCGGAGCCGGTTGTATCCGGACTCCGAGCGGGTGATGGGGTGGGACGTCGGATCGGGTGGGTTCCGGATCGTGCTCGGGGCGGATGTGCCGGAGGTGGTGCGGACCTATCTCGGTGATGACGTGCGGGGGTTTCTGGCGACTCAGGGGCTGACCGTGCCGGAGATCGGGACGTGGGTGAGTCATCCGGGCGGGCCGAAGGTGCTGGAGGCGGTGGCGGAGACGCTGGAGCTGCGGCCGGGAGCGCTCGATCTGACCTGGAAGTCACTCGATGCGGTCGGCAACCTGTCGTCCTCCTCGGTGCTGCACGTGCTCGGTGACACCCTGCGGCTGGATCCTTCCGGTATGGGTCTGTTGCTCGCGATGGGCCCGGGTTTCTGTTCCGAGCTCGTGCTGCTGGAGTGGTGATGACGTCATTCGGCTGGTATCTGGTTCTGATCCTGCTGGTCTGTGCCGAGCGCGTCGCCGAACTGGTGGTCTCCGTGCGGAACGCCAAATGGAGCTTCGCGCAAGGCGGTGTGGAGTATGGCCGCAGGCACTACCCGTTCATGGTCGCCCTGCACACCGCGTTGCTCGGCGCGTGCATCGTGGAGGCCTTGCACCGGCCGTTCATCCCCGCGCTCGGGTGGACGATGGTCGCGGTCGTGATCCTGGCGCAGGGTCTGCGATGGTGGTGCATCACCGTACTCGGCCACCAGTGGAACACCCGCGTGATCGTCGTCCCCGGACTCAAGCTGGTTGCCCGCGGCCCGTATCGATGGATCCGCCACCCGAACTACGTGGCCGTCGTCGCCGAGGGCATCGCCCTGCCCTTGGTCCACACCGCGTGGATCACCGCCCTGGTCTTCACGGTCCTCAACATCCCTCTGCTCGCCATCCGCATCCGCACAGAGGAATCTGCCCTGAACTCCGCCCTGGTCAAGTGACCGGACCCGGCGCCGGCTCGGCGCGGCCTGCGGTCGATCTGCTCGTGGCCGGCGCCGGACCCGCCGGCGCGGCCACGGCGATCCGCGCGGCGCTCGCCGGCCTGTCGGTCGTGGTCGTCGAGCCTCGCTCAGCTCCCATCGACAAGGCCTGCGGTGAAGGCATCGCGCACAGCGCCGTCGACTACTTCACCCGGCTTGGCGTCAAGCTCACCGGACGACCGTTCCGCGGCATCCGTTATCTCGACGACGGGCATCAAGTTGACGCTCGCTTCCGGGCCGGCCCTGGCCTGGGCGTTCGCCGTACGACGCTTCACCAAGCGCTGACCGACCGCCTTGCCGAGCTCGGCGTACCGGTGGTTCAGGCGCGAGTCGGAGCGATCACCCAGAACACCACCTCGGTCACCGCAGCCGGCCACACCGCCCGGTACCTTGCCGCCGCCGACGGCCTCCATTCACCGATCCGCCGCCAACTTGGTCTCGGCCGACCGGGCTCAACCGACGTTCGGCGCGGGCTTCGGCAGCACTTCTCGGTGGCGCCGTGGACCGACCTCGTCGAGGTCTATTGGTCCAAGCTCGGGGAGGCGTACGTGACCCCGGTGGCGGATGACCTCGTCGGCGTCGCCGTCCTCACCTCGGCCCGCGGCACCTTCGACTCCCACCTCGACGCGTTCCCCGCCCTCAAGCGCCGCCTGTACGGCGCCCCGCCGGCGAGTACCGTCATGGGCGCCGGCCCGCTCCGCCAGCGCGTCAGCGGCCGAGTCGCCGGACGCGTCCTGCTGGTCGGAGACGCCGCCGGGTACGTCGATGCCCTGACCGGCGAGGGGATCGCGGTGGCGCTCCGGACCTCGGCCGAGTTGGTGGACTGCGTTCGGGACGATCGCCCGGACGACTATGAAGCAGCCTGGCGCAGCGTCTCCTGGGAGTGCCGGCTGCTGACCGGTTCGTTGCTCTGGGCTCGCAACAGATCGTTGCTTGCTCCCCGCATCGTTCCCGCGGCCGCACGCCTGCCCGGCGTGTACGCGACCATCGTCAACCGGCTGGCCTGATCAGCAGCCGGCCTGGGAAGAACCGGCCGGCCTGGGAAGCTCGGCCGGCCGGGGAAATGCTTGGGGCCCGGCGATCGCTCAGACAATCGCCGGGCCCACGAGCAGCCCGAGCTTCCTGGTGAAAAGCTCGGACCAGCCGTTCCAGCCTCCTGGTGAAAGGCTGGACCGGTGCCCCAGCTTCCTGGTGAAAAGCTGGGACAGTCCTTGGGGTGGTGCTCGGTGTTTCTGAGGAAGACTTAATCAGTCGGATGTTGCCCAACCGTTGCCGGAATATGAAGCCTTGTTACGCAGCGCTGTGGCATAGATCTCAGCGCTGTTGGGAACTCGCGAGAAGCGTTCCGAGGCGTGGGATTTCAGTGCTCCGTCCGCGCCGCCGCGATCTGCAGTTGCAACGCCAGACGCTCCCGCGGATCCGACAGATCGAGGTCCGCGATCTCGCCGATCCGCTTCATCCGGTGCCGCAAGGTGTTCGTGTGCAGATGCAGCGCCCGCGCCGCCCGCTGCGGCTGACCCGGATAGTCGAGCCACGCCTGCAACGTGTCCACGAATCCGGTGTCGTGCTCGATGTCGTGCCGCAGCAGCGTTGCGAGCGGGCCGTCCAGCTTCGTCGTATCGAGTGAGGTGACCGCTCGGTGAACAGTCAGTACGTGCCACGCCTCTTCCACGCGTAACGCCGGTCCGGGTGCGGCACCCCGTCGTACGAGGTTGAGTAGCTCGACCGCTTCGGCGCGGGAGCTCGGCAGGTCGGCCGGACCGCGCGCCGGACCACCCGCCGCGGCGAAGGTGCCCGGTGTGGTCTTGGCCTGCTCCACGACGAGCTTGCGCAACCAGTTCCACGAACCAGGGCCATCGGTGTCCGTGACCACCGCCAGCACAGTCCCGTCGAGATCGGCCAACTGCGGCTCACTCCAGCCGTACCGACGACCGATCGACTCCCATAGGTCGAGTTGCTGCGGTACGTCGTACCCCTCCGGCGAACCGAGTGCGACCACGCGCCATGGTTGCGGCGGGAGTCGTACGTCGACCGGGTTGTCGGGGGAGAACTGCCGAAGGATCGTCCGCAGCCGGTCGATCGCACTCCGCCGCGCCACGTCCGCCTGAGCGCGCAGCCGGAGCAGGTGGAGTGCGAGTACGGATGCAGCGTTGCTGAGCTCCGCAGTGACCTCATCACTCACCGGACCGTCCACAACGGCCCAGATGGACCCCAGCCACTCACCACCGGCCCGCACCGGTACGACGAGGCGCGGGCGGATGCCGTTCGCCCCTTCCGGCACCAGGAACGGATCGCTCGACCGGGCCAGCCGGCGAAAGATGCCACGGGCCCGGAAATGCGCGATCACCTCGGCGGGCACTCGCCGGCCGACGATGGTCGAGACACGGGTGGGGTCGGTGAAGTCCTGGCCGGAGGAGTACGCCAGTACGCGCGACTGGTTGTCCTCGATGGTCACTGGCGCATCGACGATCGCGGCGGCGGCGTCTGCCAGTGCGAACAGCTCCTGGTGTACTCCGGCGTCTCCGGCGGCGGGGGAGTCCGGTGCGGCGGCTCTGTCGATGACGCCGCGCAGCAGCCAGACCACATGCGCCCAGGTGACGCTCGGCTGCAGTGCGACGAGGGTGAGCGGCGATCGCTCGGCTGCGGCGACCACGGTCGGCTCGTGGGCGAGCGCCGTACGCAGAACCACTCCTGAGGCGTTGCCGGCCGCACAGCGCTCCACCAGCTCCACAGCGTCCTCTGCATCACGCAGGCCGAGTCCCAGCACCAGATCGCCCGGCTGACCGGTCGCAGCCTCCTGGGGGTCGGCCAGGAAGACGTCACGGACCTCGCCATCGCCCTTGCCCGGCACCACCACCTCGAACAGGGCAGGTCCAACGGCGACAACCAGGTCAGACGCGGTGATCATGAGGTTATTGTGCTCTGAGCACAGTCATTTGTCCCCTCAATGGTGTGATCGCACCATGACAGCCGCTGATTGTCGACGCACCATCGATACATGGTCGCTGTTGGTTCCACTCACATTGTTCCCGATCGCGTCGCAGTCGTCGGCGCGGGCATGGTCGGACTCGCCACCGCCTGGTTCCTCCAGGAGGCCGGCGTCGAGGTCACCGTGCTCGATCGCGAAGGCGTCGCCGCCGGCGCGTCCTGGGGCAACGCCGGCTGGCTCACGCCCGGCCTGGCCACCCCGCTGCCGGAACCGGCCGTCCTCAAGTACGGCGTCCGTGCGGTGCTGAGCCCGTCCGCACCGGTGTACGTCCCGCCGACCGCGAGCCCGCGGCTCCTTAACTTCCTGACCCGCTTCGCTCGCAACAGCACCGCCGGACGCTGGAAGACCGCGATGGAGTCGCTGGTCCCGATCAACCGGCAGGCGCTGACCGCCTTCGATCTGCTGGCCAAGGCCGGCGTCGAGGCGGAGACGTACGAGGCCAAGTCCTTCCTGGCCGCGTACCGGACAGCGGCCGAGCGGAGCGTGCTGCTCGAGGAGATCGAGCAGATCCACGCGGCCGGCCAGGGCATCGAGTTCGAGGCGATCACCGGTGACGACGCCCGCGAGATCGAGCCGTCGCTGTCCGACGAGATCGGTGCTGCGATCCGGTTGCACGGGCAGCGGTTCATCAACCCGGGCGAGTACGTCCAGCTGCTGGCCGACTCGGTGACCGCGCGCGGCGGGCAGATCATCAGCGGGGTCGACGTGTTGGACATCGTTGACGAGATCCGCGGCGTCCGCCTGATCACCGGCGACGGCGAGACCGACCCGTTCGACGCCGTCGTGATGGCGACGGGTGCCTGGCTGAACGATCTGGCTCGGGACTTCGGCGTACGCACGGTTGTGCAGGCTGGGCGTGGATACAGCTTCAGCGTCCCGATCGCGCACGTGCCGGCCGGCCCGGTGTACTTCCCGGCGCAGCGGATCGCCTGCACGCCGCTGGGCGACCGGCTCCGGGTCGCCGGGATGATGGAGTTCCGCAAGCCCGAGGCGAAGCTCGACCCGCGCCGAATCGACGCGATCGTCGACGCCGCCCGCCCGTTGCTGCGGGACGCCGACCTGGACGCGCGGACCTTCGAGTGGGTCGGCCCGCGGCCGTGCACCCCGGACGGCCTGCCGCTGATCGGCGCGACCGCGTCACCCCGCGTCTTTGCCGCCGGCGGTCACGGAATGTGGGGCATCACCCTCGGCCCGATCACCGGCCAGCTGCTGGCCGAAACCATCACCACCGGAACGACCCCGGAGGAGCTGCGGCCCTTCAATCCGCTGCGCTGACATCTCCTGCACTGACGTCTCCTGCGCTGACATCTCCTGCACTGACGTCTCCTGCGCTGACATCTCCTGCACTGACGTCTCCTGCGCTGACATCTCCTGCACTGACGTCTCCTGCACTGAGATCCCCTGCGCTGACGTCGACGGAGGGACCACAGGCCCTCCACCCTGCGCTGACCACGCCTCGAGCGGCACATTTCTCGGTGATCCCCACCGGGCGGCCCAGCCTCACCTGCCCGCGTCTCTCCGGTTCACCCCTGCCGCTCTGGTCAGCCCCGAAGCGGGCCCTGGCTGAAATCTCCTGCCCAGGGCCCGCTTCGCGTTTTCTGTCGGTGCTGGATGACATGGTGTTTCCTCGACGACGAGGAGGGGCGCTCATGGTGCTGCGGTGGTACACGGTGGTGGTCGATTGCCGCGACGTGCGGAAGCAGGCCGCCTGGTGGGCCGAGGCGCTCGGCTGGAAGACGATCTACGAGACCGACGACGAGTGCGTGAACATCCCCGGCTGGGTCGACGAGGCGGCGATGCGCGACACCCCGTGGGAGCGGATCGGCCCGGGCATGGTGTTCGTGCCGGTGCCGGAGGGCAAGACCGTGAAGAACCGCCTGCACTTCGACTTCGCCCCGCACACCAGCCAGGACCGCGACGCCGAGATCGCCCGGCTGGAGGCCCTCGGCGCTACCCACGTCGACGTCGGCCAGCCCAAAGACGGCTCCTTCACGGTTCTCGCCGACCCCGAAGGCAACGAGTTCTGCGTCCTCAGCTCCCGCGACTCCTGACTACCTTCCCGCGGTCGGGCTGACGAGCTGTTGCCGAGCGGGGCTCTCCGGGAGAGCATCGGCACAACGCGGTACGACGTACGGAGGCAGCCGATGCCCGAGGTGAACGAACGCCCGCCGGCCGCGGCCCCGGGCCCGCAAGCCGGCCAAGCCACACGGCCTGCTCCCCAACCCGGTCCTGCGCCGGCGCCACGACGCCGGAGCCGACCGGGAGATGCGCCGCGCTGGACTGGGAGAGCGCGGCCCGTCGTCGACATCGCCGCTCGCATCCTCTGCCTGCTGCTCGGAGGTGCGTTGGTGGTTGCCGGAATCGTCGGGCTCTTCACCGACGTCGGTGACGGCGCTCTGATCACAGTGCTCGCGGCCGGCCTGCTGCTCCTGATCATGCCGTCGATCGTGGATCGGATTCGCAGGTTGAAGCTCGGCGCGTTCGAGGTGGAGCTCCTCCGCCAGATCGCTGACAGCGCGCGGAAGACCGCCGAGTCGCTGCGGCGGCTCGGGATGGGCCCGGAGCTCGACGCCTACGCGACCATCTACACCGAGCTGAACAGCCCCGAACTGAAGGCCGTCCGCGGACAGGTTCTCGATCGCATCGTCCAGCGGGTGTCACAGGCCGCCGCGGTCGAGAAGTTCGACGAGCAAGAAGTCAAAGACCTCTTCCTGCACGGCTCGCCTGTCGTCCGGGTGCTTGCCCTCGGCCTGATGGAAGGCGACCTCTCGCTGATCGACAGCGGGGTGCTGCTCGACGCGGTCAACCGGTCGCTCACCGGCAACGAGCAGTACCACGCCCTGAGGATCGTCCGGAACGGTTGGGGGCGCCTCACGCCCGCCGAACGCAACCAGCTGCTCACGGCGATCGCGTCGAACCCGCAGATCGAGCGCGCTCCCGACCGGCGCGCCATGGCCGAAGCAATCGGCGAGCTCGCCGGGGTCCCGATCACCTGGCCGCGCCCGGCAACAAGAAATCCGGGGGCTCGCTGAGAGCCCCCGGATTCCTTGAACTGTGTGTGTGAATCAGTGCGTGTGCGGCTCGGCGCCGTGCTCCGCCTCGTGGGCGGCAATCTGGGCGCGGACCTCTTCCATGTCGACCGCCTTGAGCTGGCCGATCAGGTCTTCCAGGTTGGCGGCCGGAAGGGCGCCGGGCTGGGAGTAGAGGACGACGCCGTCGCGCACCGCCATCAGAGTCGGAATCGACCGGATGTCGAACGCCTGGGCCAATTCGACCTGGGCCTCCGTGTCGACCTTGCCGAACGTGATGTCGCCGTGCTCCTCGGACGACTTCTCGAACACAGGTCCGAACATCTTGCACGGGCCACACCACTCTGCCCAGAAATCAACCAGGATGAGGCCGTCTTTACCGACCACCTCGTTGAAGTTCTCCTGGGTCAGCTCGACCGTTGCCACTACGACCTCCGAAAATAGACGACTACAGCGATCTCAACACCGCACCGCCCCCGAGTGTTCCCCGGCGTACGGCGGAGCGGCCGCATCACGTCGTACGTCCGTTTGAAATGACCGGAATGCGGAGCCGGGGCTGTGACCTGGGCCACGCCCTCAGATCGGACTGTCCACGAAGGGTGACGTGTAGTCCTGCACCTCCTCGAGGATCGAGGCAGCGGCCTCCGGGGTGAGGTCGGCCCGCTCACGTTCCGCCACGATCATCTGCTGCAGCAGCCGGGTCTCGCCGGCCGTCGCCAGGCCGGTGATCTCCGGGTGCCCGTTCAGCAGCCAGGCTGTCGCGGCGGTGATGTAGCGCTGCTCGTCGAACGGCCGGTACCACGTGTCGTACGCCTTGTTCTCGCCCTCACGC
Source organism: Kribbella sp. NPDC020701 (assembly GCF_055562215.1). Taxonomy (NCBI): domain Bacteria; kingdom Bacillati; phylum Actinomycetota; class Actinomycetes; order Propionibacteriales; family Kribbellaceae; genus Kribbella; species Kribbella sp. NPDC020701. The sequence goes on along the minus strand of NZ_JBVHFT010000012.1, from coordinate 81,766 downwards.
CAATTGCGCCGGGCAATCATCTTGATCGTCATCAGGGCGGCATCGGAAGCTTTCACCGCTTCGACCAGGCCCGCATAATCGGCGGCGTACTGCGGATCCGTCGAAAGCCGGTAATTCAGCGGCGTCAGCACGCTGTCGAAATCGAACCGGCGCAGACCCTCGGTGTGCACCGACGGTGCCTGCTCGGTGTGCCCGGTGATACCGATCGCCCGGACCATTCCTTCGTCCTTGGCTCGAATTGCGGCCTCGAGCGATCCGCCCTTGCCGGTGACGAGATCGAGGTTCTCCAGATCGCAGACCGCGTGCATCTGGATCAGATCGACGTGATCGGTCTGCAAACGCTCCAAAGATCGGTTGATCTCACTCCAGGCCTCCTCGAAGGTCCGGCGGCCGGTCTTGGTGGCGAGGAAGATGCGGTCCCGGATCTCCGGCATCCGCGGACCGAGCCGGAGCTCGGCGTCGCCGTAGTCCGCGGCTACGTCGAAGTGGTTGATACCGGCGTCGAGGGCTTCCTGGATCGAGGCGTCGGCCCGATCCTGGTCGACCCCGCCGAGCGACGCGGCGCCATAGATCAGTACCGAGCTCTCGTGGCCGAGTCTGCCCAGTCGGCGAGTTTCCATCCTGGTCCTCCAGGGGTAGCAGGGGTACCTCGACCCTATGCCCAGGTACGGCGCTGGCAAGCGGTTGTCCACAGGCGATGTTGACCCCTCGCCACGCGAGAGTTTTCCACAGGCAACGCCACGGATCGGTTACTATGAGTGATCAGTTGTTGGTCTGTGCTCTTACCATGTTCTGCACGGGTTTTCGAACCTGTCTGCGGCGTGTGGCATGGTGTGCGCTGCCCGTGGACCGGAGTGGGTAAAGGAGAGGAGCTATGAGGACGGTACCGAAGGTGTCACGCTTGCCCGATGAACGTGACACGGCCCGCGAGCGGAGTAACAGTATGGCTGCGGGGAGCGATGGAGCATCCGGATCCTGGTCTCAGGTCTCCCGGAGGACAGTTGCTTGCCGTATCGTCCCGGCTACTGTCCGCGTAACTGCTGTCTGAGGGGCAGGTAGCGATGAGTTGGTGGCGAACGGTACTGAATCTGCCGCCAAAAGGTGAGCACTGGTCGGACCAACGTCGTACGAAGAAGCCTGGTAAGGGTCGCTCGCAGAGCACCGCACCGGAGTGGTGGTCCCACCCCGATGGACCGGTGTCACCGACCCCTCGCCAGGCACAGGGTGTAGCGGCGCAGTATTCGGCACCCCAGAAGCCTCCGCCCGCCGGTGGTGTGATGGCGCCACCTCGTCGTCCCTCGGCTCGCCCGCCGGAGAGCTCGGAGCCCGGGCACCGGCCACCCGAACGTTTGAAACAGCGCTCTCCACACAGCTCGCACGCGGCGCCCGTCCCGACCCGCGACGTGCTCGAGCCCGGCCAGGCGCCCTGGTCGACCGAGCCCGAATCGTCGTTCTCCACCTGGGCCCGCCGGTTCTTCCGCGGCCTGGTCGTCGTAGTTCTCCTGCTGGCGGCGATCAGCGGTATCCGTTCGTGGATCAGCCCGAACCGGACCCCGGAGACGGTGGTCAGCGGGCAGAGCAGCTTCCCGTCCAACGAGGCCCGCGCGGTCGCGACCCGGTACGCCGTCTCATACCTCACGTGGGACGAGAACAACGCGGACGCCCGCCCGGCCCAGATCGGCCTCGACCTGGCCGCGGGCCTCGACACCCGGGGCGGGTGGAACGGTCGCGGCAAGCAGACCGCCGGCGTCGCGTACCCGGGTGAGGTCAAGGCCGACTCCAACGGCCTCACCGCGGTCGTCGACGTCCGCGTGCAAGTCCATTCCTTTGTGAAGAAGGGCAACGCCTGGGCTTCCGGCCCGGTTTCGTGGGAGCGCTTGTCGGTGCCGGTCGTCAAGACCGCGTCGCGGGTGGTGGCCAGCGGGCCGCCGACGTTCGTACCGGACGAGCGCGCGGCGCTGCCCGACAACATGCCGGAGGCCGGCGTACCGGATGACGATCTGACCGCGGCGACGCAGAAGGACGCGGAGGCGTTCTTCGGTGCGTACGCAGAGTCGGACAACAAGGTGTCGGCGGTGACCGCGCCGGGTTCGACCATCCGCAGTCTCAACGGCGCGGTGAAGTTCGGCGAGCTGAAGGACTGGCAGGTCTTCACCGGCAACGACGACGAGCGGCGGGCGACCGCTGCCGTCACCTGGGACGGGGTGGGAGAGACCACCCTCGACCAGACCTACACGCTCACGTTGAGGCGTACTGTCGCCACGGACGGAGCACAACGATGGCAAGTGGCTGCCGTCGGATGACATCAGCGACCAGCCGTCGGATGACCGAGGCAACAAGGGAGACACCGCAATGATGACGCACGAACTGGCTGCGAGCGTGGTTCAGCTCGCCGTGCCCATGGCCGACAGCAACGTTCCGACGGGCGCGGATTTCAAAGACTGGGTCCTGGTCATCGCGGGGAACATCTTCATCGCCATCTTGGTGCTGCGCGCCATCGGGCACTACTTCAAGCGCGAGTGGGGCGAGCTGTTCGGCCACCTCGCGGCCGGAGTGCTGGTCGGTGGGCTGATCTACGCCAACAACCAGACCATCAATGTGCTCAAGGGCTTCTGGGGATTGCTGTCCGGAGGTAATTGATGCGCGTCGGCCGTACCCTGACCCACCACTTCGAGATCGAGACCCGGCAGTACGACCTGCTCGGAATCGACCTCGGAGAAGGCGCCCGGCGCCGGATGATCATCTTCGGCGCGGTGATCATCCTGCTCTGGATCGCGATCCTCTTCCCGTTCATCGGCGTACCGCAGAAGGGCACCGTGAGTCTGTACGTCGTTCCGCCGTTCGTGATCACCGCGTTCGGGTGGCGGCCCGGCAAGTTCCATGAACGCCGCCGCCGCGTGACCGAGTGGGCGCTGGCCGTCCGCTACGCGTTGCGCGCCCACCGCCCGATCATCGGTCTCGGCGCCAGGGCCGCCGACAAGACGGAGTACCTGCCATGGCGTGAGCGCGTCGCGACCCACAAGGTGGCGAACCTGGCCAAGGCCAGAGTGACCCCGGAATGGGAACGCGACGCTGTGGTGGAGCTGGATCCGATGGTCCGCGCCGGCGCGGACATCAGCGTGAACCAGCGTGCCCGCCTCCTCGGGGCGGACCACGTGCAACGGGTCAGTCGCAGGAACTCGTCCGGCCGATCGGAGAGACAGGGGCAACGATGAAGATCGCTGACAAACTCCTGAACCTGGTGGGGGTCGGCCGCGAACGCGGTCTGCCGCCACCCCGCCTGGTCGCCATCGCCGACGGCCTGCTGGTCACCGAGCGCAGTGCCGAGGCGTGGTTCCTGATCTCCGTGGCGAACACCGACCTGGCCACCGAGGCCGAGCAGGATGCCGCCCTGGACGCCGCGGTGAGCGCCGCCGCGACCATCCTCGGCGACCGGCTCAGCCACCTGAAGGTCGTCTGGGGCCGCTCCACCGGCCAGGACTACATCGACAGCGTCGGCGGTCACTACCGCCTCGGCGACCACGACGCGTGGGCACAGACCCGGGCCGACCGCATCGACGAGATGCGGATGCCGGAGCGGTACGTCGCCCTCGGCGTACATCTGAGCGACCGCGACCCGCGGGCCACCGCGCAGGTTCGGGGCTCGATCAGCGACGCCCTCGGTACGACGTCGTGGCGGGTGAGCGCCCGTGAGCTCGCCCACCTGGACGAACGCGTCCGCAAGCTCGGCCGGCAGCTCGGCTCCACGGTCTGGCGGGCGCACACCGCGCCGGCCGAGGTGATCTCCTGGCTGATCAGCCGCGAGATGCACCGTGGTGCCGTGGCCGCGCCTCGTCGCGGTCTGATCACCGGCGCCTCGCTGGCCCGGCTGACGTCGGGTCGAGTGGTGCCATACACCGATCACCTGCGGATCTACGATGCGCGTGGCCAGATCGCGGCGTACACGACCGTGCTGGCGATGACCGACTTCCCCGAGGAGCTCGAGACTCCGGGCGCGGGGGAGTGGCTGCGCACGCTGTCGGAGATCAAGGCGATCGATGACGACGGCGAGGAGATCGACGTCACCGTCGAGGCGTCCGTGCGCTTCCGCGTACTGACCAAGAAGACCGCGCGGCACCTGGTCGACGAGACCCGGAAGAGCGCGAAGGAACAACGTAGGTCCGCAGCCAAGGGCACCGCGGAGGAGACCGCCGACGAGATCGTCGAGACCGAGCGCGTGATGCGTGAGGTCAAGCGCGACATCAACCGCAGCGGTCTGACCCTGGTCGAGGATCATCCACGTCTACTGGTCAGCGCGGACACCCGCGAGGACCTCGAGGCGTACGTCGACGCCGTCATCGCGCACTACGCCGACCGCGGCATCACCGTGGCTGCCGGTGCGGACGAGCAGCGTGATCTCTGGCTGGAATCCTTGCCAGGTGACCAGTTGCGCGTCCCCGACCTCGGGCACGTCCGGGAGTCGACCGCGTTCTTCGGGTCCTGGTTCTGGGGCGGTGCGTCGATCGGTGACGCGACCGGTCCCGCGATCGGGTATCTGACCGGGTCCACGCCCGGTCTGGTGCGTTTCGACGCGGCCGCCGGTTCTGCACTCGGCGACGCGACGACCACGTTGTTCTTGGGGCGGTCCGGTCGAGGTAAGACGACCGCCGCGATGATGGGTGGTCTCGACTCCGCGTTCGCCGGTGCTTGGGTGCCGCTTCTCGACCTCAAGGGTGACGCGGCCGGTGTGTCCGCGGTCGCCGCGGAGTACGGCGTGCCCACTGCTGTCATCGAGATCACGGCGCAGTTCTCGGGTGCTGCTGACCTGCTGCGTGTGCTGCCTGTGGACGACGCTTTGCTGCAGGCTCCGTCGCAGCTGATGCTGTTGCTGCCGCCGCATCTGCGTGGTGCTGCTGAGGCTCCGGTCATGGCCGCGACGCGTGCGGAGATCCAGTCACCCGATCCGTCGTCGTGGGGTGTGATCCAGCGGCTGTGTGCCTCCGAGTCGGAGACGACGCGTACGGTCGGTTTCGCCCTACGGGACCTGACTGAGACAGGCCTCGGTTCGGTCGTCGCCGGTCCGCCGTCCGGCCTGTCCTCGCTGACCACGAACCCGGGTCTCTGGGTCGTCCAGATGCCAGGCCTCACCCTGCCCTCGCCCGAGTCGGCACCGGAATCCTGGTCCCCGATCGAACGCGTCGGCATGGCCTGCCTGCGCGGCTGCCTCGCCTGGATGATCCGTACGACGGGCCGCCGCGAGTTCCGCGGTCGCTCGAAGGTCGTCATCGTCCCCGAGGTCCACCTGCTCACCAAGACCCCCGATGGTGCGTCCTTCCTGGACTACATCGCCCGTGTCGGCCGTGCCCTGGGCGCCTCCCTCGTCCTGGACACCCAGGATCCGGCGTCGATCCTGAAGCTGCCCGGTCTGGTCGAGCAGATCACCACCCTGTTCGCCTTCAGCCTGCGCTCCCGCGAGCAGGTCGACTCCCTGCTCGAGCTACTCGGCCGGCCGCAGACAGCGCCGTACCAAACCCTGGTCCGCGGCATCAACACCGCCGCGAACGGCAAGTCCATCCGCCACGGCCACTGCATCATGCGCGACCGCTGGGACGAAGTAGCCACCGTCCAGATCGACATCCCCAGCCAGCAGGTGGCAGCCCTCCTCCGCACCACCCCCGAGTCCGAACACGCGAACGAGCCCACCCAGCCCATCCTCACGGCACCCGAGCCCGAGGACCCCTTCGCCGAAGACGCCTTCGACGAACTCCTGGAACCAGCCGCCACCGCCACAGCCCAAGCCGAAGCCCACACCCAAACCCCCGAACCTCCGGCCCCAATGGCGCCACCCACCCCCACCCCGGCACCCACGGCGTCAACACCGACGCCTCCAACCGCGGAACCTCAGCCCGCCCAGACGGCCCCAGCCGAGCCGGCAACCCCACCCGCCCCCGTAGCCCAACAAAACGGCCACCCCGCCACAGCCAACGGTCACCCCGCTGCCACAAACGGCCAGGCCACCACTGCAAACGGCCACTCCGCCCCTGCGAACGGCCAGCCCGCTACCGCGAACGGCCACTCCGCCCCTGCGAACGGCCAGCCCGCTACCGCGAACGGCCACTCCGCCCCTGCGAACGGCCAGCCCGCTACCGCGAACGGCCACTCC
>NZ_JBVHFT010000012.1:0-75528 GCF_055562215.1 Kribbella sp. NPDC020701 | reverse complement strand
GCGAACGGCCACTCCGCCCCTGCGAACGGCCAGCCCGCTACCGCGAACGGCCACTCCGCCCCTGCGAACGGCCAGCCCGCTACCGCGAACGGCCACTCGGCGGCCACCAACGGCCAATACGCCCACCCCACCCGCTACGAGTCCCCCATAGGCCCCAACGAGGTCTACGACCAAGAAGCAGACGAAGCCGCCTACAACGAGGCCATGTACCCCGCCCACGGCGACTCCGACTCCGACAACGGAGAAGACAATGCCGACCGCCCGTCCTCCGGCAACAAGGAGCACGTCGCATGAGATGGCAGCGCCGCGTCAGAACGGCGCTGACAGCCCTGGCAGTCTCCACCATTCTCGCCACTCAGATGGCATTGGCGGCTGATCCCAAGCCGGAGCCCACCAGCCCAACGGGCTTCGGTGACCTTCTGCCCACCCCTGACCTGACCCACGGCGACACCCGAACTCTTTTCGAGCAGTACGGGCCGATGGTCTACGGGCTGGACTTCGAAAGAAGCATCCGCGACCCTATCGAGGCGGTCTTCAATGGGTACGCGCACCTGGTGATGATGTACATCGTCGCGATCACGCGTGGTGCCATCTCGGTGGGCTGGTGGCTGTTCTCGTTCACAGATGTCAAGCCGTTGACGGAGGCCACGTCGACGACCATAGGAGCAGCGAGTACCCAGCTTGTTGGATGGTTGCTGCCTTCCGCGCTCGCCTTCGGAGCGGTTGCCGCCTACACGCAGCGCAAGGCGAGCGGTAGTGCGATGGGCCAGTTGGTATGGGTGTTTGTGGCGGGTGTGCTCAGCATCAGCTTCGCGCTAGCCCCCGGCACGTGGCTGCGTGGGGTCGACGGGGCGCGTCAACTGGGAGCTGACACCATCATGACAACGTCGGCGGATGCGATGGGGCCGACGATGCAAAGTCCGCTGCCATGGCCCGAGCCGGGCTTCACAGGCACCCCCCGGGACACACTCCTGAGGAAATCGGCGGATGCGAGTTGGCGAGGATTCGCGGTCACGCCTTGGTGTATTGCCGAGTTCGGGTCCTTGGAGGCGTGCGGACGTTATGGCAAAGGTATGCTCGACGCCGGCACGGACTCGGATGCGCGATCGAAGTACATCGACTCGGTGATCGTGCCGGCCGAGGGCGGTGACGACGCCCCGACGGTCAAATGGGTCAAAGGCGACAACGCTTTCGGTCGAATCGCCGTCGTGATGCTGGCTGCGATCGCCGCGACCTTGTTCGCATTCTTGAACATCTCTTTGGCGTTCACTGCACTGATGGCCTTCGTCGGCTGTCTGCTCCTACTCGTCGTCGGCGTCTTTTTCGCCTGCATGTGGATCATTCCCGGAAGACCCAGACAATGGGGCATCAACTGGTTCGAGGCTTTGATAGGCCTGGTGATCCAGTCCTTCCTCGCGATGCTCGTGTTCGGGACCGCCCTCACGTTGGTCACTGCAGTCTTCAGTCTGACTGGAGTACTGGGCTGGTTGCCGGTCTCCGGCCTGGCAATCGCGGTGCTGATTGCAGGCTTCAGACTGCGCCGTCTGTTGGACAACCTCACCTCGATGATGCGGCCGGGCTCAGGAAGCATCCTTCTCGGCGGCCTCGCCAGGCGAGGTGCCACGAGCGCCTTCAAGCGCGTCCTCGGTGCTATCGGCAGTCGCAATGCTGCGCCGGCGCTGACAGAACGCCGCAATGATCGCTTCCGAACAGGCGAGGCCGGCCCGCAGCATGTTTCTTCCGTACGTGTCTACCGACAGGCGCCCGTGGTCGGGTCTCTCGGCCGAGGGTCCTCGGCGAGTTCGCCGTACGAGCTGACGACCGGTGCGGAACGACGCAAAGCCGATGCGACGACGCCAGATGGGGGCAGCGGTCCGGGAGGCCAGTCAGGACCTGGGGTCGGCGGCAATCTGGCTGCGAATGCGTCCCCAGCAAGCAGCGCGTCGGCGCTGAGTCTCGCCAGAGCACGTGCGCAGTCGAAGGGTGACGGCCGCCGGACCATCTCCGTAACGACCGCCGGCGTCGCAGCCACCGGAGGGACTTCCGGGAAGAGTTCACGCGGCGCGTCGCCCGAGTCTCAGCGGGCTCGGCATTCTCGGCGGCCTCTTCCTGCGCCGGCCAATGAGGTCAGGTACGAGCCGCGGATTCACACGCACTCCGCGAGTCTTCGGGAGGGACCGCCGAAGGGGCAGCGGAGCCGGCGCAAGCCGCCGACCTCGCAGCAGCGGAGGTTCCGCGAGTACACCGCTGTCACCAAGGACGGCGTGACGATGCACGTGCCGACGCGCAGGTGATACCGGATGGCCCGACAAGGACGATCGCCAGAAGACCGCCGGGAAGGCGCGAGCCGGCCCCGCCGCCGCGGCCAGGAACCCGGCGGCACCGACGCTGACGGACAGCGGTCCGCGGGTCGCGAGCATCCGGAGACGCCTGACAGTTGGCGTTCCTTGATGAGCGCGGACTACGACTACCCCGAGGAGATGGACGAGCTCCAAGGACGTCAACGGCGCCGGGCGAAGAAGAGCTGGCGACGTGACGATCACGCGCAGCGCATGGCGTGGTTGCGTGACCAGCGGCAGGCCGAACCAACGAGCCCTGCAGTCATCCTGGTGCTGGTCGTGGTGTTGGCGATCGTCATCCTCGGACTCGGAGGCGGCCTGCCACGTCTGCTGGGAGGCAAGAGCGACGACGGCGTACCGATCAGCGTGCTCACCCCCGGGCGCTCCGTAGTCCTTCCGACCGCTCCTTCGAACCCTCCGCCCGGTCAGCCCACCGCATCCACCTCGACCACGGAGCTCACCACTCCGCCGCCTCAGACCCAGCGCCCGTCGGCAGAGTCAACGGCGTTGGCCACCGACGTGGTCGGCGCCTGGGCGCGAGCGTTCTATACCCGCGACCCAACCACGGAGACCTATGCGGCCTTGGTAGCGAAGTGCGCCAAGTACATGACGGACGAGGTGGCGTCGAGCTTCACCTCGGCAGGTGACCCGACGTACGAGGCACTCAAGAATGACGGTGGGACCTCGACGGTCATCGCCGCACCAGTCAGTGCCCCACCGGCCAACGCCGAGGCCCCGGTCGACACCCCGGCCCGGATCACGCGGTTTGTGAAAGTCACGATCAATGTCACCGGCAAGCATGCCCAGCGCTTCGACGTACCCCTGCTCGTCACGCTGGTGAGTCAGGACAGCCAGTGGAAGGTCAGTGAGGTTTCCGGCGGTACCGGGCCATGACGGTGAGGGACCGCGATGTTCGACGAGCGTGATCTCGGTCGAGGCCTCCTCACAGTCGCCAGCAGGGGCGTATTCCTCAAAGGTGCGGTTGCACTGTCGCTCATAGGGATCATGAGCCTGCTGATGCTTGCGCCGTTCGGAGGTTCCACGAAGCCGCAGGCCGCCTGCCTTCCAGGGATACCGGGGCAGGCCGACAATCCGAATCCCACCGGACCGCTTCGTGCCACCCAGATCGCCTTCGCGAAACTCATCGACCAGGTCGCGGTGGAACGCGGCTTGCCGGGCAAGGCGACGCTCATCGCGTTGATGACGGCGCTGGTGGAGTCGGACCTGCAGAACCTCACGTACGGCGATGCGGACTCCGTCGGCCTCTTCCAGCAGCGCCCCGGCGCAGGCTGGGGATCGAGGGACGACATCCTGGATCCGCACTACGCCGCCGAGGCGTTCTTCGGCGGCTCCGAGCCGCCCAGCCCGCCCGGCTTGGTGGACATCAACGGGTGGCCGTCGATGGCCCTCGGAGACGCGGCCCAGACCGTACAGGTCTCTGCGTTCCCGGACCGCTACGCGCTGCGCGAGCAGGAGGCACGCGAGATCGCCTCGGCGGCCGGAATCGACCTCACTCGATCCGGCAACCCATACGCCGGCCGCGCCGGCGCGGCTCCTCCGGGCTCCGCCGACCAAGGACTTCAGCAGGACGACAACTGTGGAGACAGTGGCGGCGGCCTGGTCGACGGGCAGCCCGTCAACGGAGTCTGGCCCGAACAGCAGGCGACGGTGACTGATCCCAGTGGCACTGGCGGCATGGTCACTCCGCGTACGGCGGCCTGGGTCGCCGAGGCGCGCAAGAATCTCGGCACCCTCAGCATGAGTTGCTGGGATGCGCATGTCTGGAACCCCACGAGCGACCATCCCCGAGGCAAAGCCTGCGACGTCATGGTCGGTACCGATGCACGAAAGTCGACGCCGGCCCGGGCCCGCGGCGACCAGATCGCCAACTGGGCGGTCAAGACCGCAGCGCAGACAGGCGTGCACTACGTGATCTGGTACGGCAAGATCTGGTCGGCCCGCCGCGGCACCTGGATCCCCTACAACGGCGGCGGTGTCTACAACCCCACCGACGCCACCGGCGGCCACTTCGACCACGTCCACGTGTCCGTGTACTGATAATGGACCGCATCCCCATCCACCCGACCCCCGCAAGGAGAACACCCAATGACCGGCCCCGGTGAGCCCAGCGACCCGAACGGACCGTGGGCGCAAGGTGAGGGCGAGCCTGAATGGTCGGCAGGCTACGGAGGTCCGGGAGCTGCGCCGCCACCCCAGCCGCAGGCGGAACTGCCAGCCGGAGCAGGACCTGAGACACCAGGCGGGTCCCGTGCACAGCGGGTCGAGGTCTCTACGGCGACGATCTTGCTGTCGGGCGTTCCCTGGTTCTTCTGGAGTTTCGCCGTCGTCTCTTGGATCGTGGGGCTCCTGGGATTCGGCTGGGGGTGGCTGCTGGTTCTGCTGTGGATCGTGTCCGGCGCGGTCGTCTTCGTTCGACCTCTCGAGGACATGCTCGCGCGGTATCTCTTCCGTCTACGGCTACCGACACTGGTCGAGGAGCAGCGACTGCGGCCGATCTGGCGGCAACTGGCTGCTCGAGCCGGAATACCCGAGAAGCGATATGCGATCTGGATTCAAGAGTCGGACGATGTCACCGCTACGCCTACCCCCGGCCACACAGTCGGCGTCACACGGTGGGCGCTCTACACACTGCCCCCGACGCATCTGGAAGCAGCATTGGCTCACGAGCTCGGTCACCATCTGGGAGGCCGGGACTGGCTGAGCCTGCTGAGCTTCTGGTACTCGATTCCCGCCCGGTGTGCCCTGGTTGGTGTGCGTGCCCTCGGCCGGTTGATGAGAGCAGTGCCAGCAGTTGGATGCGTGGTCGTCGGCTTCGTGCTCATTGGTTATCTAGGCGTCCTGCTTGCGGTGCTGACCTTCGGGGACAGCCTCGCACTGCCGCTGCTCTTCCTGACGCCGTTCGTGGCACCGCCAATCCTCGCCTGGCTCGGGCGCCGTGAAGTCCTGCGAGCCGATCGCCGGGCAGCCATGATGGGTTACGGTGCCACCCTTATCCAGGTTCTTTATGGCTGGCAGTTCCAGCATCAGCAGATGCTGGGCCGTGACACCAACAGACGCTCGCAGGTGATGTCGAGTTCGCCATCCCCCGCCGAGCGAGTCCGCGCGCTCGAGCAGCTTCAGCAGTCTGCTTAGCACCGCCTGGGCTGCGAGTCAGGAAGCAGGTTGCGACAGAACAGCTCGGCCCTTGGGTCGGGCTGTTGTGTTTAGGGCGTGAGGCGGGTGAGTTCGTGGGTGGCGGTGGGGTTGGTGAAGGTTAGGAGGGAATGGGCTTCGGATTCTATGGAGGTCCAGGCTTGGGGAGTTAGGGGGGTGAAGGGGGCTATTTCGAGGGTGGCTTCGGTTTTGGTGTTTTTGGTTTGTTTCCAGAGGGCTACTGCTTGGCCGTTGTGGAGGATTGAGCCTTTGGTGAGGACTTCTTGGAGGGTTAGGCGCTGACGGGTGGCGGTGTCGATCCAGCGGGTTCGGTCGGCGTGGGAGAGGAGGAGGTTGTCGTATTCGGGGAGGAAGCGGGTGGGGACCTCGGTGTCTTCGGCGGGGAGGGGGATGTCGGGGAGGTCGTAGAGGGGGCGGCCGGATTCGAGGTCGGTGTAGGTGCGGAGGTCCAGGCGCTCGAAGACTTCGGTGAGGCGGGTCAGGCCGGACCAGTTCTGGGCGTCGGCTACTGAGGCGGGGCCGTACGCGGCCAGGTAGCGCAGGACGAGGGTGTCGACCGAGGGGTCAGGGTCGACGGGGGAGTCGAGCCAGAGGTCGGCGGTGGACATGGCGGGGTTGCCGCCCTTGCCCCAGATGCCGCGGGGCGGGGTCTGGATGGTGGGGAGCAGGCAGCGTACGGCGTGGGCCAGCGCGGCGGGCTCGCGGTCGGGCCAGAGTGGGGCGAGGTGTTCGCGGAGCTGGACGGCGGTCGCCGGGCCCTCGGTCATGCGGTCGATGCCGGCCTGGAGTACGGCGTCGATGTCGAGACCCTCGAGACGGTGCCGCCCGTACGTCATGTTCTGGAACACCTCGCGCTCGAGCCGCGGCTGGATCAGCGGTCGGAACGCGAGGAAGTCGCGGCTCGACATCAGGTGGATCGTTGCCCGCATCATCGAACCGCGGACCACCTCACGCTCCTCCAGCAGCTTGACGAGCTCGGCGGGCTGGAATCCGTTCAGCCGCGTCCACAGCCCGACGTACGGCGCGAGCGGCGACTGGGCCTGCATACCGACAAGGTGCTCGATCGCTTCGAACGCGGTCGCGTCGTGGCGCTCGATCAGCCACTGGCGGTGCAGCGTGGCGCGGTTCAGGGCCTGCAGACTCAACTTCGTCATGGCTGATCCTCTCGTGGGGTGCGGATCCAACGCTAGGAGACGAAGCGGTCAGGTTCCGTCCTCTATCGGGTACGACGGTCTGCCGCGAGTGATCGCGGTGGGGTCGCGCGGGGGTGGCCAAGGCCGGCGAGGAAGCTGGTGAGGAGGTCTTGACCGGCCGACCAGAGACCGAGGTCGCTGTTGGAGTTGAGATGGCCTTGGCGGCCGGCGCTGATCAGAGGTACGTCCCAGCCGATGGCCAGGCGGTTGGCGGCGTCGACCGTGCAGTATGGGTCGTCTTCGCCAACGATCAGTACGGCGGGGACGTGCAACTCAGCGGCCTCGAACGGGCTGAAGGTGTCAAGGAGCGGGATCGGGAACGTAGGTGCGAGTGGGTCCGGTGGTGCCACCAGGAAGACTCCTCGCACTGTGGGCGAGGGCGATGTGGTGAGCCAGTGTGTGGCAGCGAGGCAGCCGAGGCTGTGCGTGATCAGGATGACGTCATCGTCCGCGGGGTCACTTCGCTGACCTGACGAACGCGCAGCGCGGTGATGGACGGCGTGGTCGATCGCGGTCATCCAGTCGTCCCGGACGGGGTGGGTCCAGGACGCCGGCGTGATGCGGATGGCGTTGGGGAGCCAGCTCGACTCCCAGGCGGACTGCCAGTGGTTGTGGTCGGAGCCATCGAGGCCGGGGACGATGATGAAGCGCATGAGACAGCTCCCAGTGAGTGATGAGTGCTGCCATCATGGGGTTGATCATCGGGACGGAAGTGTGCGAGCTGATGGATTGAAGGCAGATGGGCGAAGCGAACACGAATTCATTGGATTCCATCGATCGGGAGATCCTCGCGATCCTGCAGGCTGATGGACGGTTGAGTGGGGCCGAGATCGGGCGGAAGGTGAACCTGTCGCAGCCGGCGGTGTCGGCGCGGATTCAGCGGCTCGAGCGGTCCGGGGTGATCACTGGATATCGGGCTGTGGTCGATCCGGCGCGGGTCGGGCTCAACATCCATGCTGTGGTGCGGGTCCGGACGACGCATGCGCGGATTCCGGCGGCTCTCGAGTTGTTCGCCGGTCTCGCTGAGGTGACCGCGACGTACCGGCTGACTGGTGAGGACTGCTTTCTGCTCGACGTCCACACGTCCGATGCGGGCCGGTTGGAGCAGGTGGTTGACGCGATCGGGCGGCTTGGGGTGGTCAGTACGTCGCTTGTGCTGCGGGACTACCCGGTTAAGCCTCTCGCGAGTGGGTGAAGGTGGCGACGCGGTCGGTGTAGGCGGCGCGTGCGGTTGCGTCGGCGGTGAGGCCGCGGTCGTCGCCTGCCAGGCGGCGGCCGAGTGTCATGAGCGATGACGGGGTCAGGCCGTCGAGTACCTTCCAGGCGGCCAGCCAGCGGGGTACGGCGATCTCTGCCTGGCGCGTGTGGCAGGTGCGGAGGATGGCGGCGGCCACGTCGGTGGGGTCGACGGTGGGGAGGAGACCGCCGAGGCGGACGCCGGAGGAGAGTGAGGTGCGGACGGCGCTCGGCAGTACGGCGCTGACCGTGACGCCGGTGCCGTGGAGTTCTCGGCGTACGGCGGCTGTCAGTCCGACGGCGGCGTACTTCGACGCGTTGTAGACGGCCATCCCGGGGAACGGGATCTTTCCGGCCATCGAGGCGAGGTTGACGACGTGGCCGTTGCCCTGAGCAATCATGTGGGGGAGGACGAGGCGCAGGCCGTGGATGAGGCCCCAGAGGTTGACGTCGAGGGTGGTGCGGCTGAGCTCGTCGGGTTCCTCGAGGAAATGGCCGAGAGGCATGACGCCCGCGTTGTTCACCAGGATGTCGATGCGACCGGTGTCGGCAATCACATTGTCAACAATCCTCGCGAAGGAGTCGCGCGAGGTGACGTCGAGCGGCCAAGGCCCAGAGATGCTGCCGGCGATGGCCGAGCCGCGCGGCTGAGGGGAGGGCGGCGCCGGCGCTGCGGCGCTCGGAGCGCGGTCGCCTCGCCCTGCATCGGGAGCGCCTGGGGACAGGGTCGTGTCCAGGTCGCCGGTGTAGACGGTGGCGCCGGCGGTGGCGAAAGCTTGGGCGGTGGCCAGCCCGATGCCTCGGGCTCCGCCAGTGATCAGGACGACGCAGTGGGAGAGGTTCAAAGGCTTCATCGGGCGACCTTCAAGGGTGCGGAGATGGTGTAGGCCGCTGGGTCGAAGTGGCCGACTCGGGTTCGGAGGTGGCGGGTGGACCAGGGCCAGCTGAAGCTGTTACGCCCGTTCGCATCGTGGTAGTAGCTGGCGCATCCACCGGTCTCGTAGACCGTTCCACGCAAGGCCGTCTGGACCGAAGCAACGAACGACGCCTGCGCCGACGGGCGTACGTCGAGACTCGACCACCCGCGAGACAACAGCGCCGACACCGCGCCCACCACGTGGTCCAACTGCGACTCGAGGATCATGAAGGCGGACGTGTGACCCGTACCGAGGTTCGGCCCGAGGAGATAGAAGAAGTTCGGAAAGCCCGCCACTGCCGTACCCAGGTAAGCCTGTGGACTGCCCCGCCAGTGATCGGCCAGACTGCGGCCGCCCTCGTCGTGCACCCGTGTCGCCACCGGGAGATCGAGGATCTTGAACCCGGTGCCGAGGACAACCACATCCGCCTCGACCCGCGTCCCGTCGGCGCCGACCACGGTCCGCCCATCGAAGGACGCCACCGCTGTCGAATGGACCGAAACGTTGCTCTGGGCAAGTGCCGGGTAGTAGGTGTTCGACATCAGTATTCGCTTACAACCAAGCGTGTACGACGGCCTCAAAGCTTCCCGCAAGGATGCCGAAGGCACCGAACGCCGAAGATGCAGAAGCCCGATCTGCTGGACCGCTCGCATGATCCACGGGTGCCGGAAGCCGAGGCCGAGTGCCTCCATCCCCAAGTACTCAAGCCGGCGAAGGAGGCGCTGGGTGGACGGGAGGCGGCGGAACAGCCACCGCTCGGCAGCCGGGACGGAGTGGTCGGGTTTCGGGAGTACCCACTGCGCGGTCCGCTGGAAGAGCTGCAACGACGCCACGATCGGCTGGATCGCCGGCACGAACTGCACCGCTGATGCGCCCGTACCGATGACGGCGACGCGCTTGCCGGTCAGATCCACCGAATGATCCCAGCGCGACGAGTGGAAGACCGGTCCGTCGAAGGTGCCTGGGATCGCGGGAATCAGTGGTTCGTGCCATGGACCGGTCGCGGTGATCAGTACCCGTGCTTCGATCGGGCCGTCGGTGGTCTCGACCGACCAGAGTTGGCGCACCGGATCCCAGTCCGCCCGCCGCATCTCGACACCGCAGCGCAGGTGTGGCAGAACGCCGTACCGCCGCGCGGTCTCCGCGAGATAGGTCTGGATCTCCGCTTGGCCGGCGAAGGCCCGGGACCACGACGGATTCGGCGCGAACGAGTACGAGTAGAGCGCCGACGGTACGTCGCAAGCGCAGCCGGGATACGTGTTGTCCCGCCAGGTCCCACCGAGTGCCGGCGACTTCTCCAGCACCGTGAAATCGGTGATCCCCGCCTGCAACAGGCGGATCGCCGCCCCGATCCCCGACGCTCCAGCGCCGACCACGACCACGTCCATGGACACCTCCGTGAAGTCAGAGACCGAAGGTATCCGAATACTAAAAGAATGCCAATACCCAAAGCATTAGAGTCGGACCATGCCGAGGATGACGCGCGCCGAGAGCCAGGCGCGGACCCGCGAGACGCTGGTGGCGACCGCGACCGAGCTGTTCCTGCGCGACGGGTACGCCGCCACGAGCCTGGAGAAGGTGGCCGACGAGGCCGGCTACTCCAAGGGCGCCGTCTACTCGAACTTCCGGAACAAGGACGAGCTCTGCCTGGCCGTGGTCGACGCGATCCGGGCCGACCAGGCGCACCGGATGGCTGTCGCACTGGAGGGCGCCAAGACCCTCGAGGCGATGCTGCAGGCGTTCCAGCGCTGGGCCGACGAGACCATCGGTGACGTTGCGTGGACGGTGTTCGAGGTTGAGTTCGCGACCCGTGCCCGCCAGGACGACGGCGTACGGCGGGAGCTCGCCGAGCGCAACGCGCAGATCCGGGACGCCGTCACGACACTGCTCGAGCAGCACGCGAAGGAGTTCGGCATCACGCTCCCGATGCCGGCGGCGGATTGTGCGACCGCCCTGCTCAGCCTGGGCGTCGGTCTGGGGGTTCAGCGGGCGATCGACCCGGATGTCGGTGTAGCCGTCCTCCCAAGCGTGATCCGGTTGCTCGCCGGGGGATGACCCGGCGACGACAGGGGATGACAGGGTTTTCCCTTGCGACCGCGAAATGACGCGGAATACGCGCACTTCCGCTTCCCCCGACGGTCAACCCGAACTAATGTCTCGACGGATCGTAGTTGTTGCGTTACGCAACACGAACGTGGGAGGGAACGCATGACGAAACGCCGTAAGGCGGTTGTGGCCGTCACCGCCGGACTGGCCACCATCTCGCTCGGGTTGTCCTTCACCAGCGCCGCGGGGGCCGCGCCGGAGGCGGCGGCAGCCAACCCGGGCGGACTCAAGCTGATCAAGACCAAGACGTCGCTGCTCGGCAAGCACTACTGGTACCAGCAGACCTTCAAGGGCCTGCCGGTGATCAACGGGTACTACGCCAAGCACGTGACGGAGGCCGGCGGAGTGCAGGTCGCCGACGGACGGGACGCCGTACCGGCGAACCTGGACGTGAGCGCGGCGGTGCAGCCGGCGACCGCGACCCAGACCGCCAACGCCGTGGTCAGCGCCAAGGCGCAGCGGGCCCGGATCGCCGCACCGAACAAGACCATCGCGCCGGCGCCGGCCGCGACCAGCGGCGCGGCCCAGCTCGCCGTGATCGGCGGCCCGAACGCCCGCCTGGTGTGGAACGTGACCAGCAGGTCGGCCGAAGGTGTGAGCCGGTCACTGGTCGACGCGAAGACCGGTAGCATGGTCGAGTCGAAGGTGATCAGCGACAACATCGACGGTCGCGGCTCGGTGTTCGACCCGAACCCGGTGGTCAGCGAGCGGAACGAGAAGCTGACCGACATGAACGACGCGAACCAGGACGCGTTGTTCGTCGCGCAGAAGAACGTCGTACTGCGCAACCTGGACGGCTCCGGCCGGCTCAACGGCACTTTCGTCAACATCGCCAAGGGCAACGGCGGACTCGCCAAGAGCGACAACAACACGTTCATCTACCAGCGCGCGAACAACAAGTTCGAGCAGGTGATGGCGTACTACCAGACGAACCAGGCGCAGGAGTACATCCAGCAGCTGGGCTTCACCGACGCGAACAACGAGTCGCAGGACTTCTCCATCGACACGATCCGCGACGACAACTCGTTCTACGACCCGTCGACGGACATGATCACGATGGGCGACGGTGGCGTCGACGACGCCGAGGACGCCGAGGTGATCTGGCACGAGTACGGTCATGCGATCCAGGACGACATCGTTCCGGGCTTCGGCGAGACGCTCGAGGCGGGGTCGATCGGTGAGGGCTTCGGCGACTACTGGGCCGTCACGATGTCGGTGCCGGTGAGCAGGGGCTTCGAGCTGCCGTGCGTGATGGACTGGGACGCGACGTCGTACACGTCCACCGAGCCGCACTGCCTGCGTCGCACCGACGGCAACAAGACGACCGACGACATCGTCGGCGAGGTGCACGACGACGGTGAGATCTGGTCGCGCGCGTTGTGGGACATCCACCAGTCGCTCGGCCGGACCAAGGCCAACAAGGTGATCCTCGAGGCGACCTTCTTCTACGACCCGGACACCTCCTTCGCCGCCGCGGCGCAGGACACCGTCCAGGCCGCCCGGCTGCTCTACGGCACGGCCGCCGCGCAGCAGGTCACCAACGCCTTCACGGCACGCAAGATTCTCTGATCGCAGTACCAGGTCGTGCGCCCACAGCTACTGTGGGCGCATGACTGTATTGATGCCGCGCCTCCGGAGCGGCGGGTCATGGGGCTTTAACTCCCGGCCTTCCCTCGTCGCTCCGGTCGCTGCACTCCCTGCGCTCCTCAGTCCAGGCCGGGAGGCCCGATGACCTGGACTACGGCCGATATCCCCGACCTGACCGGACGACGGGCGCTCGTCACGGGCGCGACCAGCGGACTCGGTTACGAGACCGCGCTCGAGTTGCTCAGACATGGCGCCGACGTACTGATCGCCGCGCGCAATCCACAGAAGGCTGAGCAAGCCTCTCGACAACTCGCTCAAGCCGCAGGCCGGGAGCCAGTTGTCGTCGAGCTGGATCTGGCCGATCTGACGAGCGTCGAGAAGGCCGCCGACTCGGTCACCAAGACCTACGACAAGCTCGATCTGCTGGTCAACAACGCCGGCGTGATGGCGACGCCGTACCGGCAGACCGCGGACGGGTTCGAGCTGCAGATCGGCACCAACCACCTCGGTCACTTCGCACTCACCGGGCGCCTGCTCGGGTTGTTGCTGAAGGCACCGGACCCACGCGTGGTCACGGTCAGTTCCTTTATGCACAAGACGGTTCGCGGGATCACGCAGGAGGACTTCCGGCCCCCGGCGGGCAGCTACCGGAAGTGGGATGCGTACGGGAAGTCCAAGCTCGCCAACCTCCTGTTCATGCTCGAGCTCGACCGCCGCGCGCGTGCCGCCGGCGTGAATCTGCTGAGCGCCGGGGCTCATCCTGGCTACGCGTCGACCCATCTACAGGCGGCCGGTCCGGAGCTGGCAGGGCAGGAGTTCATGGCGCGGCTGATGGGCATCGGCAACCGGCTGTTCGCGCAGTCCGCGGCCGCCGGCGCCTGGCCGAGTCTCTACGCCGCGACGAAGCCCGATCTGCAGCCTGGCTCGTACGCCGGGCCCGGCTTCTTCGAGTACCGCGGCGCGCCGAAACTCGTGCATCCCACCCGGACAGCGCAGGACCCCGAGCTCGCCAAGCGGCTGTGGGAGTGGTCGATCGAGGCGACTGGAGTCAATCCGACACTCGCTGTGCCGAGGTAGTGACACAGCGGTAGCTTTGTGGTTACCCTCCGGTAATTCCCAAGCCGGAGGTCATGCCGTGCGCAGACTCGCAGCCGCCCTCGCTGTCGCTCTCACCCTGGTCACCGTCGCCTCCCGTGCGGAAGCCGACCAGACCGCGCCCGGCTTCAGTACGGCGTACCAGCGCATCCCCGGCGCCGGTGGAACGGAGCTCGGTGCCGTCGTCCTGACACCGACCGGGCAGGGTGACGGGCCGTTCCCGCTCGTGGTGATGCCGTCGAGTTGGGGTGTGCCGAACGTCGAGTACGTCGGTCAGGGCACGAAGCTGGCGACCGCCGGGTTCCAGGTGATCTCGTACTCGAGTCGCGGCTTCTGGGACTCCGGCGGCGGCATCGACATCGCCGGCCCGCCGACCGTTGCCGACGTCAGCAAGGTGATCGACTGGGCCGCCGGGCACACCCCGGCCGACCCCAGCCGGGTCGCCGCGGTCGGGATCTCGTACGGCGCCGGTACGTCGCTGCTCGCGAGCGCGCAGGATCCACGGATCAGGGCAGTCGGCGCGATGAGCGGCTGGGCCGATCTGATCGGGTCGCTCAATCCCAACCGGACGGTCGCTCTGCAGTCAGTCGCGGGCCTGCTTGCCCTCGGCAACATCACCGGCCGGCCCGGTCCGGAAATGGCGTCACTGCAGACCAAGTTCGTCACGGGGGACTTCGACGGTGCGATCGCTGAAGCCGAGCAGCTGTCGCCGCAACGGTCGGCTGCGACGGTGGTCGACCAGATCAACGCGAAGAAGCCGGCCGTGTTCCTGGCCAATGCCTTCGAGGATTCCATCTTCCCGCCCTCGCAGTACACCGACTTCTTCACCCGGCTGACCGGCCCGAAGCGGCTGCTACTCGCGCACGGCGATCACGCCACGCCCGAGGTGACCGGCGCGATCGGCTTGCCCAACGAGACCTGGGACGAGCTCGCGGCCTGGCTGCGGCACTACCTCACCGGCGCGGACAACGGCGCCGATGCGGAAGCACCGGTCCAGCTGAAGTCGCAACGTGGCATCTGGCGCGGCTACCCGGACTGGGCCGCTGTCGGCCAGCCGCGTACGTCGTACTTGACGAAGCCGACCGGATTGACGCGGACCGGCAGCCTGCAACCGCTGTCGTCGACCGGGTGGACGAGCGGGATCGCGGCCGGCGTACCGACCATCGCGGACAGTGGTGTGGCGCTGGTTTCCGGTGCCCTGCAAGGGTTGCTGTCGATTCCGACCGGGGTTGTCACGCCGTTGGTGGACAGGTCGTTCGCCGGTGTCTGGTCCGGCCCGGTCTACACCAGTGGCGCCGTCGTCAACGGGACGCCGCAGCTCCATGTCACCGTGAAGCCGTCCGGTTCGAACACCTCTCTGTTCGCCTACCTGTACGACGTCGACGCGCTCGGAGTCGGCTCGTTGATCTCGCACAAACCGCTGACGCTCCGGGACGCGACGCCCGGCAAGGCAGTGCCGATCGACGTCAGACTCGAGGCGACGAGTTGGGAGATGCCGGCCGGCCATCACCTGGTCCTCGTGGTGGACACGGTGGACCCGCGGTACCTCGGGCGCAGCGTGATCGGCACCTCGGTCACGTTCAGCTCGCCGGCCGTTGACCCGTCCTGGATCAGCATCCCGGTGGCGACCTGATCCTGAGCCGCCGAGGCGATGCTGATCGGCGGCCCGACCTTTGCCGAAGGCAAGAACGGCCAAGGCCTTGCCCTGAACGGATCCGGGCAGTACGCCGACACCGGTGCGGCACTGCTCGACACCAGCGGCAACTACTCCGCCAGCGTGAGCCGAACCCGGATCAGTGGTACCACCTGACCGGCGACCACGACGTGGTCAAGGGTGAGCTGCAGCTGTACGCGGACGGGCAACTCGTCGCCGCCAAGAGCGCCTGCAGTCTCGACTCGACCTCGACCGGCAACACGGTGATCGGCCGGGCCAAGTTCGGTGGCAACCAGGTGGACTTCCTGGACGGGACCGTCGACCAGGTGCACGTGGACGACCGCGCGCTGACGGCCGCGGAGGTGCGCACGCTGTACGACTCCGGCCGCTAGTCCGTTTCAGGATGCGAACTCGTCGCAAACCCCCGATGCTGGTAACTACTGCCGACCAGCGGAGGTGACGATGCCCGCGCCAAGCTACGCGCTCGCGCCGCACGCGACGATCGGCTTCCGGCCACCCCGCTTCGGTCTCGGTGGCTCGCATCTCGGCGAGCCACCAGGACCGGACGGCGACGCCACCGCGGTCGCCACCGTGGACGCGGCGTACCAGGCCGGTATCCGGTTCTTCGACACCTCACCGGCGTACGGCGACTCCGAACGACGACTGGGTACGGCGCTGCAGCGGCGGCCCCGGGGTGAGTTCCTGGTGTCCACGAAGGTGGTCGGGGACGACGCGCGTACGTCGGTGCGGAAGAGCAGCGAGCGGCTTGGGCTCGCCGTCGACCTGGTGCTTGCCGACGACGAAGCGGCGTACCCGGCACTGGACGAGTTGCGACGCGCCGGTGTGATCAAGGCGATCGGAGCCGCGGCGGGGGACTGGCGGCAGCTCGATCGGCTGGTGCGCGACGTGGAGTTGGACTGCGTGTTACTGGCCGGGCAGTACTCGTTGCTCGACCAGTCCGCGGCGCCGCTGCTGGATCGCTGCCTGGCGCGCGGGGTGTCGGTGATCGTGTCGGGCGTACTGACGCCGCAGGTGCTGCAGGTGGAGGAGTCCAGCGACCCGACGGCGATCCACGCGCGCCGGATCTCCGCCGTGTGCGAGCGATACGGTGTCTCCCTGCCGCAGGCCGCGCTGGCCTTTCCCAGCAGGCATTCCGCGGTCACGTCGGTGCTGATCGCGGCCTCGAGTCCGGCCGAGATCCGGGCCGACGCGGCCCTGGTCCGGCAGCCCGTGCCGGCCCAGTTGTGGCGGGATGACGAATTGTTGCGTTTGCTATCGTGAAGGCAGGATTTCGCGCTCTGCGGATCCCTGGACGAGTGGCGTCGTACCCGGTCTGACAAGACGACGCCCAGCCCCCGGAGGGGCACTCCGATGCATGCACTCGATGTTCTCGAGATCGCCGGCGCGGTCACCATCCTGATCGCCTTCGCGGCCGCCCAGGCGGGCCGACTCCGGCAGCGCACTTTGACCTATCAGCTCCTGAACCTCGGCGGATCCGGCGTCCTCGCCGCGATCGCCGCGGCGGAGTCGTCGTGGGGCTTCCTGCTGCTCGAAGGCAGCTGGGCCGTCATCAGCCTGATCGCGCTGCTCAATCTGATCCCCCGCGACGAACCGACCGCCCGACCGAGCTAAACGCTAGAACCGGTCGGCGCGGGCCGGGGCAGGTTGACGGAGCCGGACGGGCTAGAACTTGTCGCCTGGGTCGCCGGGGGTGCCTGGCGAGCTGGGGATGCCGGTCGGGATCCCGGTGGTCGGGCCGGTCGACGGCGTCGGGCTCGGCGTCGTGCCGTTGGTCGGCGAACCGGTGCCGGGCGGCGGGGTCGTCGGGGTGATCGTCACCGTCACGGTGCCGGTCGGCGTCGGGATCACCGGCTGGGGCTCCAGCGGCGCGGCATGCCGGAACAGCAGCCACGCAAGGAACACGGCCAGCGCCATGATCAACGCCATCGTCAGCAGCGCCAGGACCAGCGCCCACCGCGACGCCGGGCGCAGCGCGTTCGGCCACGGCAGAGGCCAGATCCGGAACAGGCCCGGCCGGCGCCGGCTCTCCCAGTAATGCCGGAAGTCGGGACCGCGCAACCGGCCGACGTGCGGGACGCGATCCATCAGAACCGCGGACAGCACCTCTTCACCGCGCCGCTCCGCGATCAGGTGCTCGTCCGACGCAGCGCTCGACCCGTCGTCGGCCCGGATCGGTCCGACCGCCACCCACAGTGCCAGGTCGTCATCGTCCGCGTCGTTGTGCGCCAGTACGGCGTCTTCCGGCAGTTCGTCGACCGCGTTCACGAACCGCTCCCGGGCGGCCGCGTCGTCCGCGGAACCCTCGGTCATCATCGCGACGACCGCGTCACGGCCGGTCTCGTCACTGGCCGTGTACAGATAACCGGCCGCGTTCGCCCCGAGCCGCCCGCGGAGCCAGAATTCGCCGACTCGCGGCGGATCCTCCGGCTGGAGCGGTAGCGACTCCGGAATCACCCGCGCAGGCGCGTCCTCCGGCGCATCGGCCGGCCGCACCTCGGTGTGTGATTCCGTCGCAGTCATCACCCCCAATCCCACCACATCCCTGGTAGCACTGTCGCCACAAGCCTGCACTCACCTCGCGCCCAGGTGTGCCGATTTGCCCGGGCGGGGAGGATGAAGACGGGTCTGGTGGGCCACGCGCCCGGGGGACCCGGGGATCTGATGGAATGACCGGTGTTGCGTGAAGTGGGGAATGACAAGGTCCGAGCGTGGACCCCGGAAGGACAGGCATGACCGAAACCACTGTGCCGGCTGGATCGGTGGCCCAGCAGTCCCGTCTGATCGGCGAAGCGATCAGCGAGGTCAAGCGGGTGATCGTCGGCCAGGAGCACATGGTCGAGACCTTGATGGTCTCGCTGCTGGCCAAGGGTCACTGTCTGCTCGAAGGTGTTCCGGGTGTCGCCAAGACGCTCGCCGTCCGTACCTTCGCCAGCGTGGTCGGCGGGACGTTCGCCCGGATCCAGTTCACCCCTGACCTGGTCCCGTCCGACATCGTCGGTACCCGGATCTACCGGCAGACCCGGGAGGCGTTCGACATCGAGCTCGGCCCGACGTTCGTGAACTTCGTCCTGGCCGACGAGGTGAACCGGGCCCCGGCCAAGGTGCAGTCGGCGATGCTGGAGCTGATGGCCGAGCGGCAGGTGTCGATCGGCGGCCAGACCTTCCCGATGCCGAAGCCGTTCATCGTGATCGCGACCCAGAACCCGATCGAGTCCGAGGGCGTCTATCCGCTGCCGGAGGCGCAGCGGGACCGGTTCCTGGTCAAGATCGACGTGCCGCACCCGCGCGGGCACGAGGAGTTCGAGATCCTCCGCCGGATGAGCGTCGACCCGCCGGAGCCGCGGCAGGTGCTCAAGCCGGAGACGATCCTGGAGCTGCAGCGCTCCGCCGAGCAGGTCTTCGTCCATAACCTCGTCGCGGAGTACGCCGTCCGCCTGGTGATGGCCACCCGGACGCCGTCCGACTTCCACCTGCCCGACCTCGAGCCGATCATCGAGCTCGGCGTCAGCCCGCGCGCCACCCTCGGCATGATCGCGGCCGGCCGGGCGCTCGCGCTGATCCACGGCCGGGACTACCTGCTGCCGAGCGACGTCCAGACGGTCGCGCTGGACGTCATGGGTCACCGGCTCGGCCTGACCTTCGACGCGGTCGCCGACAACATCGACCCGCGGGCCGTGATCGAGCGCATCCTGGCCACCGTCCCGCCGCCGCAGCCGGTCTGGCGCGACGGAGCCGACGGCACCGGCCGCCCGGAGTTCGTGTAGTGCCCAACCGACCAGACCCGCGGGCTGCGATGACGATCTCGCAGCTCGCACCCGAACGTGCGCTCCGGCGGCTCGAGCTGACCGTCGTACGGCGCCTCGAGGGGTATCTGCACGGGGAGCATCTGGGCCTGCTGCCGGGTCCGGGCACCGAGCTGGCCGAGGCCCGCGAGTACCAGGTCGGCGACGACGTACGGCGGATGGACTGGGCGGTCACCGCGCGGACCACGATCCCGCACGTCCGGGACCTGATCGCGGACCGTGAGCTCGAGACCTGGGCGCTCGTGGACCTGTCCGGCTCGATGGACTTCGGTACGTCGCAGTTGGAGAAGCGGGAGCTGGCCGTGGCGGCCGTTGCCACCGTCGGGTTCCTGACGCACCGCCTGGGCGACCGGTTCGGTGGGTTGATGCTGCGTGACTCGGCGCTGCGGCGCTGGCCGGCCCGGTCCGGGCGGCTCGCGCTCTACGGTCTGCTCCGGGCGCTGCTGTCCGAGCAGTTCAGCGGTGACGAGGAGGCCCGTCGCAGCGACCTGGCCGCCGCGCTGGAGTCGATGGCGCGGACGCAACGCAAGCGTGGACTCCGGGTCATCGTGTCCGACTTCCTCACTCCCGAAGACGGCGAGGTGGACAGCCGCCTCGAGCCGTCCTGGGAGCGCGCGATGCGCAAGCTCACCGCGCAGCACCAGGTCCTCGCGGTCGAGATCGTCGACCCGCGCGAGCTGGAACTCCCCAATATCGGCGTCGTCACGATCGGTGACCCCGAGACCGGCCAGGTGCGGGAGATCGACACCCGCCGGCGCAAGATCCGGGAGGCGTTCGGGGTGGCCGCGCTCGCGCAGCGGGAACGAACCCGGGCCGCCCTGCGTAGGGTAGGTGCGGGGCACCTCGTGTTGCGGACCGACCGTGACTGGGTCGCCGACACGGTGCGGTTCGTCCTCGCCTACCGGCGAGTGGCGCCCCGCTTGCACCAACCGCCGAAGGGAGTGGCTCGCTGATGGAGTTCCTGTCTCCGGCCAGGTTGTGGTTCCTGCTCATCATCCCGGTCGTCGTCGCGGCGTACATCTTCCTGCAGCACCGGCGGGCGCAGTACGCACTCCGGTTCACCAACATCGCGCTGCTGGACCGGGTCGCGCCGCGCCGGCCGCAGTGGCGGCGGCACCTGGCGGTCACGCTGGCGCTGCTGGCCGCGCTGTCGTGCATCGTGGCGTTCGCGCAGCCGAAGGACGAGGTCAAGGTGCCGCGCGAGCGGGCCACCATCGTGGTAGCGATCGACGTGTCGCTGTCGATGATGGCCACCGACATCGAGCCGAACCGGCTGGAAGCGGCGAAGGACTCGGCCAAGGAGTTCATCAACCAACTGCCGGCCAAGTTCAACGTTGCCCTGGTCAACTTCGCCGGTACGGCGTCCATCATCGTGCCGCCGACCACCGACCGCGCCACCGTGCTGCGCTCGGTGGATGGGCTCGAGCTGGCCGAGTCGACCGCGACCGGTGAGGGCATCTTCACGTCGCTGCAGGCGCTCACCCAGGTCCCGCCGGACCCGGCGCACCCGAACGACCCGGCTCCGGCGCGGATCGTGCTGCTGTCCGACGGCAAGCGGACGGTCGGCCGGACCGCGCAGGAAGGCGCGCAGGCGGCGAAGGCGAAGAACACGCCGATCTACACGATCTGCTTCGGCACCGACTCCGGATTCATCGAGATGGACGGCATCCGCCAGCGGGTGCCACCGGACCGGGCCGAGCTGCGGAGCATCGCCGAGACCACCGGCGGCGAGGCGTACACGGCCGAGTCCGCGGGCGAGCTGAAGGACGTCTACAAGGACATCGGCTCCTCGGTCGGCTACGACAAGGTCGACAAGGAAGTCACCTCACGGTTCGCCGGGATCGCGATGCTCTTCACGCTGGCCGCCGCCGGCGCCTGCATCGCCCTCGCCTCCCGCTTCCCGTAAGCCCGCGTTTCAGCTCGTGCCCTTGGCGACCCAGCAGGTCGTCGTACTCCCGATGTCCAGCGACACCCCGCAGGTGTTCGCGGACCCGTTCTTCGCCGAGGTCATGGTGGCGCGAACGCATCAGGGAGAGGATTGTCGGACTCATCACCCGCAACCTCGCGTTCTGGCCACACCTTCAGGAGACACGATGCCGGACCGGACGGATCTGCTGGTCGTCGGCGCAGGCCCTTATGCCTACTCTGCGGCCGCGTTTGCCCGTGACAACGGCATCGAGTCCCACATCGTCGGCCGCCCGATGGGTTTCTGGCGCGAGCAGATGCCGGCTGACATGTTCCTGCGTTCGGGCCCCGACTGGCATCTCGACGGAAGCGGCGAGTACACGTTCGAGGCGTTCTTCGAGGATCGGGGAATGCGTCCCGAAGACTTCGACCCGATCCCGATCTCGGTCTTCCTCGACTACACGGAGTGGTTCCGCGAGCGCAAGTGGCTCGACCTCGACGACCGCCTCGTGACCGGCCTGACCAAGCCGGACGCAGGCTTCGTGGCAACGATGGACGACGGTACGACGATCACCGCGGACAAGGTACTCGCGGCACCTGGCATCGGCTACTTCCTCAACCTGCCGGAGTGGTACGCCGATGTCCCGCCTGCTCGCCGCTCACATACGTCCGAATTGGTCTCCTTCGATTCGCTCGCCGGTGCCAGGGTGGTGATCATCGGCGGCCGGCAAAGCGCCTACGAGTGGGCGGCGTTACTGTGTGACCACGACGCCGAGCGTGTGGACGTGGTGCATCGCCACAGCACGCCGAAGTTCGCCAAGGTGAGCTGGCGCTTCGTCGACCAGTACGTCGACCAGACGCTGACACACCGGGGATGGTGGCGAAGCCTCTCCGTCGAGCGGCAGACAGCGATCGCTGCCGAGTTCTGGCAGGTCGGGCGCCTCACCCTCGAACCCTGGCTGGTGCCGCGGATCCCTGACGCCGTCGTGACCAGCCATCCGGGGTGTGCGGTGGTCGACACGACTGTCAGCGAACACGACCTGACGCTGTCGCTCTCCGATGGCACGGCGCTGACAGCCGATCATGTGGTCTTCGCTTCCGGTTACCGGGCTGACCTTGCTCGCGTGCCTTACCTGGGCGGTGTTGTGGATCGGGTCTCGACAACCGAGGGGTTCCCCGTCCTGACCGAGGGCCTCGAGACGTCCCTGGCCGGGCTGTACATGACAGGGTTCGCGTCGATCCGCGACTTCGGCCCCTTCTACGGGTTCACCAAGGGGTGCCCGTCGGCCGCACGCATCGCCATCGCAGACATGATGCGATCACCGAACCGGACCCGCTTCCCGTAGGCCTGCGTTCCCGAGCAAGCTCACTTCGTGCCTCAGATCCGTGCGGTGCAGTATTCGGCGTACGGATCTGATGCACAAAGTCGGCCGAGGGATGCACAAAGTCGGCCGCGGAAGGATCGCGACACGACGGTGATGTAGTTGACACGGCGAGGTTGCTGGTGTTGGTGGGGGCGGTGGTGCAAGATGTACGCAGTGTTCCGCGGGGTGCCTTTGTGCTCGGTGGGATGCTGGTACCGCCGGGTTCGACGCGGTTGTTCGAGAACGCTGGGGAAGGCGCCCCTCGAGCACAGGAGGTCCCGGTGGCGACGACTCGTGGCGTTCTCTACGTCCACACGGTGCCGTCAGCGTTGTGCCCGCATGTCGAGTGGGCCGCGGGCGGCATCCTTGGCGTGCCCGTGAAACTTGACTGGACGCCGCAGCCCGCGGCCCAGGGCCAGTACCGGGCCGAGCTGTCGTGGCAGGCCGAGGCCGGCACGGCGGCGAAGCTGGCGTCCGCCCTGCGCGGATGGCAGAAGCTCCGGTTCGAGGTGACCGAGGAGCCGAGCAACGGCGTCGAAGGCGAGCGATACTCCTTCACGCCCGAGCTGGGCGTCTTCCACGCGACGACCGGCGTCCACGGCGACATCATGGTTCCGGAGGAGCGACTGAAGGCCGCGATGCTGAAGGCGGCCAGCGGTGAGGCCGATCTGACCGAGGAGGTCGAGCGTTTGCTCGGCCGCCCCTGGGACGACGAGCTGGAGCCGTTCCGGTACGCCGGTGACGGCGCGCCGGTGCGATGGCTCCATCAAGTCGTCTGAACGGATCCTGAGAACTTCAGAAGAAAGCCATGAAGGGCAGGACTTCCCCGAACTTTTCGATGAGACTGAGCATCAGACATCTCACCTGGGTGGGAGGGGCCGTGGCCGCTGGGCCACCGGGTGTCGGGACACCCCCGGTTGTCGCAAACAGCGGCCGCACCACGTGAAGGGCGCGGACCTCAGGGTCCGCGCCCTTCGTGCATTGTCGTGATCAAAACGCGGCTGACGTGGACTGGTACCCGACCTATGGTGGGTCGATGGAGTGGATCCTCGTGGTCTTGGCGGGTGGGGCGATGGTGGGGGCCGGGCGCCAGTTGCTGGTGCGCCGGGCGGCTCGGAAGGTCGATGCCGAGGAGCTGGCCCAGATCGAGCGGCTGGCCGGCGAGGACGTGACGGAGTTCGGCGAAGAGCTGACGCGGCTGGGCGAACAGGTCCGGACCGACGACCTGGACGCCGACGGGCGGCTCGATTACCAGCGCGCGCTGGCGGCGTACGAGGCGGCTCAGCAGGCTGTCGAGAAGCTTCAGTCGGCGCACGACGTCAGCACGATCACGGACACACTCGCCACCGGGCGGTACGCGATCGTCTGCGTGCGCGCGCGGAGTACCGGCCAGCCGGTGCCGGAGCGGCGGGTGCCGTGCTTCTTCAACCCGCAGCACGGTCCGTCGACGACCGATGTGGTCTGGAACCAGCCGAAGCACGGGACCCGGAAGATCGCGGTCTGCGCGCAGGACGCGGCGCGGCTGCGGGCGGGCGAGGAGCCCGAGGTCCGAATGGTTGTGGTCGGCAACAGACGGGTTCCGTACTGGGAGGCCGGCAAGGCCGTCCTGCCCTACAGCTCGGGCTACTTCAGCCAAGGTGGCGGTGCCCAGTACATCACCGAGGCGAAGATCCAGGGCCCGCTCCATCGGATCGGCGACGGTGGCGCGGCCAACGGGCTGGGCGACATCGGCCCCGGCATGTAGCCAGCCGGCGCGGCTACAGCGGGATGTTGCCGTGGTAGCCGCGGATCTGGCCGGTCGACTCGGCTTTGGCGAGTGCGGTGGCCAGGGCTGAGCGGGTGCGCGTAGGGTCGACGACCTCGTCGACGACGCCGATCTCGCGGGCCCGGTCGATACCGCCGGCGATCTTCTCGTGTTCGATCGCGAGCTCCGCCTCGACCTGGGGACGCAGTTCGGGATCGACCTCGGCGAGCTTGCGGCGGTGCAGCACCCGGACTGCGGCGACCGCGCCCATCACCGCGACCTCGGCCCGCGGCCACGCGAACACCCGGGTCGCGCCCAGCGATCGCGCGTTCATCGCGATGTACGCACCGCCGTACGTCTTCCGCGTCACCAGCGTCACCCGCGGTACGACGGCCTCCGCAAACGCGTGCAGCAGTTTCGCACCACGTCGTACGACGCCGTCCCACTCCTGACCGACCCCCGGCAGATAGCCCGGTACGTCGACGAGCACGACCAGCGGGACCCCGAAGGCGTCGCACATCCGGACGAACCGGGACGCCTTCTCCGCCGACAACGCGTCGAGGCAACCACCTAGCCGGAGCGGGTTGTTCGCGATCACCCCGACCGTCCGCCCGCCCAGCCGGCCGAGCGTGGTCACGATGTTCGGCGCCCACCGCTGATGCAGTTCGACGCCTGACTCCTCGTCGAGCACCCCACCAACCAGCGGATGCACGTCGTACGCACGCTTGGCCGACTCCGGAAGGAACCCGGACAGATCGGTGTCCGTCACGTCGGTCGACACCGTGCCCTGGTTCGCGAGCAGGTCCGCGAGCCGGCGCGCCTGGGCAAGCGCGGCGGCCTCGGTGTCCGTGGTGATGTGGACGACGCCGGACCGCCGGCCGTGCGGCTCGGGACCGCCGAGCCGGAGCATGTCGACGTCCTCACCGGTGACGGATCGGACCACGTCCGGCCCGGTCACGAAGATGCGGCCTTCCGGCCCGAGGATGACGATGTCGGTCAGCGCCGGACCGTACGCCGCTCCGCCCGCGGCCGGGCCGAGGACGACCGAGATCTGCGGGATCTTGCCCGACGCCTGCGTCATCGCGTAGAAGATCTTGCCGACCGCGTGCAGGCTGAGCACGCCCTCGGCCAGCCGCGCGCCACCGGAGTGCCACAGGCCGATGATCGGCACCTGCTCCTCGCGCGCGACCTGGTACGCCGTCACCACGACGTCGCACCCCTCGTCACCCATCGCGCCACCCATCACGGTGGCGTCGGAGCAGAACGCGACGACCTTCGCCCCCGCGATCGTCCCGCGCGCCGCGATCATCCCCGACAGGTTGTCCGGGGTGATCAGCTCCAGGCTGCCCGGGTCGACCAGGTTCGTCAGCCGGGTCACCGGGTTCCGCGGGTCCAGCTCACGGGGCAGTTTGGCGGGCTTGGGAGCCGCGGGGGCGCTGGTCATGGGGCCTCCCGGCCTGGACTGAGGAGCGGAGGGAGCGAAGCGACTGGAGCGACGAGGGAAGGCCGGGAGCCAAAGCCCCATGACCCGCCGCGCCGGAGGCGCGGCATCAAGAGAGTCATGTGGTCCTCCGGGGGGTGGTGAAGGAACTGCTTGTTAGACCGTTTTGAAGGCGATGGCGGCGTTGTGGCCGCCGAAGCCGAACGAGTTGTTCAGCGCCGCGAGGTCCCCGTCGGCCAGCTTGCGCTGCTCCGTCGCGACGTCGAGCTCGATCTGGTCGTCGAGCTTGTCCACGTTGATCGTCGGCGGTACCACCCGGTGGTGCAGGGCGAGCACGGTCGCGATCGACTCGACCGCACCGGCCGCGCCGAGCAGGTGGCCGATCATCGACTTCGGCGCGGTCGCGACCGCGTGGTCGGCGTCCTTGCCGAGCGCCAGCCGGATCGCCAGCGACTCCGCGATGTCGCCCTGCGGGGTCGAGGTGGCGTGCGCGTTGATGTGGAAGATGTCGGCCGGGGTGAGGTCACCCTCGGCCAGCGCCCGCTCCATCGCCCGGCGTGCACCGGAACCGGTCGGGTCCGGCTGCGCGATGTCGTGACCGTCGGCGGAGATCCCCGCTCCGGCCAGTTCGGCGTAGATCTTGGCGCCCCGCGCCTTCGCGTGCTCGTACGACTCCAGCACCAGGACTCCGGCGCCCTCACCGAGCAGGAAGCCGTCCCGGTCCACGTCCCACGGGCGCGAGGCCCGCTCCGGCTCGTCGTTGCGCTTGCTCAGCGCCATCATCTGGCCGAACGCCGCGAGCGGCAGGGCCATGATCACGCCCTCGGTGCCACCGGCCAGGACGACGTCCGCGCGGCCGAGCCGGATCTGGTCCAGGCCGAGCGCGATCGCCTCGTTGCCGGAGGCACAGGCGGACACGGGGGCGTGCACACCGGCCTTCGCGCCGAACTCCAGGCTCACGTACGCCGCGGCCGAGTTCGGCATCAGCATCGGGATCGCCAGCGGCGACACCCGGCGGGGGTTGGTCTTCAGCGCGTCGTAGTTCGACAGGGTGGTGCCCAGGCCGCCGATGCCGGAAGCGACCGCGATGCCGAGCCGCTCTTTGTCCAGTCCGGAGTCCTCCAGGCCCGCGTCGGCCCACGCCTCACGGGCGGCGACCACGGCCAGCTGCGCGTTCCGGTCCAGGCGGCGAGCCTTCACCCGCTCGAGCATCTCGGTCGGCTCGACCGCGGCCGGGGCGGCGATCTGGACGGCGAGGTTCTGCACCCAATCCTCGGTCAGCCGCCGGGCGCCGGAGCGACCGGCCAGCAGGCCTTCCCAGGTGCTGGACACGTCACCCCCGAGCGGGGTGGTGGCTCCGAGCCCGGTGATCACGACTCGGGTCTTCGACATCTTTACCTCATCCTTTGCGAGAGATCGGGGGACTGGGAGCGAGGGGTGGGTACTTCGGTACTGCGGTACTGCGGTGCTGTGCGTGGTGCTCACCGGAATCCCGATGAGCACCCGGCCGGCACAGGTACGGCGGGTGTCAGCCGTTCTGGGCGCGCTCGATGAACGCGACCGCGTCGCCGACGGTCTTCAGGTTCTTGACCTCGTCGTCGGGGATCTTCACGTCGAACTTCTCCTCGGCGGCCACCACGACCTCCACCATGGAGAGCGAGTCGACGTCGAGGTCGTCGGTGAAGGACTTGTCCAGCTGGACGTCCTCGACCGGGATGCCGGCGATCTCGTTCACGATCTCGGCGAGGTTGGAACGGATCTCTTCGGTGCTGGCCATCTTGTTGTTTCCCTTTCGGATCTTCGCTGGCTGACTACAGCCGGGCCGGCCACCTGAGCCGCCCCGGACAACTATGGGCTACCGGAGCATCGGCTAGGGGAGCCGGATCACTTGCGCGGCGTACACCAATCCGGCGCCGAAGCCGATGATGAGGGCGAGGTCGCCGCTCTTGGCGTCGCCGGCCTCGCGCATCGCGGTGATCGCGAGCGGGATCGACGCGGCCGAGGTGTTGCCCTGCCGCTCGATGTCGCGGGCCACCTTGATGTGCTCGGGCAGCTTGAGCGCCCGCCGCATCGCGTCGGTGATCCGCATGTTCGCCTGGTGCGGCACGAACAGGTCGAGGTTCTCGGCCTTCACGCCGGCCACGTCGAGAGCCTGCTGTGCCGTCTTCGCCATCTCGAACGACGCCCACCGGAACACCGGGTTGCCGTCCATCGTGAGGTGCGGCCACTGGTAGCTCCCGGCCGCCTCCTGCCACGACTCCTTCTGGCTGATCACCTTGTGCTGCGTGCCGTCGGAACCCCACACGACCGGGCCGATGCCCGGCTCGTCGGTCGGGCCCACCACTGCCGCACCCGCGCCGTCGGCGAAGATGAACGCCGTACCGCGGTCGGTCCGGTCGGTGATGTCGCTGAGTCGCTCGACCCCGATCGCCAGCACGTACTTCGCACTGCCGCCACGGACCATGTCGTTGGCCATCGCGATGCCGTAGCAGAAGCCGGCGCAGGCCGCGGAGATGTCGAACGCGGCCGCTGTCGGCGCGCCCACCTCGACCGCGACCCGGGTCGCGATCGCCGGGGTCTGGTAGAGGTGCGTGACGGTGGCGACGATGACGCAGCCGATCTGGGCCGGGTCGATCCCGGACTCGGCCAGCGCGTCCTTGGCCGCGTTCACCGACATCATCAGGACGGTCTCGTCGTCGCTGGCCCAGCGGCGTTCCTTGATGCCGGACCGGGTCTGGATCCACTCGTCACTGGAGTCGATCTGCTCCAGGATCTCCGAGTTCGGTACGACGCGCCGCGGCCGGTACGACCCGATCCCCAGGACACCGGCGTACGTCGAACCCGTCGAAGCAGTGATCGCGGTCATGGGGCCTCCCGGCCTGGACTGAGGAGCGCAAGGAGCGCAGCGACTGGAGTGACGAGGGAAGGCCGGGAGCCAAGGCCCCATGACCACGCCGGCGCCGGAGGCCCGGCCAAAAGCACAGTCATGCGTTGCCTCCGTTGGGGTGCAGGCGGACCAGCGGCTGACCCGGGGCGACCGGGTCGCCTTCCTCGACGAGCCACTCGACGACGATGCCGCCGTGCGGGGCCCTGACCTCGAGCTCGTCGCGCAGACTCTGCACCTTCGCGACCACCTCGCCGGCCTCGACCGTGTCACCGGACTCGCGGCCGACCTGCTCGGAGCGGGTGAACGTGCCCTTCATCGGAGCGACCAGCAGCCGCCACGTCGGCGAGGCGTCGATCTCGGACGGGCTGCCGTGCTTGTCCACGAACGCGCGGGCGTCGTCGAGCTGGTCCGGCGTCTTCAGCGCGAACGTCTCGACGCCCTTCAGCGCCCGGCGCGCGATCCCGGTCAGCGTGCCCGCCGGCGGCAGCTCGAGGATGCCGGTCACCTGCAGATCGGCCATCGTCTCCATGCACAGGTCCCAGCGGACCGGCGCGTTCACCTGGGTGACGAGGCGCTGCAGCACGTCCCGGCCGTCGTGCACGACCTGGCCGTCCCGGTTCGAGATCAGGCGGGTCCGCGGGTCGTGGGTGCTGATCGCGGTCGCGTACTTCGCCAGCGTCTGGACCGCCGGCTCCATGTGCTTGGTGTGGAACGCGCCGGCGACGGACAGCGGGATCAGCCGGGTCTTGGCCGGCGGGTCGGCGGCCAGCGCGGCCAGCTCCTCGACCGTGCCGGCGGCGACGATCTGGCCGGGGCCGTTGTCGTTCGCGGGGGTCAGGCCGTGCTCGGCGAGCTTGGCCAGGACCTCGTCCCGGTCGCCGCCCAGGACGGCGGTCATCGACGTCGCGGTCTGCGCGGCGGCCGAGGCCATCGCCTTGCCGCGCTCGCGGACCAGAACCATCGCCTGCTCGGCGCTGAGTACGCCGGTACCCGCGGCGGCCGCGATCTCACCGACGCTGTGCCCGGCGACGGCACCGACCTTGCTGAAGGCGTCGGCCGGGTGCGGGATCACCGCCAGCGCGGCCAGCATGCTGGCCGCGACGAGTAGCGGCTGCGCGATCGCGGTGTCCCGGATCGTGTCCGCGTCGGCTTCGGTGCCGTAGTGGGCGAGGTCGAGGCCGGCCACCGCGGAGAGCCAGTTGAGCCGGCTCTCGAACGTGGGATCTGCCAGCCACGGCGCGAGGAATCCTGGGGTCTGGGCACCCTGACCGGGCGCGACGATGACGAGCACGTGACCACTCTCCCTCCTCCCGGCCGATCGTGAGCCGGAAAGCAGCACGAATTCTCCTGGGCCGATCTTGTGGAGATCCTACAAAATGGAGCTTCCCGGCTCGGGATTGAGCAGGCGGCCCAAGGTCAGTGCGACACGAAGTGTGAAAGCGTCGCGGGGATTCAGCGGGTTGTAGCCCGTGAGATCGCCCACACGCTTCAACCGGTACCGGACGGTATTGGCGTGGATGAACATCGCCCGGGCGGTCGCCTCGATCGAGCCGCCGGAGTCCAGGTACGCCGAAACCGTGTCGCACAGGACGCCATCGCCTACGGTGAGTGGGCCGTAGACGTCGGTGGCGAGCTGGCGACGGGCGTGGCCGTCTCCGGAGAGTGACCGTTCGGGCAGGAGTTCGTCGGCCTCGACCGGTCGGGGCGCACCGGGCCACGCCGGTGCCGCACGGAGCCCGGCCACCGCCGCGCGGGCCGAGGTCACGGCCGCCATCAGGTCTTTCACGACCGGACCGACGACGATCGGTCCAGGTCCAAACCACTGAGCAAGTTTTTGTACGATCTCGACAGGTTTACTCGTACCACCGAGTACCACCACCAGCCGGTCGCCCTGCATCGCGCACAGAGCGTCAGCACCCGCCTCGCGGGCCGCGTGCCGGATGGCGTCGGCCAGATTGGCGTTCCCGTCCGTGGCTTGCGCGCGTCCGACCACCACCGTGACCTCGGCCGATCCCGACGTACCGGCGACTCCGGTCCAGCCAAGGGCGGAGGCGCGGGAGCGGACCGACTCGTCCGCCTCGCCGCGGATCACCGAGTCGACCAGGAGTGCTTCCAGCCGGGCGTCCCACGCGCCGCGCATCTCCGCGGCCTGTGCGTAGACCGTGGCTGCGGCGAAGGCGACCTCGCGGGCGTACCGCTGGATCGCCTCCCGGACCACGGGTACGTCGTCCGCCGGGAGCAGGTCCCCGATGGTGTCCTCGATCGTCTCGATCGTGGTCCGGACCAGGTCGACGGTCTGGTGCAGCGAGATCACCCGGGTGAACTCGCGCGGCGCCGAGCCGAAGATCCGGGTCGGCATCGACGAGTGCGCGCCCGGATCGCGGAACCACTCGACGAACGCCGAGATCCCGGACTGCGCGACCAGCCCGATCCAGGACCGGTCCTGGGCCGACAGCTTCCCGAACCACGGCAGGTTCTCGTCCATCGCCGCCATCGCCGCGGTGGCGAGCGCCCCGGTCGCGTTCTGCAACCGCTCGGCCCGGGCCAGATGCGCCTTGCCACTCTTCGCCACGCCCCGACCTTAGTCCGCCATGATGGGGGTATGAGCGACAAGGCGGGTGTGGCGGAGGCGGTCGCGGCATTGCGAGCGATCGGCTATTACCTGGAACGCGACCAGCAGCCGACCCACCGCGTGAAGGCTTACCGACGAGCGGCCGACACCATCGCGGCCCTGCCGGCGGCGGAGGTACGAGCGCGCCGACGAGCCGGCACGCTGACCGAGCTCGCGGGCATCGGCCCGAAGACCGAGGCCGTCATTCTCGAGGCGATGGACGGCGCCACTCCGTCGTACCTGGTCAAGCTGGAGGAGGCCGCCGGCGCCCTGACCACGGCCGGTACGGCGATGCGTGCGGCGCTGAAGGCCGACCTGCACCTGCACTCGGAGTGGTCCGACGGCGGCAGCCCGATCGAGGAGATGGCGCGCACGGCGTACCGGCTCGGGCACAAGTATCTGGCGCTGACCGACCACTCGGCGCGGCTGACGGTCGCGAACGGACTGTCCCGCGAGCGCCGGCTGCAGCAGCTCGAGGTCGTTGCCGAACTCAACAAAAGGCTCGGCGCCGAGCTGGACGGGTTCACGATCCTGAACGGGATCGAGGTGGACATCCTCGAGGATGGCACGCTCGACTGCGACACCGAGATCCTGGCCCGGCTCGACGTCGTCGTCGCCAGCGTGCACTCCAAGCTGCGGATGGCCTCCGATCCGATGACCGAGCGGATGGTTCGTGCGATCGCGAACCCGCACGTCGACATCCTCGGCCACTGCACCGGCCGGCTGATCACCGGAGGTCGCGGCACCCGGCCGGAGTCCGACTTCGACGCGGACATCGTCTTCGAGGCCTGCCGCCAGTTCGGCACCGCGGTCGAGATCAACTCCCGGCCCGAACGCCTCGACCCGCCCAAGCGCCTGCTGTCGCTCGCGGTCGAGACCGGATGCATCTTCTCCATCGACACCGACGCGCACGCGCCCGGCCAGCTCGACTGGCAGGTCTACGGCTGCGAACGCGCGGAAGACTGCGGTGTCACGCCCGACCGCGTCATCAATACCTGGGACCAGAAGGAACTCCTGGAATGGACAGCGTCATGAGCGATCTCGAGAAGGATCCGGCTGAGGTGGTGTGCGACGGTTCGGACGGCGAGGGTCCGACGTTGGAGTTGCTGGAGCCGCGGGAGGTCGTGCTCGGGCGGACGACGACAGTACGGCGGCTGTTGCCGAACAAGAACCGCCGGATGGTCGGGGCGTGGTGCTTCGTCGACCACTACGGACCGGACGACCTCACCAGCCGGGTCGACTCGTACGACGTACCGGGGGCGCGTGGGATGCGGGTCCCACCGCACCCGCACACGAGTCTGCAGACGGTGAGCTGGTTGTTCGAGGGCGAGATCGAGCACCGCGACAGCGTCGGATCGCACGCGTTCGTGCGGCCGGGGGAGCTCAACATCATGACGGCCGGCAACGGCATCGCGCACTCGGAGGTCTCGGCCCCGACCGCGCCGCCGGTCCTGCATGGTGCCCAGCTGTGGGTCGCTCTGCCGGACTCCGTGCGTACGACGGTCGCACCCGCCTTCAACGCCTACGCCGACCTGCCGTCGCTCGAGTTCGACGGCGCCCGCGGGACGGTGATGATCGGCACGGTCGCCGGCGTCACCTCACCCGCGCCGGCCTACTCGGCGCTCGTCGGCGCCGACATCACGATCGAGCCCGGCCGGACGCTCTCGTTGCCGCTGACGGTGTCGAACGAGTACGCCGTACTGATCGTCGACGGCTCGCTGTCGGTCGGGGAGCTGACGCCGGGCTTCGGCGAGATGGTCTACCTCGGCGGCGGGCGCCGGTCCGTCGAGTTGGTCGCTTCTGGCAACGGTGTGCGCTTCCTCCTGCTCGGCGGCGAACCGTTCGAGGAGCACCTGGTGATGTGGTGGAACTTCATCGGCCGCTCGCACGGGGAGATCGTCGCTGCCCGCGACGCCTGGCAGGCCGCCATCCTGGCGAACGGCAACGACCGTTTCGACATGGTCCCCGGCTACGACGGCGACCCGCTGCCTGCTCCACCCCTACCCGCTATCGCACTGAAACCACGTCCCCGCTCGCGCTGACGCGGCGGCGGTAGTAGGCGTAGGTGAGGACGAGCAGGGCGGGGCCCCAGAGTTGGAGTGGGGCGTAACAGGTGATCATCAGCGCCTTCCAGGCGGTGCTGGAGAACGGGATGAAGTGGTCGGTGAAGACGTCGCGGAAGCCGAAGGTCCAGATGGCGATCAGGCTGAGGGCGCCGAGGACGGCCGGGACGATCGCGGCGTACGGCGCGACCCGACGGCCGCCGATGACGGGGATCCAGCGCGGTGCCACCTCGCCCCAGGGTTTGACCAGCCCGAAGGCGATCAGGGCGACCGCCTCGGAGAAGACGGTGAGGAAGACGACGTACGTCGCCTCGCCGAAGCCCTGCAGGTGAGCCGGCCGGCCGGAGTCGTCGAGCATGCCCATCGAGGAACCGGTGACCAGGCCGAGGCGCCACAACCCGGACGGCAGGGTCAGCAACGGGATGACGTGAGCCAAACGGTAGGCCCAGCGCGGGACGGGACGCTCAGTCGTGTGCACCCTCCGAGCATCCGGCCGGACACCCCGTCCGCACCTCACTCCCGAGAGTGAACGAGATCCCTCGCGAGAGCCTTCTACAGCAGGTCGTGGTCGCGGGCGTACGCCGCCGCGGCGGTCCGGGACGGTACGTCGAGCTTGGTGAAGATGTTCGTGAGATGCCGCGCCACCGTCTTGTCGCTGAGCACGAGCTGCTCCGCGATCTCCGCGTTGCTGCGACCGTCCGCGACCAGGCGCAGCACCTCGAGCTCACGCGCGGTGAGACCGCCCGCGGTGCTGACGTGGAGCAGTTTCTCGACCTCCTGCCGGGCCGGGATCGCGCCGAGCTCGGCGAAGGTCTTGCCCGCGGCAGACAGTTCGGCCACCGCCGAGTCCTCGTCCTCGAGCAACCGGAACGACCGCCCGATCAGCACCTTCGTCCGCGCGACCTCGTACGGCGCCTGCAGTTCGGTCCACAGTCGTAGCGCAACCCGCGCCTGCGGCAACGCCCGATCGGGATCACCACGCTCCAGCGCCACCAACGCCAAGCAGTACGCCGCCCACGCGCGCAACCCGGCACACCCGAAGCCGGCCGCGATGCTCGCCAGCTCGTCCGCGACCGACTCGGCCTCGTCGACAGCCCCATCGGCCAGCAGGACCTCCACCGCTCCCGCGAGCAGGCGTGATCGGTACACCGCTCCGATCGTCTCCGCGAGCAATCGCCGTACCGTCCCGACCGCCGCCGGCGTGCGGCCGCGGGCGAGTAGCAACAACGCCCGTCCCGGCTGAGGCTCGTACCCGAAGCCGGCCGCCTCGTCATAGGCCTTCTCCGCAGCCACGAGCTCGCCACGGATCCGCAGGACATCGCCACGCTCACTCAAGGCCAGCCCGGCCGCCGCTTGCGCACCCGACGACGCATACCGCCGGCATGCATCGTCGTACTCCTGCAGCGCCTCGCCGTACGCACCGTGCAGCCGCAGGATCTGACCCCGATGTACGGCGCACTGTCCGGTGAACGGCACCAGGTCCGGCTGCGTGTCGCACCACCGGGTCAGCGCCGCCGTCCACGCCGCGGCGCGGGCGAAGTCCTGCACCTCCTGGCAGGCCTCGATCATCGCGCAGTACACGTTGCCCGCGAAGATCGGCGACAGCTCACCGGCCGCGACGCCGACCATCGCCTCGTCGAGCAACGCCAGTCCCTCCGGCACGCGACCGGCGTACATCAGGGTCCGGCCCTGGCAGACCAGGCCCTGGGCGAGCAGATCAGCATTGCCGAACCGGCGTCCCACCTCGGTCATCTCGGCGCTGATGCGCAGGGCACCGGTGGTATCTCCCTGGTTGAGGTGGCGGAAGAAATCGTGGATGAGGAGGTATCCACGTTCGACCACGTCGCCCTGATCGGCGAGCAGCCGTTCGGCGCGGGCCGCCCAGCCGAGACCGATGGCGACCTCCCCGCGGATGTTGAACACCAGCGCCAGCCAGAACGCGACCCGGACCGCGCCCAGGACGTTGCCCTCGTCAACTTCCTGCCGGTACGCGCGTTGCAGCGCGCGGACGCACGCGTCGTTGTCGCCGACCAGGTATGCGGCGGTGGCGAGCGTGACCAGATCGCCGCCGCCGAGGTCGGTCGTGGACGACAGCCGGTCGTAGGCCGTCGCCCAGTCCCGCCGGTCGAACGCCGCCCGGGCGCGCTCCAGATCCTCCACGATGTTCATAGCCATCCCCTCCTGCGAGGATGCGCCCCGGAGTCAGGCGGCGGCAAGACTCCGGTCCGCACGGGATCGGGTCGCGATGCGCTTGGCGACGTACGCCGCGTCCCGGCCGACACCGGGCAGGGTCATCGAACTGAAGGCGTACTGGAAGCTGAGCCCGCAGAAGAACAGGCCGGGCGCGTCCGCGGCGACCCCGCGCAGCTCCCGCGGCCAGCCGTCGGCACCGATCACCGGTTCGTCGATCCAGTCGAACACCTGCCGGAAGCCGGTGCTCCAGACCACGTTCGCCACCTCCAGGGCCCGGCCGTCACCCAGCACGGGCAAGCCGTCCTGGACGCCGGTGACCCGGTCGTGGACCCGCTCGACCCCTCGCGCGAGCAGGTCCGCGCGCTTCACCCGGATCATCGGGCCGCCCCGGAAGCGCAGGTCCTCCATCACCTTGTCCGCGACCGGCAGCCGCCGCGTGACGACGTGCCGCCCGACGAACAGGAAGACCGGCCAGAAGAGTGACTGCCCCGGCTTGCCGGGCCGGACCGGGAGCTGTCCGGGGTCGCGGCCGCACAGGATGGTTCGGTGGGTCTGCGCGACCTCGTAGGCGATGTCGGTGCCGGAGTGTGATCCGCCGACCACCAGGACCGGCCCCGGCTTCAGCTGACCCGGCCGGCGGTACTCGCTGGAGTGCAGTTGCCGGATCGCCGGGTCGAGGTCGACGGCGAAGTCCGGCAGGTTCGGCGTACGGCCGAAGGTGCCGGTCGCCACGACCACGTTGTCGGCCGCGATCCGCTCGTCGCCGATCTGCGCGACCCAGTGGCTGTTCACCCGCTCCAGCCGGTCGACCCGGGTGCTGGACCGGATCGGGAGCTTGAAGTGGTCGGCGTACGACTCGAGGTAGTCGGCGACCTCGTCCTTGCCGGGGTAGTTCCACCGGTGGCCGGGGAACGGCAGTCCGGGCAGACCGTCGTACTTCGCCGGGGTGTAGAGCTTGAGCGTGTCCCACTGGGCGCGCCACTGGTCCCCGACGTGGGCGTTGCCGTCCAGGATCGTGAACGGCTGACCGAGCCGTTGCAGGTGGTAGCCGGTCGCGAGTCCTGCTTGGCCGGCGCCGATGATGATGGTGTTCATGCGAGCCTCCGCTCGTCAGAGACGACGCCCCGCCGGGCGGTGTTGAACCGCAGCCACCACAGCAGCATCAGCGCGGACGTCACGACGTAGAAGCCGTGCAGGGCCCAGATCGGCCCCGGCGGCAGGTGCACCACGTAGATGCAGTGGACGGCGTTGCCGACGTTGGCGAGCACGAGGTTCCACGGACTGTACGACGCGAGGTCGCGGGTCCGGATCGCCTTGAACACCATCGGCAGCGTGCTCGACGCGAAGAGGAGGGTGGACACCGTCCCCGCGAGTAGAGCAACACTTGCGCCAGTCATGCCACGACACTAGAAATCCAGGCCCACCCGCCGCGTCGGACGGAATGCGCAACTGGCGAACGCCGCCGACTACGAGGTTTGTCGTAGAGCCGCAAGACAACAGGCCCCTGGACCAACCGGTCCAGGGGCCTGTCAGGACGGATGGCGTCAGGCGCCGGCGCCCTCTTGCTTCACGCCGGCGACCGCGGTCGGGTCGTCGATGCGGTACTTGCGGGCCGCCTCGGCGGCCACCTCCGGCTTGACGTCGCCGCGCTTGGCCAGGATCTCCAGCGTGGCGACGACGATCGACTCGGCGTCGACCTGGAAGTGCCGCCGCGCCGCGGCCCGGGTGTCGGCCAGGCCCCAGCCGTCGGTCCCGAGCGACGTGTAGTCGTTCGGCACCCAGCGGGAGATCTGGTCCTGCACCGCGCGCATGAAGTCGCTGACCGCGACCACCGGGCCCTTGGTGTCCTTCAGTTGCTCGGTGATGAACGGCACCTGCTCCAGCTCGTCCGGGTGCAGCAGGTTGTGCTGCTCGGCCGCCACGGCGTCCCGGCGCAGCTCGTTCCACGACGTCACCGACCAGATGTCGGCGGCGACCGAGTACTCCTCGGCGAGGATCTCCTGGGCCTTGCGTACCCATGGCAGCGCGACCCCGGACCCGAGCAGTTGCACCCGCGGTACGTCGTCACCCTCGGCGGTCTCGTACTCGTTGAAGCGGTAGATGCCCTTGAGCAGCCCCGCGACATCAAGATCGGCCGGCTCTGCTGGTTGGGGAACGGGCTCGTTGTACACGGTGAGGTAGTAGAAGACGTCCTCGCCGAACGGCTTGTCCTTGTCCAGGCCGTAGCCGTACATCCGGCGCAGGCCGTCCTTCACGATGTACGCGACCTCGTAGGCGAAGCCCGGGTCGTAGTGCACCGCCGCCGGGTTGGTCGAGGCCAGCAGCGGCGAGTGACCGTCCGCGTGCTGCAGTCCCTCACCGGTCAGCGTCGTACGCCCGGCGGTCGCGCCGACCAGGAAGCCCCGGCCGAGCTGGTCGCCGAACGCCCAGAGCGAGTCACCGGTCCGCTGGAAGCCGAACATCGAGTAGAAGATGTAGAACGGGATCATCGGCTCGCCGTGCGTCGCGTACGCCGTACCGGCCGCGATCATCGAGCCCATCGCGCCGGCCTCGCTGATGCCCTCGTGCAGCAGCTGGCCCTGCTGGGACTCCTTCCACGACAGCAGCAGGGCGCGGTCGACGGCCTCGTAGTTCTGCCCGTGCGGGTTGTAGATCTTGGCCGTCGGGAACATCGAGTCCATGCCGAACGTGCGGTACTCGTCCGGGGCGATCGGGACGATCCGGTCGCCGATCTCCGGGTCCTTCATCAGGTCCCGGAACAGCCGGACCAGGGCCATCGTGGTCGCCACCGGGCCGTTGCTGCCCTTGCTGAGCGGCTTGTAGACATCGTCACCAGGAAGCGTCAACGAGGTCTTCGGCGCCACCCGCCGCTGCGGCAGCGAGCCGCCGAGCTGCTTGCGCCGATCCATCATGTACTGGTACTCCGGCGAGTCGGTGCCGGGGTGGAAGTACGGCGGGTTGTACGCGTCCTCGAGGGCGGAGTCCTCGATCGGCAGGTAGAGCCGGTCGCGGAACGCCTTCAGGTCGTCCGAGGTCAGCTTCTTCATCTGGTGGGTCGCGTTGCGGCCCTCCAGCGCCTCGATCGTCCAGCCCTTGATGGTCTGGGCCAGGATCACCGTCGGCTGCCCGACGTGCTCGGTCGCGCTCTTGAACGCGGCGTACACCTTGCGGTAGTCGTGACCGCCGCGGGGGAGTTTGCGCAGGTCCTCGTCGGACAGGTTGCTGACCATCTGCTGGAGCCGCTGGTCGCCGCCGAAGAAGTTGTTCCGGATGTACTCACCGGACTCGACCGAGTAGGTCTGGAACTGGCCGTCCGGCGTGGTGTTCATCT
The DNA here is from genome assembly GCF_055562215.1 of Kribbella sp. NPDC020701. Classification (NCBI taxonomy): domain Bacteria; kingdom Bacillati; phylum Actinomycetota; class Actinomycetes; order Propionibacteriales; family Kribbellaceae; genus Kribbella; species Kribbella sp. NPDC020701. Next base: position 36,864 of record NZ_JBVHFT010000012.1, on the reverse strand, counting down.
TGTTCACCAGCGCGCCGTCGTGGTCCTGGGCCAGCAGGTTGTCCCACTCCCGGCCCCAGATCACCTTGATCACGTTCCAGCCGGCACCGCGGAAGAACGCCTCCAGCTCCTGGATGACCTTGCCGTTGCCACGGACCGGGCCGTCCAGCTGCTGCAGGTTGCAGTTGATCACGAAGGTGAGGTTGTCCAGCTCCTCGCGGGCGGCCAGGCCGATCGCGCCGAGCGACTCCGGCTCGCCCATCTCGCCGTCACCCAGGAACGCCCAGACGTGCTGCTGGCTGGTGTCCTTGATGCCGCGGTGGTGCAGGTACCGGTTGAAGCGCGCCTGGTAGATCGAGTTCAGCGCGGCCAGACCCATCGAGACGGTCGGGAACTCCCAGAAGTCCGGCATCAACCGCGGGTGCGGGTACGACGACAGGCCGTGGTGCGGACCGCGGGACACCTCCTGGCGGAAGCCGTCCAGCTGGTCGGCCGACAGCCGGCCCTCGAGGAACGCCCGCGCGTACATCCCGGGGGAGGCGTGACCCTGGATGAAGATCTGGTCGCCGCCGCCGGGGTGGTCCTTGCCGCGGAAGAAGTGGTTGAAACCGACCTCGTACAGGCTGGCCGCGGACTGGTAGGTGGCGATGTGGCCGCCGACCTCGAGGCCCTTGCGGTTGGCCTTGCTCACCATCACCGCGGCGTTCCACCGGATGAAGGCCCGGATCCGGCGCTCGATGTGCTCGTCACCGGGGAACCACGGCTCGCGCTCGGGCGGGATCGAGTTGATGTAGTCGGTGCTCCGCAGCGCGGGCACCCCGACCTGTCGCTCCCGGGCCCGCTCGATCAGCTTGAGCATCAGGTAGCGCGCTCGCGCCTTGCCCCGTTCGTCCAGGACGGCGTCGAGCGATTCGACCCACTCGCGTGTCTCGTCGGGGTCGATGTCGGGGAGCTGGGTGGGCATCCCCTCGGTGATGATGGCTGGTGGTTCGTGTCCGGAAGCCACGGTGTCCTGCCGTTCTCTCTGGTTGTCTTCACCGCAATCCTGTCACCTGTTCGGAATGCGTTCTACTTCGCCTTCCACAGGCGCCCGATTCCGGTCGTTCGCGCGTGATCTGAGCGGACACGGACTGTACCCACCCCGCGGATACCGGACACGTCACGGAAGTCTGGTGCATACTTGCGCGACGCGGTACGTCACGATGGACTATCGCTACTGAAACCTACCCCCGGGCAAGCGGGGACCACGGAGGAGGACACGTGAGCGCGACCGCGGACCACGCGGACGGAAAGGGCAACGGCGTGCCGACCGTGCCTAGTATGGCCTCCCGGCTCGGCCTGGAGGCCGGCTGGGTCGTTCAGGAGATCGGGTACGACGAGGACTGCAGCGACGAGCTCCGCGACGCGATCCGGGAAATCACCGGGGAAGCATTCGTCGACGACGAGACCGACGAGGTCGTCGACGTGGTGCTGCTCTGGTTCCGTGAGGACGACGGAGACCTGGTCGATGCCTTCTTCGACATCCTCACCGATCTGAAGGCCGGCGGCGTCGTGTGGCTACTGACCCCCAAGGTCGGCCGCGACGGCTACGTGGAGACCAGTGACATCGCCGAGGCCGCTCCGGTCGCCGGCCTGGCCACGACCAGCACCCTGAGCGTCACCGACGACTGGTCGGCCACCAAACTGGTGGTGCCGAAGTCGGGCCGCCGAGGCTGAGGTGGCCGCTGCCGTCGGCAGCCGGGCACCCGACTTCAGCGCCCGCAACCAGTACGGCGAACAGGTCCGGCTGAGCGACTTCAGCGGCCGGCGGGACGTCGTACTGGTCTTCTACCCGTATGCCTTCAGCCAGGTCTGCACGAGCGAACTGGCCGCGCTGCGGGACCGGCCGGAGCTGCTCGCGGCCGCCGAGTTCCTGGCGATCTCGTGCGACCCGATGTTCACCCTCCGGGCATACGCCGACGCCCAGAAGCTCGAGTTCAGCCTGCTCACCGACTTCTGGCCGCACGGATCCATCGCAACCTCGTACGGCGTCTTCGACACCGCCCGAGGCTGCGCCCTCCGTGGCACCTTCGTGGTGGACCGCGCCGGCCTCATCCGCTGGTCCGTCGTCAACCCCACCCCCGAAGCCCGCAACCCCGACAACTACGCGAAGGCACTGGCAAGTTTGGCCACAGGGCCCTAGGTGGCATGCCTGGACGCCGCGAAACATGACGAGTTGAACCACATCGCAGTGCGTGGCCATGAGATGAGAACGGGTGGGCTGTGAGGGACTCGAACCCCCGACCCCCTCGGTGTAAACGAGGTGCTCTAACCAACTGAGCTAACAGCCCGTGTGCAAACGAAGCCCCGGTACAGCGAAGCACCGGGGGAGTCTGCTCACCTGGCAAACAGGCGGTCCGACCGTATCACGGACGGTGCATCTCCCGGCTAACATCCCGTCTGACGGTAAACGAAAATATGTTCTAATGTTGTCATGATCCGACTCCGAGTGATCGCGCCCTCGTTCGTGGCGTCGCCCGCGACAGGGGTGTGCATCCGTGACCGGATCAAGGGCCTCACTGCCGTGGACGAGCGGGTGTTGCGATTGGTGGGCGGACATCTGGGCCGGCTCGCCGCTGGTGACCTCGCTCGGAGAGTCCGGGACGGACTGGGCCATGACAGTGAACGGTGGGCGGACCGGAAGCGCGAGCTGACGGCGTTGTCGTCTTCGCGATGGGCAGGGTCGATCACGAAGGCAACCAACGACCAGTGGAGTCTGGCCCGCCGAGCCCAGCGCGCCCAGATCCAGTCGCTGCAAGCGGGGGTCGCCATGATCCGACACCGGTTGTCGCTGGCGGTCGGTGAACGCGGCAGCAGAGGCCTGCCGGGTGGGTACCGCTCCCGGCAGGAGTGGCGTCACTCCCGCAGGCGAAGTCAGTCTCCGCCTCCCAACACCGTTGACACATCTGGCGAACGCCCCACACGGCAGGTACCTCCTCAGCGGCAGAGTCACCTTTCCGCACCGCGGGGACGAGTGGCGCGACCGTGTGGCAGCGAACCAGGCCGTCGCCTACCGGATTCACCGCAACCCGGGAAAGGACCGCTGGTATCTGGACGCCTCCTGGCAACGCAAGAGCTCGCCGGCCGTGCCGCTGGAGACACCCCGGACCGGTGCAGTAATCGGGGTGGACATGAACGCCGACCACCTCGCCGCCTGGCGGCTCGACACCCACGGCAACCCCACTGGCAAGCCATGCACCTTCACCTACGACCTCACCGGCACCGCCACTCACCGCGACGCACAGATGCGGCACGCTCTGACGCGACTCCTGCGCTGGGCCGAGCACACGGGGGCGAAGGCGATCGCCGAGGAAGACCTCGACTTCACCGACTCCAAGACCCGCGAACAACACGGCCGACGCAAACGGTTCCGGCAGCTGGTGTCCGGTCTGCCGACCAGCAGACTTCGGACCCGACTACTCGCCATGACCGCCGATGTCGGGATCGCCGTGATCGCCGTCGACCCCGCCTACACCAGTCGGTGGGGTGCCCAGCACTGGCAGAAATCCACCGCGACCCACACCCACAAGACCACCCGACACGAGGCGGCCGCCATCGCGATCGGACGGCGCGCCCTCGGGCGCCGGATCAGGCGACGGACGACACCGCCCCGGCAGCACCAGACGGATGCTGCCGGGCATCGGACCGTCCAGGCCGGATCAGGTACCCCAGGCCGCGAGGAAGCCCGCCACCCCGGACCCGGACCACGGACAGGATCTGTCGGCCCGACCGGGACCACGTACGCGGGCGACCAGGCGACCCAACACCGTTCGGGGCCGCCCACTGGCCAGGACAGAACCCTGCCCAGTGCTCAGGGACGGTTCGATCCCCTCTTCGCCCACCAGAAGCGGGACACTTCGGTGGTATGAGCAAGGCTGCTGGTGTGCCGCCGTCCTGGACGGTGACTTTGTTGTGCGGTGCGGCCGGGATCGGGAAGACGTCGGTCGCGGTGCGGCTGGCTTCGCGGTACGGCGTGCCGCTGGGCGAGGCCGACGACGTCTACACGGCGCTGAAGGCGCTCACTACGCCTGAGCAGCAGCCGTTGTTGCACTACTGGGACAGCTATCCGGAGGCGGGCAGTTGGTCGCCTGCGAAGACCGCCGACCTGCATCTCGCGGCTGCGGAGTCTGTGCAGGTCGCGTATCGGGCTGTTGTTGCCGACCACGTGGAGTCCCGGACGCCTGTCGTGCTCGAAAGTGATGTCCTGCTGCCGAGTTTGGCTCTCGGCTTCGGCGGGCGCGTTCGTGCGTTCGTCCTGGAGGAGTCCGACGAGGACCAGATCGTCGCGAACTTCCTGGCCCGCGAACCCCAGTACGGAGAGCAGCGGCATCGGGCTCGGGTCAGCGTCGAGGTGAACAACCGGCTGGTCGAACGGGCGCGCGCTGCCGGGCTGCCCGTCGTACCGGCGCGGCCCTGGGGCGACTGTCCGGACCGCATCGACGCCGAGCTGCGCGGCTGAGTGCGGCGGTGGTTTCCGGTGAGCGGACGGTCTGTCGATCGAGCGTATCCAGAGGCCGTGAGCGTCGTTGTCCACAGTGGCGGCGGTCGGTGAAATTCTTAACTGTCGGCTGGTGAGAACGGGCTCCTCCCGGGCCGGTTGCGGCTGGTAGGGTTCACGGCTGTCGGTCGGCGCGATGACCCACCGGGTGCGCCCGGTCACGGCATTGTTTCGGCAGGCGGAAAACGGGGCTTGTCGTCGGTGAGAGCGAGACGGGTGTGCCCTGAGCCCGGCTCCGTCCAGTTGGGGAGGCGCGTGTCCGTGGGTCGCCAACTGGCTGGCGCCACCGTTGTTCCGGTGACGTGCCCGCGTGACGCCGTACCGCTCGTCCTCTCGGTGGTGGCATCGGCGTGGTGAGGAGCAGTGTGGACCGGCCGGCGATCTCCACCGGGCCGGCCCTGATGATTCCCGCCGGGTACCCGCGCGATCTCCCGAGCGCCCTGCTGCGCGCCGCCCGTGACTTCGGCGGCGCCGGTGTGGTCGAGATCGGCGCGGACGGCCGCGAGACCAAGCTCGACTTCCCGACGCTGCTCGAGCTCGCCGCCCGGATACTGGCCGGCCTGCGGGCGAACGGCGTACGCGCGGGTGATCCCGCGGTCGTGCACTGCACCGAGCCGGTCGGGTTCTTCGCCGCGTTCTGGGCCTGCACACTCGGCGGGATCCGGCCGTTGCTGGTGGCCCCGAGTCCCGACGGCGACCGGTCCGAGGCCGGCCGCGAGCGGCTCCGCAAGATCACCGACCTGCTCGGCTGGACCGTCCTCATCGGCCGCCCGTCCGACCTCCCGAACGACCTCGGCCTGCCCGTCCTCGACCCGGACGCGATGGCCGGCCACGAGCCGACCTCTGACTTCCACCGGCCGGCTGCCGACGACGTCGCCGTACTGATGATGTCGTCCGGCACCACCGGTACGCCGAAGATCGTGCAGCTCACGCATCGCGGGCTGGTCGAGTTCGCCGCCGGTACGCCGGCCATGCTGCCGGTGCGGCCTGGTCAGACCACGCTCAACTGGCTGCCGCTGGACCAGAGCGGCGCGTTCCTGCTGTACCACCTGCTGCCCGTGTTCACCGGCTGCACGAACATCCACGTGAACACCGACTGGGTGCTGTCGAACCCGCTGCGCTGGCTCGACCTGATGGACCAGCACCGGGTCAACCACTCGTGGTCGCCGAACTTCGGGTACCGCCTGGCGACGCAGGCGATCGCGGGGGAGCCGGATCGGCACTGGGACCTGTCCGCGCTGCGCAGTCTGGTCAGCGGTGGCGAGCAGATCACCGTGCCGGTGATGTCGGAGTTCCTTCGGGTGACGAACCGGTTCGGCGTCGTACCCGAGACCTTCGTCGCGGCCTGGGGGATGACCGAGACGGTCACCGGGATCACGTTCGCCCGGCCCGGCCTGACGCCGAACGTGCACCGCGTCCGGATCCCACCGACCGGAGTCGTCGAGTGGGTCGACCAGCGGCCCGCGACCGGGAAGGTCGCGGTGGCCCGGCCGGGCAAGGCGCGCGCGGAGGCTCCCGGAGTGCTGAGCCTGGTGTCCGTGGGGGCGCCGGCACCGGGAACGACCGTACGGATCGTCGCCCCGAACGGCGCCGTACTGCCGGAGGGCCGGATCGGTCAGCTGCAGGTCGCGTCGGCTCGCGTTACGCCGGGCTACCTGGGCAACCTGGAGGCGGACCGGTCCGCGTTCCCGATCGGCAACTGGCCGGCCCGCAAGTGGCTCGCGACCGGCGACCAGGGCTTCATCACCGGCGGGCAGGTGGTCATCACCGGCCGGGACAGCGAACGCGTCATCATGTCCGGCAAGCTGTACTACGCCCACGACATCGAGACCGTCGCCGCGACGGTCGTCGGTGCCGAACAGGGCCTGATCGCGGCCTGCGGCGTCGCGGACGCGGACACCGGGACCGATCGGCTGGTGGTCTTCTACGCGCTCACGCCCGACTCGATCCCCGGGATGGACCAAGGGATCCGCAGCCTCATCCAGGGTCGGCTGGGCCTCTCGGCCGAGGTCATCGGCGTACCGCGCCGCGACTTCCCGACCACGCCCGGCGGCAAGATCCTCCGCCCCCTCCTGAAACAACGGTGGATCGACGGCAGCCTGATCACCCCGCACGGCCCCCACATCGAACCCGCCGGCGCCAGCTCCGACTCCGGCCCCACCGGCGAAGGCCCCTCCGCCGCCCCCGACGAGGACCCCTCCGAACGCACCACCGAACTCCCCGTCGTCCGCCTCGCCTGGAAACGCACCCTCCAGCAATCCATCCCCACCCCACCCCAACGCCCCACCCTCGGCGCCCGCCCCGACCAGGCACCCGCCACGCCCGCCCCCGCCGAGCCAACCCCAGCCAAGCCGGCGTCCGCTGCTCCCGCTCCCGCGGACTCAGCCGCGCCTGCGTCTGCACCCGCGGAGCCTGCGGCCGCCGGGACCCCCGCCGAGCTGGCGTCAACCGAACCTGCGTCTGCACCCGCCGACTCCGCGCCCACGAAAGAGCCAGCGTCCGCCAGGCCCGAGGCTGCTACGGAGCCGGAGCACACACAGACCTCGGACTCGCAGGCACAGCAGCCCGACCAGTCGGCTGAATTCTCCACACAACCAGACGACGAGCACGGCGCGTACTTCGACAGCGAAGCCTTCGCCCTCAATCCAACAGACCCCGAGCAGTCGCAACAACAGCCGGCGCCGCCTGCCACACCCGAGGCCCTGACCGAGTCCGCCGCATCTGAGGTACTCACGGAGCCCGCCGACGACCCGGCCGACGAAGCCGAACCGGAGCTGATCGACCAGGCTGAGCCGGAGCTGACCGACGAAGCCGCGCGGCAGGAGCGAGCCGACCAAGCCGCCGAGCCGGGTGCCGCTGAACCCGCCGCCCCCGCCGACCACTCGGCACCCGAGCCCTCGACAGCAGGAGCCGACGAAGAGCCCGAGCCTACCGAGCAGACAGCCGAGCTCGACGCGTCGTCGGAGCCGGATACTCAGATCCTCACTCGGATCGAGGCGGACACCGAGCTCCAGCCCGTCCAGGCCGAGCCCACCCCGGAAGCAGTACTCGCGCCCGAGCCCGAGCCCAACCCCACGCCCGGCGAAGACGACGCTCACGAGGTCGCCCAGCCAGCAGCCGACCACGAAACCGCCGACGCCGAGTCCGCCGAAGACCGAGCACCCGCCGAGCACGACTCAGCCGACCAATCCACCAACCCCGAGTCAGCCGAGCAAGTCGCCGAGTCCGAGGCGGCCGAGGCAAGAGCCGAGCTGACGGAGGAGGGCCCGCAGCCGACTGCAGAACTCGAGCAGCGGGAGACGGGCGCAGAGGTCGATCCGGAGGCAGCCGGGGAGGGCGATCAGGCGGCGACTGTAGAGGACGAGGCGCACCCAGAGCCGTCTGCACATGCCGAGGCGACCGAGGTCGGGCTCGAGCCGGAGGCGGCTGGCGAGGGGACCCCAATTGCAGACGACGAGATGGCGGCGGACGCGGAGCCGCCTGCACCGGCCGTGGGTGAGCTTGCGGCAGACGTCGAGCCAGAGGCAGTTGGGGACGGCAAGCTGACGCCTGTTGCGGAGGATGACGCGCGCCCGGAGTCGGATGCACCGACTGAGGCGTCGGCCGCGGTCGAGTCAGAGGTGCGCGCACAGGCAGCTGCGGAATCGGAGTCGTCTGCACCGGTCGTGGCTGAGGTTGCGCCAGACATCGAGTCCGAGCCCGAGGTGGCTGCGGAGGGCGCGACGCCGACTGCGGAGGACGAGGCGGAGGCGGAGTCGCCTGCGCTGGCAGATGTTGCGCAGGAGTCGTCTGCGTCGACCGAGGGCGCGTCGGCGGGAGACGTTGACGCGGAGGCGGCGGCCGAGGCGGAGGGGCTGACACAGCCGGACGCGGCTGCGGAGGCCGTGGTCGAGGGTGATGCGGCGGCGGAGCCGGGTGCGGTCCAGCAGGGTGCGGCTGCGGTGGTCGTGGAGCCGGAGGTCGACGTACCGGTCGAGGCTGCGGTACTCGGTGAGCCCGAGCCGATCGAGCCGGCGGTGGACACCCCAGACGGCGGGCTTGAGCCCGCCGAGGTCGGGGACGAAGCTGAGCCGGAGACGGGACTGGCAGCGAACGCCGAGTCGGCCACCGAGCCTGAGGTGCAAGGCGAGCTGGTCGCCGAGGTCGGCGACGAAGTTGAGGCTGGGACCGGACTGGAAGCAGAGGCCGAGTCAGCTGCCGAGCCTGAGGTACAGCCCGAGTCTGTCGCCGACCCCGAGCTTGTCGGTGAGGCGCAGTCCGAGCCGGTCGTCGAGGTCGCGGACGAAGCCGAGTCTCAGGCCGGACCCGAAGCGGACGCCGAGTCAGCTGTCGAGCCCGGGGCACAACCCGAGCGTGTCGCCGAGGCCGAGCCTGTCGGTGAGGGGCAGTCCGAGGGGGTCGCCGAGGGCGAGCCTGCGCCGGTCGCCGACGCTGAGTCTGGGTCGGTCGCCGACGGCGAGTCTCGGCCGGCGCTTGAGGCGGCTCCTACGACGGCGGGGGGTTTGGTGGTCGCGTCGGCTGCTGAGGCCCCGCGGGTTCACGATGTAGCTGCGGGCGGATCGGCTTCTGCGACCGCGCCGGAGGATGAGTCCGCGGCCGGGGATGAGGCTGCGGCGGGGGATGAGTCCGCGGCGGTTGGCGAGGTGGGTGCTGGTATTCCGGCGGCTCTGGCGACTGCGTCGGATTCGGTGGCTGGATCGGCTTCTGAGTCGGCGTCGGCTGCTGAGATGGCACAAGGTGCTGACGGCGCGGTGGCTGGTGCGGGTGTGACGGGGCTGGCGGGTGGGTCGGGTTCTGCGGGCGTAGCGGGGGCTGGGGCTGCGGCGGGGACTGCGGGAGATGCTGCTGGGGCTGAGGCTCGGGCTGCGGCGGGAGTTGGGGGAGGTGCTGCCCGGGCGGCGGGGCGCTCGGCTTTGGCGGCTTCTGGTGTGGCGGGGGCGCGCGGTGTGGTGGTGGAGCCGGTGGCTGTGGTGGGGGTGGCTGGGCGGTTTCCGGGGGCGGAGACGCTGGAGCAGTTCTGGGACAACCTTGTGGGCGGGGTTGAGAGCGTTCGGCGGTTCTCGGCTGAGGAGGTGGGGCAGGTCGGGGACGGGATGGTCGCGGTCAGTGGGGTGCTCGACCACGTGGAGTCGTTCGACGCGAAGTTCTTCGGGTTGAGCGATCGTGAGGCCGAGTTGATGGAACCGGCGCAGCGGCTGTTCCTCGAGGTCTGTCACCAGGCGCTCGAGCACGGCGGGTACGCCGGGACCTCGAGCCGGGTCGGCGTTTTCGCCGGCTCCGGCATGAACCTCTACAACCGCCAGCACCAGTCCCGCGACTCGATCGCCACGCGCGTCGCCTACCGTCTCGGGCTGACCGGGCCGGCGATCGGCGTCCAATCCGCGTGGTCCTCGTCGCTGGTCGCCGTACACCTCGCTTGTCAGGCACTGCGGTCCGGTGACGCGGATCTGGCGCTCGCCGGGGCCGCCGCCGTACAGGTGCCTCAGGCAACGAGTTATCAGCCGACGCCGGAGTCGGTGTTGTCGCCGAGCGGCCAGGTCCGTGCGTTCGCCGCGGACGCCGACGGCACGGTCGGCGGGAACGGCGTCGCCGCTGTTCTGCTCAAGCGCCTCGACCAGGCCATCGCCGACGGCGACACGGTGTACGCCGTCATCCGCGGCACCGCGGTCAGCAACGAGGACGCCCCGTCGGGCAACCAGGTCGAGCTGATCGAGCGCGCGCTGGAGCGGGCCGGATTCGCGGCGGATTCGCTCAGCTACATCGAGGCGAACGGGATCGGCAGCCCCACCGCGGACGCCGCCGAGGTCAAGGCCCTGACGGCAGCGCTGCGCCTGCACACCGACCAGGTCGGCTTCTGCACGATCGGCTCGGTCAAGCCGAACATCGGCCACCTCGACAGCGCCGCGGGCATGGCCGGCCTGATCAAGACGATCCTGATGCTGCAGCACCGGATGCTGGTCCCGACCATCAACTACACCGCGCCGAACCCGGACCTCGCCCTCGACGGCAGCCCGTTCGTGATCGGCACCGACGTACGCGACTGGGAAGCCGGTACGACGCTGCGCGCCGGCGTCAGCGCCCTCGACGCCGGCGGCATGAACGCCCACGTGATCCTCGAGGAGGCGCCCCGGCAGATCCGCCGCGGCGACGACGGCCCTGTCGTACTCGCGCTGTCGGCCCCGGATCCGGACGCACTGTCCGACCTGGTCGAGTTGTACCGCACCGACCTCGGCCATGGCACCGGTCACCGCCTCATCGACCTCGCTGGTACGGCGGCGCTCGGCCGACCCGCGCACCGGCACCGGATCGCGGTCGCGGGCTCCACGGAAGCCGAGCTGGTCGACGCACTCGGCTCCGCCCAGGCAGCTGAGGTCCCGCGCGGTGGACCCGGCCCACTCGGCTATGCGTTCACCGGACAGGGCGCCGCGCGTCGTGGGATGGCGGCTGGGCTGGCCGCGCGCTTCCCGGCGTTCCGATCGGTGCTGGACGAGTGCGACCGCGTCTACCACGAGGAGACCGGCGGCAGCCTGCTCGAGCTGTTGCTGACACCGGCTGCCGGGTCGGAAGGCGTCTGGCCGACCGAGACCGCACAGCCGGCGTTGTTCGCGTTCGAGCTTGCGCTGGCGCGGTTGTGGCAGTCGTTCGGTGTGCAGCCCGCGCTGGTGGTCGGTCACAGCGTGGGGGAGTACGCCGCTCTGTGCGTGGCCGGCGCGTTGTCACTGGCGGACGGCGTACGGCTGACCGCCAAGCGCGGCGAACTGATGCAGCGTGGCACGGTGCCTGGCGCGATGGTCGCCGTACGCGCGGATGCCGACAGAGTCCGCGAACTCGCGCAGACGACCGGCGTCGAAGTTGCTGCAGGCAACGGTCCGCAGTCGTTCGTGCTGACCGGGTCCGAGGTGATCGTCGGGCAGCTCGCCGCGCAGCTGGACCGGCTGGAGGTCGCGTGGCAGCGGCTGGACGTGGATCGGGCGTTCCACAGTTCGTTGGTCGATCCAATCTTGGCCGACTTCGCGGAGATCGTCCGGGAGATCACGCTCGAGCCGCTGCGGACGCCGATGGTGTCGAGCTGGTCCGGTGATCTGCTCGAGTCCGGGACCGTGCTGGACGGTGACTACCTGGTCGGGCAGCTGCGGCAGCCGGTGCTGTTCGGTGACGCGGTCGAGGCAGTCACGGCGGCTGGTTGCCGGCGGTTCCTGGAACTCGGGCCGGACGCCGTACTGAGTCCTGCCGGTCGACGGATCGCGCCGAACAGCACGTGGATCCCGGCGCAGCGGTTGGGCCAGGATGCGGTGCTCGCGACGATGAACGGACTCGCCGAGCTGTACGAGCAGGGCACGGAGATCACCTGGTCGAAGGTCTATCCGGACGGCGGTCGCGTGCCGCTGCCGACGTACCCGTTCCGTCGCGTCCACCACCCGGTCGATCCGTCCGTGACAGTTGCGGCCGTGGGTACGGCGGGTGCCGCGGACGCCGGTGTGGCGCGGCCGACTGCGTTCGAGCGGGCGGCGCGGGCGCAGGCGGTGGTGTTCGAGCCGTCGAGTGCCGCGGTGAAGCGGATTCCGCTGGATCCGCCGGACGAATCGGCTGCGGCAGAAGTCGAGCCGGTGGACGAGGCCGCGGAGCGGTCGCCGTTCGCATTGCCGGCCGAGACGCATCAGATCGACGCGGACTACTTCGCGCAGGCTGGTTCGCTGGCCGGTGACGAGGTGTCGGCCGAGCGTTATCGCGACTCGCTCGACGCGATCCTCGACCTGACCTGTGCGGAGCTCAACCTCGACCCGTACGACCTCACCGTCGACCACACCTTCGCCGAACTCGGCGCGACGCCGGAGAAGCTGGCGCCGGTCATCTCGCAGATCAACGATCGCTTCGCGGTCGAGCTCACAGCCGACGAGTTGTTCGGCAGCTACAGCACCCCGCACAAGCTCGCCACCGCCGTCGCGACTGTTGCCGAAGGCACCGAGTCGGACGCCGCCGCCGCTGAGTCGGTGGACGCTGCCGGGGCTGAGGTCGACACTGCCGGGGCTGAGTCGGTAGCGGCTGCCGGGGTTGTCTCGGCGGCGGCTGCTGGACCTGAGTTGGTGGAGGCTGCGGAGGCGGTCGAGTCTGCTGCGGCGTCGGAGGACATTGCTGCGCCGGTCGAGGAAGCTGTCGTGCCGGCAGACACCGAGCCGGATGCCGACGACGTCGTAGCCGAGGAAGAGCTGCCGGCTCGGGATCCGCGGGCTGCGCTGGCGGTGTTGGGGTCCGGGCTGGCCGAGTTGGCGGCGAAGGTGGATGAGGCTGCGGCTGCGACGAGCGAAGCCCAGTTGCCGGGCACTGGGATGGCTGCGCTGATGTCGCAGCAGCTCCGGGTAGCGGGTCAGTTGGTCGACGGTGTCACGCAGTTGATGCGCGAACAACTCGCGCTCCTCAACGACACCGCACCAGAAGGCGCCGAGGCGGAACCCTCCACAGACGAGCCCGCCGCACCAGTCGAGGGCGACGCAGCACGGGCCGACGGGGCAGCGGCTGAGCGAGGCGCTACCGAGTCCGCTGAAGGCGAGCCGGGCGTCCCGTCAGCCGAGTCCGCGCAGGGCGTGTCCGCGCAAGGCGGGTCCGCGCAGGGCGGGTCCGCGCAGGGCGGGGCTGCCGTCTGTGAGTCCGGCGGCGAGGCGGCGGGATCGGATGTCGCGGAGGCGGGCGTCGTACCGGGGGCCGCGGAGGCTGCGCGGCGGCGGGATCTTGGGTACTGGGAGTTGGCGCTGGCCGGGGCTGAGCCGTTGGTGTTGCCGGCGGATCGGGTGTGGCCGGCGGTCGAGCCGCGGGTGGCTTCGGTCAAGCAGGAGCTGGACGAGGAGCTCGGCGACGCGGTGTTCGTGTTCAGCCGGGAGCGCAAGGTCAGCCCGCTGATGACGATGCTCGCGGCGGTCGGCACCGTGCTCGGCCGGTTCGCGGCGCAGGACGACGTGACCATCGGTTCCGCGTTGACCCGTCCGCAGGGCGACACCTCGACGACGACCCGCCGCGCGCTCCCGCTCCGGATCGACCTCTCCGGTGAACCCGACCTCGGCGAGCTCGCCCAGCGCGTCCGGGACGTCGCGACCGGCGCGTTCGACCACGCCGGCGCCGACCTCGCCTTCTTCGAACGCGACCCGCTCTTCCAGATCCTCGTCGAGTTCGAGGACGGCGACGACGAGCTCCCGGCGACAGTGGACCTGCGGTTGCGGCTGACCCACCACGGCGCGGGCATCACGTGTACGGCGGACTACCGGTCCGGACTGTTCGACCAGAGCACCATCGACCGCCTGCTCGCGTACCTCGAGGCAGTGTTGCGCCGGGCAACGACCAGCCCGCGGCTGCGCCTGCCCGACCTGATGCTCCCGATCGAGTCCGACCTGGAAGCACTCCGCGAGCTCGAGGGGGATGTGGAGCCGACGGGCCTCCTCGGCCGGGTACGTCGTGACGCCGTGGTCGCCGGCGAACTCAGCGGACTGCACACCCTCTTCGAGCAGCAGGTCGCCCGCACCCCCGACGCGATCGCGCTCATCCAGGGCGATCGAGAACTGACGTACGCCGAACTGGACCGCCGGTCGAACGCGGTCGCGTGGCAGCTGACCGACCTCGGCGTGAAACCGGGGCAGCTCGTCGCCGTCCGCGTTGCCCGAGGCACCGAATTGGTCGTCGCCGTGCTCGCCGTTCTCAAGTCGGGTGCGGCGTACCTGCCGCTGGATCCCGGCGTACCCGAATCCCGCTGGGCGTTCATGATCCAGGACGCATCCGCGGTCGCGCTGGTCGGCGACGATGCGGCGCTGGCCGATCGGCTCGGGGTGCGACTGGTCCCGGTCGCCGCGACGGATGGGGACCCGCGGGCGCGGCAGGCGCCGCCGGTGCGGGCCGCGGCCGATGATGTTGCCTACTGCATCTACACGTCCGGCTCGACCGGGAACCCGAAGGGTGTCGTCGTACCGCACCGCGGCCCGGTCAACCTGGTCCGGCACTACCTGCGGACCCGGCGGTCGCTGCGGACGTTGCAGTGGACGTCGTTCGGTTTCGACGTACACGTGCAGGAGATGTTCACCACGCTCGCTTCCGGTGCTGCGCTCGTCCTGATCGGCGAGGACGATCGGTACGACCCGGACGCAGTGGTCGCGGCCTTGCGGGATCACAAGGTCGAGCGGCTGTTCATGGCGTTCAGCCCGTTGACGGCGTTGCTCGCGACGATGCGCCGGCTGCCCGAGTTGCCCGCGCTGCGCGAGATCGTCGCCGGCGGTGAGGCGATGGTCCTGACGCACAAGGTGCGCGACTTCCTCGAGGCGCATCCGGACTGCGGGCTGTTCAACGAGTACGGGCCGGCCGAGGCGTCGATCGTCACCACGATCCACGAGGTCGACCCGGCCGAGGACCGGCCGTCGATCGGGCGTCCGGTCGAGGGCGTCGTCGTACGCCTGCTGGACCAGGCATTGCGGCCGGTGCCGGTCGGTGCGGTCGGCGAGATCCACCTCGGTGGTGCGGCCGTTGCCCAGGGCTACATCGGCCGGCCGGACGAGACCGAGCGCGCGTTCGTGCCGGACCCGGGTCATCCGGGCGGTCGGCTCTACCGCAGCCGCGATCTCGGTCGCTGGCGGATGGACGGGACGCTGGAGTACCTCGGTCGCGCGGACGACCAGGTCAAGATCCGCGGCCACCGCGTGGAGCCGGGCGAGACCGAGCACGTGCTGGCCGATCAGCCCGGTGTGATCGACGCGGTCGTGGTCGCGTGTGCGGACCCGGGTGGTGACACCTGCCTGATCGGGTACGTCGTCCTGGAGGACAGCGACCCCGCGGTCCTGGCCCGGCTGATGCTCGACCTGGGCAAGGAGCTCCCGATCTACCTGGTCCCCGCGGATCTGATCCCGATCGAGGAGCTCCCGCTGGACGACAACGGCCGCCTGGACCGCAGCCTGCTCCCCGAGCCGGAATGGCTCAGGCCGTAAGAGGTAAGAAGGCTCGAGCCGAGTGGCTCGAGCCCGCCCGAACGAAGTCCGGGCGAGGTCTTGGCCCAGGACGTTTGGTTTTGCACCGTGGACGGGGGGTCAGGTCGGTGGAGGCCCTCCCGCAACCACCGGTCCGCCGTCCGCGGTGCAGAACCCGCGACGATCCTCATCCCTCCTGAGGATCGATCGCACTCCGCATTCGCCGGCGGAACAGTGATGAGGCACTGATCAGGCAGACGAGCAAGGAGTAGACCGCAAGTGCGGATCCGGCCGTGGATCCGGCACCACCGGCCGATGATCCGACGCCGGCCGAACCGCTTCCGTTCCCACCGGACAGTGCGTCGTTCCCACCGGCCAGGGCCACGACCGCTCGCGGGCGCCGGATCGAGCCGCGCAGAACGTCGTACCGCGATGTCGTGGTAACGACCAGTGCGGTGAAGAAGAGAGCGAACAGCAGGAGAACCGCGACGTCCATCCGGACTGTGTCTCTCTGGTCGAGCGTTGCCCAGGACAACGCTGGCTGACTGGATGCCTCACTGCTGTGGGTTTCGCGAGGGCGGCGGGAGAGTTTCCTCGCCCGCCGCTCACGCGTTCGGCTGATCCAAGGCCCCCCTCGATCAACCATTTCCAGCCGGTCCAGGCCCCCCTTGACCGACCCTGGATGACGTGCCCCCACCCCATCCATCCGTTGCATCGCGTGGAACGGGGCCGTCGTTACACGGTTTCGGGGATTCGGTAAAAATTGCGCAAAGGTGCGCGCGAGAAGCTTTTGCGCGCGCGAATTCTGTGTGCCGACGCTGAAATGCCCGCCACCCCCAGCACATGGGCGGTGACGGGACGGGGCAGCGGGTCAGGCCAGGACGGACCAGGCTTGGTGGGCGGCGCCGAGGAGGCCGGCGTTGTCCAGCTGGGCGGGCTCAACAGTGAGGTCGGTGACGAAAGGGAGCTGGGCCAGGCGTTTCACCCACGCCTGCACAGGGTCGAACAGAACCGCACCCGCCTTCGCCACCCCGCCGCCGATGACGACCGTAGTCAGGTCGACCGTGACCGCCGTTGCGACGATGCCGGCGGCAAGCGCCTGCGCGCCGTCGTCGAAGGTCGCCACCGCCAACTCGTCGCCGGCCGCCGCGTCCGCCGCCAGGACCTCCGCATCCACGTCCTCGTCCGTACGCCAGCCGCGACGCTTGGCCCGGGCAACCATCCGCGGCCCGCTCGCGTACGCCTCGACGCACCCGAACGACCCGCACGCGCACGCCTCGCCGTCCTGGTCGATCACCACGTGACCGATGTGCGCGGCGTTCCCGGACTGCCCGATCAGCGGCTTGCCGTCGACGACCAGTCCGCCGCCGACCCCGGTCGACACCACGATGCCGAGCAGCGTGTCGACATCCCGCCCGGCGCCGGTCCAGAACTCACCCAGCGCGAAGCAGTGCCCGTCCACTCCGAGCGTCACGGGTACGTCGCCGGCCACCGCGCGTACCCGATCGACCAGGGGGAAGTTCCGCCAGCCGGTGATGTTCACCGGCGAGACCAGCCCGTGCTGCTGGTCCAGCGGTCCGGCCGATCCGATCCCGACCGCGAGCGGCGAGGCGTCGCCCCGGACCCGTTCGATCAACTCCGCGAGCGCAGCGAACACCGCATCCGCGTCACCGTCCGGGGTTGGTATCCGGTCACCGGTGCGGATGGTGCCGTCCGCGGACACCAGAGCGGCGGCCATTTTCGTGCCGCCGATGTCGATCCCGAGTACGGTTCCCTGCGCCATCGCTGCTTCGTCGCTCATCGTCCCCCCGTCAGGGCGGTCAAGGTCGAGAGACAACGTTATCCGTAGTCGGCCCGGACAGACAGGGGTCAATTGAAGGAATCCCTGGCGAACCCGCAGGAACAAGGCAATTATGTGCCATGGCAGGTCCTGACAACGATCGCACTGAAGGCCTTCAGAGACGGCTAATTATTAGCTGTCCGTGACGGTCCGGCCCGGGGTGGCGCCCGATTCGCGGGCACGAGAGGGTAGGCCAATGAGTGATGAACTGGATCGTGATGCCGCCGGCGCCCTGATCGTCGGTCTGCCCGGGACGACCGCCCCCGATGAGCTGCGCCGCGCCGTCGCCGGCGGGCTCGGTGGGGTGATCCTGTTCACCCGCAACGTTGCCGACGCCGACCAGGTCGCCGCCCTGACGGCGTCGCTGCGGGCCGAGCGACCCGACCTGATCATCGCGATCGACCACGAGGGCGGTGAGTTCAGCCACCTCGCCCCGGCGAACCGGTGGCCGCTCGCGTCGCCGCGCGTACTCGGCGATCTCGACGACGTCGACCTGACCCGGGCCTCCGCCCGGGACGCCGCCGCCACCCTGGCGTCGCTCGGGATCGACCTGATGCTCGCGCCGTCGGTCGACGTGAACAGCAACCCGGCCAACCCGGTCATCTCGACCCGCTCGTTCGGCACGACCGCGGACGTGGTCTCCCGGCATGGCGTCGCGTTCGTCGAGGGCGTGCACGAGGCCGGCATCGCGGCCTGTCCCAAGCACTTCCCGGGCCATGGCGACGTCGCTGTCGACTCGCACATCGGCCTGCCCCGGGTCGACCGCTCGATCGAGGAGGTCCAGGCCGTCGAGCTCGCCCCGTTCCGGGCCACGATCGCGGCCGGTGCCGATGTCGTGATGAGCGCCCACATCGTCTTCTCGGCGTACGACGACCAGCCGGCGACCCTCTCACACCGGGTGCTGACCGGCCTGCTGCGTGCGGAGCTCGGCTTCACCGGCGTGATCACCACGGACGCCCTCGAGATGCAGGCGATCACCAAGACCCGCTCGATCGAGGACGCCGCGGTCGCGTCGATCAAGGCCGGCGCGGATCTGGCCATGATCGCGGTCGGATCCGCCGACCCGCGGACGCTGACCGCCCGCGTGGTCGATGCCGTCGGCAACGGTACGCTCGCCGCCGACCGGGTCGCGGACGCCGCGGCCCGGGTCCGCGCGCTCGCCGCCACGCTCGCCCAGCGCACCTGGCAGCCCGGTCTGGACGGTGCGCCGATCCGCGAGGTCGCCGCCCGCGTCGTGGCCGGCCAGACGTTCCCCGCTTTCGGTGCGGCGCCGTACGTGATCGATCTGGCCCAGGGGCTGCACCCGGCCTGGAACCCTTATTTCAGCGGGCTTCCGGAGGTCTTCGCCCGCGTCGCGCCCGCATCGGACGGCGTGGTGCTGCGCGGCGTGCATCACCTGTCCGAGGCCGATTCCCCGGCCGGCGACGCGATCTCGGCAGCAGCCGAGGCAGCCGAGGGCCGGCCGTTGGTCATCGCCGTCCAGGACGCCGTGCGTACGCCGTGGATGCGCGACGCACTGGCTCACTTGGTGCAGGGCCGCGGTGACGACGTCTTCGTGCTGTGCACAGGCATCCCCGAGGATCGGGCCATCGTCCCGGCCGGAATCTGCTCGGCGACCACCTCCGGCCGCAACGTGATCGTGCTGGAGGCGGTTGCGAAGGCGCTTACTCGGGCCGGCAGCTGAGGTGTAGGTCCAGGGCGCGCTGCTCGACGTAGTTGAGGGCGTGCCGGACCGCTCCGACCGAGACGATCGCGTCGCCGAGGGACGAGACGGCGACGCGCGGCGGCGTACTGGTGAAGCCGGCCAGCTGCCGCTCGAGGTCGGGGAGCAGCGCCGCGGCCGCCTCGGCCACGGCGCCGCCGAGGACGACCAGCTCGGGGTTGAACAGGATGCCGAGCGTTGCCACCACCCGGGCGGTCCGTCCGGCCACGTCCTGAAGGATCCCTAGGGCGACCTCATCGCCGTCGGCCGCGGCAATGAACACCAGCTCGGCCGTGACCGGATCGTCGTCGGCCAGCTTGCGCAGCGTGGTCTCGACGGTCGGGTCGGCGACCGCTTCGGCGCCGCGCTCGCGGGCGATGCGGGCGATACCGTGGGTGTCGCCGACGCCCTCGACGAGCTTGAGGAAAACCATCTCGCCCGCACCACCGCGACTGCCGTGCAGCAGCCGGCCTGAGTCCATCAGGCCGGATCCGAACCGCTCGCCGGCCAGCAGTACGACGAGATCGTCGACCTCCCGCCCGACACCGCGCCAATGCTCGCCGAGCGCGGCCAGGTTGGCGTCGTTCTCGAGAAGGACCGGCCAGCCGTGCAGCTCGGTCAGCCGGTTCGCCAGCCCGGCGTCGAACCGCCGCCAGAACTCGTCGTCGACCAGGATGTTTCCGTCCCGGTCGACCGGCGCCGCGACGCCGACCCCGGCCGCGAGCACCTCGCCGTCGGTGACGCCGGCGGACGCGAGTGCCTCGACCACCGTCTCGTGCACGAGCTCGGTCCGCTGCGCCGGCGTGACGTCCGCCACCGAGCGCCCGGCCTTGGCGATCGTCGCGCCGCGCAGGTCGGTGAGCAGGACCGTGGTCTTGGCGGCGCCGAGGTCGATGCCGAGCACGAAGCCGGCCCGGCTGTTGAACTCGAACCGCCGTGATGGCCGGCCCACCGAGACGTCGTCGCGGCCGGGGTCGTGCTCGATCACCCAGCCCATCGAGATCAGGTCGTTGCAGACGGCGTGCACGGTAGCGCGGGTCATCCCGGTCGCCTCGATCAGGCCGGTGCCGGTCATCACCCCGGTCCGGATCAGCACGCCGAGTAACTTCCCCGCGTTCACCCGGCGCAGCATCGGCGGCGTCGCCGTCGGCGGCGTGGCTGGTGGTTTCGCCATGAAAAAAGCCCTCTTGACCTCGTCGTGGTTCCGTGCGCAGAATACTGCAGATTCTAAATTTAGAGCCTATATAAACATCCGGGCAAGACTGACATCCGAGTGAGGCATCGTGACCAGTCCGCAGACGACCGACCCCGACTGGTGGCGGCAGGCAGTCGTCTACCAGATCTACCCGCGCAGCTTCGCCGACTCCAACGGCGACGGCGTCGGTGACCTGCCGGGCATCATCAGCCGAGTCCCGTACCTGGTGGCGCTGGGCATCGACGCTGTCTGGCTGAGCCCGTTCTACCCGTCCGCCTTGGCCGACGGCGGGTACGACGTCGACGACTACCGCAACGTGGACCCGCGGCTCGGCACCCTGGACGACTTCGACCGGCTGGTCGAGGCACTGCACGCGGAGCACATCAAGCTGATCGTCGACATCGTCCCGAACCACACCTCCGACCGGCACGAGTGGTTCACCGAGGCGCTCGCCGCCGCGAAGGGCGAGCCGGCCCGGGAGCGGTACATCTTCCGTGACGGCGAGGGCGACCAGCCGCCGTCGGACTGGGACTCGGTGTTCGGCGGATCGGCCTGGGCACGCACCGACGACGGCCAGTGGTACCTGCACATGTTCGCGGCCGAGCAGCCCGACCTGAACTGGGCGCACCCGGACGTCCGGGCGGACTTCGTCCAGACGCTGCGGTTCTGGTCCGACCGCGGGGTCGACGGGTTCCGCGTCGACGTCGCGCACGCCCTGGTGAAGGACCTGTCCGAGCCGTTCCCGGCGAAGGCGACGCTGCCCCGGCAGTCGGAGTCGAACGGCAAGCACCCGTTGTGGGACCAGGACGGCGTGCACGAGATCTACCGGGACTGGCGGATGGTGCTGAACGAGTACGACCCGCCCCGGTCCGCGGTCGCGGAGGCGTTCGTACCGGCGGCCCGGCGGGCCCGGTACGCGCGTGCCGACGGGCTCGGGCAGGCGTTCAACTTCGACCTGCTGCAGGCCGACTGGGAGTACGAGAAGTTCCGCAAGGTGATCGAGGAGAACCTCGCGCAGGCCGAGCAGAACGGCTCGTCGTCGACCTGGGTGTTCTCCAACCACGACGTGGTCCGGCACGCGACCCGGTACGGCCTGCCGAAGAACCCGAAGGGCGGCTGGCAGGACGGCAAGGACTGGCTGCTGAGCGACGGAACCGACCCGACGAACGACGTCGCGCTCGGACTGCGCCGGGCCCGGGCCGCGGTGCTGCTGATGCTCGCGCTGCCGGGATCGGCGTACCTGTACCAGGGTGAGGAGCTCGGTCTGCAGGAGGTCGGCGAACTGCCGGCGGCGAACCTGCAGGACCCGGCGTACTTCCGCTCCAAGGGTGCGGAGAAGGGCCGCGACGGGTGCCGGGTGCCGATCCCGTGGACGGTCGGCGGGCTGTCGTTCGGCTTCGGCTCGGGCGGGTCGCACCTGGTCCAGCCGAAGTGGTTCGGCGCGTACTCCGTCGAGGCGCAGGAGGGCGACGTGGAGTCGACGCTCAGCCTGTACCGCAAGGCTCTCGCCGTTCGCCGCGGACTCCAGGCCAGCAACTCGCTGACCTGGGTCGACGGCACCGACTGGGTCCTGCACTTCACCCGTCCCGGCGGGTGGCAGTCCATCACGAACTTCGGCGCCGCACCGGTCGAACTGCCCGACGCCGCGGTCGTGCTGTCGAGCGGTCCGCTGGAGGGCGACAAGCTCCCGAGTGACACGACTGCCTGGCTGATCTGATGCGGCAGGATGGGGGTCGTGACCCCCATCCTCGCTGATGTGATCGCTGTCCTCGACCGGCTCTACAACCCCGCCTGGGCGGAGTCCTGGGACGCGGTCGGGCTGGTCACCGGCGATCCGGAACAAGAGGTACGACGGATCCTGTTCGCCGTGGATCCGATGCGAGCCGTGGTGGACGAGGCGATCGAGGGTGACTTCGATCTCCTCGTCACCCATCACCCCCTGTTGCTGCGCGGGGTCAGCAGCGTGGCCGCGACGACGCCGAAGGGTCGGGTCATTCACGACCTGATCCGGAGCAGCACCGCGCTGCACGTCTGCCACACCAACGCCGACAACGCGCACCCTGGCGTGAGCGACGCGCTCGCCGCCGCGATCGGCCTGCGGGACACCCGTCCGCTCAAGCCGATGCCGTCCGACCCGACGGACGAGCTGTGGAGTCAGCGCGGTGGCGGCCGGGTCGGCGTACTCGCGGAAGCCCTGCCGCTGAAGGAGTTCGCCCGACTGGTCACCGACAGGCTTCCGCGTACGGAGCACGGCGTCCGTGTGTCCGGGGATCCGGAGCGGATGATCGAGACCGTCGCCGTGGTCGGGGGAGCGGGCGACTCGGAGTTCGAGCGCGTCCGGGCCGCCGGGGTCGACGCCTATCTCACGGCCGACCTGCGGCATCACCCGGCGACCGAGGCCCGCGCGTACGACGATCCCGCGCTGGTCGACGTCGCACACTGGGCCAGCGAATGGCCGTGGTTGCGGGACGCGGAGCGACTCCTGGTCGAAGGCTTGGCAGCCCGAGGCAGTACCGTGGACACTCACATCTCGACGCTCTGCACGGACGCATGGACCCTGCGGTTCTGAGCGCACCTGACAACTGAACGATCTAAGGAGCCGACTCTGAACGCCGAGCCCGCCGTCCAACGCCGGTTGCTGGACCTGCAGGATCTCGACCTGCAGCTGGATCAGGTCGCGCACAAGCGCAAATCACTGCCCGAGCACCAGGCCCTGACCGCCCTGGTCGCGGAGAAGGCCGTCGTCGATCGCGACCTGGTCACCGCGGACACCGAGGTCAGCGACCTGCAGCGGGAGCAGAAGAAGGCCGACTCCGATGTCGATCAGGTCCGTCAGCGGAAGGCACGGAACCAGCAGCGCATCGACTCCGGCCAGATCACCTCGCCGAAGGATCTGGAGAACCTGCAGCACGAGATCGGGTCGCTGGAGCGCCGGATCTCCGACCTGGAGGACGCCGAGCTCGAGGTGATGGAGAAGCTCGAGGCGGCCGAGGTTGTCCAGGCGGATCTGCGCACCCGCGCCGAGGCGTTCGCGGGCCAGCAGTCCGAGCTGGAGACCACCCGGGACGCCGCGCTGAAGGAGTTGGACGAGCAGCGTGCTGAGCTGGGTGACAAGCGAGCCACGGTCGCCGCCGAGCTGCCGGACGCCCTGATCGCTCAGTACCAGCGGCTGCGGGAGCACAACGGCGGGATCGGTGCCGCGCCACTGGTCGGCAAGCGTTGCATGGGCTGCCGGATGGAGCTCGCGCCGTCCGACCTGAACGTGATCAAGGCCGCCGCGCCGGACGCCGTACTGCGCTGTGAAGAGTGCGGACGGATCCTCGTGCGAACGTCGGAGAGCGCGGTATGAGCGAGCGTAGCGAGCTCATCATCAAGCACAGCGCGCATCGTGTCTCATCCGCGCCCGGAGCGAAGCGAGGACGTGGATGAGCGGTCCTTCCCATGTGATCGTGGAGGCCGATGGTGGTTCGCGCGGGAACCCGGGACCGGCGGCGTACGGCGCTCTGGTGCGCGACGCGGCGACCGGTGAAGTGATTGCGCAGGACGGGAAGACGCTCGGGATCGCGACCAACAACGTCGCCGAGTACTCCGGTCTGATCGCGGGTCTGCAACTGGCTGCGGAGTACGCGCCGGACGCCTCGATCGAGGTCCGGATGGACTCCAAGCTGGTCGTCGAGCAGATGGCCGGCCGCTGGCGGATCAAGCATCCGGACCTTCAGCCGCTGGCGATCAAGGCGCAAGGCCTGGCGCCGTTCGGGACCGAGTGGACCTGGGTGCCGCGCGCTCAGAACGCGGCCGCCGACGCGCTGGCGAACATGGCGCTCGACGGTGTGGACATTCCGCTCACGCCGGAGCCGGCCGGACCCGCGCCGACGGTGGCCAAGGAGCCGACGGATCTGCAGAGGGCGTTGCAGGGTTGGGGTGCACAGGCCGAGCCGCCGACCCAGCTGATCTTCCTGCGGCACGGCGAGACGCCGCACACCGCCGAGAAGCGGTTCTCGGGCTCTGGTGGTGACAACCCCGGGTTGAGTGACACCGGCCGGGCTCAGGCGCAGGCAGCCGCCGAGTACCTGTCCCGGATCGGTGGCGTCGATGCGCTGGTGACGTCGCCGATGCGACGGACTCGGGAGACGGCCGAGGTCGTCGCGGCGAAGCTCGGGCTCGACGCGGTCGTCGACGACAACTGGCGAGAGGTCGCGTTCGGCGACTGGGACGGGCACACGTTCGCCGAGATCCAGCAGAAGTGGCCGGACGCGATGAACGCGTGGCTGGACTCGACCGCGGTCGCGCCGCCCGGAGGCGAGTCGTTCGACACCTGCGCCCGGCGGGCCCGGTCGGCCCGGGACGGAATCCTCGCCAAGTACCCCGGCAAGACCGTCGTCGTGGTCACCCATGTCACGCCGATCAAGCTGATGGTCCGGTCGGTGCTGCAGGCCCCGATGAGCTCGCTGTTCCGGATGGAGTTGCGCCCGGCAACCCTGACCGAGATCCACTGGTACGCCGACGGCCTCGCGTCACTCCGCTCCTTCAACGTGCAGCCCTAGTACCTCGCTAGTCTGACCTCAGACGCACACCGACGTGCGCTGATGAGGACGGAGAGCTCACGTGCCGCTGCAGAGGGTTCACTTCGCGGAAGACGTTCCTGAGGTTTTCCGGGCGTCGCTGCAGGACATCAGGCGTGAGCTCGAGGTGCCGGCGGAGTTCCCACCCGAGGTGGTCGCCGCGGCGCTCACGGCGGCGCAGAACCCGCGTCTGCCCGAGCTGGACCGGACCGACATCGAGTTCGTCACCATCGACCCACCGGACTCGATGGATCTCGACCAGGCCTTGCACATCGAGCGCACCGGCGACGGATACACGGTTCACTACGCGATCGCGGACGTCGCAGCGTTCGTCCAGCCCGGCGATCCGATCGACCAGGAGGCCCGCCGCCGGGGCGAGACGCTGTACGCCCCGGACAAGCGGACTCCGCTGCACCCACCGGAGTTGTCCGAGGGTGTGGCGTCGCTGTTGGCCGACCAGATCCGTCCTGCGTTGCTGTGGACGATCACCGTCGACGCGACGGGCGAAGGTACGGGCGTCGTGTGTGAACGCGCGCTGGTGAAGTCGCGGGCCAAGCTGAACTACGCCGGCGTACAGAAGGATCTCGACGCCGGCAACGCGTCGGAGTCCATTCAACTGCTGCGCGAGGTCGGCAAGCTGCGCGAGCAGCGTGAGCTCGACCGCGGCGGCGTCAACCTGCCCATCCCGGACCAGGAGGTCGTCACCTCCAACCACGGCTGGGGTCTGGAGTTCCGCGCGCCGCTGCCGGTCGAGGGGTGGAACGCGCAGATCTCGCTGCTCACCGGCATGGCCGCGGCCGACTTGATGATGAAGGGCAAGATCGGCATCCTGCGCACACTGCCCGAGTCGCACGACGACCTTCGCCGCAAGCTGGGGAACACCGCCAAGGCCCTCGGGATCGTCTGGCCGGACGAGACGTCGTACGCCGCATTCATCCACGGACTGGATCCGAAGGTGCCGGCGCACGCGGCGATGCTGGCGGCGTGCACAGTGCTGTTCCGTGGCGCCGGGTACACGGCGTTCGCGGGGAGTGTGCCCGAGACTCCGGAACATGCCGCGATGAAGGCGGACTACGCGCACGTCACCGCGCCACTGCGACGCCTGGTGGATCGGTGGACCGGCGAGATCTGCGTCGCGCTGTCCGCGGGCACCGAGGTGCCGGCCTGGGTGCGCGAGTCGATGGACGAGATCCCGAAGGTGATGGACGAGGCGGATCGGCGGGCGCACGCGTACGAGCGCTCGATCGTGAGCATGGTCGAGGCCGGCCTGGTCGCGGACCACATCGGGTCCGCCTTCGACGGAGTGATCACCGACGTCGACCAACGCGAGAACACCCGCGGGATCGTCGCGCTGTCCACGCTCGCGATCGAAGGCCGCGTCACCGGTACGGCACCGTTGCCGCTCGGTCAGGCGGTTCGCGTGAAGCTGGTGGAGGCCGACATCGCCAAGCGGACCGTCGCTTTCGAGCTAATCCCGTAGGTAGTCCTCGACCGCCGCGGTCGTGCGATCGAGGTCGCCGGTCGCGAGCAGGTCGATCAACGCACCGCGCAGCATCGCGAGGACGCCGGTACGCCGTGCCTCGGCCGCGGCGGATCCTGGATCGGGCTGACTGGCCTTGAGCAGCTCGAGCCAGTCGTCGACGGTCGAGCGACCGTAATCGGCCCACGGACCGTCCGGCGCGACCAGCGAACGCCCGTACGCCTCGACCCAGAACTTCATCAGCGGCCGGCGCTCCGGCTCCGCCAGCCACGTCCACAGCTCCCGCGCGACCACGGTCAGCCCGGGCGGTTCGTCGTACCGCTCGTCGAGCTGCCGGAGCAGCTCGAGTTCGTCGACGCGGGCGCGGGCCAGCAGGGCGCGGATCAGGCCGTCCTTGCTGCCGAACAGGAACAGCAGCACGCGCGGGCTGGAGCCGATCGCGGTGGCCAGCGGTCGCAGCGACAGGTCGGCCAGCCCGTGGGTGAGCGAGTAGGCGTACGCGCGCTCGAGCAGTTCCTGCTGGCGCGCGGAAGGGGCTGGCTTCGTGGTCGGCACAGGGCTAGTATCGCGTACTGAAACAGTCGTGTCAGTAGAACGGGTTGGGATCGATGACGAAACTGATCAGGAAGCTGGGAACGCCGGGAGATCTCGGCTGGGTGGTGCAGTCGCATGCCGAGATCTACGCGGCCGAGTACGGCTGGGGCCTGCCGTACGAGGTGCTGATCACGCAGATCGTCTCGGCGTACGGCGCCGAGCACGACGACGAGCGCGAGGCCGCCTGGATCGCCGAGGTGGACGGGGAGCGGGCCGGCAGCATCTTCTGTGTCCGGGGTCCGGACGAGGCGACCGCTCAGTTGCGGCTGCTCCTGGTGACGCCGGCCGCGCGCGGTCTCGGCCTCGGTGCCGAGTTGGTCGACACCTGCCTCGCCTTCGCGCGCGGGGCCGGGTACAAGCGGATGGTGCTGTGGACCAACGAACCGTTGGTCGCGGCGCGGCACATCTACCTGTCGCGCGGCTTCCGCCTGACCGGCTCCGAACCCCACGAGCTGTGGGGCCAGAGCCTGGTCGGGCAGACGTACGAGATCGACCTCTGAGTTACTCGCCGTTCAGCGCCGGCGTGCTCTCGCGTTGAGCGAGCGTCAGGTCGCGCAGGCGGGAGCGCCGGGGGTCGGCGTGTTGTAGATCGCGTGCGACAAGAAGGTGGTGATGTAGCCGTTCTGGACGGTGAGTGCGTGGCGGGGTCCGGCGGTGCCGAGCGGCAGGAACTTCCGGAGCGGGTACGCCAGGTAGTAGGCGCCGTAGTCGGTGAAGTTGAAGTGCCGGGTGCCCGGGACCGTCGCGCACCACGACGTACCACTGCTTGCCTTGAGCAACGAGAGGGCGCGGTTGCGGTCCGCGTCGGTCTTCGCGTCCGGGCCGCACACGCTGGTGATGCACGAGTCATCGGCGCCGAGCAGCAGGATCGGTGCTTGCACACCTTTGGTCACCACGTCGCCGAACTGCGCACCGTCCAGATCGACCGCGGCCGCACACCGCTGGTCGAGCCGGCAGGCCTCCAACGAAGCCGCGCCGCCGAAGGAGTGCCCGACGTACGACGGTCCGATCGAGGGCTCGACGCTGTTCGGTAGTTGCCTGGCCACCATGTCGGCCGCGAACCGTGCGTCGGCGGCCCAGACGCCGACGAGGTGATCGCCGACCTTCTGCGCCTGCTCGTTGCTCTCGCCGAGGTTCGGCGGGTTGGCGTCCGGCTTGCCTGCGATCGTCTGCCCGTCGAGGACGGTCAGGTTCGCGCTGTACGTCGGGGTCACGCCGGCGACCAGGTAGCCGTGGCTGGCGAGATCCTCGGCGAGGCTCGCGTACATCGGCGCGGACAGTCCCATCCCCGGCATCAGCACCACGACGGGGAAGCGGCCGGGTGCGATGGCGACGCGATCCAGGGCTCGGTCCTCGAGCGTGTTGAACGGTCCCTGGAACAGCGCCAGCGGTGCCTTCAGGCGGAGTCCGTTCCAGAGGCCGGGGGCGTACTCGACCTTGCGGCCGGTGGTGCCCTTGGCGACCGGGTACCAGAGCCACACGGAGAGCTTCCGCGGCCCATCGGCGTACGGGTCGCGGCGCGGGGAGTCGGTCCACTCGAACGTACGGCGTCCGACCTGGAAGTTCCCGGTCGGCTCGGGCAGCGATACCGGCTCAGACCGTTTCACCATGATCCAGCCGACGTACCCGGCGCTTGCGAGCAGGGCGCACAGCACCAGGATCACGATCCCCGTGCGCATCCGGCGGAGTCCTCTGCGCGCCATACCCCAAGCGTGCCACTCGGACGGTGTCGAAAGTCGGATCTCGGCTCCGACGTTACCGATATCAGTGCTGAGCGATGGAGGAATTGTGATGGATCTTCCGGATGTCGTGTCCCGGGACGAATGGCTGGTCGCGCGCAAGGCGCTACTGGCGGAGGAGAAGGAGTTCACCAAGCGCCGCGACGCGCTGAACACGCGCCGTCGTGAGTTGCCGATGGTGCTGGTCGACAAGCCGTACGTGTTCACCGGACCATCCGGCTCGGCGGGCCTGGCGGACCTGTTCGAAGGCCGGCTACAGCTGGTCGTCTACCACTTCATGTTCCAGCCCGAGTGGGACCGCGGCTGCCCGAACTGCACCGGCTTCGTCGACGAGATCGGGTCGCTGGAGTATCTCCACAGCAGGAACACCACGTTCGCGCTCGTGTCCCGGGCGCCGTACGAGAAGCTGGCCGCCTACCAGGCTGAGCGTGGGTGGAGCTTCCCCTGGTACTCGTCGTACGGCAGCGACTTCAACTACGACTTCCACGTCACGCTGGACGAGTCGGTCGTCCCCTTCGAGTACAACTACCGCACGAAGGCCGAGTGGGGCCTGCTCCCCAACAACGCCCACACCCAGACACAGCAGCCCTTCGACCTCCACGGCCTGAGCTGCTTCCTCCACACCGGCAACGCCATCCACCACACCTACTCCACCTACGGCCGAGGCCCCGACGCCATGACCTTCACCCCCACCGCGCTGGATTTCACCCCCCTCGGCCGCCAAGAACCCTGGGAAAAGCCCCCGGGCCGAATCCCCGCCCCGCAAGACGAGGCCCACTGCCACTAGGTGGACTGATCCAGCCCGCCTCAGCCTGTCTGCGGTGCCGGGCGGGCGTTGTGAGCTGGGACAGGTCGTGGTGGGGTTGGACAGGTTATTGCTTGTCTCAGGCCACCAGGAGGGGTGCAGGGCCCCGAGAGTTCACCGGGGGGTTGGGGGGAACGGGTCGGTCTGTAAGCCGGATTCTGTCGCGTGCGATCATCCATCTACGGTGGCCGTTGCCGGGCACCTCGAGCGGCCTACCCGCGAGCTCGGGCGGGCAGCCCTCGGACGCTCGCGCGGACGGTGGTTGCCCATCGCCCTTCTTGGCCTTGCTCCACGTGGGGTTTACCGAGCCTCCGCAGTCACCTGCGGAGCTGGTGGTCTCTTACACCACCGTTTCACCCTCACCCGCACTCCCATGAACCACGGGGTTCATCGGAGCCGCTGGCGGTCTGTTCTCTGTGGCACTGTCCCGCGGGTTGCCCCGGGTGGGCGTTACCCACCACGCTGCCCTGTGGAGTCCGGACTTTCCTCGGCGCCCGCTGTCGCGGGCGACGCGATCGCCCGACCGACCCGTTCCGTCACTCAGGATACGGCCTGCGCGGTCACCGCGGGCCAGCGGCCGTCAGCACCCCGTTCGTACGGGCGTACGTCGACGACCGCATCGAGGTTGAGCGGTCCGTAGATGTGCGGGAACAACTGCTCCGCCACCTGCTCCTCGCACACCGCCGACACGAGGCGCTCGGTGTCGATCACCAGCAGGCACAGTGGCTCGTCCACGTCGTCGTACACGAAGTTCGCCACCATGGACACCTGCTCCGGGCGGGACGCGTGGATGAACGTCGCGCCGTCGTCGAGGCTCTTGCCGCGCGTCGACCACCGATAGCTGCCCGCCTCCCGTGCGGCCGCCCACTGGTCCGGAAACGCGAGATGCAGAATCGTCGCCATGCCCACAGGCTAGTGGTGGCAGCGCGCCGACGCGTGGATCACGGCGGCAGTGTCCGGACGAGAAAGGCCCGGATCCAGCAGGTGAACTAAGGTGCTCGGCATGGCTACGGAGGAGAACGCTGAGTCCACGCCCGCGTCATCGCCGACGTCCGGTACGCCGGCGCCGCCGAAGCCGGTCGACGATCTGGTGACGACCCAGCACTCGCTGACGATCGACGGGCGCGAGCTCAACTACACCGCGAGTACCGGGCGGATCGTGCTGCGCCAGGAGGTGCTCACCGACGGCAAGTTCGACGGGTACCAGCCGAAGGCCGAGGTGTTCGTGACCGCGTACACGCTCGACGACGCGGACGCGGCCGAGCGGCCGGTGACGTTCGCGTTCAACGGCGGGCCGGGGTCGTCGAGCATCTGGCTGCACCTCGGCCTGCTCGGCCCGCGCCGAGTCGTGTCGGGTGACGCCGGTGAGCTCGCGCCGCCGCCGTACTCGCTGGTGGACAACGCCGAGACCCTGCTGCGGCACAGCGACCTGGTCTTCATCGACCCGGTGTCGACCGGGTACTCGCGGGCCGTCGAAGGCGAGAAGCCGGGGGAGTACCACGGGTTCACGCAGGACCTGGAGTCGGTCGGCGAGGTGATCCGGTTGTGGACGTCGCGCACCGGGCGGTGGATGTCGCCGAAGTTCCTGGCCGGCGAGTCGTACGGTACGACGCGCGCCGCCGGGCTGGCCGCGCATCTGCAGGAGCGCTACGGGATGTACCTGAACGGGGTGATGCTGATCTCGGCCGTTCTCGAGTTCGGCACGCTCGACTTCACGCCGGGCAACGACCTGCCGTACACGTTGTTCCTGCCGTCGTACGCCGCGATCGCGCACTACCACGGTCTCGTGCCGGACCGTTCTCTGGAGGACGTGCTGGCCGACGCCGAGCGGTTCGCGGCCGGGCGGTACCCGAATGCGCTTGCCCAGGGCAACCGGATCCCGGCGGACTACCGGGCCGAGGTGGTCACCCGGCTGGCCTCGTTGACCGGGCTGAGCGAGGACTACATCGACCGGGTGAACCTGCGCATCGAGCACGGCCGGTTCTTCGCCGAGCTGTTGCGGTCACGCCGCCAGGTGGTCGGCCGGCTGGACGGTCGCTTCCTCGGCTGGGATGCGGACTCGGGTGGCGAACGGCAGGGCAAGGACCCGTCG
The DNA here is from genome assembly GCF_055562215.1 of Kribbella sp. NPDC020701. NCBI lineage: Bacteria > Bacillati > Actinomycetota > Actinomycetes > Propionibacteriales > Kribbellaceae > Kribbella > Kribbella sp. NPDC020701. The sequence continues at coordinate 5,402 of NZ_JBVHFT010000012.1, read as the reverse complement.
TTCAGCGCGATCACCGGGCCGTACACGGCCGCGCTGAACCACTACGTGCGGATGGAGCTCGGGTACCAGAACGACCTGCCGTACGAGATCCTCAACTTCGAGGCGGCGAAGAACTGGTCGTTCAAGGAGTTCGAGGGCCAGCAGATCAGTGTTGCCGACAAACTCGCCGAGGCGATGCGCGTCAACCCGCATCTCAAGATCCACGTGGCATCCGGCCACTACGACGGCGCCACGCCGTACTTCGCCACCGAGCACACGCTCTCCCGCCTGCAGATCCCGGCCGAACTGGTCGGCAACATCGAGACGAAGTACTACGCGGCCGGCCACATGATGTACGTCCACGACGAGTCCCGGGTCCGGCAGTCCGAGGATCTCGCCGCGTTCATCCAGGCGGCCTCCAACCGATGAAGCTGCCCGCCGAAGTCGAAGCGATCACCTCGCAGTACCTCGCGCTGACCGACGACGTGCTGCCTGGACGGATCCTCGGGTTCTACCTCACGGGCTCGATCCCGTTGGGTGACTTCCACGCCGGTCGCAGCGACATCGACGGTGTGGTCGTCGTCGACGGACCGGTGACCGAGGCCAACGTCCGCCCGATCCACGAGAAGCTTCCTGAGCGCCCGTACTTCGACGTCACGTATCTCACGGCTGATGCGTTGGCGGTCGCGCCGGATCGCAGTACGCCGGTGGTCTACACGATCGACGGAGAGTTCAAGGATCCGGCGCAGGCCGGCACTGTGAGTCCGGTGCTGTGGTCGGAGCTGGCGCGTCAGTCGCTGGCCGTCCGGGAGGTGCCGGGGCTGACGGTCCACGACGATCACCAAGCGCTGGTCGACCACACCCGCGCGAACCTCACGTCGTACTGGACGCCGATGCTCGACCGTCTCGAGGAGCACTTCGCCGACTTCGCGGACGATCAGGTGGTCGACGGGTGGATCATCCCTTGGTACGTCCTCGGGATCCCGCGGCTGCACGCGTTGCTTGCCACTGGCAACATTGTGTCCAAGACCGCGGCCGGGGAGCACGCGGTCGCCACGTTCCCGTCGTACGCCGGTCTCTGTACGCGCGCGATCGACCACCGCGCCGGGCACGAGGCCGCCTTCACCGTCGCTGAGGTGCGCCAGTCGGTCGAGTTCGGCCGGACGGTGATCGGCTCGGCCACGGAGCTCTGATGGGCATCCTCGTCCGCGCACCTGGTCCGATGGACACACCTTCGGTGCCAGGTGTCGTGCTCCGGACGCCGTCCGTCGCGGACATCCCCGCGTTGGGCCGGTTGTACTTCGAGGCCTACGAGCCCGGCGTCGCCGCGTCGACCGAGACAGAGGCAGTCGAGGACATCCAGCTCAGCTTCGACGGCGCGTACGGCGTCCTGGACCTGAACCTCAGCCGATTGGCCTGGCTCGACGATCAGCTCGTCGGCGCACTGCTCGTGGTCGAACGAGCCCCCTGGCCGGACACCCCGGACTGCCCCTTCATCATCGAACTCTTCACCGCCCCAACCCACCGCCGCCACGGAGTCGCCCGCCAACTACTCAGCACCTGCTCCGCCGTCACCATCGCCCTAAGAGTCGACGACAACAACACGCCCGCCCTCACCCTCTACAACGCCCTCAACTTTCACGACGGGTAGATGCGTTACGGGAGGGTGAGGACTTCGGCGCCGGTGTCGGTGACTACCAGGGTGTGTTCGAACTGGGCGGTGCGGGACTTGTCCTTGGTGGTGGCGGTCCAGCCGTCGTCCCAGAGGTCGTAGTCGTAGGTGCCGAGGGTGAGCATCGGCTCGATGGTGAAGGTCATGCCGGGCTCGATCACGTCGTCGAAGCGTTCGTCGTCGTAGTGCGGGATGATCAGCCCGGAGTGGAACGACGTGGCGATGCCGTGACCGGTGAAGTCGCGGACGACGCCGTACCCGAAGCGCTTGGCGTAGGACTCGATCACGCGGCCGATGATGCTGACCTTGCGACCGGGCTTGACCGCCTTGATGCCGCGGTTCAGCGCCTCCTGCGTCCGCTCGACCAGCAGCCGGCTCTCGTCGTCCACGTCGCCGACCAGGAACGTCGCGTTGGTGTCGCCGTGGACCCCGTCGAGGTACGCCGTGATGTCGACGTTGACGATGTCGCCGTTCTCGAGGGGACGGCTGTCGGGGATGCCGTGGCAGATCACCTCGTTGACCGACGTACACAGCGACTTCGGGTAGCCGCGGTAGCCGAGCGTCGACGGGTACGCGCCGCGCTCGATCAGGTACTCGTGGCCGACCGCGTCCAGCTCGTCGGTGCTGACTCCGGGCTTCGCCGCCGCACCGACCGCCTGCAGCGCCTGCGCGGCCAGCTTGCTCGCGACCCGCATCCTGTCCACCAACTCCGGTGCCGTGACGTAGGAACCGTCGTACGGCGTGGGGGACGGCTTGTCCACGTATTCCGGGCGCGGGATGGAGGCGGGTACTTCGCGGCGCGGCGAGATGATGCCGGGAGTGATAGTCGACATGGTGAGATCATTCTAGTGAGCTGCGACAAGACTCCCGGGAGGTGGTCATCCAGATGAGCGACGATCACAGCAACGAGTGGTACTACAACACCAAGACCGGCAAGGTCGAGCAATACCAGGGGGCGAGGTCGGGCGACCGGCTCGGCCCGTACAACTCGCCGGAGGAAGCCGCGCGGGCGCTGGAGAAAGTCCAGGAACGCAACGAGTCCTGGGACAACGACCCCAACTGGAACGACGACTGACACACCGCGCTGCGCGCGGTGGCTGGAGCGGTGGAACTACGACCGACACACCCCGCTCCGCGGTGGTTGTAGCGAGGCCTGAGGATGCAGCAAGGGGCACCACCGGTGATGGTGGTGCCCCTTGGCGTTTGGTGTCAGTTGACGTCGTGTGGACGTCGGCTTCAGCGGGTGACCCGCCGCGCCGCGGTCTTGCGGGCCGGAGCCTTCTTCACCGCGGTCTTGCGCACCGGCGCCTTCTTCGCCGCGACCTTGCGCGCGGGCGCCTTCTTGGCGGCGACCTTCTTGGCCGGGGCCTTCTTCGCGACGGTCTTCTTGGCGGGCGCCTTCTTCGCGACCGTCTTCTTCGCCGGCGCCTTCTTGGCCACGGTCTTCTTCGCCGTCGTCGTCTTGGCGGCGACCTTGCGGGCCGGCGCCTTCTTCGCCACGGTCTTGCGGGCCGGGGCCTTCTTCGCCGGGGCCTTCTTCGCGACGGTCTTCCTGGCGGTGACCTTCTTGGCCGGCGCCTTCTTCGCCACCGTCTTCTTGGCGGCGGTCGTCTTCTTTGCCGCACTCACCTTCTTCGTCACTGTCTTCTTCGCTGCGCTGACCTTGCGCGCGGTTGTCGTCTTCGCGGCGCTGGCCTTCTTGGCGACAGTCTTCTTGGCGGGAGAAGCCTTTTTGGCTGTCGCCTTCCCTGCGGCTGCCTTCTTGGCTGGCACTCTGCCTCCTTGGTGCGGCTGAGGAAAACCACGGTGGATTCCTCGTCGTCATGATGATGACAACACTTGTGCGCTACGTAAAGCACCCGAAACGTCCGCAGGTTAAGGCGTGTGAGCCGCATAGCAGCGGGCAAATGCCGAAAATCCTTGTGCAGAAGGGATTCCGCAGCGTTCCGAGCATGCCCGAGGTGCTCAAGAAATTCTTGGCGACACGCGCACAATCTGCGTGCCGAACGGTGCAATCGGGGAGTGTTGTCGTCGGCAACGTCCTCCGCGAACAGAGGTGACAGACGTGCGAGAGAGCACCTACGACGACCTCGGCAACGTCGTTGCGATGCCGTCCGCGGTGACGCGCGTAGTGAGCATCGTGCCGTCGTTGACCGAGTCGATCGCGGCCACCCACGCATCGCTGATCGTTGGTGCGACCGACTACTGCACACATCCCGCGGACCTCGACGTGACGCGTGTTCGTGGTACCAAGAATCCCGACCTCGAGCGCATCCGCGAACTCGCTCCCGATGTCGTACTCGCGAACGCCGAAGAGAATCGTGAGGTCGATCTCGACGCGTTGCGTGCGAGTGGAATCGCGGTCTGGGTGACCGCACCGATGACTGTCGGCGAATCACTCGACTCACTGAGTCGCATGCTGTCCGCGATCATCGGAGACGTTCCCCGATGGCTGTACGACGCGCGCGTTGTGTGGAGTACGCCGTACGACGGGAAGCGCCGGCGGGCCGTCGTACCAATCTGGCGTAGACCATGGATGGCATTGGGGCGGGACACGTTCGCGGGTGATCTGCTCAGCAGGATCGGTATCGACAACGTGCTGCGTGAATCCGGTGAACGTTATCCGCGGATCGACCCGGATGCGTTACCCGCCTACGACATCGTGGTGTTGCCGGACGAGCCTTATGCCTTTTCACCGAGCGATGGGCCGGAGGCATTCACGCGGCCGGCGAAGTGCGTGTCCGGGCGGCATCTCACCTGGTACGGGCCGTCGCTCGTCGAGGCGCGGGAGTTGCTCAGCGGCCAGCTGCAGTGACGTGTGACGCGGTCGTTGCCCTCTCAGCTAGACGGTTAGGTATGCCTCACCTACACTCGCTGCGTGCCGTCGATGACCGCGAAGAAGAAGTGCTGCAAGGACAAGCCGAGGTGCAAGAAGTGCCCGGTCGTCCTGCTGCGCCTGAGCAAGGCCGGCTGTGCCGAGCGGCTCGACCGCACGCACTACGAGGTGGACAAGAAGGTCCCGAAGAAGGTGCTGAAACAAGCCCGCAAGCGCTGAGCAGGTGATCCCGGGCTAGGACGCGCGGCGCAGCGTGATCGCGTCGGCGGCGCGGCGGAGCAGTTCGGGGATGGTGACGTGTGCGGCCTGACCGGTCGCCTCGAGGTCGTCGCCGTACCACCAGCCGTGCGCGCTGATCGTCTGCAGCTCGAGCTCCTCCTGGTTGGCGAACGTCACGTCGACGCCGTCCACCGCGACCGCGAAGAACGTCTGGTGCTGGATGATCGGGCACCCGCCCCACTCGAACTCGATCGTGTTCGTCGCCACCGGCGCGCCGAGCGCCTCGGCCGGCAGCAGGATGCCGACCTCTTCGCGCAGTTCCCGGCTGGCCGCCTCGGTGACCGTCTCGCCGGCTTCCACGCCGCCACCGATGGTGAACCAGTACGGCGTCTGTGGTTTCAGCGGATCCCAGCCGTGCAGCAGCAACACCTTGCCGTCGGGACGCACCGGCAGCACGCGGGCCGTCGTACGCCGTACGACGGTGCCGGGTGGTGGCAATCGGGATTCGCTCACACGACAAAACGCTAGACGACACAGGAGGTTCCGCGTCGCCCGATGCGGCGCGTCTCACAGTTGTTGCCGCGGACACCTAGGATCGAAAGCATGTTGCGTTCTGGAAGCTGGGCCAGGCCGGCGGGTGTGAGTCCCGTCCCGGTAGGTACCGGAGCGCCGGGTAGCAGGCCCCGGTTCATTGGA